>NZ_JAGXJP010000001.1:0-372073 GCF_019091365.1 Bacillus sp. GbtcB10
CTGAGGTGGAAGCGTGGTGACACGTGGAGCTGACAGATACTAATAGATCGAGGACTTAACCTATATTCTAATGTGAAGCATGAACATTGTTATCTAGTTTTGAGAGAACATTTTTTGAAATATCTCTTGATTTATTTGTAATACATAGTATAATATCTTTTGTCACTAAATTGTCTGGTGATGATGGCGAAGAGGTCACACCCGTTCCCATACCGAACACGGAAGTTAAGCTCTTCAGCGCCGATGGTAGTTGGGGGTTTCCCCCTGTGAGAGTAGGACATCGCCAGGCTTTCTTCATTCCGCAGTAGCTCAGTGGTAGAGCTATCGGCTGTTAACCGATCGGTCGTAGGTTCGAATCCTACCTGCGGAGCCAATTTGGAGAGCTGTCCGAGTGGCCGAAGGAGCACGATTGGAAATCGTGTAGGCGGTAACCCCGTCTCAAGGGTTCGAATCCCTTGCTCTCCGCCACAATTTACATAATAAAGGGCCCGTTGGTCAAGCGGTTAAGACACCGCCCTTTCACGGCGGTAACACGGGTTCGAATCCCGTACGGGTCACCATTTTTATAGAAATACATACCAGCATTTTATTCGGAGGATTAGCTCAGCTGGGAGAGCATCTGCCTTACAAGCAGAGGGTCGGCGGTTCGAGCCCGTCATCCTCCACCATATCTTTTATATCGTCGCGGGGTGGAGCAGTTCGGTAGCTCGTCGGGCTCATAACCCGAAGGTCGCAGGTTCAAATCCTGCCCCCGCAACCAAATTTCTCTTTATTGGTCCGGTAGTTCAGTTGGTTAGAATGCCTGCCTGTCACGCAGGAGGTCGCGGGTTCGAGTCCCGTCCGGACCGCCATTTTTTAAAAAGAATACTTGGCTCGGTAGCTCAGTTGGTAGAGCAACGGACTGAAAATCCGTGTGTCGGCGGTTCGATTCCGTCCCGAGCCACCACTATTTGCCGGTGTAGCTCAATTGGTAGAGCAACTGACTTGTAATCAGTAGGTTGGGGGTTCAAGTCCTCTTGCCGGCACTGTTTTTCAAATGTGGAGGGGTAGCGAAGTGGCTAAACGCGGCGGACTGTAAATCCGCTCCCTCCGGGTTCGGCGGTTCGAATCCGCCCCCCTCCACCATTTTTATTTTCATAGGGGCATAGTTTAACGGTAGAACAGAGGTCTCCAAAACCTCCGGTGTGGGTTCGATTCCTACTGCCCCTGCCAATTATATGATTCATAACATCTATGGCGGTTGTGGCGAAGTGGTTAACGCACCAGATTGTGGCTCTGGCACTCGTGGGTTCGATTCCCATCAATCGCCCCATTTTATTATTGGGCTATAGCCAAGCGGTAAGGCAACGGACTTTGACTCCGTCATGCGTTGGTTCGAATCCAGCTAGCCCAGTTGATATGCGGAAGTAGTTCAGTGGTAGAACACCACCTTGCCAAGGTGGGGGTCGCGGGTTCGAATCCCGTCTTCCGCTCCAATTATGGCGGCATAGCCAAGTGGTAAGGCAGAGGTCTGCAAAACCTTTATCCCCGGTTCAAATCCGGGTGTCGCCTTTTTTGAAAAGACTGCCGGGGTGGTGGAATTGGCAGACACACAGGACTTAAAATCCTGCGGTAGGTGACTACCGTGCCGGTTCAAGTCCGGCCCTCGGCACCATTTTTTATTTATTATAAGTTGCGCTCTTTAATGATCATGCCGGTGTGGCGGAATTGGCAGACGCGCACGACTCAAAATCGTGTTCCTCACGGAGTGCCGGTTCGACCCCGGCCACCGGTATCTAGTTTAAGATATTCTTTATTATCGTCAATTACAGAAGAATTAAGGAATATTAACGTTTAAAACGTCTTTCTACAAATTGTAGGAGGGCGTTTTTTATTTGTTGTTTAGCTGATTTTTCACACGGAAAAATTACTTCAAATCGTGTTCAAAGGAGATTGACTTTTACTTTATTGATGGTTACCTTATGATTAAACTAAAGGGGCAGGACAATTGAAGATGGATTGGATAAATTGTACATAAGAGGTGTTGTAATGATTACGGTTAAAAATGCTGAAAGTTATCTTAAAGATAGCATCGGTGAAGATACCGATGAGATAAATAAGGTTTGGGAAACATTTAAGGCTTTTTCAAAGGAGACCGTTGAGGGCGAAGAAGATAAAGAAATTTTATTTCAGTGTGGTGTCTATGATTTTACAGGAGAGGAACTATTTCATCTTGATTTTGTACGTCAGTTTACAATTTATGAAGAAGATGATTATTCTCATATGGAACAACTGCACTGTGAATTTTTATTTAAACCAACAAGCGAGTTAAAAAAGTTAAAGGTGGTAGAAGAATGGTCAATGGATTATGACGATATAGATCATTTTTTTCATCATATTGAGAGTATTCATGAATTTAAAATTCCTTTGACTTTAAAGCCGATTAAATCAGCAATATATCAAGAAGAACTTTAATTCTTATTTCATTAACGGCTGCTTTACTTTCAGAAGGTATACCTTGCCTTTTTGAAATCATTTATCACGGAGTGCCGGTTCGACCCCGGTCACCGGTATCTATTAAAAGTTTGGTTTTTACCATGAATCTAACGTTTCACCCTCGTGGTGAAACGTTTTTTTGTGGTTTAAATGAGTTATTTAGATGAAAATAGAATCCTATTAGAACAGAATGAGCATGTACTACTTTTAACAGAATAAACTTTAGATGATTTGCAACATTTGGTACGATACATTTAACCATATAAGGAATCAAAATGGAGTAGCGCATTCACATAAAACAGTGAATTACCTTTGTGTAACTAAATGAATATTTGTGGGTACATACACATCTTTAGCTTGCATCATCATTGTGACCCAGTTTGGGGGAGAATTTATGAAAAAACAAAATGACCATGAAGAGTTATTGACAGGTGGAAATGTCTCCAACGTATATCGTTCAGGAGATACGGTTCGCAGAGAGGTAAAGTCAGACAATATGAATATACAAAAGCTGCTAAAGCATTTAGAAAAAAAGAATTTCTCCTATGCTCCAACGTTTTTAGGGGTTGATGAAAAAGGTAGAGAGATCTTGTCCTTCATTGAAGGTGTAGCCGGTCATGATCCCTTAAAAGAATACATGTGCTCTCACAATGCTTTAAAAGAAATAGCGAGAATGCTTAGACTGTATCATGATGCTGTTAGTGATTTTCCCATTTCAGACGATTGGGAACGAATGGACAATACGCCTAACAACATAGAGGTTGTGTGCCATAATGATTTTGCGATGTACAATATTATTTTCAAAAATAAAAAGCCAGTGGGAATCATTGATTTTGATGTAGCTGCCCCTGGTCCAAGGCTTTGGGATATTGCATATACCCTTTATACATGTGTGCCTCTCAGTAGACTTTTTCGCACTGAAACAGGGGAGGTCGTGAATTATCATTCATTAGAGCATGCAGCCCATATAAAGTATAGAGTCAAACTGTTTTTTGAAGCTTATGGTGAGGACATAGCAGAAGATTATGTGGATATGGTGCTGCTGCGTTTAGAAGGTTTATGTCAATACATGAAGCGAAAAGCGAGTGAAGGGGATAGAGCTTTTCAAAAAATGATTCATGAGGGGCACTTTGAACATTATCAAAAAGACATACAATTCATTCATGAGCACAGAAAAGAATGGGTTTGAGGATGCCAAGGGTTTTATAAAAGAAAAAGGACAACTCATCTTTTTACTAGTTTCATGTGGATGTTACAATTGGTTATAATAGTTCAATAAAATGAATGTAAAGAGGCGGAGTTGTTATCTTGCAAACGAAGACGATATTACAGACTATTATTGAAGATGAGCGATCACATGATTATCCGCTTTTTAGACAGTACTGTGTCAGGAAAGAACAGGGTCTGCGTAAAGATGCGTTAAAGGTTCTTCAGTCTTTTGTTGAAGAGATGAATAAGAACGAATTTACAGCACGGCGTTCATTTGTTGCTTGGCTGTTTGATTACATTGAACGTTTTGAGGATGGTCATCATTTGCTTGTGTATCCATTGGTAAATGGGGTGATCCACCCTGTTCTTCAAGAGTGGGAAAATATTGATCCAATGGATGCCAGACCGTATCGATGGCAAGGCTTGTTTGTGCATCAGGAGGAAGGGCTGCCCTATTTATTGAAGGCATTAGAGATGGGAGGCAGCAAAGAGCAGCGAGTGATTGTCCAAATTTGCGAAACCTATTTCTCGGCTTTGTGGTATTCGTTCCATCATATACATGAAGATCTTTATTTAAGCACCTATGAGAAAGATCATGAGCGAATTCAAGGGATTCAAGATGTCATGAAACTGATCGAAGATAAAAAGGTTCAAACCAATGTTGAAAAACTAGCAGTCTACTATAACCAGCTTTTATCGGACTGGAAGGAATTTCAGCAGACGGAGACAAGAGGCTTTGTGAAATGGTGTGCGGATCGTAAGAAGCCCTATGAGTGGGTACAGACATTTTACTATCACTAATAGTTGTTTTTCATAAGAAAAAGGCAGGGGTCAACTCTGCCTTTTTTATTTATGCCATATTCTTTCTATTTCTACATGGCCTGGTTTAAAATATTTCAGGATGTAGACATCTGGATTGCTTAGTTGTTCCCACTCCTTGAATCCAATTGCAGAATCGGCGTGTTTTAGAAGCAGGCTCATAATATTGCCATGAGTGGCGAATAAAGTATGATCTCTTCCTAATTTTATTTGTTCATAGAGTGCCTCTACAATACGATTCATCGCTTCTTGGCTCGATTCTCCGCCTTCACAGGTCATATGCAAGTCCGAAAAACTGAGCTTTAGTTTTTCATACCAATCTTCCATTGGTTGACTGCTTAACCTACGTTCAGAGAGACGCTTGTCAATTTGTACCTTGATCTGTTTGACATGAGCAAGAGGCTCAGCGGTTTGGATCGCTCGTTTATAAGGACTTGAGATGATCTGATTGAGCTGAATGCCGGAAAAAAGCTGTGCGAGTTCATGCGATTGTGTGATGCCTTGAGGCGTTAAAGACGCATCCTCGGATTGTCCATCTGCTTGACAGTGTCTGACGAAATAATATGTCTTCATAGGGGGTACACCTTCCTCTAAGTATAAAAAAATCATCCAATATTGGATGAGGGTTCACGAAAGTTTAGGTTCTATTTGTTCGTGTCTGCTTCTTTGTATGGATCTATGAGTTTGGAGGTTAGGTCTAAGTTGAACAAAAAATCATCTATGGTGTCTGTGCCAAAGGGAAGGGTGGAAAAATTAATTGGGATGCTGTCTTCTTGCGTTTCTGAAGTAATCGGCTGTTTGTGCTGCTTTTTTCTCCAGTTCTTAAACAAGCGCATGTGAGGCCCCCTTTTCTATAAAAAGATGGATTTATACATAATATACGGGGAGAGTTGTCCGAGCGTCAATTGTTTTCTTCAAAAGGATTTATTACATTTGTACGGAAAGAGCCACAGCTAAGTGCGGATCTTTCCGTGTTTTGACATGGCACGGTGTATGGCTTGTTGTACCTTTCGTTCGCATCTGATGTTGTATGGCTTCTTATGGAGTTTACTCGTCTTAAATTGACCAATTACACGGCGGACTCCTTGATCATAAATGATCAGCTCTCTGCTCGTTTGATCATTTAATAACGCTTGAAACCAGCTGTATTTTTTTAGCTGTGTTGCATTCCGTGATATATCTTCTTCATCTACCTGTAGAAAAGGGATATACAGAGCAAGATTGAAGATGTCTAAAATGAATCCCATATCACTGGCCCCCTTCATATCGTTTATTACGTTTAGAAAGGGGAATGGTTCCTTTCAATTGGTTTTAAAAACAATCCCAGTGCATGAACCATTCTTTATTGTCTTTGTCGTAATAGAAATACATCGTGCCGTTATCACCAATCATGAACCGAGGTTTTTCTTCAGAGGCGATTTGCAGCATGAATTCTCCTGACATCTGGTGGGGAGGAGATTGGATGTAAGCTCCGTATCCACCGATTTTTGTGAACGAGTAGTTTGAGTAATGCTCGAAGAAATGATCTGTCGCTTCTTCACTTTCATTAACCTCTGATAAGTCAACGTATGACCAAGCTTCCTCCCAGCATGGATAATCCGGTTGTTCCCCTTCGAGCCACTCTATCTGAAAAGGTTTCATTCCTTTCACGTCTTCAGGGGTCTCAGCGATTTCTAATCCTTCCATTGATGAATATTCAATGAGTTTCCAGCCCTCACCGTTTTTGGCGATATCAATCGGAAGGGTTTTCTTGTTGATGAAAATTTGAATCATCTTACATTCATCAAAGCCGTTCATTCCCCCTGGTACTTCGGGTAAATACATTTGTAAAATGGGAATCATAGCTCCATCTTGATCTGCCGGCCACCCTTTATCACGTTGGATGAAAAAATGGCCAGCAAACCAGCTGTACTTAGATGGATCAGGACGAAATCCGCCTATTTTGGCTACAATAGGTGTTTTTCCTAGTTGATTTAATTCGTCAAAAGCTTTGATCTTCATTTATCCATCCCCCATTCTTT
This sequence comes from Bacillus sp. GbtcB10, assembly GCF_019091365.1. NCBI lineage: Bacteria > Bacillati > Bacillota > Bacilli > Caryophanales > Bacillaceae > Bacillus > Bacillus sp. GbtcB10. Next base: position 6,525 of record NZ_JAGXJP010000001.1, read on the forward strand.
AGCCAGCAATGTGTGCATCTTGAAACGTTCCATTCATATTGCCAGAGACAATGATGACATGTCCCCAAAATAAATCTCCGTCATGATAGTAGGCTTCGAATTCTCCATTTGGATAAGCATGGAGGCTTTCAAGAGAGATGCGGCTGATAAATTGATCCGGTGTGATCTCTTCTGAATGTTCAGCGGAGTCGTCTTGTTCCTGCCAATCTTTTGCTAGTTCAATCAGCTGATTTGCTGCATATGACTTCATGGAGGCATCCCATGTTGTCTGCTCTTCTACGAGTTGTCTAGCCGTTTTCAGAGAGTCATTCATTTCTTCCTCTTCTTCAAGATTGAAGTAAAGAAGGCACTCCTCATTGCCCCACTTGATGGTTGTTTCAAATAAGTCTAGTCCTTTCACTAATTCAAAGGTACCCAGCTTGTCATCATGGTAAAAGATAGGTTGTTGAGCTTCTTCTAATATTTCTTGAAGTTCTTTATCTTCAGTATCTGTATCAACAAGTGAAACGAGCATAAATTCATCTTCACCTTTACGTACTTGAAGTGTGACGATAGATTCTTTATGTAATTGCGCTTGTTTTTCTCGTAATCCCTTTTCATCTGTTAACCAGCACAGTCTCACTTTTTCGGTTATGATACGGTCTTTTTCCTTCCATGCAATGAGCGGGATTGAAGCAGTCCAAAGAGTTTCTTTTCCCGCTTTTCCTGCGCCGACTCCAGAAGGTCCTGTAACAGCCATGATGTCTATCACTTCTTCTGAGAATCTTTGTTCAAATATGTTGATTTGTTTGTTTGATTTCATAGGATGTCCCCCAGCTTGATTTATTTGATGGAGCTATACCTTTATCACACCTTACATTGGCAGAGGAAATCAAGCTTTTTTTGTTTAAAACTGTTTTTTAGGTTTGTGGCAACAGAGAGGATACATGGATTGCTGGAGGTTGAGTCACAATAAAAAAGCAAATCGGTTCGGATTTTGTATAAATTTGGCTAAGTGAGTCGAAAAGCCTAGGTGATTCTTCCTTTTCTTTATAATTACTTTGACACGATTAGATGAAAAAAGTAAAGTAGTACTGAGTGATTTACAAAACCTTCATCATTCTCTGAAACATGAAGTGGCAGTAAATTTAATGTAAATGGATATTTTTCCTTTTATTTACTCGTATTTTTTTTGAAACTTATGATGCTTCTTATTCGTTATATTAAAGGAGCACATGTAACCTGCGGAGAAAAGAGCATCGGAATGCTTGGTGCAGAAGATTTACATTTGCAAAATCAATGTAAATTTTTTATGATTTCATTTATATCAGATCGAAAATAAGAAAGAAGAGGTTTTATGAAAAAAATATTTGCGAACAAATATAGCTTTTTTGTTTTGGCTGTCCTTTTATTTTGGGCAAAATCGTACACAGCCTACAAAATGGACTTTAATTTAGGAGTGAAGGGATCTTTTCAAGAGGGTCTTCTCTTATTAAATCCATTCAGTTCAGCCATCGTGTTTTTAGGACTTGCTCTCTTTTTGAAGGGGCGTAAATCGGCCATTGTTTTAATTGTCATTGATTTTATTATGACCGCACTTTTATATGCGAATGTAGCGTACTATCGTTTCTTTGATGATTTTTTAACATTCCCGACAATGAAACAAGCCGGTAATCTTGGGGGAGGTATGACTGGCGGTGTGTTAGCAAGTATTAAGCCGCATGACCTTTTGTACTTCCTTGATATCATCATTTTAATTGCCATTGTCATTTGGAGACCAGAAGTGAAGAAGTTCCAAATGAAAAAAACTTTCGCACTGCTGATTGTGGCTGCAGGTGTTGGACTGTTCTTCGTTAACCTACACTTAGCTGAAAAAGATCGTCCAGAATTATTGACGAGAACATTTGATCATAAGTATATTGTGAAATATTTAGGTGTTTATAACTATGCGATTTATGACGGCGTGCAAACTGCACAAAATGCAACGCAGGTAGCAAATGCGAGTAGTGATGATTTAACGGATGTCGTGAACTATACGACTTCTCACTATGCGAAACCAAATGCAGAATACTTTGGTCAAGCTAAAGGGAAAAACATCATCAAAATCCATTTAGAAAGCTTCCAGTCATTTTTAATTGACTACAAGTTAAATGGAGAAGAAGTGACGCCGTTTTTAAACAAACTAGCTCATGGAAAAGAAGATTTTACGTATTTTGATAACTTCTTCCACCAGACTGGTCAAGGGAAGACTTCTGATGCTGAGCTCATGATGGATAATAGTATGTTTGGCTTACCAGAGGGTGCAGCGTTTGTGACAAAAGGTGAAAATACCTTCCAATCACTTCCTGCCATCTTAGATCAAAAAGCAGGCTATACGAGTGCAGTGCTTCACGGGGATTATAAATCTTTCTGGAACCGTGACACGATTTATAAACATATGGGAATTGATCAATTCTTCGATGCATCTTATTACAACATGGATGAAGAAAACCTTGTAAACATGGGTCTGAAGGATAAACCATTCTTTAAAGAATCAATCCCAATGTTAGAATCAATGAAAAAGCCATTTTATGCACACTTAATGACATTGACCAACCATTATCCATTTAATTTAGATGAGAAAGATGCGACAATCGCTAAGGCAACAACTGGCGATAAAACAGTGGATAATTATTTCCAAACAGCGAGATACTTGGATGAGTCATTAGAACAATTCTTTAAGGACTTGAAAAAATCGGGTCTGTATAAAGACTCAGTGATTCTATTATATGGTGACCATAACGGTATTTCTGAAAACCATAACCGTGCAATGAGTGAGATTCAAGGGAAAGAAATTACGCCATATCAAAATGCACAAAATCAGCGTGTACCGCTCATGATTCGTATCCCTGGGAAACAAGGCGGCGTGAATCATACGTATGGCGGTGAAGTAGACGTGATGCCAACGCTTCTTCACTTACAAGGTATTGATTCAAATGAGTACGTGAATTTTGGAACAGATTTATTCTCTAAGAAGCATGATCAAACTGTTGCATTCCGTAACGGAAACTATGTGACACCAAAATATACCCTTGTAGATAATACGGTCTACGATACAAAAACGGGTAAAGTGGTGAAACAAAACAAAAAGACAGAAGCGATTAAAGCCCGTGTTGATAATCAGTTAAGCCTGTCAGATAAAGTACTGTACAGGGATCTTCTTCGATTCCATAAGCTATCTGATTTTAAACCAGTAAATCCATCTGATTATTTCTATGGTAAAACAAACAAAGAGACAGAAACGGATTCTTCTGCTAACTAACTGAGTTTTGGGCAAGCACAGAAAGGTGCTTGCCTTTTTCTCTCTTACAGCTTGATTTGTTGGCAAAATATGTTTATATTTAGGGAGAAACAAGCGTGGCGCTAGCGGTCAGCTGGCGATAACTCATTTTGTCCTAGGGGATTTCAGGAGGAGCTTATGACAACAAATACAAAAACACAAAAAAAGAAATCAGAATTATGGGGCTGGATCAAAGCCATCTTAATCGCATTTATTGCTGTTTTTATCATTCGTAACTTTTTATTCGCACCGTATATTGTGAAGGGGACTTCTATGGAACCGACACTGCATAATACAGAGCGGGTGTTTGTGAATAAAACAGTCGATTACTTCGGCGATTATAAACGCGGACAGATCATTGTTCTTGATGGGGAAGACCGCAGTACTCACTATGTGAAACGATTGATTGGTTTACCTGGTGATAAAATCGAAATGAAAAATGACCAGCTATATGTAAACGGTCAAAAAGTGGCGGAGCCTTATTTAACATCAAACAAAAAGAAAGCTGCCGCAGATGGCACCTTGCTGACACCTGATTTTGGTCCTCTTACAGTCCCTAAAGGAAAGTACTTTGTCATGGGTGACAATCGCCAAAAGTCAATGGACAGTCGCAATGGTTTAGGTCTTTTTACAAAGAGTGACATTCAAGGGACAACATCATTCGTGTTTTATCCCGTCCAAGATATTCGGTTAATCAATCACTAATCAATAAGAAAAAGCACACAGGCGTGTGCTTTTTTTTGTTTGGTTAAGACTGACTTTTTGAAATCGCCTGTTCTAGATCTGCCAGAATATCTTCAATCGCTTCAGTTCCAACAGATAAACGAATAAGTTCTGGTGTCACCCCTGTGGCTTTTTGCTCTGCTTCACTTAATTGCTGATGCGTTGTGCTGGCAGGGTGGATGATGAGTGACTTAGAGTCGCCTACGTTTGCAAGATGTGAGAAAAGCTGAACCGAATCAATGAGTTTTTTTCCTGCGTCTTTGCCACCTTTAATGCCGAATGTGAGGATGGCACCTTGTCCTTTTGGTAAATAAGTTTGAGCCAGCTCAAAGGATTCATGGCCTTCAAGACCTGGATAGCTGACCCATTCTACAAGAGGATGATCTTGTAAAAATTGAGCTGTCTTCAATGCATTTTCACTGTGGCGTTCAAGGCGAAGATGCAATGTTTCTAAGCCTTGCAAGAGTAAAAATGAGTTGAATGGTGATAAAGCCGCCCCTAGATCACGTAAGAGCTGTACACGTGCCTTTGTGATATAAGCCGCTTCGCCAATCGCTTCCGTATACGTCAGGCCATGATAGCTTGGGTCTGGTTCAGTCAGGCCTTTGAACTTATCGCTATCACTCCAAGGAAACTTGCCGCTGTCGACGATGACTCCGCCAATGGATGTGCCATGGCCGCCGATGAATTTCGTCGCTGAATGGACAACAATGTCTGCACCAAATTCAATCGGTCTTAACAAATAAGGGCTGGCAAGTGTGTTATCCACAATTAGAGGGATATGGTGCTTGTGTGCAATGGCTGATACGGCTTCAATATGTAAAATGTCGCCTTTTGGATTTCCGATGCTCTCTGCATACACTGCTTTTGTTTTATCTGTAATGGCTGCTTCAAGTTCTTCAAGGTTTGAGGAATCCACAAACTTTACTGTTATTCCAAGCTTTTTCAAGGTATGAGCAAATAAATTATATGTGCCGCCATACAGACTGCTGGAGGATACGATTTCGTCACCAGCTCCTGCAATGTTTAAAATGGAGTAAGTGGTCGCTGCTTGTCCTGAGGAGACAGCAAGTGCACCAATTCCACCTTCAAGCTCAGCGATCCGTTTTTCAAACACATCATTTGTCGGGTTCATAATACGTGAATAAATATTACCGGGTTCCTGAAGTCCGAATAAATTCGCCGCATGCTCACTATCTCTAAAACCGAAAGAGCTTGTTTGGTAAATAGGTACAGCTCTTGAATAGGTGGCTGAATCCAGTTCTTGACCTGCGTGTATTGCTTTTGTTTCTAAACGAAATTGAAGTTCTTCTGACATGTGTGTATCCTCCTTTTGTTAGATAAAACCAACTACTTTAATAAGAAATATTTAATAAGACTATAAATCTTGTTTACTGCCCGGTCAATCATTTTTTAGATAAATCTGAAAAAACAATAAATATAGTTGACATGTCGGAATAGTATGTATTAACATAAGCATACTGAAAATACCAACAAGAATCGCTGATCGGTCAACCGAAGGCTCGTTCACTCAGGCATGAGTGAAGGGCCTTTTTTTATTTTAATCAGGAGGGAAGCAGAAGATGGAGAAAAAGAAAAAACGAAAAAAATACAGAAAACATTTGGATATCACATTAGACATTTTGATTGAGCGGAACAAATATGAGATTTACAGCAATCAAGAACGAATAGAAGCGATTTACGATCGTATTGATGAAAAGCATACAAGGTCGAAATAACTATTTTATAAAATATAGTTGATTTATAGGAATAATATGATTTAGGATGGTGCTAACAACTCAATATGAATAGCTGATCGGACAACACGAAGGCTCTTATCTCTCTTTTGGGATAAGGGCCTTTCTGTGTATCTATCTGATGACAAGAGGAGTGAACTTGCATTGACTATTTCCGTTGATATTGTGGATAAGTCTTTTTGGAAAGACAAACAAACCATTCAAGTGCTTGAAAACGTAAGGTTCACCATCGTTCCTGGTGAATTCGTGACGGTGATTGGTCCGAGCGGTTGCGGGAAAAGTACATTGCTGAAGATGATTGGAGGGCTTGATACAGATTATGATGGGCAGATCGTGATAGGAGAAAGGCGTGTGACAGAACCAGGAATGAAACAGGGCTTTATTTTTCAAGAGCATCGCTTATTTCCATGGTTGACGGTCGAAGAAAATATCGCTGCCAATTTCAATTTAAAACAAGCAGCTGTTCGCCGCAAAGTGGATGAATTAATTGACATTGTTCGGTTAAAAGGTTTTGAACACGCCTATCCACATGAGCTTTCAGGCGGGATGTCACAACGTGTTGCTATTGCAAGAGCACTCCTGCGTGATCCGGAGATTTTATTGCTTGATGAACCTTTTGGTGCGCTAGATGCATTTACACGGAAACACTTACAGGATGTGCTGCTGGATATTTGGCAGGAGAAAAGAACAACGATGGTGCTTGTCACTCATGATATTGACGAATCCATTTATTTAGCCAATGAAATTGTGCTGTTACAAGCAAGACCCGGCCGAATTCATAAAATCCTTCCCGTGAACTTACCATTCCCGAGGAATAGAACGTCAACAGCTTTTCAGAGCTTAAGACAAAAGGTGCTTTCAGAATTTGAGAAAACAGATGAGCTGTTACTGACGAATGGCTCAGGAATTTAAGGAGGTCAAATCGAATGAAAAGGCAAAAAAGGATCGTTCTCTTTCTGGGTATCCTCCTTGTATTAGCTGGGTGTGGTCAAGCAGCGAATGGATCAGAAGACAAGCCGAAAGAGGTTCGGATTGGGATTCAGCAAAGTCTAAGCCCACTTCTTTTAGCAAAGGAAAAAGGGTGGTTTGAGCAATCATTTGAAAAAGAAGGTATGAAAGTCAAGTGGGTGGAGTTCCAAAGTGGTCCTCCCCAATTCGAAGGGCTCGCCGCCAATCAATTAGATTTTTCACAGGTTGGTAATTCACCTGTTATAGCTGGTCAGGCAGCAGGTATTGATTTTAAGGAAATTGGTTTATCTCAGGATGGGTTAAAGGCGAATGGGATTTTAGTGAATAAGAACAGTGAGATTCAAAAAGTAGAAGATTTAAAAGGGAAAAAAATCGCCGTTGCCAAAGGAAGCAGTGGTTTTGACTTTTTATACAAAGTATTAGATCAGGCAGGTTTATCTGCAAAGGATGTCCAGATCATTCAGCTTCAGCCGGATGAGGCAATATCTGCGTTTGAAAATGGGTCAGTTGATGCTTGGTCGATCTGGGAGCCGTTCTTATCACTTGAAACGATAGAAAAGGGAGCAAAGCTACTGGTTAATGGAGAAGCGACCGATTTATATTCACCTGGATTCACACTTGTCAGAACCAAGTTTGCCGATGAGTACCCTGAACTAGTGGTGCAATTTTTAAAAGTATATGACAAAGCGGTGAAATGGCAGAAAGATCATCAACAGGAAGCCATTACACTTTATGCTCGTTTGAAACAATTAGATCAGAAGGTGGTGACACAAGTATTAAACAATACAGAGCCGCTCAATGAGCCCATTTCTAAGAAAATCATAAACGCCCAGCAGCATACAGCTGATTTTCAATATCAAACAAAGGCGATACAGCGGAAGATTGATGTCAATCAGGTGGTAGATAATTCGTTTATTGAAAAAATGCTGAAAGAGGAGAAGAGTTGATGAAAGCTGCATCTAACCCAGCCCTTGTGACTAAAACCGAGCGAATGAAGAAAAAAAGGAGAAATGCTTCATCCTTCATCATATTAAAAGGACTTGTATTACCTGCTTTACTCATTGCAATTTGGCAGGGAGCTGCTGCTTCCCAAATCGTTTCTTCTACTGTACTACCTGCACCCACTGTCATTGCGGAATCTTTTCGTGAGTTGATTCGTTCCGGTGAGCTGTTTGACCATCTTTACATCAGTCTCTACAGAGCAATATGCGGGTTTTTACTTGGGGGAGGTTTAGGACTTGCGATGGGTCTGTGTGTCGGTTTTTCTAGGAAAACCGAGCAGTATGTAGATCCGACCTTGCAAATGCTGAGAACAGTTCCTCATTTAGCGGTGACTCCTTTATTTATTCTTTGGTTTGGTTTTGATGAATCAGCGAAAATTTTATTGATTGCACTTGGGGCTTTTTTTCCAATCTATATCAATACCTTTCTAGGAATTCGCAGTGTAGATAACAAGCTGTTCGATGTGGCTCGCGCTTTAGAGTTTAATCTGTATCAAAATATCACAAAGCTCATTTTACCTGCTGCCCTTCCTCATATTCTTCTGGGCGTGAGGCTTTCATTAGGCATTGCCTGGCTTGGTTTAGTGGTGGCTGAATTGATGGGGTCGAGTAGTGGAGTTGGCTACATGATTATGGATGCAAGACAATTCTCGCAAACGGATAAAGTGTTTGTAGGGATTATCATCTTTGCGGTAGTTGGTAAGATGACTGATTCATTTGTACGGCTGTTAGAAAAGCGACTGCTCAAATGGCGCACAAGTTATCAAGGTGAAAAATAACAGGAGGCGATATGATGAATATTCTATGGTTTATTCCAACGCATGGGGATGGGCGTTATTTAGGATCATCGAAAGGGGCAAGACAGGCAGACTATCCGTATTTTAAACAAATTGCTCAAGCTGCCGATCAGCTTGGGTACACAGGGGTCTTGCTGCCTACTGGTAGATCTTGTGAAGATCCATGGCTGACAGCGACCGCTTTAGCTGCAGAAACAACTCATTTAAAGTTTCTTGTGGCTCTTCGGCCAGGGTTGATGCAGCCGTCTGTTGCTGCTAGAATGACCTCCACATTTGATCGGCTTTCAGGCGGGAGACTGCTGATCAATGTTGTAGCGGGAGGAAGTAAAGAAGAACTTGAAGGAGACGGGCTATTCATTTCTCATGATGAACGCTATGAGGCAACAGAAGAATTTTTGACCATCTGGAAGCGGTTATTGAAAGGAGAGAATGTTCAGTTTCAAGGGAAGCATCTGCAAGCACAAAATGGACGTCTGCTATTTCCACCAGCTCAAACACCACATCCACCCGTTTTTTTTGGAGGATCATCAGAAGCAGGCATTCAAGCCGCTGCAAAACATACAGATGTTTATTTAACTTGGGGCGAGCCGCCTGCACAAGTAAAAGAGAAAATCGCACAAGTGAAAAAGCAGGCTGAAAAGGAAGGAAGAACGGTGAGGTTTGGTATTCGACTTCATGTGATCGTGAGAGAAACGGAAGATGAAGCTTGGCAGGCAGCGGAACATCTGATTCGTCATTTAGATCAAGAGACTATTGATGAGGCGCAAAAGACTTTACAAGGGATGGACTCAGTAGGGCAAAAACGAATGGTTGAATTACATCAAGGGAATAAAGAGAAGCTTGAAATTAGCCCTAATCTTTGGGCAGGCATTGGCTTAGTTAGAGGCGGGGCAGGAACAGCGCTCGTCGGGGACCCGCATACAGTAGCAGAACGTATAATAGAATATCAGTCTCTAGGTATTGATACATTTATCTTTTCTGGTTATCCGCATTTAGAAGAATCTTATTATTTAGCAGAACTTGTTTTCCCGCTTCTCCCATTTAAAAGAAATGGTGATGCAGGACCACACGTTCCTGCTGGTGAAATTATTGGGAACAATTACTTTCCTGATACAGCCTCTGCTGCAAGTTCCTCATAAATGAAAGCAAAGCAGTCATACTTGTGTCGGGCTGCTTTGCTTTTTTTATAGAAAGAGATGCAAGTAAAATGATATGTGCTGTGGAAGAAGGCAAGGGCTTTTTTCCCAACAGGATTTCTTGTATATACATATTTTAAGAGACAAGAGAAGAAGGAAAATATGCTCACTCTTTTGTCGGAATTATCAGTTAATATGTCGTATTTGATGTGTTAACGACATATAATTAGGACTTTTATATCTGATATATCGGGGGAATTCTTTCTATCTCAAAAAAATGAAAGATTAAATAGAAGAGATGAAGAAAATGAACTATTTGAAAAAAGGCAGAAAAAAGATGGGTTTATTGCCAATATATGGGTTTGTTGGTTCTTATGTTGTGGTGAAAAATAGTAAAAAAGGGAGAATTTATACAGTTGAACATGAACAATTGAATAAAAAGTCACATTTTACACGAAAATATGTTCGGTCAAAAATGGGATCTTCTGTTGATGTTTGGAGTGTGACGCCTATGATACGATCATCATAAGCTGGGAGGTGAAAAGTATGACTTATGCAGCGCCGCAAGTTGACTATTCCACTATGGAACCTGCTATTATGGACCAAGCTTGGTTCTTAGTATTTGTTGCTGTCCTTCTTGGATTGGGAGCAACAGTTGTTCTAGGAGCAGCAGTTTGGTGTTTAGCAAACGGCAAGGGTAGCTTTACAGGAGCCGTTCAGTGGGAAAGTGGCTTAAAAGTCCAAATTGAATGTAAGTAGCTATACTTAGGATTCATCTTTTTACTTCTTAGATAAGACACCAGGGCTAAACCGTCTGTGGCGGGCGGTTTAGCCTGATCTGTTTTTAAAGAATATGCAGACACTTGGAGGTTATATGTTTACGATCGAGAATTTAACCAAGACGTATAAAAATAACGTGACTGCTGTCAATGATTTTCATTTAAAAATTGCCCCTCATCAAATCGTTGCTGTGGCTGGACCAAATGGATCCGGTAAAACAACGATGATTAACTGTGTACTCGGCATCATTAAGCATACAGAAGGAACCATTCATATCAAGGACGTCACAAATGATGATCCATCCTTTAAAAAACAAGTCGCCTATGTTCCAGATGATCTGCTGCTCCCTGAAGCATTGACTGGTGCTGAATATTTAGATTTCGTTTCTTCTATGTATGAATGTAAAACAATTCAAAGAAGAAATCAACTAATTGAATTGTTTGATATGGAATCAGCTTTATCAAGACCGATTGAAACCTATTCCCATGGAATGAAAAAAAAGACACAGCTGATTGCTGCCTTTATGCTTGAGAGTCAATTAGTGATCATGGATGAGCCCTTTAGAGGACTTGATATTGAAGCGGTTATAAACACAAAGAAACTAATGAAACGTTATGCCGAGCACCATGGTGCAATCTTGCTTTCAACGCATGATATGCTTTCAGCGGAAGAGCTGTGCCACAAGATCGCCATTATTTCTAAAGGAAATAAAATGGATGAAGGGACGGTTTCAGCCTTAAAAGAAAAGTATCAATCAAGCACATTGGAACAGGTGTTTCTGAAAGCTTCAATGTTAAGTGATAGGGGTGCACATTTTGATGAAATCATTAATCATTTCTAAAATGATGCTTAAAATGTGGCAGCAGGAGATGTATAAGCTCTTTGATACTCAAACGAAGCGAATCATTGTGGTCTTATTCTTTTTGTTTGCAGTCACAATGGGAGCCATCATCGGATACAGTTTTACGGGTGTCTTTATGAAGGCTTTCTTAAATGGAGATGAACGTTCACTTGGGTTGTTGGTTGTGTCGATGGCAATCAATGCATCCATTTTTACAAGCTTGTTATTTGTGCTGATCAAAGTCAGAACACCTGAACAAGATCGTTTTTCTATGCAGCTCAGCTGGTTTCCGCTGTCTACCTTTCAAAAAAGTCTTGGTTACTTCATTCCGATGGTGACAGTCGTGACAGGGCTTGTTTTATTTTTCATCGGGATCTTGCTTTTACCTAATTTTATTGCACAAGGGATCGGTATTTTCTTTATTCTTACGTTCTTTTTGATGGTGCTGTTGCAATCGCTCTTTGTCTTAACACTGCTTCAGCTCATTTACAACGTGACTTATTTACTCGTACTAAAATTAAAATTACCGTTGCAAAAATTTGCAGCGATATTTGTTTTATTAGCGCTAGTTGTAGCGTATGGAATGACACATTTCGACATCAATCAAATACAGCAATCATATGTACAGTTTGATTATCATTTGATGTATTTTACAGCACCGTTTTTCTTAGCGGCACAAGGGATGTCTCCTGACGGGGTGAATTATGCGATGTTGATCCTCTTCATCCTATTATCTGCGGGAGGCGCATTTATTTCTCTTGCTTTAATGCCAATTATGGCTGAGAAAAAAGCGTTAACCTTTCTGCACAAACTGCCATTTTCATCTTCGAAAAAGTGGTCACTCATTGTAAAGGAAATAAAGTCACAAGTGAGAAATGAAGAAAATATTTTAAACTTTCTCATTCTCCTTATTGTCATTTTATTTGTCCGTTATCAGTTTGCCTTCCGCTTTGAAGGAGAAGCTTATTTTGTCTTATGTGCGCTAGCTGGGTTAACAGCTTTTAATTCATTCGGCAATGACAAACGTATGCTTGGGATGTATAAAACGTTTGGTCTAAGGCCGTGGGAAGTGGCACTTTATAAGTTCCTCGGGCTTTTGCTCGTTGGTGTGATCCAAATTGTTTTATTTATGATCACAACACTGACGCTCCCGGATCAGATATGGATCGTGTTGATTGGCGCTGCTGTCTTGTGTAATGCAACGGCTCTCTTTTATGTGGTGGGTATTTTATTGCCCCTTGATCGAAATAATCCATACACAGGCATTTTCTCGTTTGGAGCGCTTATTTTAATCATGATTCCGATTGTATTTATTGGAAACTATGTGCTAGGGGAATCGAGTCAAATGCTTCAGTGGCTGCTTGTGGCAGGATTTGAATGTCTGCTCATCTTTGCCATATATAAAGGTTTTTCATGGAGGTATTCACATGATTCAACTTCTTAACAATAAGCTAAAGATTGAGCGGGTGCCGGCACTTGCGCCATATGTGACTTTACAAAAAAGACATTTGACTGATACGCAGTACGGAAGTTCGCTTCCGATTAACGAAAGTGCATATCATATGTTAACGAAAGTGGATGGTCAAAGGACAGAGGCGAGTATTACGGCAGAGCTCGCCGATTTGTTTCAGGTCGATGAGTCTGTGATTGCCCGTGATTTTTATCAATTGATGATGGGGCTGAATCAGCATCACTTGCTGTCGATTCATTATCAATCGCCATATCGGACTGTCACAGCCTTCTGTCAATTTTTTAAGCAGTATCAAGTAAAGATGAAAGAGCGGTTTGACTGCACGGGTCATTCATTTCTTCACATATTGGGTACGGCTCTGCTGATGGTGACGCGCAAAATCATCTTTTTCTGGGTGCTTTTTATGATCATGGCGGGAATCGCCTTTTTATTTATTCCTGATCCATCGATTGCAGCCATTGCGATTTATTTTACGATTATTTATTTCGGATTAATTACTGGAACTGCCTTGCATGAGGCGGCGCATGGGTATGCACATCGGAAGTTCGCCGGCCGGGATGGCCCTCAAGGCTTTTTTGCGAGCGATATGATGTCTGTGAAATTTGTGAGGCCTGTTTTAGATCCGTTTCAGAAAAAACAGGTGTGGATTACACTGCTTGGTCCGCTTTTGCCGGGGCTCATTGGCGCAGCCGGAATCATTGTGACTGTTTTATTTCTAAAAGAAAATCCAATTTCGACAGGGTTTTTCATTTTTTCAATCACGTATTTTATTCAATTGCTCTACCTTCTTCCGTTTATGGGGGATGGTAAGTCTATTATGAAGCAGTTATTGCTTGGTGGAATGGGAGGACAACGATCATGAACGTTCAGGCAATGAAACAAGGTGCAATTGTTGGTAGTTTCCTAGGTTTCTTAGGTTTTCCGATGCTGACCATTGGTGTTCTGTTCTATCACTTATTTCAATCAAAAACAAATAATGAATTATTATTTAACAGTCTTGCTTTTGAGATGGAAGGTTCGTCAGCATTTACGTTCCAAATCAAACCAAACTTTTTTATTTATATGGTTGTCATTTTTGCTGTCAGTTTTCTCATTGTGGCATTCCTATCAGCCATGAAACAGAAAAAAGCGAAAGATTAGGAGAATTCTCCTAATCTTTTTTTGTATATTAATCCAAATTTTAGTATAATAAAAAATAAATGTATAAAAGGGGATATCAATGATTAAGAAATGGAGCATTCTTTTATTTACTGTTTTTCTATTAGCAGGATGCGGCGAGAAGGCTGCAGAAACAACAACGACAGAGAAAACGGTCTCAGAAAAACCTGCAACAGAGAAAAATAAGGAAACAGCAACTCACGATGAAGTAACTGTCGAACCTATGAAACTAACAAAAAATGAAAAAAGTCTTTTGGAAGCATTATCAGATAAGCCGTTTGAAGCGATGACAGTGAAAGGACTAAAAGGCAGTAATAAAAGTGTATCCTTGATCGGTATGCATTACAAAGATGGACAATTATTAAAAGAAGATACAAAAAAAATCACCATTGACCTTCATCAAAATGGCGTCGATAACAGTGTGAATTTTATCTATCAGCTAGAAGATGAAAAAGATGATCTGTTAAAAGTAACGTATAGCTTATGGAAAGATAAAGAGCAAAGCGAACTAACGAAACTCTCGACTAGCATGGATTTCAAACAGGACGTGGGAGGAAACACAACGATATCAGCTTCAGATCTTTTTCACATGTCTCCTGGAGAGAAAAAATTAATTTCTACTACCATCACAACTGGAATGAACCATGAGTTTTCTGGTTTAACAGGTTCTGAAAAGAATCTGAAAGAGGAATTAAAAGATGTAAAGCAGGCTTATTTGGTGTATTTGCAACTAGACAAATAACTATCGTAATATATATGGAGAATATGAAATTTTTTGACGAAAAATCTTCATATTCTCTTGACGAATTGTTAAGAAAGTTGTAACATAATAAAAGTCAACGCAATGACGTTGTCTCTAAAAGATTGATGCGGGTGTAGTTTAGTGGTAAAACCTCAGCCTTCCAAGCTGATGTCGTGAGTTCGATTCTCATCACCCGCTCCAATACATAATTTTGTTTATAACGCAGTATTTCGTTTCATAGATAAACGAAGTGTTGCGTTTTTTATTATGTCAGTATAATGTGAAAAGCACTGTGACCTACAGTGCTTTTTCAATGAGTTCATATTCACTTTCTCCACCATGTATTTGTATAAACATCTTCGTCAAGGATTGTATAAGTGCCTCACTCTTTTCCCGGGAAATAGATGGTGGGAAGAGAATGATTTGAAGAATGCTTTTTGTGTCTTGAGAAATTTGAGCTTTACTTGCTTGAGAAAATAACCCTTTAAGCTCTGCGCCATCCTGCCATTCAATATGACCAGTTTCATTTTTGGATAATGAAAGAGGCCCTTTCAATTGATCGGCATCTAATGTAAGGATAGGCAAGAAATATTTTAGTGAAAAAAATATCGACAAATCCTGTACGGAATTGGTCGAGTCAATAAATTGTTCTTTTTGAATATCAGCAAGAAGCGGAAGAAAGGGGATACCTTCTAGAAGGTTCGTCCATTCTTTGATCGCTGGTACTTCTTCCAAAGTTTGATCTTCATATTCAAAAAACAAAGATTCTTGAAACAGGCGCAGTCGGCCTTTTAACATTTGAGGGGATTTTCCTATCTCAATATGTGAATATTCAATCTGTCCAACATGGATAGACGGGCTTTTAGGTTGGGAGATTTCCATTTGTATCTTCACAGTGACTCACTCCAATCGGTCATGATACACTCGTATTATACTGAAAACAACTGAAGAAACAAAGAAAGGAGGTTTGCAAGGTGATTCATGTTGGACAATTAAAAGAAGAGTTAATTCAATATGCGAACGAAATTGGTGTCGATAAAATTCGATTTGCAAGTGCTGATACATTTGATTCATTAAAGGACCGCCTCATCTTACATGAATCGTTAGGGTATTTGTCCGGTTTTGAAGAGCCTGATATCGAAAAACGAACAAATCCTGCTTTGCTGCTTCCAAAAGCAAAATCAATTGTCGCCATTGCGCTCGCATATCCTTCTAAAATGAAAGATGCTCCCCGAAGTACAAAGGATGCAAGAAGAGGGATTTTTTGCAGGGCTTCATGGGGAACTGATTATCATGTTGTGCTGAAAAAAAAGCTCGACATGCTTGAAGAATTTTTGCGCAGTAAACACGAAGATATACGGACAAAATCAATGGTGGACACAGGTGAATTGTCTGACCGTGCTGTAGCCGAACGTGCTGGCATTGGCTTTAGTGCAAAGAACTGTATGATTATCACACCAGAGTTCGGATCTTATGTCTATTTGGCTGAGATGATCACAAATGTTCCATTTGAACCGGATGAGAAAATAGAAGACCAGTGCGGAACTTGTAATAAATGTGTGGATTCATGCCCAACGGGTGCTCTTGTGAATCCAGGCCAGCTCAATTCTCAAAGGTGTATTTCGTTTTTAACACAGACAAAAGGGTTTTTACCTGACGAATTTCGCTCGAAAATAGGGAATCGGTTGTATGGATGTGATACGTGCCAAACGGTCTGCCCAATTAATAAAGGGAAAGACTTTCATCTACATCCTGAAATGGAGCCGGACCCTGAAATTGCAAAGCCGCTCTTAAAGCCACTGCTGACAATCAGCAATCGTGAATTTAAAGAGAAGTATGGTCATGTTTCTGGATCATGGCGAGGGAAAAAGCCTATTCAGCGGAATGCCATTTTGGCACTTGCTCACTTTAAAGATACATCTGCTTTGCCGGATTTGGTTGACCTGATGCATAAAGATCCAAGACCGGTCATTCGAGGCACGGCTGCTTGGGCAATCGGTAAAATTGGCGATGGTCAGCAGCTTTCAGAACTGGAAAAAGCCCTTGAGCGGGAAAGTGATGAAGAAGCAAAACAAGAGATCATCAAAGGGATTGAATTGTTACAAACACCTTTAAATACTAAATAACCTCCCATTGAACATAGAATGAACCAAACAGAGATGTTAAAAAAAGTTTGGTGGTGTCTGTGTGAAACAATTATTAGAACAAACGTTAGAAGACAGACTGGCATATTTATTAAATGGCAGTACGATCAAACAGCCGCAGCTGATGTCTGATGTGGACGCTGTGGAGCGAAAGAAAGAGCTGTTTGCAAGAAGACAAGTTGAGATTGTCAAGGCGAAAGCAAAAGCAAAACTTCTCGATTCAGCTATTCAAGATGATGGAGCTCAGCAAGTACAATATCTCGCGCACCTCACTTATGTCTGTAAGGATATAGACGATTCTTTTTATTTAGAGGAACAGGTTGAGAAAAGAGAAGCGTTTCTTTATAACGACATGCTTGTGAAAGATCGGATGATGTTAGAAGAACGACAAAAGGAAGATCAGGTGGATGAGCGCTTCCAAAATGAAGACCAATTTGGAAGAGCTTTTCACTATGACCGGCGTGCAGCTGTTCAATATGCTGAAACGTATTGGAATAAACGAAATCCAGCCTATAAAAATTTCGAAGATAACTGTACGAATTTTATTTCACAATGTCTAAAAGCAGGGAATGCGCCAACGAGAGGATATCCGAACCGTGGATCTGGCTGGTGGGTTCGTCCACATACATGGAGCTACAGCTGGACGGTGGCACATTCGATGAAAAATTATTTAGCGAATTCCAAAGCGGGGTTGAGAGCGAAGAAGCTCAAGGAGCCGCAAGAGCTTCAAATAGGTGATGTGATTTGCTACGATTTTGAGGGTGACGGTAGGTATAATCATACAACCATTGTCGTTGATCATGATAAAGGCGGAATGCCTCTAGTGAATGCACAAACGTATGACAGCCGTATGCGTTACTGGTCGTATGAAGATTCAACGGCTTATACACCTAGTATTCGTTATACGTTTTTTCACATTTTGGACGATGCTCCAAAGGGTAGTTAATGGTATAATGTTGAGCGGAAAAGAAAATTAGAGGTGAACTTTTTTGGGACTTCATGTCGTTTTATATCAACCAGAAATTCCAGCTAATACTGGAAATATTGCGCGAACATGTGCAGCAACAAATACAACACTTCATCTGATTCGTCCGCTTGGTTTTTCGACAGATGATAAAATGCTGAAGCGTGCAGGACTCGATTATTGGAAATATGCCAATGTCGTCTATCATGATTCATTAGATGAATTGTTTGAGGCTCATCCGAAGGGGCAATTTTTCTATATCACTAAGTTTGGGCAAAAGCCGCATACAACGTTCGATTACTCGCAACTAGATGAAGACTACTTCTTCGTATTTGGCAGAGAGACAAGTGGATTGCCAAAAGATTTGATTGAACGGAATATGGATCGCTGTCTACGTTTACCAATGACAGAGCATGTTCGTTCACTGAATCTATCAAATACGGCAGCGATTCTTGTGTATGAGGCGCTTCGCCAGCAACAATACCGAGATTTGATATAAGAACATGATAAAAGCCGAGATCCCATCTCGCTTTCAGTGAATATGTAAGTGCTGAAAATATGAACGAAATGAAAAAGGATGTTCCGCTGATGGAACATCCTTTTTTTCATTTGCCAGGCTTGCCTTCGTAGCCAGCTGTGAAAATGGATACTAAAAACGTAATGATGACGCCCATCATAATGACCGTTCTCATATAAGCTCCCCCTTATCCCTTTGTTCCTTTGCTGCCGGTTTCATATGTTGCGAAGTTCGCCTTGAAAAGCAGGAGATGAAGATCATTTTTCTCCTGTTTTTCCTTTATTATGAAGGGTCTTGCGGATGGTTGTCAATTCAGTTTGCCAATTCGTCATTTTGAAGAACGAAAGCATGTAATAGGACGCCTCCGCATAGATTGTAAAACAGTATCTGATTTCTAGCTTCAATCTTGAAAGAGGAGGTTCATATGGATATTTTAAAGAAAATTGAACAGCACAGAGAAGAAGAGCAGCGACTGAAATGGGAAGGTACATTCAGCGAATATCTAGATATTATTAAAGAAAATCCACTTGTCGCTCAATCTGCTCATTCTCGCGTTTATCATATGATTAAGGACAGCGGGATTGAAGAGGAGAATGGGGTCAGAACCTACAAATTTTTTGATCAGGAGCTTTTTGGATTAGAGGAATCATTGGAAAGGCTAGTGGAAGAGTATTTTCACCCTGCGGCTAAACGTTTAGATGTCAGAAAGCGTATTTTATTGTTAATGGGTCCAGTCAGCGGCGGGAAATCGACGCTTGTCACAAGGCTGAAAAGAGGGCTGGAAGAGTATTCACTAACAGATCATGGCGCAGTCTATGCGATTAAAGGCTGCCCAATGCATGAAGATCCGCTTCATCTTATTCCGCAAAATCTGCGGGAGGATTTCTATAGAGAATACGGCATACGTGTGCAGGGGAATTTATCACCTTTGAACTTGATGAGGCTCGAAGAGGAATATGGCGGCCGCATTGAGGATGTGAGAGTGGAACGAATTTTTTTCTCAGAGGACAAACGGACCGGCATTGGTACCTTCAGCCCGTCTGATCCGAAATCTCAGGACATTGCCGACTTAACAGGAAGTATTGATTTTTCAACGATTGCTGAATTTGGTTCAGAGTCAGATCCGCGTGCGTACCGGTTTGATGGAGAGCTCAATAAAGCGAACCGTGGAATGATGGAATTTCAGGAGATGTTGAAGTGTGATGAGAAATTTCTATGGCATCTTCTTTCATTAACGCAGGAGGGAAATTTTAAGGCAGGGCGTTTTGCGTTGATTAGTGCGGATGAATTGATTGTTGCACATACGAATGAAACGGAGTACCGGTCATTTATTTCGAATAAAAAGAACGAGGCTTTACACTCAAGAATTATTGTGATGCCGATCCCTTATAATTTAAAGGTGACAGAGGAAGAACGTATTTATCATAAGATGATTTCAGAAAGTGATGTCTCAGATGTTCATATTGCACCGCATACGCTAAAGGTAGCTGCGATGTTCTCTATTTTGACAAGGCTGAAAGAGCCGAAGCGGTCTGATATCGATTTGGTGAAAAAAATGCGACTGTATGATGGGGAAAGTGTCGAAGGTTTCCAATCTGTTGATATTGATGAGATGAAAAAGGAATTTCATGACGAAGGAATGAGCGGAATTGACCCGAGATATGTCATTAACCGCATTTCATCCACCATTATTCGAAAGAACATGGAATCCATCAATGCACTGGATGTCCTCCGTTCCTTAAAAGAAGGACTGGATCAGCATCCATCGATCTCAAGTGAAGATCGGGAACGTTATTTGAATTTTATTTCTGTCGCACGAAAAGAGTATGACGATATGGCGAAGAAGGAAGTTCAAAAGGCATTTGTGTATTCCTATGAGGAGTCTGCGAAAACTCTCATGGATAATTACTTAGATAATGTTGAGGCGTACTGCAATAAAAACAAACTGCGTGATCCGTTAACAGGTGAAGAAATGAATCCTGACGAAAAGCTCATGCGTTCAATTGAGGAACAGATCGGCATTTCTGAAAACGCCAAAAAGGCATTCAGAGAAGAAATCCTTATTCGGATTTCAGCTTATGCGAGAAAGGGCAAACGCTTTGATTATAATTCTCACGAGAGATTACGAGAAGCCATTCAGAAGAAGCTCTTTGCCGATTTGAAAGATGTCGTGAAAATTACGACATCGACGAAAACGCCGGATGAGCAGCAGTTGAAAAAGGTCAATGAAGTAGTGGCGCGATTGATTGATGAGCATGGCTATAATTCTACAAGTGCAAATGAACTCTTAAAATATGTAGGCAGTCTTCTGAATCGTTAATAAATGAAGGAGGCATTATTGGCGCAAACCAGCACCGGTAATGTCTTTTTTAAAAATCGTCGTCATTTCGACGACGACCAGCATACGATAATGGAATCGATGGGTACAAGAATTGTCCAAAAAGGTGAGGAGGGGGATGGATGTCCCGGCAAGAAAAAAGTCAGTTTATTGTGTCTCAGGAAGACTGGTCCCTCCATCGAAAAGGCTTTGATGACCAGCAGCGTCATCAGAAAAAAGTCAAAGAGGCGATTAAAAACAATTTGCCGGATCTTGTCACAGAGGAAAGCATCATTATGTCTAATGGCAAAGATGTGGTCAAAATTCCGATCCGTTCTTTAGATGAATATAAAATTCGGTACAACTATGATAAGAATAAGCATGTAGGTCAAGGGGATGGAGACAGCCAAGTTGGCGATGTGGTCGCTCGGGATGGATCTGACAGTAAGCAAGGGCAGGGAAAAGGGCAAGGTGCTGGAGATCAAGCCGGTGATGATTATTACGAAGCAGAAGTCTCATTAATGGATTTAGAGGAAGCGCTGTTTCGTGAGCTGGAGCTACCAAATCTTAAACAAAAAGAACTTGATGATATTGTTGTCGAGGAAATTGAGTTTAATGATATTCGCAAAACGGGGTTAACCGGTAATATCCATAAAAAACGAACAATGCTGTCAGCATTTAAACGAAATGCCATGACAGGAAGCCCTTCCTTTTATCCCATTTATCCAGAGGATATTAAGTATAAGACGTGGAATGAAGTCACCAAACCAGAATCGAAAGCGGTTGTCCTAGCGATGATGGATACGAGCGGAAGTATGGGGCTTTGGGAAAAATATATGGCGAGAAGCTTTTTCTTTTGGATGACACGTTTCTTGCGGACAAAGTATGAGACAGTCGAGATCGAATTCATTGCCCACCATACAGAGGCGAAGGTCGTAGATGAGGAGCACTTCTTTTCTCGGGGAGAGAGCGGGGGAACCATTTGTTCTTCTGTCTATCGAAAGGCACTAGAGCTCATAGACGAACGATATCCTCCGTCACGATATAATATTTATCCTTTCCATTTTTCTGATGGTGACAATTTGACCTCTGATAATGCACGGTGCGTGAAGCTCGTTTCTGAAATTATGAAAAAAGCCAATTTATTTTGTTATGGTGAAGTGAATCAATATAATCGGCATTCTACGTTAATGTCAGCATATAAACATATTCAGGATGAGAAATTTAAGCATTATATTTTGAAGCAAAAATCAGACGTTTTTCTCGCATTAAAAAAATTTTTTCAGCAGGAAGAAGTTCTTTCTTAAAGAGAACATTCAAAAAAACCTTTCAGCATAAGGGCTGAAAGGTTTTTTGTGTGGAGAAGGAAGGGATCACCAGAAAAAAAGTAAAACTTTCTCTTTGACATTTCAATTTTCATTTATTAATATTTAATCTTGTTAAATATAAGTTTTTCAAAAAAAGATGCCGATCGTCTTTTCTTCTTTTTCTGCTTTTTGCTCATAAGTGAACAATAAGTATAAATGGGCTGCACACCATTTTCAGCAGAGTAGAAAAAGTGGAAACAGGCAGCTCTATGAGCTTGTTTCATAATCTGTCAGATGATGGGCATTCTAAGTTTGCTAAAGCAGATGACACTATATTTTTATACATGAAAGGAGAAACAAAACATGAACAGAGGGCGTTTATTGCTAACGAATATTATTGGCCTTATTGTGATTCTTGCCATTATTGCCGGAGGTGCTTATTACTACTACGAAAGCACAAACTTCGTAAAAACAGATGAAGCAAAAGTGACAGGTGACATGTACCAAATTACAGCGCCAGCAGCTGGACAAATCAAAGGCTGGGACATCAATGAAGGTGACGAAGTGCAAAAAGACAGCACAGTTGCAAAAGTTGAAGGAGAAGCAAAAACAAACATTAAAGCAGTGGCTGATGGCACATTAGTCAAAAAAGAAGTACAAAACAACCAACAAGTGCAGCCTGGGACAGTTCTTGGTGAAACGATTGACCTAAGCAAGCTTTACATTACAGCGAATATTAAAGAAACAGACATTAAGAACATTGAAAAAGGCGACAAAGTGGACATCGTTGTAGACGGCGATCCTGATACAACATTTGAAGGAACAGTTGAACAAATTGGTTATGCAACAAACTCAACATTCAATATGCTGCCAGCAACAAACTCAAGTGGTAACTACACGAAAGTGACACAAAAAGTAGCAGTGAAAATTTCAATTAAAAATCCATCTGACAAAGTACTTCCAGGTATGAATGCTTCTGTCAAAATTTCATCTTAATGATGACTGATATCAAAAAATGAAAGGAGGTTGTCTGAGATGGCAAATCAACCTGCAGCGACAAAACAGGGAGCAGGCTCCTTGTCTTTACTGATCATTTTAATGGCCGGTTTGTTCGTAGCGATTTTAAACCAAACGCTTTTGAACGTAGCCATGCCCCATTTAATGACTGAATTTAATGTGAGTGCGACGACAATTCAGTGGCTTACAACAGGCTACATGCTTGTCAACGGTGTGCTCATTCCGTTATCTGCGTTTTTAATCACGCGTTTTGGCCAGCGCAGCTTATTCCTCGTGGCGATGATTTCATTTACACTAGGGACCTTTATTTGCGGTATTGCGCCAAACTTTTCTACGATGCTGATTGGTCGTTTGATTCAGGCAGTCGGTGGCGGTATCTTACAGCCGCTCGTCATGACAACAATCCTTTTTATTTTCCCTCCAGAAAACAGAGGGAAAGGAATGGGGATTTTTGGTCTTGCGATGATGTTTGCGCCAGCTGTCGGACCAACGTTATCTGGTTATATTATTGAACACTATTCATGGCGTATTATGTTTTATGGACTTGTACCAATCGGTGCGATTGTCATTATCGCGGCTTTCTTTATGTTTAAAAATATTGTAGAGCCTAAAAAAATCAAGCTGGACACTCTTGGTGCGATTCTGTCGATCGTTGGTTTTGCTTCGCTTCTATACGGAGTGAGTGAAGCGGGAAGTGATGGTTGGACAGATCCAATCGTTTTATCTACGATTATCATTGGTGCGATTGCGATCATTCTCTTTATTTTCCAACAGCTAAAAGCGGATAATCCGATGCTTGATTTCCGCGTGTTTAAATACAGCATTTTCTCATTATCAAGTGTTATTAACATTATTATTACCGTTGCCTTATACACTGGGATGTTCTTACTTCCGATCTACTTGCAGAACCTCGTTGGGTTTACTGCACTGCAATCGGGGTTATTAATGCTTCCAGGGGCACTTGCGATGCTGATTATGTCCCCAATTTCAGGGATCTTGTTTGATAAATTTGGACCTCGTCCACTTGCCATTGTGGGGATGCTGATTACGGTTGTTACCACATACGAGTTTACAAGGCTAACGATTGATACATCTTATAGTCACATTGTGCTCATGTATGCAGTACGTGCCTTTGGTATGTCACTCTTAATGATGCCAGTCATGACTGCTGGGATGAACCAATTACCGCAGCATTTAAACAGTCATGGTACAGCGATGTCAAACACACTGAGACAAATCAGTGGTTCGATCGGTACGAGTTTGATCACGACGATTTATACAAATCGCACGACATTCCATTATTCCAATATGGCAGATCAAACGAATACGGCTGACCCGTTCTTTATGAATTCATTCCAGGCGGCTGTCTCTAATGTGATGCACCATATGGGCATGACAGCAGAAGCTGCTCAAAAATATGTGTCGACCCAGCTCTTTACGAAAGCACAAGTCGATTCCAATGTGATGGGCATCAATGATGCTTACATGTGGGTGACATTATTCTGTGCAGCTGGTGTGATTCTCAGCTTGTTCCTGCGAGATGTACGTAAGGATAAAAAGCGAAAAGAAAAGCAGGATAAGAAACAAGAAATGACATTGCTTCCAGCACCTAAGGAAGCAAACCAAGATGCAAGATAAGTGTGGAGGGACCGTACATGAAAATTTATGTCGTATACGATAGTGAAGGTGACCATACAAAAGCACTTGCAGAAGCGATTGCAGCTGGCGCAGGTGAAACAGAGCAAGCTGAAGTGTTCATTGATCATGTGAAAGATGCGGATATCCGCAAGCTTGATCAAATGGATGCAATCATTTGGGGCTGCCCTGGTCACTTTGGTACCATTAGTTCTGGATTAAAGACATGGATTGACCGTCTTGGGTATTTATGGGCAGAAGGAAAACTCATCGATAAAGTCGGTGCCGTTTTCTGTACCACTGCAACAACACACGGCGGATTAGAAATGACGATGCATAATTTGATTACGCCAATGTTCCATCAAGGGATGCTTGTGGTCGGCCTTCCTGGAAATGTTCCAGAAAATGCGTTATATGGCTCTTATTATGGAGCAGGTGTGACGTGCCCGATTGATTCTGATGAAGTGATTTCTTCAGAAGGCATTGAGCTGGGGAAAGCATTAGGAAGACGTGTAGCATCAGTCACTGCGTCATTTAAGCGATAAGGAGAGGGTTCTTTTGGCGACGATTATTGTAGCGTTAGTAGCTGCTGTTCTAGTCATTATCGGATTAGTAGCGTTCAATGTCAGACACGCTTCGGCCGAGAAGGAAGAGATCAAAGAAGATGTTTCGAATCATCCTGACGTGCCGCATAGCGAGCCAGAAGTTGCGGCGAGACCTGTAGAGCCTGAAGTGGAAGAAAAAGCGTCAGAGCCTTCTCAGACAGATGATGCTCCGTCAGGTGATGATTTCTATAGACAGGCGCTTCAAAAGTTTAAGCAGCCAGAACCACCTGTCAAAGAAGAAGAACCAGAGACGAAAATGAATGATGATATGTATCGTTCTGCTTTACAGAAACTAAAGCAGAAGGACAAATAAAAAGAGAACCTCTCGTCAGGTTCTCTTTTTTTATTGCACAAAAAAACCGCTGGCATAAAAGCCGAGCGGTTTTCCTTCACTCTATAAAGTGCTAAAAGAGCAGATGCTCTTAAATTACGCTTTGTTAACGTTAGCAGCTTGTGGTCCACGGTTACCTTCAACGATTTCGAAAGAAACTGATTGACCTTCTTCTAAAGTTTTGAAGCCTTCGCCTTGGATAGCAGAGAAGTGAACGAATACATCGTCTTGACCTTCTACTTCGATGAATCCGAAACCTTTTTCAGAGTTGAACCATTTTACTTTACCTTCTAACATGAAATTTCCTCCTAAAGCGATCTTAACGCTTAAATTCACTATTCTTGCTCTTACACAAACTTCAAAGACGAAAACTCTTTCAAAACTTTCTTCTTAAAGATGATACGAACAAAAATAATTACCTTTACTTTACCAGTGTTTGCGGGAAAAAACAACTGTTATACGAAAACTTTTTTAAAAATAATTAGCGCTAACAAATTGAGGAAAAAGCCTATGTTAAGTGTTCTCTTTTTCGTCCAGAAAAGCTCACTTTGTTTCTGCCTGACTGCTTCGCTTTATAGAGCTCCTGATCTGCAATAATCGGTAATTGTTTCATGTTTTCACTTGTTCCTGCATCATAAGCACAGCCAATTGACACCGTAATGTGAATCGATGTTCCGTTTTGTAAATAAATTGGCTGATCCGCCATTTTTTTTCGTAAACGTTCCGCAATTTGCCATGTTTTTTCAACGGAACAATTCGGTAAAAGCACAGCAAATTCTTCACCGCCGATCCGCCCAATATAATCAGAGCTTCTTGTGTTCTTAATCAGCCTTGTTCCGATTTCTTTTAAAACGATATCTCCCTCATGATGTCCATACTGATCATTGATGGTTTTGAAATAATCGATGTCTAGGTAAATCAAGGACATTTGATGGATAGGTTGCTTTAAGTTCAGCGAAAAAGCATCACTTAATATCTCATCGAATTTCCGTTTATTTAAAACACCAGTTAAAAAGTCATAATGAGCTTGGAATTTATACAAATTTAACATCTGATACGCTTTTGTTTGATGCTCAATGACATAAAAGTTAAATAAACCGGCAATATACGAGAACATCCAATAGGCAGTATGCAGTTCAAACGATCTTTCATTGACAATGATGATAAATAAAATCGTCGCAATGACGTTGCTCATGGTAATAGATAACAGCATTTTTACGACGTGATTGATATGACGCTCAGCAATTAAAAAGGAAGCTGTGGCGATAAATATCATGGAAAAAATATTAATGAAAGAAGCGACATTGGCTTCGATTAATAATCGGCCAATAATGATCACACAGGCTGCAATGAACGTTTGTGCAATGCCTCCATAAAATGCCGTTAAAATAAGGGGGATATGTCTTAAATCGATGATGGCTGGTCCTGCTTTAATAGAGAAAAACATTAAGAGGACACCGAGTAACCCAGAAATCATTCCTTTAAAAATTTGTCTGAGCAGGGTGTCTTCCTTTTTTAAAAAATTCTCTTTAAACACAAGCATCAATAAATAATGGAAAGTGACAAGAATTGTTAAATTAATAAAGAGGTCTCTTAGCAAAATAAAATCACCTTTTTAAAATTACTAAAATTTGTTGCAAAAGAAAAGGGGAAACAAGATAATTAATAAAAATTTCACTTATGAGGGGTTTAAAATGAGGAGAAAACAATTTCCAGATCGAACGGACTGGCTTTCTTTTTTTGAGACGTGGCCTGATGAAGGATTTGAACGAGATATGCCCATTGAATATCAAGATCTAACGTTTCGGTTTGAGAATGAGGAAGAGCGATTTGTGGTGACGATGTCTCTTGGAGTACAAGAATTTTCTTTGAAGGCTGTTCGAAAAAAGGACGCATCCGTTTTAGGAGTATATGCCTTTAAAACTGTGCGACATGTAGAAATAAAAAAGGATCGGCAGCATGAAAAAGAGCTGTTGATACTATTAGATGGTGTGGAACGGTTTGTTATCACGATCGAAATCACCTTCTTACCTTCCTTCTGCATCATGGTGAAAGAGCATTTTTCAGGAGAATGAACAGGAGCCTTTCTGAAAAAAGGCTCCTGTTTTAGTTATTTGTGCTCGATGTCATTGAGTACTTGCTGAATAGATTCATCATCCATTACATTCATGACACTTTCATCAATGTGAAGAGACTGGGCGTAAGACTCTCTCGGCGGCTGATGAGTTTGGTATGTTTTTGATGATGTTTGATGCTGATTTGTTTCATTTGGCTGGACAGCGGTGAATGCCTGCTTGATCATTTGTCCTACTTCAGCTGTGCCTTTTGAGTCTTTACGTGAATGCGAATGGGACTCATGGCGAGATGGCTCATCATGGTGTTGATCTTTGCCTTTCATCATTGAGGACAAATTCATTTGAGTCATGCTGCTTAGCCTTCTCCGTAATAGTGGTGAAAATAATGCAATGATGGCTGTTGATGCTGCGATCATTGCACCAGTACTCATACCTTTTCTCTTTTTAAACAAACGAATCCCTCCATTTGATCGTGATGATACTTCTTCATCATGTTTAGGATGACCAATCAAGGCTGATTTATGAATTCATTGTTGAAATAGAGGATGTGTGCATAAAAAGTCTGCTGGATGAAAAACCTATGAGCAAAAGGAGGGAATCAATTGATGAATAAGAAATGGATGCTATCTTTATTACTCGTTCCAACATTGATCACTGCTGGGTGTGGAATGAACAACCAGGGCGATGAACGAAGAGGAACAATGAAACGACAGTATGAAAATGTCACATATAAGAACGACAACATGAGACAGGATCAACCAAATGTGCAAACACCTCAGAAGGTGAAAGTGGCAGATAAGGCATCAGAGCTTGTTGCCAACATGTCTGAAGTGAAAACAGCGAACGTACTTGTCACAGGGAAAAATGCATTTGTTGCTGTCGTGCTTGAAGGCAATAAAAGCGGAGATGTAACAGACGATTTGAAAAAGAAAATTTCAGACAAAGTCAAATCGACGGATCAACAAATTGATAATGTGTATGTATCTGCTAATCCAGACTTTGTCGATCGTATGGCAGGGTACGGAAAACGTATTAGAAGTGGAGAACCAATTTCAGGATTCTTCGACGAGTTTACTGAAACGGTTCGACGTGTCTTCCCTGAATCAAAATAGCTACGACAAAAGCCGTATGTCATATGCGGCTTTTTTGTTTGGAACCGCACCTTGCGCACCTGACTGCATAAAGTAAAAAATATATCACCTCTTGTTGATCTTTGTTTTTTCATAGAAAGAGAAAGAGGTTGCAGGATGAATTCAGGTGGGGAGTAAATGAAAGCAAAACCGTCATTAATTCATAAAAAACTTGTAAGCGGAATGATTGCAGCAGGTTTGATTTTTTATGCGTTCACTGCGTACTTGATTTATGTAGCGTTCCAGCTGGCAGGGCAATATCTAGAGGAGCATTCTTCGCCTAAAACGGTCTTAACGGAAGGACTCAATAAGCAAGTCTATGAACATATTCGAATCTACTATGCAAAGGATGAGGGCGCCTTTGTCGATCTGACCATAGAAGCGCTGGAACAGGCAAAGAAGAGGACGATGTCAGTGTTTCAGTATGAAGCTGATAAACCGTTAGATATCATTTATTTTGATGATAAAGAAACGATTGAGCAATTTGCCGGCATCAAGCATATTACAGGTTTTTATTCTGATGTTGATCATATGATTGGATTATACCCAGATAAACGGGAAGAATTGTTGAAGAAAGAGACACTGCCTTTATACTTTTTCAACACGTTATTCATTCATGAGTATGCCCATTTTGTTTTCTATGAAAAGGTGCATGCATATAAGGTATCTCCAGTCGTCTTTCCCCTTTGGTTCCATGAAGGAACAGCAGAATGGACGGCCTATGATGTGCTGAACGCCACGTCTGAACGGTTTGACGTCATTCCTTTCAAATCTCTTTATTCTGATCAAGACTGGCAAGAATCTCGCACGACGTATGAGACAGATGTTTATTTACAAAGCTACTATATGATCTATGAGCTTGTGCAGCTTTATGGACGAGATGTCATACATGAGATCATGGAGGAAACGGCGAAAACTAGTCGTTTTGATAGAGGGTTTGAACAAGCGACAGGACAACGTCTCACAGATTTTGAAGAGCAATTTAAACTGAATTATCAAAGAAAAAACGGCTGACCTGTAAATAGGTCGGCCGTTGTTTTTATTTAATGAAGCGGTTTTTGCTGGTTGGCTTTGCTCGGCGGCATCTGCACTTGTCCCTGCATAGGGGCAAATGTAGATGTCATCGCCTGCATATCTTGAGCTGTAAGCTGCGGAACTTGATAATAGCTATGTTTGTTTTGATATAAGAAAATTTCATACGCCATTTCAATAAAGTTCGGGATTTGCGCTGCAAGCACACGTCGCACCACAGGGTTTGTGACCTCTAATGCAGTCATTGAGAGTAATCCAGCATGAGATTTCATAAGACCAAGCATATGCCCTGTAATTCCCGCATCTTTTACATCCTGTATTGATTGATTAGGCTTCTTAGGCTGAGATGGTTTTATTCCGTATGTCACCTGTGTCTGTTCTTTCATCATATAAGTAGATGTTTCTTCACTAGGCTTTTGACCAGTAGAAAAGCAATCTACCGTGACGTTGTACTGGGACAATACAAATTGATATTGTCGATCTAACATGTCGGATAATGCGGGATCTTGGATAAATTGCCGAAAGATCATGTATTGATCCAAAATATTAATGGTCCCTGCTAATACCTCATGTAAATCAAATAACTCATGCCCGCCATGATTGAATTGGGGCTGCTGGACATGTCCTTGAACGTTTGGTTGCTGATCGTTTTGCATAAAGAATCCTCCTTCTGTTTATACAGTCTGTTTTAATGTGAGGAAGTTTTCCTCCTTTCATGCAAAAACATTATTTACAATTAGAGGGTTTTCTTCCTTTTTGTCGAAAAAATGTATCAGACGAATGAACATGGGGGTACCAGATGCAGGACAAAATCATTAATCGTTTGATAGAAGACGAACATGTGCAGGCACCAGTGATTGGCATCGGTGTTTCGCCGTTTGAACAGCATCATCTTGAGGCTTTTTTTCAATCATTTCCGCATGAATTAAATGCCTCTTTTATTGTTGTGCAAAATCATGTGACAGGCGATTGTGTAACTGATTTGGAAGCACTTGTTTTACCGATTGGCTACCGGGCAAAGCCGATTAAGCATGGTGAGAAAGTCATGAAAAATACGATTTATGTTTGTCCGCAGCATGCAGCTGTGACATTGACAGAAGACAAACGGCTACACATAACAGAGCAGCATCCTACGAACAAGGCGTGTGCTGTAAATTCGTTGTTTCAGTCACTTGCCAATGTGCAAAAGGAAGAGGCCTATGCGATCTTTTTTCAAAAAGGCTATTGTGTAGGAAGTGGTTTGCTTCAAATCGTTGAGCAAGGCGGTACAGCCATATCGTGCAGTGAGACAAATAGTGGGTTTGATCGTATGTATCATCAAACATTTCAAGACCCTTCTGCACTTGCGTCATATATAGCCAACATCATCAACGTTCCGCATACAGATGTTGCAGACCCTGTTTTGATCAGAATCATTGAACGTCTTGAAATGCATAAAGGAATTGCATTTTCAACCTATGAGAAGCGCAGACTGCTCTCTGTCATTCAAAAAAGAATGAGGAGTGCGAACCAATCGATCTCCTTATTGTCCGAGTACGATCGTTTATTAGAGAGAGAACCAGATGAGCTTGATCGCCTGCATGTACAGCTTTTAAGCGGCACGACTTCCTTTTTTAGAGATATGGAAGCCTTTCGAGTATGTGAACATCACATCATTCCGTCGATCATTGATAATACATTGAAAAATGGGAAATCTCGATGCCGCATTTGGATTGCAGGATGTTCTACAGGTGAAGAAGCCTATTCTTTTGCGATGTTATTTTTAGAAGAAATGAAACGAAGACAAGTGTCCATTGAACTTCAAGTGTTTGCAACAGACATCAACCGGAAAGCCATCCAAAGTGCAAGCAAAGGTGTTTATTCGCTTGAGTCTATGGCACGGATGCCAGAAAAATGGAGGGCGCGATATTTCGAAAAAAAAGGTGACGCTTTTATTGTGAAGCAGTCGCTTAGAAAACATATTGTCTTTGCTCCTCACAATTTATTGATCGATTCACCTTTTATCCACCTCGATTTTATCAGTTGCCGAAATGTTCTGATGTACTTCCAGCCAGAAGTACAAAAACGAGTCTTATCTCGATTCCAATATGCACTAAAGGATCAAGGGATGTTGATATTAGGACCGAATGAAAAGGTACCCAATATCCCTCGTTTATTTCATTTGTTAAATGAAAAGTGGAACATTTACACCCACTCAAACGTTCCTAAATACAATGCAGGTCATACGGAGTTAAAAAAACGAGCTGTCCAATATATGAAAGAAGTAGAGCAGGAGTATGATGCATGTTTCATCATAGACGATTGCGAGAAAATTCTCGCGATATCAAACGGTGCCTATTCTTTCTTAGCGCATGCAGAAGTCTCAGATGAATTATGTGAATATGTAACCCCTGATTATATGAAAGAGATACTAAGTCAAAGCTTTCAAAAGGTGTGGACTGAAGAGACTGAGGTTGTCTTTCAACATGTCCTCATTTCGGAAAATGGAAGAAAGCAGTATGCAGATTTTACAGTGAAACATTTTGATCGCCGTTTTAAAGGAGTATACGTCATTCTCATTCGGAAGAGTGAGAGAGGAAAAAATCAAAAGAACGGCAGGGACAAAGGGATGTTAGAGCAGAATTCGGTTTATCAACAGCGAATTGTCGATTTAGAAAACGAGCTCAATGAGGTCAAACAAAAGGAGCAAGAAGCAAGGGCTCAATTAAAAGAAAAAAACAAGCAAATAGAAGTGCGCGAGAAAACAAACGAGCATTTTATTAATATCATTAACAACTTAAAGGTGACAAGAGAAGAACTGTACCGGCCGTCTGTGAAGCCAGAACTTGCCACGTTGTTTGTGGACCGGGAAATGAATATTCGCTATCACACTCCTACAGCTGCCTCTTTATTCACTTCAGCTCAAACCCGGCACCAGCAAACGTTTCAATCGATGGTGAAGAAGCTATCGAAGGAAATGCTCTATCATGATATTCAATCTGTCATTTCAGATAGGCGCGTGATCGAACGTGAAATTGAAACGAACGAAGGAGAACAATTCACGGTTCATTTGACGCCTTTCTATGATCAAGATCGCGAGGGAGCAGTGATGACCTGGATCAAAATGACCGAAATGACGAAATTGAAGCAGGCTCTTCATCTTGCGGTGACAGCACTTGATAACAGCCATATTCATATTGTGGTTGCAACAGGAGAAGGCGTTATTCAGTGTGTCAACCAGCGCTTTTGTCAGTTTGTACAACAGCATGAATATGACTTGATCGGAAAAGATATTTTTTCTGTCTATTATGCGTTGTGTCAATGTGATGATCTAGTGAAACAATGGGACGTGTGTTTAAGAGAGGGCAGCTGGACAGGTGAGTTGTATTTTCAGGACTTATCAGGGCGTGAGCGATGGGAAAGAGTCTCTTTACACCGAATCGATGACCCTGACAAAATGCAGTCTACTGTCATGCGGATTTCGGAGGATATTACAAGTCAAAAACAGTCTGAGAAAATGCTGATGAAGTCTGAAATGCTGTCAGCAGTTGGACAGCTTGCAGCTGGTATTGCCCATGAGATACGTAACCCACTTACGTCGTTAAAAGGCTTTTTACAGCTAATGATTCAAAGTAAAAAGTATCAGAAGGATTATGCCGATGTGATGATGTCAGAGTTTAATCGGCTTGAGTCTATTATTAACGAGTTCCTTGTGCTCTCTAGAAGCAAATCTGTTAAATTTGAACCGGTGAATGTGAACCTTCTCCTCGAAGAAGTCATTATGGTCGTTGAATCTCAGGCGGTCTTAAAAGGAGTGTCGATTCAAAAGAATTTGGCTCCCTCTCTGCCACATATTCAAGGCATTCCAAATGAACTGAAACAAGTGTTCCTTAACATTCTTAAAAATGGAATTGAAGCGATGGATGGAGTAACAGGTGTGATCCAAGTGACTTCATTATTGAAAAACGACCAAATGATGCTGATATTTGAAGACCAAGGAAAGGGCATACCAGAAGAGGAGATTGGGAAATTAGGTGAACCTTTTTACACAACGAAAGAAAAAGGCACGGGTCTTGGATTAATGATGACCATTAAGATTATTGAAAGTCATGGCGGTACCATTCGTTTTGAGAGCAAAAGCTTTGAAGGAACACGTGTGATTATTACGTTTCCAAGTAATTGAGATCAGTTTTACACGAAATCCATCCAGTCTCAATATTTGCTTTGTACACTAGAAGAGATGAAGTTCAAAGGGGAGAAATCTAATGAAACGTATACAATCCATTCGAATGGTCTGTTGTTTGATTTTGGTGATATTTAGTCTGCAATCTTTACTGCCTAGTATGATGACAGCTGAGGCGTTTAGTGTTTCTGAGAAGAAGGACACTTTGTGGAAACAAACAAAGCCGATGAACATAAAAAAAGCTCGCAAACTGATAGGAGAAACGGTGACGGTGAGCGGTATCGTAACAGCAGATCAATCCGCTATAGGGAATGGGAAACTATCAACATATATTCAAGACAAAACAGCTGGTCTCAATATTTATTCTGCGCAGCCTAAAAACTTCCCAGAACTAAAAGCTGGCATGAAGGTCACGGTGACAGGCAAGATCACGACTTATAAAGGGCTCATTGAAATTGTGCCAGATCAAGACCATCTGAAGATTGATGCTGTGAATCAACCATTGCCTTCGCCAAAAAAAGTTTCAGTGAAACAATTGGAAACGGATCAGGCAGGTAAATATGAAGGAAGATTAGTGAAGGTAAAAGGCTATGTAGAACAGGCGCCAGATCAGCCGGCTGGCGGTGGATACAATGTGGCCATCATCGATAAAAAATATCATAGCACAGTCCTTAGAGTCATGGTTGATACGGGTGCCATTGATCAAGTGAAGACCGGAAAATGGTATGAGTTTACTGGCGTTTTAAGCAGATACGATACGCTGCAAGTACTTCCAAGACACAAAACCGATGTCAAATTGCTGAAGCACCAGCCAAAGCCGCCAAAAATCAAAAAAGAATATGAGGCAACGGTAGATCGTGTTGTGGATGGAGATACCATTCATTTGAAGAAGCCTGTGCTCGGCACAACAAAGGTACGCTTCGTGAATATGGACACACCAGAAACCTACCACAAGCCAAAAAATGAATTAGATCAAAACCAGCTACGTTTTGGACAAAAAGCGACGGATTATTTAAAAACCCTTCTTTCAAGTGGTGATCGAGTCACATTAAAGATTGGCCCGGAAGCAAAGGATGGATATGGACGTCTTTTAGCTCAAGTCAAAACCAAAAAAGGGCTGAATACGAACCTAGAGCTTGTGAAAAAAGGATATGCCCCTACTTATTTCATTTGGCCTGTTGGAGATGAAAAAGAGTATCAGATGTTCCAGCAAGCAGTGAAAGATGCCAAGGAAAAAGGGCTTGGTATTTGGAATAAAGAAGATCCTCTGCTAGAACAGCCGTTTGAATTTAGAGCACGTGAGCAGAAAAAAGGGCTCACACGTTATGTGGGTGATTCATCTGCAAAAACCTACGTATCACCTGACAGCTGGAATGAGATCGATGTGGATAAACGTATCTTTTTTGCTTCTAAAGAAGAAGCAGAGCAGGCTGGATATCAGGCGTCAGAATCATCCAGTGAAGTCCCATTAACCATTTTAAGCATGAATGATTTGCATGGGAAAATTGATCAGCAATATGAGCTGGATGTAAAAGGTGATGGCAGTAAAGGAACGTATGGACGGATGGATTATGTGGCGGCTTATATGAAACAAAAGCAGGCTGCGCAAAAAAATACGATAACAGTTCATGCAGGAGATATGATAGGCGGAAGCTC
The DNA here is from genome assembly GCF_019091365.1 of Bacillus sp. GbtcB10. NCBI lineage: Bacteria > Bacillati > Bacillota > Bacilli > Caryophanales > Bacillaceae > Bacillus > Bacillus sp. GbtcB10. Next base: position 42,090 of record NZ_JAGXJP010000001.1, read on the forward strand.
GCCAATATCTTCTCTTTTACAAGATGAACCAACCGTTGAACTAATGGAGAACATCGGCTTTGATGTTGGGACTGTCGGCAACCATGAGTTTGATGAAGGTGTAGATGAATTATTGCGCATCTTAAAAGGTGGAGATCACCCGAAAGGCACAAAAGGATACGATGGGCAGAACTTCCCGCTTGTTTGTGCAAACTGCGAATACAAGGACACTGGCAAACCACTTTTACCGGCCTATGAAATCATGGATGTCGAAGGAATTCCTGTGGCTTTTATCGGGGTAGTGACAACATCAGCGGCAGGAATGGTCATGCCAGAAGGAATTAAAGATATTCAATTTACTGATGAAGTCAAAGCTGTCAATAAAGCAACGAAAGAATTAAAGCAAAAAGGGATTAAAGCGATCGCAGTTCTGGCTCATATGACCGCCTCTCAAAATGGTGATACCATTACTGGAGAAAGCGCAAGGCTCGCCAAAGAAGGTGATGACGAAATTGATGTCATTTTCGCTGGCCATAATCACGAAGTGGTCAATGGAGAAGTGAATGGAAAATTAATTGTCCAAGCCTTTGAATACGGAAAGGCAATTGGAGAAGTCAATGTCACACTTGACCGGAAAACAAAAGATATTGTCAAAAAGAGTGCAAACATCCAGTATGTAGACCAGGCTGGTATTGAAAAGGATCAGGAAGCAGCGGACATTTTAGCCCATTACGGAAAAGAAGTGGAGCCGATTATTAGTGAGGTTGTTGGAGAAGCTGGCGTCAAGATGGAAGGTGGCTATTCCAATGATGGTGATACACCACTTGGCAACCTCATTGCGGATGGCATGAGATATTCAATGAAAAGTGACTTTGCCATGATGAATGGCGGCGGTATCAGACAAAATCTCGAAAAAGGACCGATTACTTGGGGAGATCTCTTTAATATTCAGCCATTCGGAAATGTGTTAGTGAAGCTGGACATCAAGGGGAAAGATTTAGTTGATATCATTGAAGCTCAAATATCTCCTCAATTTGGACCGGATTATAGCATTTCAGGCTTTTCTTATTCGTACGATCCGTTAACATATAAAGTAGTCGACTTAAAACTGCCTGATGGTTCTTCCGTTGATTTCGATAAAACGTATACACTCACAGTGAACAACTTCATGGCGACTGCCACTGGAAGTAAGTATGCACCGATTGGGCGGCTAGGGAAAAATCCGGAAACAGGCCCAGAAGATTTAGAAGCAACGGTCGCTTTTGTAAAGAGCTTCGAGGGAGCTTCTATTGTGTATCAAAAAGAGGGCCGAATTCAACAAGTGAAACAAGAAGAAAAGGCAGCAGCAAGCTAAAGAATCATCAGCAAAGACAAAGGAGTTAACGCATGAAAAAATGGCTTGCAGTGATTGTTATGTCAGCGGGGATTGTGGTGCTTGGCTGGGGAATTTGGCAAATCGCTTCTACTCACTTACAAACAGCACATTCGTTAGAGGAAGCAAAGAAGGTCGTAGAAACTGATCAAGGGATGACAAAGGAAAAATTTTCACCTGAAATGGGGAAAGCCTCTGGCATCCTGACCATTCCGAAATTAAAAGCCGATTTGCCGATTGTTGAAGGGACAGATGCGGACGACCTTGCCAAAGGCGTCGGTCATTATAAAGGCAGTTATTACCCTGATCAAAATGGACAAATCGTTTTGTCGGGACACAGGGATACGGTCTTCCGCCGGACTGGTGAACTGGATATTGGGGATCAGCTGAAAATCACTGTACCGTATGGTGAGTTTGTTTATGAAATCACGCATACGAAAATTGTGGATCAGCATGATACATCCATTATTACCTTACAAAATAAAAAAGAAGAGCTTGTGTTAACCACATGCTATCCATTTCATTTTGTCGGCAACGCACCAGAGCGGTACATTATTTATGCGAAAAGAGCATCTGTCTAACGTCAAAAGAGCCTGTATGATCAGGCTCTTTTTTCTACATATTGTCCATTAATTCAGCCATATCAGGTGGGAGCGGTGCTTCTATCGTCAGCTTTTCACCTGTGAATGGATGGTTCATGTCTACTTGTTTGGCATGAAGGGCGCATCTGTGTATCAGGTCACGCTTCCCGCCATATAATGTATCGCCAGCTAAAGGATGCCCGAGACTGCTAAGATGGACCCGAATTTGATGCGTTCTGCCTGTTTCTAATCGCAGCTTAACGGCCGTCATCTGTAAACGTTTATTGAGATGGAAGACCTCATAATGAGTCTTGGCGCTTTGACCAGTAGGAGAAACCCTCCTTCTGACGGCATGGTGTTTATCACGTCCAATGGCTGCTTGGATCGTTCCTTTCTTTTTCTTAAACAGTCCTTGTGCGATGGCAAGATACGTTCTGTTAATTGCTTTTTTTGAAAGCATTTGATCGAGTACAGCATGTGCCAACCTGTGTTTGGCAAAAATGACGGTGCCACTTGTGTCTTGATCCAGCCTATGTATATGTCTGACCTGCTTTTCTTCTCCATTTGCTTGAAAATGGAAAGCGACTAGGTTCGCCAGCGTACCTGTTTGTCCTTTTTCATTTGGATGCGTCGGCCTTCCAGCAGGCTTTTGGACAATTAATAAATGCTCGTCTTCAAAGAGTACCTCTAATTCACCGTATTCTGGCGTTACATCACTTTCTTCCGTCTCAAATAAATCAATGAGAATCTGATCACCTGTACTCACTTTTGCAGCATGGTGGGCAGGTTTTTGATTGAGACGGACTTTTTGGTGCTCCATCCAAAAATGGATAATCGGTTTAGAGGCAGACACTTCGTCTTTTAAAAATTGACTTAAGGAAATGCCATTTTGCTGCTCACCTACTTTTAGGGAGAGCGTGTGTCCTTTTATGATCATGATATTCGTCCTCTCTTTGGGTATATATAGGAAACACTTACCTTAGCGAATGACTTTTTTTCTGTGCTATTCTGAATGGAGTAATAACGACAGAGAGGTAGATGCCACGTGAGATTAATGAAAGCTGCGACAGACCTTCAAGAGCAGGAAATTGAAGAAATATCAAAGGAAATTGAAGATCTTTTATCCCATTCTGTTAATGTAGAAGAGCAGGAAAAACAACCCCCGCTTACATTCATTGATGGTGTGTATAACGGGACAATGGATGATGCTTTTCGTATCTTATCAGGTCTTCAGCTATTACATACCATTATTTTAAAGCCGAAGCGTCATATCACAAAACGAGATCGTGAGTTATTTGAACTCAACCGTGAACAAGTTAATGCGTGCGGCTTTTCTTTCCCGTTTGATTTAGATGATTTTGCAGGCCGTCACCTTCAAAATGCGTAAAAGTTGGTGTGAACTTCCTTGTTAACTTACAAGGTCGTCGCACATACTATTTTTAAGGGAACGGAGAAACCTTCAAGATCTGTAATACCAATTCCGCTCTTTTTCAACAATGTCTATTCTCCACGAATCGGAGCGCTTGGATCTCTTGCAGAAAGAATCGAACATGACAGGAGCCTGACAAAACGATGCAGGCTCCTTTTATACATAATCATTTTAGCAGACATTCATCTTTGAAAGTCAATTTTATTCACGATATGATAGCAGTATGGAAGATATTTCAGACTTTCGGAAAAAAGGAGTGGCCTCTTTGGTAAAGGCGATTATATTTGATTTTGATGGATTAATTTTAGATACAGAAACACATGAATATGAGGTTCTGCAGGAAATGTTTGCGGAGCATGAATCGGAGCTGCCTCTGTCTGTATGGGGAAATGTGATTGGTACGCAGGCAGGTTTTAAGCCTTTTAAATATTTGGAAGAGCAGTTAGGGAAGACATTAGATCATGAGGCACTCACAGAAGACCGGCGTTCACGTTTTCAAAAGAGAATGAAGGACGAAGCAGCAAGACCTGGTGTAGAAGCTTATTTAGAAGCGGCAAAGGAGCTTGGAATTAAGATTGGACTTGCTTCCAGCTCAGATTATAAATGGGTGTCTGATCACCTGAAACAAATTCGACTTTTCGATTACTTTGAATGTATCCGCACGTCAGACGATGTGGAAGAAGTGAAGCCTCACCCAGAACTTTATTTGCAAACCGCACAATGCTTAGGCGTTGAGCCAAAGGATTGCGTGGCATTTGAAGACTCTGTGAATGGGTCAATCGCTGCCAAACGAGCGGGTATGAAATGTGTCATCGTGCCAAATAAAGTGACGAGCACACTGCAGTTTGAAGAATATGACGCGAGATTAGAATCCATGGCTGAAATCGAATTGCTCCAGCTATTCCATCAGCTTGAAAAAGAGGATCAGTAAGGGGGCAATACATCATGGCAGAAAAACTAGATTTAACGCGATTTGAAAAAAGAATGGTGATTCGAAATATTAGAGAAGAAGATATCGACCGAATCATTGCATTGCAAGAGGTATGCTTTCCAGGCATGGACCCTTGGAAAAAAGAGCACCTTGAAAGCCACCTTGAACATTTCCCAGAAGGCCAGTTCTGTGCGGAATTCGAGGGAGAAATTATTGGCTCATGTTCAAGTTTATTAATTAACTTTGATGAATACGATGATCGTCACACATGGCAGGACATCACAGATGATGGATATATCACAAACCATAATCCAGATGGGATGAATATGTACGGAATTGAAGTAATGGTCAGTCCTGAGTACCGCCGGATGAAAATCGGTCATCGTTTATATGAAGCAAGAAAAGACTTAGCGAGAAGATTAAATTTAAAAAGCATCATCATTGGCGGACGTATCCCGAATTATCATAAATATCAAGAGGAAATGACGCCTCGCCAATATGTAGAGCAAGTCATGCTGCACCAAATTTATGATCCTGTGCTATCTTTTCAGCTGTTAAATGAATTTAGCCTGATGCGGATCAATCCGAATTACTTGCCGGATGATAAAGCTTCCAGCACGTACGCAACGCTAATGGAATGGAACAATGTCGATTATCGCCCGCAGTCGAAAAGATATTATAAATCGGCGTTTCCGGTTCGAATTTGTGTCATTCAATATGCAATGAAGCAAATTCATTCCTTTGAGGAGTTTATGAATCAAGTGGAGTATTACGTGGATGTGGCATCAGATGCGTCAGCTGACTTTGCCGTTTTTCCGGAAATCTTTACAACGCAGCTTATGTCATATTTAGAAGAGAGATCACCAAGTCTAGCAGTGCAGCGGATCACAGAATATACCGAGGACTACATCAATTTGTTTACAGATCTCTCGGTCAAGTACAACATTAATATCATTGGTGGTTCTCATTTCGTTGAAGAGGAAGGGAAAATCTATAATATCGCCTATTTATTTAGACGTGATGGAACGATTGAAAAGCAATATAAGCTGCATATCACGCCGAATGAAAGAAAATGGTGGGGGATTTCAGCTGGTGACCAAGTCCGGGTATTTGATACGGACTGCGGTAAAATTGCGATCCAAATTTGCTACGATATTGAATTCCCTGAGCTTGCTCGAATTGCAGCTGACAAAGGAGCGAAAATTATTTTCACTCCATTCTGTACAGAAGACCGTCAAGGCTATTTACGAGTGCGTTACTGTGCGCAGGCGAGAGCGGTTGAAAATCAGATATATACGGTCATTTCTGGAACGGTCGGAAACCTTCCGCAAACAGAAAACATGGATGTCCAATATGCACAATCAGCCATCTTTGCACCATCTGATTTTGAATTCGCAAGAGATGGCATTGTAGGAGAATGCAACCCGAATATTGAAATGGTGGTTGTCGGTGATGTCGACTTAGAAATATTAAGAAGGCAGCGTCAAGATGGGACGGTTCGTCAGCTGAAAGACCGAAGAAGAGACGTGTACCATATTGAATATAAGAAATAACCAAAACAAGCGCCCCGCAGTTATGCGAGGCGCTTTTCTGTATGTTTACATTTTCTTTAATGCCACTGTAGCAAAATGGGCAATGCTTTTGGCAGCTAAAAATGGAACGTCTGATTTGATAAGAGATTGATAAATCGTTTTTTCTACTTGTTTCCATGTAAGATCAGACTCTTCTAAAAGATTTTTTAAATCAGGTCCTACATGCTGGTTGAAAAACTGTTCAAATTGTTCACGTTTTTCTTGTCCGGCAATCACTTCTAATTTTTGTAGCCATTTTTCTTGTTTTTGGAAAGATTGTTCAATGTTTTGTTTAATGGTGTCTGTTGTTGAAGGAAGCTGAAAATCACTTTCTGTTGTCACCTGCTTCGTTTGAATAGATGCAGCATCAGCTGTCTGTGTAATAGGTGAAGCGAATAAAAGGACAGTGGTGGAGAGCATCAAAGATTTTGCGATTGTTTTCATTAAGAAAACCTCCTAGTTCATTTAGTATTGTGCACGAGATTTATTATACATTTTTGTTAAAATAAGGTAATGAGACTTACCGCTTATTTTTTCATGCGACAAAGGGATGCCAAATGAAAAGACGAATATACTGAATGGAAATGATGTTTTACAAAGGGAGAGGGATATGGGGCGACAATCTAAACATTTGTATATCAATTTGCCGGTTAAGCATGTAAATGAGTCAAAGGCTTTCTTTGAACAGCTGGGTTTTGACTTTCAACAAGAACTGACGAATGAACATGCTGCTTGTTTTGTGATGAATGAGACGATTACCGTCATGCTGTTATCACTTAAGCATTTCCAATCCATTTCAGAGAAGGAATTGGTAGATGCCAGAAATGGCGCAGAGGTCATTATCTCTTTACAGGTCGAGACGAGGGAAGAGGTTGATGAGCTTGTCGAGCGTGCGATCGCAGCTGGTGGTTCACCGTTTAAGGAAAAACAAGACCATGATTTCATGTATGGCTGGAGCTTTCAGGATCGTGATGGTCATTTATGGGAAGTGTTTTATATGGATGAGGAGAGAAGCGACCTTTCATAAGGGTGCTTCTTTTTTATTGATGATCAGTGGTATGATAAGAGGGTAAAAAAAAGGAATTCATCTAGAGAAAAGTAGGTGCTACATGGAGTTTTTACTTGTCTTAATGCCAGTGTTCGGCATATTCCTTATAGGGTATATTGGGCAGAAGACAATTGGTTTTGATATACATACGCTCTCATCAATGTCTTTATATTTAATGTCACCATTTCTTGCGTTTGAAACCTTTTATCAAAATAAAGTATCGATGGACTATGTGTACTTATCAATATTTGTCGTAGGGCTTTGTCTTTCACTTGTTTTATGTGTCTTCATTTTATCTCGAATTTACGGGTATTCGAATGAAACGTATTGTGCCATGATTTTGTCATCAGCATTTATGAATAATGGAAATTATGGCACGCCTGTTGTCCTTCTTGTTTTTGGAGCAGCTGGTTTAGATATTGCGATTGTGCTAATGGTCCTTCAGCAGCTCGTCATGAGTACGATCGGCATGTATTATGCAGCAAAAGGTGGAGAGGACGCGGGAGACTTGAAGGTCGTTCTAAAAAAAGTGCTGCGTATGCCTGTTGCTTACGGGGCTCTTCTTGGTCTATTATTTCAGCTCATTGACCTTTCATTACCTAAAGAGCTTATGACAGGTGTTCAGCTGGTCGGGGATGCAGCGATACCAACGATTATGCTGATTTTAGGTATGCAGCTCGCAGTGATTTCTTTTAAACAAGTGGATTATCGTAATATTTCCTATGCGGTGCTGCTGAAGCTGTTTATCTCACCACTCATCGCATTCGGCTTTACGCTTATTTTACCGGTAGATGATTTGGTGAAACAAATTATGATTTTAGTTGCAGCGATGCCGACAGCGGCGAATACAACGCTGATGGCTGTGCAATTTCGAACGAAGCCTGAGTTTGTCTCAAGCACGACGTTTCTCAGTACGATTTTAAGTATTGTGACTTTACCTGTTTTATTATGGATTTTATCCATGCACCCTCTGGGATAGGGGACGGCAAACAAAGGGGGACTTATGAATGAATGTAGATGTTCGTTTTCAAGTAAGTGATGTGTTAAAAACGAAGCATTTTACACATGCGAAAGTGTTAGCGGGGGAAAAGGGATTGTTTCGGCAGGTAAAATGGGTACATGTACTTGAAGTGCCTGCTGTAGAGGATTTGTTAAACGGAGGCGAGCTGATCTTAACGACGGCCGCAGGCTTCCATGATCAATTGGAAGTCTTTCAGGCGTTTTTAAGACAGTTGATTGACTCAGGTGCGGCTGGCTTGTGTATTGAATTTGTACCGCTCCGGTTTGATGTGCCAGAAGAACTGATTATTTATGCAGAAGAACGTGATTTTCCGCTTATTTTGTTTACAAAAGAAGTGAAGTTCGTCAATATTACACAGCATCTCCATACGATGATGATTGAGCGTCAGTATCAGATGATGGCGGATTTAGAAACACTGTCGTCCAAGTTGAATGAGCTTTTATTGACTCCTCATCCGCAGATGGATATTTTGGATCAAGTGTATCAGCATGTGAGAGGGATACTACTGCTGATCCCTGTTCAAGGTGAGCCGATTATTTTATGTGATTCTTCCAAACAAACAGAAGAGCTGGTGATGAATTATTTGCAATATGCTTCATTACCAAAAGGATATGAAGTGACGCAAAAACAAGTCCTTGCACTCAAACAAACCTTTGCAGACCTCGTCCTCATTCATCAATCGAACACGCTCTCGGAATTTGAACTGCTTGTGATGGATAAAGGAGCGAATGCCCTTGCCCAGCAAACTTTAAGAGAGCTGTATACAGAAGAGCTGAAGAAGACAAAAGAGAATGAATGGCTGCAAAAATGGTTTCATGAAGAGCATACAGAAAGAGAAATCATAGAACACCTTGAGGAGACAGAAGGGCTGAAAAAACCGACCGGCTGTGTGGTGATGCTCTTTCAAAAAAACCACCAAATAGAAGAAATCGCAGGGAATCTTTATTTTCTTGTCTCTTGCCGTTCTATTTTTCAGCGTGCTGGTTTCTATTTGATTGTGTACGAGCATCAAGGACAAACCTTATTTATTTTATTGAATACAAGAAAAGTTGAGGACTGGAAAGAGCGTGCAGAAAAAGCGGCAAACGACATCACGCAATTATATGACCGTGAGAAGCCCGGCGAGGCAGTCATCAATTATGGAATCGGTTCATATTGTGAGCAATTTCAGTACATGAGAAAAAGTTTTCAAGCAGCGAAAGAAGTGTTGCATTTAAAGAAAGTGATGCCGCAGCGGGTAGAAAGCCCATTTTATCAAGATTTACATATGCTTCGATTGATGCCTGTCATGAAAGAAAGTGGGTTATTAGAATGCATGGTGAAAGAGTATTTGGAGCCGGTGATTCTATATGATAAACAAAATAGCGGCAGGCTCTATCAGACGCTGAATATCTTTTTACAGACAAACGGTTCTAAAAAAGAAACCGCAAGCCAGCTCTATATTGTGAGGCAGACGCTTTATCACAGATTGGATAAGCTTCATGCTTTACTTGGTGAGGATATGATGCAAGCGCCAAAACGTCAAGCGCTTGAATTTGCGATCCTTGCTTATGAATTTTTACAGGGGAATCGCCATTAACGGTATATGTTAGATTTGCCAAGGGATCAAGTAGAGTGTCTCATGGTTCTTTTCAATCAGTTGACGATCTGTCTAATGTAATGTGTCTGGCCCCTTTTTTATAATGAGAGTAACGACACGGGCGGTCTTGTTTCAGTTTCATATACCTCACTTTTTATCCATATAATGAATGGAGAGGTCATATGCAGGACCGGTTTAAGCTTCTTCGATGATGAAAACGGATACATGGGGGCGTGGGAAGATGAAAACACATAACGCACAAGATCTTCAGGCGAAAGATGATCAGTTCATTTGGCATCATATGAAAGGGACAAACAAAGAAAATGAAAGTATGGTGATTCATGAGGCAGAAGGCGCATGGGTGACAGATATTCATGGAAATCGCTATTTAGACGGGATGTCAGGACTATGGTGTGTAAATGCCGGATATGGACGTAAGGAGCTTGCAGAAGCGGCGTATAAGCAATTAAATACGATGCCTTACTACCCACTGACACAAAGCCATGTTCCAGCGATTCAGCTGGCTGAGAAGCTCAATGAATGGCTAGGCGGGGACTATGTGATCTTCTTTTCTAACAGTGGTTCTGAAGCGAATGAAGCGGCATTTAAGATTGCCAAACAATATCATGCGCAAAAGGGAGAGAGTACACGCACAAAATTTATTTCCCGATACCGATCGTATCATGGCAACACAGCAGCAGCTCTAGCCGCAACGGGTCAAGCGCAGCGTAAGTACAAATATGAACCGTTAGGGCAGGGGTTCATCCATGTCGCACCGCCTGATATGTACCGGCACCCTGAAGATCAAGAGAGCTTGGCAAGTGCTGATGCAATCGATCAAGCGATGACGTGGGAATTAAGTGAGACCATTGCTGGCGTCATCATGGAGCCGATGATTACAGGAGGCGGTATCTTAATGCCGCCAAAAGGATATTTGAAGAAGGTGAAAGAAATCTGTGAAGATCATGGGGCGCTCCTCATTGTGGATGAAGTGATATGCGGCTTTGGCCGGACAGGAAAGCGGTTTGGATTTATGCATGAGGAAGTGAAGCCAGATATCATCACCATGGCAAAAGGGATCACAAGTGGATATTTACCGCTATCTGCAACGTGCGTGAAACGAGACATTTATGAAGCGTATGCAGGAGAAGATACGTATGACAGGCTACGGCATGTGAATACATTTGGCGGTCACCCAGCTTCCTGTGCGGTGGCGCTTGCTAACCTAGAGATCATGGAAAACGAGCAATTAGTGGAGCGGTCACGTACGCTTGGCCAAGACATGCTCGAACGTTTGCAAGAGTTAAAAGAGCATCCATTTGTCGGTGATGTGAGAGGAAAAGGCCTGCTGTTTGGAATTGAGCTTGTGCAGGATCAGGCGTCAAAAAAGCCAGCTGATCCAAGTGTAGTCGGTCAATTGATTGCAGAATGTAAAAAGCGGGGATTGATCATCGGGAAAAATGGCGATACAGTGGCTGGCTATAATAACGTGGCACAGCTAGCACCACCGCTAAATATCACTGATGAAGACGCCTCATTCATTATTCATACTTTAAAAGAAAGCATGGCACAATTATAGCAGAGTTTTCTCTGCTTCAGATTGTTGACAAAGGGCTAAAATGAACTTGATTTTAGCCCTTTGTCTTCTTTTCAGCGTGATAGAAAACCTTTCCAGCCCTAGGAAGGGTGAGTACTGGCGCGGACCGAATTTGACATTCGTGAGCACCAGCACGCAGGAATTACAAAGAATGCGAGGGTTTGCCTACACGCTGTAGCAGAGAGGTTTCTCTGCTTTTTTCCATGCCCTGAAAGGATCAGGTTTTGATCGATCTGCTAGGCTGAATGGTCAATGGGCACACTAGGTGTATTGAAAAAAACATGCGATTCTATTACTGTAAGGAGAAGATAGAACCAATACACATTAGAAGGAGACGGCATATGAGTTTTCATGATCAACCCATTCTACCTGCTGTTCGCAATATGAAGCAATTTGAGGAATTTTTAAAAAGTCCATTTACATATGGGGTCTTACTAGATGTTCACTTAGGGCGGCTTAAGGGCATCATGAATGAGGCGAATGCGCATCATAAAAAAATGTTTGTCCATGTCGATCTCATTCACGGAATCAAACATGATGAGTACGGAACGGAATTTATTTGTCAGGAAATGAAACCAGCTGGCATTATTTCTACTAGGTCTTCTGTCATAGTAAAAGCCAAGCAGAAAAAGGTATATGCCATCCAGCGAATGTTTTTACTTGATACAAGTGCGATGGAAAAAAGCATGGAGTTTGTCGGAAAACATCGTCCAGATTTTATTGAAGTATTGCCGGGTGTCGTGCCAGATTTAATTACAGAAGTGCGCGAAAGAGCTGGAATACCAATATTTGCAGGAGGATTTATCCGAACAAAAGAAGATGTAGAACGGGCGCTTGCAGCAGGGGCGACAGCAGTCACCACATCGAATACAAAGCTTTGGAAAGCGTTCCAAAAATGAAAAAGATAAAATGTGAAAATTGATTGACAACGTTTTCATCCTCTGATACTATAGCACTAAGTTAATATCATGTGATGGAGAAACGGAGATCCACAACGACGCTTTACTAGGTGACAAATGACCCTGATGTAAAGTATGTTTGTTGTGGGTCTTTTTTTCTGTATCTTTTCTACACATTTATAGGGGATGGCAACTGAACCAGAGGAGGAATTTTTCATGACACCATTTTGGGGTGAAGTCGTTGGTACAATGCTTCTGATTATTTTTGGAGGCGGTGTGTGTGCGGCAGTCAGTTTAAAGAAATCGCTCGCTTATCAGTCCGGTTGGATTGTAATCGCTTTCGGATGGGGATTTGCAGTAGCGATTGCAGCTTATGCCACTGGAGGAATCAGCGGTGCACATTTAAACCCGGCGCTGACAATAGGTCTTGCATTAGAAGGAAGTTTTCCTTGGGCTGATGTTCCAATGTATATTGTCGGTCAAATGCTTGGCGCATTACTCGGAGCTATTATTGTCTTCTTACATTACTTACCACACTGGAAAGCGACAGACGATCCAGGTGCAAAACTAGGCGTATTCTCAACTGGTCCTGCGATTCCGCATACTTTTGCAAACGTGCTCAGTGAAGTCATTGGTACATTTGTATTGGTGGTAGGAATTTTAGCGATTGGTGCAAATAAATTTGCAGACGGAGTCAATCCGCTGATTGTTGGTTTCTTAATTGTCGCAATTGGTCTTTCATTAGGTGGTACAACTGGTTACGCAATTAACCCTGCACGTGATTTAGGTCCAAGAATCGCACATGCCATTCTGCCGATTCCAGGTAAAGGTCCATCAAATTGGAAATATGCTTGGGTTCCTGTTGTTGGTCCAATTTTGGGCGGTGCATTTGGCGGTGTTTTCTATAATGCAGCCTTTAAAGCGAACGTCACACCAGCCTTTTGGATTGTAAGCGTTATTTTAGTTGTGGTATTGTTAGGACTCTATGTTTCTACGAAAAACCAGACAAATGCTGTCAATGAAAGTATGTAAGGGGAGGAAAACACCATGGCAAAAGAAAAATATATTCTCGCATTAGATCAAGGGACAACAAGCTCAAGAGCAATCTTATTTGATCAAGAAGGTAAAATTGCACATACAGCTCAGAAGGAATTCAATCAATATTTTCCGAACCCAGGCTGGGTAGAACACAATGCAAATGAAATTTGGAGCTCTGTTCTATCAGTTATTTCAACTGCTTTAATCGAATCAGGAATTGAAGCAGATCAAATCGCCGGTATCGGAATTACGAACCAGCGTGAGACAGCTGTTGTTTGGGATAAACATACAGGCGCACCTGTTTACAATGCAATTGTTTGGCAGTCACGACAAACATCTGGTATATGTGATGAGCTAAAAGCGCAAGGGCACGATGAAACGTTTAGAAATAAAACGGGTCTACTCATTGATGCTTATTTCTCAGGCACTAAAGTGAAATGGATTTTAGACAATGTAGAAGGTGCTCGTGAGAAAGCAGAAAATGGTGACTTGCTGTTTGGCACAATTGATACATGGCTCATTTGGAAAATGACTGGCGGTCAATCACACGTGACAGATTATTCAAATGCATCAAGAACGTTAATGTTCAATATTTACGATCTGAAATGGGATGAAGAACTACTTGATATCTTAGGTGTTCCAGCTTCCATGCTGCCAGACGTCAAACCATCATCACACATTTATGGTGAAACAACAGACTATCACTTCTTCGGTAAAAATATTCCAATTGCAGGAGCGGCAGGAGATCAGCAGTCTGCGTTATTCGGTCAGGCTTGCTTTGAAGAAGGAATGGCGAAGAACACATATGGTACAGGATGTTTCATGTTGATGAATACAGGGGAAAAAGCAATTAAGTCGGATCATGGATTGTTAACGACGATTGCATGGGGCATTGACGGCAAAGTTGAATATGCTTTAGAAGGAAGTATTTTCGTTGCTGGCTCAGCGATCCAGTGGCTGCGTGATGGACTTAGAATGTTTAAAGACTCAAAAGACAGTGAAGCTTATGCTGAGCGCGTTGAGTCAACAGACGGCGTATATGTCGTACCAGCATTCGTTGGTTTAGGCACACCATATTGGGATAGTGATGTCCGAGGCGCTGTATTCGGTTTAACACGCGGTACTTCTAAAGAGCACTTTGTTCGTGCAACGTTAGAATCACTTGCTTATCAAACGAAAGATGTTTTAGATGCGATGGAAAAAGATTCAAACATCTCACTTAAAACATTGCGCGTCGATGGCGGGGCTGTAAAGAATGATTTCTTAATGGGCTTCCAAAGTGATTTGCTCGATGTACCAGTAGAACGTCCAGAAATTAATGAAACGACGGCACTCGGTGCGGCCTATCTTGCGGGAATAGCAGTTGGCTTCTGGAACGACCGTTCAGACATTGCAAAACAATGGAACCTTGACAAGCGCTTTGAACCTAAAATGGAAGAAGACAGCCGTGACTCGTTATACAGCGGGTGGAAAAAGGCTGTAAAAGCAGCTCAAGCTTTCAAATAAACAAAAAGTATGGTATACTTCAAGTAAGTTAATAGAACGGTTGGAGAACTGGAGAGACCGCAAGCACCGAAGTGTAGAAATACGCTTTGGGTGTTTGCGGTCTCTTTTTCTTTACCGTACAACATGGGAGGAACAAGAGATGACTTTTTCTAGCTTAGAAAGAGAACAAATGCTTCAGGACATGACAAAAAAACCATATGATGTGTTTATCATTGGTGGGGGTATTACTGGCGCTGGTACAGCACTTGATGCGGCTTCACGCGGAATGCGTGTCGGTCTTGCGGAAATGCAGGATTTCGCAGCGGGTACGTCTAGCCGCTCAACGAAACTAGTGCACGGTGGACTTCGTTATTTAAAACAATTTGAAGTGAAAATGGTCGCAGAGGTCGGTAAAGAGCGTGCCATCGTATACGAAAACGGTCCTCATGTGACAACGCCAGAATGGATGCTTCTTCCGATGCATAAAGGCGGGACATTCGGTAAGTTTTCAACTTCAATCGGACTTAGAGTATATGACTTTTTAGCTGGCGTTAAGCATAGTGAACGCAGAAGTATGCTAAGTGCGAAAGAAACACTTGCAAAAGAACCGCTTGTGAAAAAGGATGGCTTAAAAGGCGGGGGCTACTATGTTGAATACCGTACAGATGATGCACGTCTGACAATTGAAGTCATGAAAGAGGCTGTGAAATTCGGGGCAGAAGCGGTCAACTATGCGAAAGTAAAAGAATTTATTTATGATAAAGGCAAAGTTGTCGGTGTTGTCATTGAAGATGTCACAACACAGAAAACATACGATGTATATGCGAAAAAAATCGTCAATGCGACAGGTCCATGGGTCGATCAGCTAAGAGACAAGGACCACTCAAAAGAGGGGAAACATTTACAGCATACAAAAGGAATTCACTTAGTATTTGATCAATCTGTTTTCCCATTAAAACAAGCAATCTACTTTGACACACCTGATAAACGAATGGTCTTTGCGATTCCAAGAGAAGGAAAAACGTACGTGGGAACAACAGATACCGTTTACAAAAAACAGCTGGAACATCCGCGTATGACAAAAGCAGATCGTGATTACGTGATCAAAGCCATTCAATATATGTTCCCAGATCTTAACATTACAGAGAAAGACGTTGAATCTAACTGGGCTGGTCTTCGTCCACTCATTCATGAAGAAGGGAAAGATCCTTCAGAAATTTCTCGTAAAGATGAGGTATGGACATCATCTTCAGGCTTAATCACGATTGCCGGCGGTAAATTAACAGGTTACCGTAAAATGGCTGAACACATTGTGAATCTTGTATGTGATGGACTGAAAGAGGAAACTGGAAAAGATTTCGGACCATGTAAAACGAAACATATGCCAATTTCAGGTGGGCATGTAGGCGGTTCGAAAAATATGGCATCCTTTGTTCAAG
Organism: Bacillus sp. GbtcB10; assembly: GCF_019091365.1. Classification (NCBI taxonomy): domain Bacteria; kingdom Bacillati; phylum Bacillota; class Bacilli; order Caryophanales; family Bacillaceae; genus Bacillus; species Bacillus sp. GbtcB10. The sequence goes on from NZ_JAGXJP010000001.1 coordinate 58,059, forward strand.
CGAAAACGGCAGAAGGAGCATCCGTTGGTTTGACAGAACCGATTGCACAAAAATTAGCTGAGAAATATGGCTCAAACGTCAGCAATGTCTTCAAGCGTGTAGAGCAGCTTCAAGGGGAAGCAGACAAACGAAATATTCCCGCATATGTGTTGGCTGAACTTGTCTATGCGATCGAAGAAGAATTGGCTGTTACACCTGTTGATTTCTTCTTGAGAAGAACAGGTAGCCTATTATTTAATATCAATTGGGCAAAAACGTATGCACAGCCTGTTGTTGACTATATGGCAGATCGTTTTGGCTGGGATGAAGAGACAAAACAAAAACATCAAACTGAATTAGACCGACTATTCCATGAAGCAGTCGTACCGCTTGATGCTGAATAAGTAAAAAGCCGATCGTGTATCGGCTTTTTTTATTTTGTTCATCGTTTTTTCATATGTTCATGATATAACATGACATAAAGGATAATTCCATATAAAATAACAGTAGATATTAATTTATTGATGTTAAGAACTGGGAGGACGACCATGAGTTGGATTACGAATTATGAGCGTTGGATCAATGAGAAGCACCTGGATACTGAACTAAGGGAATGGCTGGAGGCACATCAAGATGATCATCAAGCGCTTGAAGACTGCTTCTACAAAAACCTTGAGTTTGGTACTGGAGGAATGCGCGGAGAAATTGGTGCTGGAACGAACCGAATGAATGTTTACACTGTTCGAAAAGCATCTGCTGGTCTTGCTGCGTATATTGCAGCACATGGAGAGGATGCAAAAAAAAGAGGCGTCGCCATTGCCTATGATTCACGCCATAAATCTCCTGAATTTGCGATGGAAGCGGCCAAAACACTTGCTTCGCATGGCATTCAAACATACGTATTTGACGAACTGCGTCCGACACCAGAACTCTCTTTTGCAGTTCGAGAACTGAATGCCTTTGCAGGGATTGTTGTGACAGCAAGTCACAATCCGCCAGAATATAATGGCTATAAAGTTTATGGAGAAGATGGAGGCCAAATGCCCCCATTTGAAGCAGATCAAGTCATTAAAGAAGTAGATGCCATCGAAAATGAATTAGCCATTTCAGTGGAATCAGAAGAAGTATTGAAGCAAAATGGTTTGATCCGCATGATTGGTGAAGAAATCGATCAAGCGTATATGGAAAAATTAAAAACCATTCGTGTGCACCCTGAGCTTGCAAAAGAAGTCGATGTCAAAGTGGTGTTTACCCCGCTTCATGGGACGGCGAATAAACCTGTCCGAAACGGACTTCAGGCCTTTGGTTATGAGCATGTGACGGTTGTACCTGAACAGGAAAAACCAGATCCGCAATTCTCGACGGTCACATCTCCAAATCCAGAGGAGCATGCCGCTTTTGAATACGCCATCAAGCTTGGCAAAAAGCAAAATGCTGATATGTTGATTGCGACAGATCCAGATGCAGATCGATTAGGTATCGCTGTGAAAAATCATGATGGTGAATTTACCGTTTTGACCGGCAACCAAACAGGCGCCTTACTACTTCATTATTTATTATCTGAAAAACAAAAACTAGGTCAGCTACCGCCTCGCCCCGTTGTGATGAAAACGATTGTGACAAGTGAGCTTGGGCGTGCTGTTGCCTCAGCATTTGGAGCTGACACGATTGATACGCTCACTGGCTTTAAATTTATCGGAGAAAAAATCAAGCAGTTTGAAGAAAGCGGAGAATACACGTTTCAATTTGGCTATGAAGAAAGCTACGGCTATTTGATCGGTGATTTTGCACGAGATAAAGATGCAGTTCAAGCGGCGCTATTAGCAGTTGAGGTCGCAGCCTTTTATAAGAAACAAGGCAAGTCATTATACGATGCGCTTGTTGATATTTTTAAGGAATTTGGATTTTATAGAGAAGGGTTAAAGTCATTAACCTTAAAGGGGAAAGTAGGAGCAGAGCAGATTTCTGCTATTCTTCATACCTTTAGATCAAACCCGCCAGCTTCTATCGCCGGTCAGCGCATTACGGTCATTGAGGATTATCAATCAAGTCAAAGGCACCTTGTGGCTGAAAAGAAAGAAGAAACGATTCATCTGCCGGCATCAAACGTCCTGAAATATTTCCTTGAAGATGGCTCATGGTTTTGTTTACGACCTTCTGGTACGGAGCCTAAAGTCAAATTTTATATTGCAGTCAAAGGCACATCGTTAACTGACAGCGAAGAAAAGCTGAAACACTTATCAGAAGAAGTCATGAAAGTCGTCTATGACATTGTGGAAGAAACAGCTAAATAAAACATCACAAAGCCATCATGTCATGCATGATGGCTTTTTCTCAGTCAAAAGGATGAGAAAAAATCATCCTTTTTGAGAAAGAGCCGCACAGATGCTCATGGTATAATCAACATATTGATCAGAGAGGCAGTAAAAGCCGGGGGTACACACGATGGGAGATTACCAAGAAAAAGTCAAAACATTAAAAACGTTAAAAGAAATTGCTGAAAAGCTAAATGAAGGGATGGAAATGAAGGAAACGCTTCATGAAGTGCTTCATATGCTTATGGAAGTGACAGGCTTTCAAACAGCATGGATTTATTTTATAGAAGAAGACGGATCGTATGAACTAATGGCAGAAGTATGCTTACCTGAAGCACTGGCAAAGGATCGAAAGCAATTGATGTGTCAAAACGATTGCTATTGCATCAACCGCTACACAAAAGGCTCACTGCAATCAGCGACCAATATCATCAATTGTAAACGGATTGAAACGGCGATTGAGCAAAAGCTTGGAGATACAGAAGGAATTACCCATCATGCAACCGTTCCTCTCCAAGCATGTAAGCGTACGTTTGGCTTATTAAATGTGGCGGCAAAAGGGAAGGTCACATTTACACAGGAGGAGCTGAATCTGCTTGAAAGTATTGCACTGCAAATTGGTACGGCTATTCAGCGTATGAAGCTTGTGCAAAATGAGCAGCAGCATGCACTGCTAGAAGAACGAAACCGGCTTGCGCAGGATTTACATGATTCTGTGAATCAAATGCTGTTTTCCGTGAGTTTGACTGCAAAGGCAGCGCGTCAAATGACAAGTGATCAAAAATTAGGTGAAATGATTGATTTTATTCAGCATTTATCACAAGATGCCCTCATTGAAATGCGCTCACTCATATGGCAGTTAAGACCAAAAGGACTTGAAAAAGGATTTACGACAGCGATTGAAGAGTATGCACAGCTTTTAGGTCTAAATTGTTCATTATCTTTATCAGGCTGTATGGAAATAGATCATTCAAAGCACGAGACCTTATTTCGCGTATGCCAAGAAGCTCTAAATAATTGCCAAAAGCATGCGGGTGTTGAGAAAGTAGAGGTCAAACTGGAGCAATCAGGAGATACGTTTGGTATGAAAATCATCGATCAGGGAAAAGGATTTCAGTACGATGAACAAATGAGTCTTCCTTCACTTGGCTTGAAAGGAATGGCTAAACGTATTCGAAAAGCAGGAGGTACATTTTGTATCAATTCTGAGCTAGGTAAGGGAACCACAATTCATGTGAAAGTCCCATTTTCTCAAGAAAGGAAGGGATTGTCATGAGGGTAGTCATTGCAGATGATCATCATATTGTCAGAAAAGGGCTGGTCTTTTTCTTGCAAACCCAGCCAGATGTAGACATCGTCGGTGAGGCATCCAATGGGGAAGAGGCACTGCAGGTAGTCAGGCAAACGAATCCTGATATTGTCTTGATGGACCTTTCTATGCCTGTGATGAATGGAATTGAGGCAACAAAGCAAATGACACTCGACATGCCGGAAGTCCGCATTGTCATCCTGACAAGCTATGCAGATAAGGACTATGTCATCCCTGCTATTCAAGCGGGAGCGAAGGCTTATCAGCTCAAAGATGTAGCACCTGAAAAGCTTCTCACGACAATGATTGAGGTGCAAAATGGTACGTATCAATTAGACGGTCATATTACGACGTTTCTCATTCAGCATCTAACTGAACCTAAAGAGCAGAAATGGACATTGATGAACGAACTGACCAATAGAGAACGTGATGTCTTATTTGAAATCGCAAAAGGGAAAAGTAACAAAGAAATCGCCTCGTCGCTTTTTATTTCTGAAAAGACTGTGAAAACTCACGTGTCTCATGTGTTATCAAAGTTAGAGCTGGCAGATCGAACTCAGGCCGCTCTATATGCGGTAGATTATCAAAAAAATCAGCCGAAAGAGCTGTTGTAAAAGAAGAGCATATACAGTCTATATGAATGGTGGACATTCCAAAAGACTTCATGAGTATTTCTCATGAAGTCTTTTCTTTTTTATGAAATGCGGTTAGTAAAAGGCTGAAAAGAAAACAAAGAGCTAAAATAAAGTTCATTCTAGCCCTATGTCAACAATCTGAAAGGCAGAAAATCAGCCTTTTCCTTTATGTGTACATCGGTTCAGCATATGCTTCAGCAACGGCAGCCTCTGAAGCATGGTCGATATACTGCAGGAGTCCATATAAACATTTTTCAACATCTGCATCGTTCCGGTTAAATTGATACGCATGTAAGAAATGCTCAATACGTTTCGAGAGCAAATCATCTTGCGTACGGACCATAAGAATAAGTAAATTATCCCATTGCGAGCGATGCGTATAATAAAGTGCCTTATCATAATCTGCCACATTCATTAAACCTTCTCCTTTCCCTTGAGAAGTCCTCATTAGTTTGCTCGGATCAGGTCGACTTTTTCAGGGGAAAAGTTGGTGTCTGCATAAACTGGGTACCGGGAATTATAGGCTGAATAAATGCTTGATGTATGAAAAAGAACCAACCAGCAAAACCTAAACAAAATAGACATGAAAGTGAGAATATTGATATTATGCACCCGAAATTATGGATGCTTTTTGCAGCAGGAATTGTTTTATTCGGCAGTCTCATGGTTCATCCATCTTTACAAGCAGCCGTGCAGCCGGCAGAGAATTGGGAAAGACTTGCGTATACTGCCTTGCAAGATGAATATGAAGGCGCCGCTTTAAACGATTATCATTACATTGGACGTACACAAGTGAATGAAGATCAAACAAAAGATGTGTTTCGCGTGACCGTGAAGGAAGGCTCCACACGATTTGCAGCACATGCAGAAATTTATTTTCATCCGGTGACGGGGCATTTGATTAGTATTAACGTATTTCGGCTATAAAAAAGCACCTCTTTTAAAAAAGAGGTGCTCCAGCGGTAGTCAAACCCTCGCATTCGGTGTCAGTCCGGCACTGGTGCTCACGAATGTCAAATTCGCTCTGCAAAAGTTGCTGTTCTTCCTAGACTGCAAAGGGTTTCGATCATGTTGAAAAGAAGATTTATTTCATGCTTCCTTGAAGATATGAGCGAATATCCACACCGAGTGAATCCGCTAAACGCTGTCCGTAATCTTCATCTGCACGATAGAAGTTACAGATCGCAAGTAATTTCGTTTTTTCATTTACGTCTTTCAAGTCAGCTGTCAAGTTTTTGATCAATGCTTGTTTCTCTTCTTCAGAGTAGCTTCGATATTTTTCTCCAGCTTGTTTGAAATCGTTTGGTTTTTCGATTTTTTGTCTCACCATACGGTCACCGTGAAGAACCGGTTCACTTTCTTTGTAGTGAGGGTTTTCTTTTGGCTGATCGTCATAACGGTTTGGTTCATAGTTAATATGACCGCTTGGACGAGTTGTTGTCATAAAGCCATCCTGTTGGTTATTGTGAACAGGCGCATAAGGACAGTTCACTGGGATGCGCATGTAGTTTGCACCTAGGCGGTGACGCTGCGTGTCAGGATAAGAGAACAGACGACCTTGAAGCAGTTTGTCTTCAGATGCTTCAATTCCTGGTACTAGGGCACTTGGCGTGAAAGCAGCTTGCTCTGTTTCAGCAAAGAAATTTTCTGGATTGCGGTTCAGTGTCATGCGGCCTACTTTTTGCAGTGGATAATCTTCCTCGCTCCACGTCTTCGTCGGATCACATGGATCATAATCTAGTTCATCATAATCACTGAGCGGCATAAGCTGAACGTAAAGATCCCATGCTGGATAATTTCCTTTTTCAATACGATCATACAAGTCTCTTGTCGCATGCTGGAAGTCGTTTGCTTGAATTTCTGCAGCTTCTTCCATCGATAAATTGCGAATGCCTTCTGATGGTCTCCAGTGGTATTTCACATATTTTGTTTCTCCGTATTTGTTTACCCATCTAAACGTATGAACACCAGAACCGCGCATTTCAGCGTAGTTCGCAGGAATACCTTCGTCAGAGAATAGCCATGTGAGCATGTGAGTGGATTCAGGTGTTAACGTCATAAAATCCCAATAACGGTCAGGATCTTGAATGTTGGTTACAGGATCTGGCTTGAGAGAGTGAACCATGTCAGGGAATTTGAGTGCATCACGAATGAAGAAGATCGGCAAGTTGTTCCCAACTAGATCATAGTTGCCTTCTTCTGTATAAAATTTGACAGCGAAACCACGAGGGTCACGTAATGTTTCAGGTGAACCTTTAGGGTGAATAACCGTTGAGAAACGGACAAAAACATCTGTTTGTTTTCCTTCTTCACTTAAGAAAGCTGCTCTTGTATGTTTCTCCATGCTATTTTCTACTTCAAACACACCATAAGCGCCAGCGCCTCTTGCATGAACAACACGCTCTGGAATACGTTCACGGTCAAAGTGTGCAAGTTTTTCAATCAAATGGTAATCATCAAGAAATGAAGGCCCTCTGTGACCAGCAGTTCTTGAGTTTTGATTATCGCCAACTGGCACGCCTTGATTCGTCGTCAAATTTTTATGATTAGAATTTGTCATTCTTTTTCTCCTCCTGTAAACAAAAATGGTTTCTAGCAATCTATATACCCTAATTATATTGAATCAAACATGATAGTCAATATTTATTTATAATAATTTTAAATAAATTATTATTACAAAGAGGTAAAGAAAAAGACGAAAGAAATAAATTCTTTCGCCTTAGAGCAGAAGCTCTCTTAGAGCATCTTTGTTTTGTGTTAAATCATTTAATGTGTATTGGTCAAGAACGCGTAAATAAGCAGTGAGTGCTTCATGAAGTACGTGCTTTAATGAACAAATCGGGGAGATAATACAGCTGTTTTTCTTCGGATCAAAGCATTCAACCATGACTAAATCATCCTCTGTATAGCGGACAACCTCACCAATATTAATGCTTTCTGGGCTTTTCCCCAGCCTAATCCCACCATTTCTTCCGCGGATCGTTTCTACATAACCACGTTTTCCTAGATGGTAAATGACCTTTGTCAGGTGATTTTTCGAAATGCCATAAATATCGGCAATTTGCTGAATATTTGACAGTTCATTGTTTTCTCTCGAAGCTAAATAAATGAGTACCCTTAATGAGAAATCTGTATAATTCGTAAGTTTCATTTGGACGACCTCTAAACCTAATAGAGTTTTGTATCATCGTAACACATTTTAGACAAAAACTGTTCGAGAAAGTACTAAATGTGACAACATTTAAAACATGTATTATAAATATTGCTTTTATACGTTGTCTTCCATTACGATAAAGATGTATTTAAAATACATCTTTTGAAAGAAGGAATAACGATGTTATCCACAGATCAAATGAATGCCATTAAACAATCAGCCCCTCTTCTAAAAGCTGAGGGAACAAAACTTGTGACAGTTTTTTATCAAAATATGATCAGACAGCATCCAGAGCTACTCAATCAGTTTAATAAAACAAATCTCATGAATGGAAGCCAGCCAGAGGCGCTTGCGGCAACACTCTATCAAGCTGCACTGCACATTGATCGCTTGGCAGACTTGCTACCTGCTGTGAAACAAATTGCCCATAAGCATGTCAGTGTCATGGTGAAAAAAGAGCAGTACCCAATCGTCGGATATCACCTTCTTGAAGCAATGAAAGAGGTATTTGGGTTATCAGAGGAAGATGACACATTGTTGGCTTGGAAGGCTGCATATGACATCATTGCGAATATATTCATCACCATTGAGGCAGAAATGATGGCTGAAAATGTGAAACAAACTGGTGGATGGGCAGATGTCAAACCGTTTATTCTGAAGAAAAAGAAACAAGAATCTCCATCACTCATTTCCTTTTATTTCGTACCAGAGGATGAATCTGAGCTACCAATGTATGAAGCTGGTCAATACATTACGGTGCAGGTAGATATGCCGGGTGAAGCCTATGTATGCAGCAGACAATACAGTTTATCAGATCAATATCACCCATCTTACTATCGCATCACCGTGAAACGAGATGGGCATGTCTCCACATTCCTGCATGATGAAATGAGAGAAGGCGATATTCTTCACGTGAGTATGCCGCAGGGAATGTTCTGCTTGCAAGATGACACAAAAGAACCCGTTTATTTGATTAGTGCCGGTTCTGGTGTCACACCAATGATTGGTTTAGTGAAAACAGCGTCGCATAACAATCAGCCATTCACGATGATTCATGCAGACAGATTAGAGGATGTAACCGCTTTTGAACAAGAGTTTGAACACGTTCTCACTTCATCTCCAGAGGGGCGTATTATCCTTTGTAACGAACAATTTGAAAAGAGTGGAAAGAGTGAGCTGGTTGAGAAGGTGGCTACGCGGATTGACCGACCTTTCCTTCAATCAGTCATTGGTGAAGGAAAAGGCCAATTTTATGTTTGCGGTTCTCCTGCATTTACTCAAGAGATGATCCTTATTCTAAAAGCGATGGACATCCCGGAAAAGAATATCCATTTTGAAGCGTTCGGCGGGCAGTCCATGAAAGAGATGGAAGTCGTCTAAACAACTGGCTGAACATCATGTTTTTTTAGGTACGCTCATATAGTAGGGATAAGTCCGATGAGGAGGGATGGTTTCCTTGAGCGTATCTGAAAAGCGTCTTTTACAACGAGCCATTGATGAAATTACAGAAATTGCAGAAGGATTTGGTCTGGATTTTTATCCGATGAGGTATGAAATTTGTCCCGCGGAGATTATTTATACATTCGGTGCATATGGCATGCCAACACGATATAGTCACTGGAGCTTTGGAAAGCAATTTCACAAAATGAAGCTTCATTATGATTTAGGATTAAGCAAAATTTATGAGCTGGTGATTAATTCAAATCCGTGCTATGCCTTTCTCCTTGATAACAATTCGCTTGTTCAAAATAAACTAATTGTGGCTCATGTCTTGGCACACTGCGATTTCTTTAAAAACAACTGCCGTTTCCAAAACACAAAACGAGATATGGTGGAAAGTATGTCAGCGGCAGCAGAGCGAATTAAAGAATATGAACATATCCACGGTACAAAAGAAGTCGAGTCCTTTTTAGATGCTGTATTGGCATTGCAGGAGCATATTGATCCGTCGCTTGTTCGTTCAAAATTAAGCTGGAATCTCGACGATGAAGATGAATATGAAGAGGACAAACCAAAACGTCAAACGCCATATGATGATTTGTGGGGAATGGATGAACCGAAAACACGTGAGAAAAAGAAAACGATCAAGCAATTCCCCCCAAAGCCAGAAAAAGATATTTTGCTCTTTATCGAGGCACACTCCCGGGAGCTAGAGCCTTGGCAGCGGGATGTGCTGACGATGCTGAGAGAGGAAATGCTCTATTTTTGGCCACAGCTAGAAACGAAAATCATGAATGAAGGCTGGGCATCGTATTGGCACCAGCGGATTATGCGTGAACTTGATTTAGATTCAAGTGAATCGATTGAATTTGCAAAATTAAATGCAGGTGTCGTGCAGCCATCTAAGACAGGAATCAATCCTTACTATTTAGGGCTGAAGATTTTTGAAGATATTGAAGAGCGCTACGATCATCCATGCGAGGAATTAAAAAAAGCAGGAGTGACGGAAGGGTCCGGTCGCAGCAAAATGTTTGAAGTGCGAGAAATTGAATCAGACATTTCTTTTATTCGAAATTACTTAACGAAAGACCTTGTGATGAGGGAAGATTTGTACTTGTTTCAAAAGCAGGGGAGAGACTATAAAGTCATTGATAAAGAATGGAAGGCAGTCCGTGATCAGCTAGTCAGCATGAGGGTCAATGGCGGCTTTCCGTATTTGACAGTCATTGATGGCGACTATTTAAAAAACAACGAACTCTATATTAAACATTGGTATGAAGGCATTGAGCTTGATCTCAAATACTTAGAAAAGGTGCTTCCATATTTGTATCAGCTATGGGGAAGAAGTGTGCACATCGAGTCAGTTCTTGAAGGAAAAGAAGTGATGTTTTCATACGATGGAAAAGGGGTTCATAGGAAGTATCTCACTTAATGATCAAAAAAAAGATGTCTACGACTAGACATCTTTTTTTGTGATTAGCACTTTATTGGTTTTTCAGCAGTTTGAAAATGTGTTTCGCTTGATCTGTATTTTCCATAAGCCCTTTTAGCTGTTCGCTTGTTGGTCCATAAGCATAAAAAGGTACTTCATCCCCTGTATGACCCGATGTGGTCCAGCCTGTATGAGACCTCGTATTGATGACCTTTTCGATGGCATCATCAATTTGAACAGGATCTTTTGTTTCAGCTGCCTTTTGAATAGAGGCGATTTCCTCTTTTGTGAAATCAAGGTCGATGTATTGTTTGAGCGCAGTCTCGACCGTCATACCCCCTACAATTTTGTTTGCAATGAAATCAGGTGTCTTTTTTGCTGCTTTGACAGGCTGATAATCCCAGCTTCCCGAGCCGTCTGCCCCGAAGGAAAGGCCGCCAGTTGAATGATCTGCTGTCGTGATGACTAATGTGTTTTTATCCTTTTTTGCGAAACGAATGGCTTCTTCAAATGCTTTTTCAAAATCCTTCATCTCACTCATCGCACTGACAATATCGTGGTCATGTCCAGCCCAGTCAATTTGACTGCCTTCAACCATGAGGAAAAATCCTTTTTTGTTTTTAGACAGCTGTTTGATGGCTGAGGATGTCATGTCTTGCAAGGAAGGGGTCATTTTATCACGATCAATTGCTTTATCGAGACCACCGTCAGCAAAAATGCCTAACAATTTTTGCTGTTTGTTTTTTTGTAAGTCAGCTTTATTGGTTACGTAACGATAGCCTGCTTTTTGAAATTCTTTCGTCAAATCACGATCTTTGCGGACAAAATCGATCAGTCCTCCGCCAAGCATGACATCGACTGTATGCTGTTTGCCAATTTTCTCATCGAAGAAATCATCAGCAATGGCTGCTGTGTTTTTTCTAGACACATCGTGGGCGGCATACGCAGCAGGTGTCGCATTGGTTAATTCAGATGTGACGACGAGACCAGTAGACTTTCCTTTGCGTTTTGCTTCTTCTAATACTGTTTTTAGTTTTTTGCCATTTTTGTTTACACCAATGGCGTTGTTGTATGTCTTTTGACCAGTTGCCATGGCTGTACCAGCTGCTGCTGAATCAGTAATGTTACTTTTAGAATCATCAGGGTATGTTTTATGCATGCCAGTGAGGTAAGGGTCAAACGCTGTTTGCTTGGAAAGATCACCGTTGTGTTTAAATGAGCGGTAAGTTGAAAGGTAAGGTGTTCCCATGCCATCTCCAATGAGCACGATCACATTTTGTACGTCATTTTTTGGTTTCTTTTTAGCCTCAGCTTTGTCAGCCTGTCCAAATTCAATTCCTGAAAAAATACCAATCGATAACACTGATGCGGCTGCGATTGCAGCTATTTTCGTTTTCGAGCTTTTCAACACACTCATTCATTTTGCCTCCTCATTGTTTATGTATCGCTCTCACGTTTACAATGGTAGAGCAGAAGTGTGGATTCCAAATGACAGCACCGTAAAGTTCACTTTAAAATTGTAAAGGTCCACTTTACATAGAATGAACCAAAAAGAGAAATGAATGTATGATTTATCTATGACAAGATGCATTTGTTTTGTCATGATTGTGTAATAAAAATGAAATAAAAAGAACCCTAAAAAAAAATAATTTTTGCCGAATTAATAAGCATAATGTCGTAGGAAGTCAAGACTATTTCTTCTGGTATTCGATCCTTATAATAGAAAGTAGATAAAAATTCGGATCACGATAGATACATACAGGAGGAACAAATGAAAAAACAATTGATCACAGCTGCAAGTGCAGTTCTACTTGGGACGACATTATTTGCCGGAGCTGCCTCAGCACAATCAGTAAAGGTTCAAAAAGGTGACTCTCTTTCTGTTCTAGCGAAAAAATACAAAACAACCGTGAGTAAGATTAAATCAGACAATAAACTGAAATCTAACACGATTTATGTTGGACAAACCTTAAAAGTGAATGGTACTTCTTCAAAAAAGGTAACGAAAACATCAAAAACAACAACAAAAGTAAAAGCGTCTTCAGCGACAGCCACTCATAAAGTTGTCAAAGGTGATACTTTATCTAAAATCGGCAAAAAATATGGAATGACAGTGAAAGAGCTGAAATCGTTAAATAAACTCAAAACAGATCTGATTAAAATTGGACAAAAGCTGAAAGTGAAAAAGACATCCAAAGTGAAACCAACACCTGTCAAAGAAAAAACAGTTGCTACTTCTTCTTTAAACACGTCTAAACTCGTAGCAGATGCGAAAGCACAAAACGGTACACCATATAAATGGGGTGGAACGACACCGAAAGGCTTTGATTGCAGTGGTTTTATGTGGTATATCATTAATAAACAAACAAAGATTTCAAGACAAACAACTGAAGGTTTTTGGGGATCAATGAAAAGCGTCTCAACACCTAAAGTTGGAGATTTTGTCTTCTTTACAACCTATAAATCTGGCCCATCTCACATGGGTGTCTACCTTGGGAACAACAAGTTTATCCATGCTGCTTCTGATGGTGTGACGATCAGCGATATGACTTCAAGCTATTGGAAGCCAATTTACCTTGGCGCAAAGACATTTGTAAACTAATAATGGATCTTAAGAGACTGCTTACTAGGCAGTCTCTTTTTTTGTATATCGTTTGCGCAGCTCAATCAGTCCTTTATCATAGCTCTCTATGAGTCTAAAGGCTTTTAAATAAGCAAAAGTGAAGACAAGTTATCAAAAGAATAATTTTATTTTCACTTTATAAAAATTATATCAAAAAAGTATAATTTTGTATGTTGTATAATAAATAGAAGAAGCCAAGCTATGATTTGAATAAAGATTGAAGAAAATCTACCCTGATGATTGACAAATATTTTGTTGATAAATAAGAATTTTCACTCTATTTTGAAAAAAAGTGTTTTCATTTTTTAATTTTCATATATAATAATTTTACGCCACTAATTTATTGCGCTAAATTAAATCTAAATATTCAGAAAATAAAGTGAATTACGAAGTGGTGGCGTCTTTAGACGGATACTAAGTTTTGGGAGTGATGGTATGAGCAATTCGTTGTTTAGAAAGAAGAGCATTTCAGAGCTAATTGCGGCAACACAAGGGGAAAAAGCGTTAAGAAAGGAATTAGGTTCATTTGACTTAACGATGCTTGGTATTGGTGCGATTATCGGTACAGGGATATTTGTTCTGACAGGTACAGGCGCCGTCACAGCAGGACCAGGACTTGTTTTATCATTTGTGATTGCAGGTCTTGCATGTTTATTTGCGGCATTGTCATATGCGGAATTCGCTTCCACAGTGCCAGTATCAGGATCTGTTTATACATTTACGTACGCATCTATGGGAGAATTTTTAGCGTTTATCATTGGCTGGGATTTGATATTAGAATATATGCTAGCCGCTAGTGCCGTTTCAGCAGGCTGGTCAGGCTACTTTGTGTCGTTTTTAAATGGGATAGGGATTCATATACCGGTTGAATTAACAGCAGCACCAGGTGGTTTAAAGGGTCAAGTGACATATTTTAATCTTCCTGCATTTATTATTTTAATGATCATCACCTTCTTGCTGTACTTCGGTATTAAAGAATCAAAACGAGTCAACAACATTATGGTCATTATGAAAATTGCGGTGATTCTGCTCTTTATTTTAGTCGCTGTGAAATATGTAAAACCTGAAAACTGGACACCATTCGTTCCTTTTGGAACTTCAGGCGTGTTAAGTGCAGCAGCTCTCGTATTCTTTGCATTTATCGGATTTGATGCAGTTGCTTCTGCGGCAGAGGAAACAAAAAATCCATCCCGCAACTTGCCAAGAGGAATCATCACTTCCTTATTGATTTGTACCATGTTGTATGTGGTAGTCAGTGCCATCATGACAGGCATTGTTCCATTTATGAACTTTGAGGGAGTATCCCATCCAGTGTCTCTTGTTTTACAAGTAGCCGGTCAAAATTGGGTGGCGGGTATTGTAGATGTTGGGGCGATTTTAGGGATGACCACGGTCATGCTTGTCATGCTGTACGGCCAAACACGTGTCATGTTTGCCATGTCTCGTGATGGCTTGGTACCAAAGGTTCTTTCAAAGGTTCATCCAAAACATAAAACACCTTATATCAATACTCTTTTCTTTGGAACATTGTCAGCATTAATGGGTGGATTCATTCCGCTTGATGAGCTGGCAAGTCTAGTGAACATCGGAACACTTTCAGCTTTCATTTTGATTTCAGTTGCTGTCATTGTCATGAGAAAAACACAGCCTGATTTACCGAGAGCATTCAGATGCCCCGCAGTGCCGCTCATTCCAATCTTGGCTATTCTATCTTGCGGACTGCTCATTTATAAGCTTGGCACCATCACATTTGTTCGTTTCTTAATCTGGCTTGCCATTGGGCTTGTTGTCTATTTCTTATATTCAAGAAAGCACTCCGAATTAAACAAAAAATAAGAGTGTACAGAAAAAGCCAGTATGACTGGCTCAGCGTGTAGACAAACCTTCGCATTCTTTGTCAGTTCTGCGCGCTGGTGCTCACGAATGTCAAATTCGCTCCGCTCCAGTACTCGTCCTTCATAGACTGCAAAGGTTTTCAGGTCACGCTGAAAAGAAGACAAAGGGCTAAAATAAACAACATTTTAGCCCTTTGTCAACAATCTGAAAGCCAGTCAAGTATGACTGGCTTTTTAGTATTAAAAACCTAATTGAAGATCGACATCAATGGAGACGATCGCATAGACACAAACGATGACAAAAATATTCAGAACGACGCCTAGGAAACCTGGTCCAGTGCGGCCTTTTTTAATGAACAGTTCAATCACACCGAATGGAACTGCGGCCATTGCAAAAGGAAGCATTTGAAACGAATAAAATGTCACATTGCTGATAATGGCGAGGTTCAGCATGAGCAGCGATAAAATAGCGGTGCCGACCGAAATCCAGCCAAACACATTATGCTCTTTAAAAATTCTTACCAATTCCATAATTCCACCTCGCTCACTTTGGCCGTTTTAATGCGTTTTGTCTTCACAAATTTCTCTATTTCTTTAGAAGGACCTGTGACAACAGAACCGTAAACCGTGACACCATTTTGATTGATATAGCGTATTCGGTTAGAGAGGTCAAGTTCAGGTCTGCCAGAGATCGTTTTTGCCCAGGATGGATGCTGGTTGACATAGGCGAGGGCATCTTTGAACTGATCAACCTCTGTTTTTGATGTGTGCTGAAGCTCTTTTAAAAATTCAGAGTCTTTCCCGGGAAAACCGATTGGACGCTGATTTCCACTTAATGAATCTTCTGTTTTGATCGCATTCCAAAGCACTTTCATATCATATTTTTTAGCAAATGAATACACGTCTTTCGGTGTGTATGCTTTGTCATAGGATACATACACTTCACTCACTGTTCCTTCAGGTAGCTTGTCTAGAGTAGTGAGTGTTTGTTTTTTAGATGTATCTGCCTGAGACGAAGGGTGCGTAAAGAAATCCTCCGTATTACGTGCGCTGTCGCCATAATAAGAGATCGTAGGCTGCTTTAATTTATCGAAAAACATTTCGATTTGTTCACTGCCGATGGCTTCTGTTTTATTGCCAATTTGTTTTTGTAGCTTAAGTTCTGTGTTCATACCAAACAGTTTGACCTGTCCTTTTAAATCCTTCATATCAATGGCGACATTCGGTTTTGTTAGGGCGACTGTTACAGCGGCCGTTTCCATAAAATGATTGCCTTTACTGTCTGCTCCGCCAACGCCGTAGTATAGATAACTACCTAGTGTACAAAGCGGTAAAATAATCAGTGTAGATATAACAGCAAGCACAGAAATACGTAAATAGGACTTTCTTTTTCCGTATTGTAAAATGGCTTTTTGTTTTTCAGGACTGATGGAGAAGTCTGTCCAATCTGAGTCATTCAGTTCTTGGCTTAAGCGTTTTTCATTTTCTTCGAGCTCTTCTTCAAACGCCATCATTTCTTCCTCGTTCATCTCGCCATTATTATATTGTTCCCATCGCTTATTAAACTCTTCATTCATCATTAACACCTCTGTTATATAGTGCTTTTAGGCGCTGCCTTGCACGAAATAAAACACTTTTAAAATTTGCTTCAGTAATATTCATGACCTTGGATGCTTCTTTGTAATTCAGTTCTTTTAAATAATACAATGTCAACGCTTCCTTGTAGTTATCTGGAAGCTGCTCCAAATACATGTTGAGAACTTCTTTTATTTCAATCTGTTCAGCAGGACTTTGTACAGACGTTTGTAAAAGGCCGCCAATGAGATCATCCGATATGGTCACTTCTTTTTTATGTTTCCTGACATAATCAATAAAAGCATTTCGTGCCACCTGAAATAACCAAGGTTTCACTTTGCTATGGTCGTAGGAATGAATATGTATATAAGCACGCATAAAGGTTTCCTGCAATAAGTCCTCTGCCAAATGTTTGTCTTTTGTCATGGAGAGCAGAAACCTGTAAACATCGTTCATATACATTTGATAAATTTCATCGATCGTCACTGATTTTTCTCCCCTCTATGTTATACACGCATAAGAAAGGCATAAAGTTGCACGAAACTTCTCATAGGCCGTACATTACTCATCTCTTTCACCGAATCAAAATCATTTCTCCTTATCATAGCGAAATTTGCATCATTTATAAAGTGTTTTCAATAGAACAAATCAGGAAAAAAACTCAAAAAACGACAATTTTGGACACATTTCTTCCTCTATTCTTTCCTAAAAACACATGCTTGAATACAGAAGGAGCGGTCATCTTAAGTGAAAAGATGATTTTAGTGAACCATCTCTATTTTATCAGCAGGAGAAAATTTTTAGTACCAGGTAATAAAAAATTTGTTATAATAGAAACAAATCCTTCATTCTTCAAACAAAGGAAGTGCACTATGTATAAATTTTCAGGCTATACCGTCAAAGCATTTTTTGCTCTCCGAGGCGGAATCAAAGTATATCAAAAAGAGAATCTGCCAACAGACCGGGGGTTTGTCATTTCTTGTACGCATGAGGGTTTTGTGGATGTTCTTGCATTAGGCGCAGGAATTCTTCCGTTTGAGATCCACTACATGGCGAAAAAAGAATTGTTTGCAAATAAATGGATCGGCGGATTTTTAAAGAAGATTCATGCTTTTCCAGTTGATCGAGAGAATCCTGGGCCAAGCAGTATTAAAACGCCCATTAAATTATTAAAAGAGGGGAAAATCGTTGGGATTTTTCCAAGCGGAACACGTACAACAGAAGATGTTCCTTTAAAAAGAGGGGCCGTTACGATTGCGCAGCTCGGCAAATCACCAATCGTTCCAGCAGCGTACAAAGGACCTTCTAATGCAAAAAGCCTTTTTAAGAAGGGGAAAATGCGCTTAATTATTGGTGAACCGATTGAGCTGTCTGAATTTGATCATCTGCCGCCAAAAGAAAGATTAGGTGCGATGACAGAAGTATTAAACACAAGAATTAAAGAACTTGAAGCTAAGTTAATCGAAAAGGGATAAAGAAAACGACCACTTGCTAAGGCAAGGGTCGTTTTTTTTCTTAAGAAGCGCCTTCTTCAGCTGCTTCTAATAGTTGTTCGTTTAGTTTTTTGACTTCGATGTATGCCACATGGTGTCCATCGACTTCATTAATGATAAATTCATAGCCTTGTTCACGAATCGCGTCATTTTTCTCGACTTCATATTTTTGTGTAAGGAACCAGCCGCCGATTGTGTCGACTTCTTCGTTATCAAGCTGAATACCTAGTAGCAGGTTGACTTGATCCACAAGAACCTTTCCATCAAAGATATAGTGGTCTTCTCCCAGTTTACGCACTTCGTTGATTTCATCAATATCGAATTCATCACGAATTTCACCGACGATTTCTTCAAGGATGTCTTCAACTGTCACAAGTCCTGCTGTACCGCCATATTCATCTGATAAAATGGCCATGTGTACACGCTCACGCTGCATTTTAAGCAGTAGATCATGAACAGGAACTGTTTCAATTACATGAATAATTGGGTTTACAAAATGTTCGATCGTATCACTTGTGGAACATTCACCACTAATACATGCAGTGAGTACTTCTTTAATATTCACAACACCGATGATGTTGTCTTTATCGCCATCTTCAATTGGATAACGTGTATATTTCTCGACCTTGGTCACTTTCAGCATTTCCTCAATCGTAATATCGTGCGGGAAGCTGACAACTTCGGTACGAGGAATCATAATTTCTTTCGCCAGACGGTCATCAAATTCAAAAATTTTATTCACATATTTGAATTCAGACTGGTTAATCTCGCCGCTCTTATAGCTCTCAGATAAAATAATCCGCAATTCTTCTTCAGAGTGCGCCATGTCATGCTCAGAAACTTGTTGAAGACCAAATGCTTTCGTTAATAAACGAGCAGATCCATTTAACACCCAAATGAACGGAAACATCACTTTATAAAATATCATAAGCGGTCTAGCAAATAGAAGGGACACTTGCTCAGCCTTTTGAATGGCGAGTGTTTTCGGTGCAAGCTCTCCAACCACGACGTGTAAAAACGTCATAATACTAAACGCAATAATAAAAGTGACAATATGACTGGCTGATTGAGGAATCGACAGCTCTACAAATAGTGGAGCAAGCATATGCGCAATCGTTTCTTCCCCTAACCAACCAATCCCAAGGGCGGTAATGGTAATACCGAGCTGACAGGCCGACAGATACTCATCAAGGTGAGTCGTGACATGCTTGACAGCAACTGCTGTTTTATTACCTTCTGCAATTAATTGATCAATTCTTGAGCTTCTTAAGCGAATGATCGCAAACTCCGATGCAACGAAAAACGCGGTTAAAGCTATAAGTAAAGCAACTATGAGTAAATTCACTATGTCCAATTAAGGCCTTCGTTCTGACTTTGAGAACGAAGGTAACACCTCCTGTTTAGTAAAAATTTTAACTTAACAGCAGTAAAAATGATTGGACAGCCGTCATTTTTTCAGGAGTAAGCTGCTCTTTTAGTTTTTCACGTTGTTCTGGCTGAAGCTGCTTACAACGTGCCAAAATGCGGTCCATATGCTCATTCATCCGATCGATATCAGAGGTTAAATGGACAAGTTCATCAGGATCTTCCTTTTGAGAAGGGAATTGTTCATCTAATCTGGATTTGATGTCAGAAAGAGCCAATCTCTGCTGTTTGCAAAGAACGATTAATTGTAATCGTTTTAAAGCATGTTCATCGTAATAACGATAATTAGAGCAAGATCTAACAGGCGCAAGCAACCCTAGATTCGTATAATAATCTACAGTTCGTTTCGTCACCTGTGCAATCTGTGCTAGTTCACCAATACGATACTTTTTCTCAGCCCCATCTGAACATCTCCTCCTAACCGTCACGTTATAGTTTATGAAAATAGTTTAATATAATTCGAGTCTGAAATACAAGATAATTGTTCAGATTTCCTGCCAATATGAAGAAACAAAGGGCATTTCCATCAATTTAGGTTGTCATCTCTAAAATACTGTAGCGATACAGGAATTTTCAGATTATTTATGGTAAGATAAAATGAATACCGTTTCATATATATGTAGAGAGACGGATTTTACGTGAACCGGAGGTGGTTAAGTGGGGCCCTCAAAGTAGTCTTATTTAATCAGTTAACCGTTTTGCAAAAGACAACATCATCAATCAGGAGGTGACTCCTTGTTCTTCTAAGAAAGAGCAAGGTTAAATGGACGATATTGTTAATCTGAGTATAGTCGGAGTTTTGATTGCTTTAACAGCTTTCTTTGTTGCATCTGAATTTGCCATTGTAAAGGTGAGAAGTTCAAGAATTAATCAGCTTGTTGCCGAAGGGTCCAAAAAGGCTATCATGGCGAAAAAGGTGACATCAAGGCTAGATGAATATTTGTCAGCCTGTCAGCTCGGTATTACAGTGACATCCCTTGGTTTAGGGTGGATCGGTAAACCGGCAGTAAAAGAACTTTTAGTTCGAGGTTTTGGTTTGACAAACATTCCTGATTCAGCAATCAGCCTGATCTCAGCAACACTTGCGTTCTCTATTATTACCTTTTTGCATGTAGTTGTTGGCGAGCTTGCACCAAAAACACTTGCCATACAAAAGGCAGAAAAAATGACGCTTTGGCTGTCAGGACCGCTGCATGCATTTTATATCCTTATGTACCCTTTCATTTATGTGTTGAACGGGTCAGCCCGTGTACTAACGAAAATGATGGGTATCGATATGGGGTCTGAAAAAGAACATTCCCATTCCGAAGAGGAATTAAAGATTTTATTATCTGAAAGCTTAAAAAATGGGGAAATCAACTCATCAGAGTATAATTATATGAACAAGATATTCGATTTTGATAATCGAATCGCAAGAGAAATTATGATACCGCGAAGAGAAATTTGTGCGATTCCAGAAGATATGCCGTTAGACGAAATACTGGCGATCATGACAAAGGAAAAGTACACACGCTTCCCCGTGTTTTCAGGGGATAAAGACCATGTCATTGGCATGCTCAACAAAAAGCAGCTCTTTGCAGATATTGTGTATCAAGGAGAAAAAGATCAACTGAAGCTTCAAGATTATATTTATCCAGTGATTGAAGTGATTGACACGATTCCAATTCAAGAGCTTCTCGTCAAAATGCAGCGCGATCGAATGCATATGGCGATTTTAACGGATGAATATGGCGGGACATCTGGACTTGTCACAACGGAGGATATTTTAGAAGAGATTGTTGGAGACATTCGAGATGAATTCGATGAAGATGAGCAGCCGGTCATTCAAAAGAGAGCGGAGCATCATTATATATTAGATGGAAAAGTGAGATTAGAGGAAGTTCAAGATTTGATCGAAATGTCATATCATGATGAAGAAATTGATACGATAGGCGGGCTAATCTTAAATGAGAACATTGATATCCGAGAAGGACAATCCATTTATCTTGATGATATTCGGATGAAGGTCTTGGAGATGGATGGACGCTATGTGAAAAAGATCGACCTGAAAAAAGGCGTCACATCATCAGAAAAAGAAAATACACGAACAGGGCTTGATATAAAAGAGCCACTGTTAGTAAATGAAATGACCTTGAGCGAAAAATAAGCTCAAGGTTTTTTTTAGGTATTTAGCCTCTTTTTTAAGAATGTATGTTCGTATATAATAAGAACAAACGTTCGTAAAAGGGGGATGGACATGCTCTGGTATGAAACAGCAAGTATCACGGAGAAAAAAACCTCAATGAAACGTATTGAGTTTCATTTAAAAAATTTCAAGAACTATCAAGCGGCCATTTTAAATATTGAAAGACAGCTTGAAAAGCGAAGTTCTCTCCAACATCATCATATGGCACGTCAAAAATTAGAAGAGCAGAAAAGTCAGTATGAACTGATTGTTGCTTGTATTGAAACGGCTTTAAAAGAATTGGATGAAATAGAGCAGCAGCTCATTGATTATAAGTATTTTCGAGATTGGCGCATGGCAAAATGTGCAATCGAAATCGGCTATAGTGAGAAGACACTATTTTTAATGAAGCGCCAGCTGATGGATCAACTGCTCATCAGCCTAGCTGCCATCACAGATATTTAAAACAGAAGTTGTCCTATTTGATAAAACGCCGCAAAAAGGCATAAAGAGCCGATAATTGTCACAAGTAAATAGGCAGCAAGCTTTCCTATTTGGCGCTGCATTAGCATCGTCGCAGATTCTACACTAAACGTAGAGAATGTGGTAAAGCCGCCAAAAAAACCGGTTCCTATGATCACTAGCAGTGGATGATTGGACGTTACAGCGCCTGTGAGAAAACCTAAACCGGCTGCACCTAATAAATTAATGAAAATAATACTGTACGGGAAAAGGGCATGGGATGGAGTTTTCTGGATTGTTTGGCTGATGAAGAAACGACATGCACTGCCGATCCCTCCAGCTACAGCTGTATAAAAAACAATCATTTATTTGCTTCCTTTCTGCTGCTTATTTTGATGAAAGAGCCGTTCTGCAAGGATCAGGCCAGCTAAAGCAGCGGCTACTCCAGCAATGACTGAGAGCAGGATGTACATCATACTTAAATTGAACTGCCCTGCCTGTAACAGAAGAACTGTCTCTTTAGAAAAGGTGGACATGGTCGTAAACCCGCCGCAAAACCCTGTTCCAATCAAAGCAGCAAGATATTTTTTCCCTTTCTGAAATAGAAAGTATCCTGTCGCAAAACCAAGAAGTAGGCTGCCGGAAATGTTTTCAATCATCGTTGCATAGGGGAATGTCTGGCTGATGACGGTTTGGCTTAGTTCATATCTGCAAAGTGTACCAATCAATCCACCGATAAAAACGGCGAAATAAGTTTTCATCTGCATCATTTCTCCTTTTGAAAAAATAGCGGGTTATCCGTTACCACACCATCAATTGGGTATTTTTTGATTCGATCCGCTGTTTTTTGATCTTTTACAGTCCATATGAATACTTCCATTCCGAATGAATGAATACGATCTATCCACCATTTATTGATCATCGTTTTCTTCATATTAAGACAATTTGCAAACGAGCTGTATGTCGTTAACTTTCGTTTCGTTAGTTTAAATGCATCAGGCTTTATAATCAAAGCTGTGCGAAGAGAAGGGGCGAACGCTTTGATTCTTTGCAGTGCATGAACATCAAAAGATTGAATGATGATATGACGAGAATAGGCAAACCGATTGATGATGCGGGCAACTGCCTTTTCGATTCCTATCTGCCGTTTTGGGTGTTTGATCTCGATCAATATCCCAATCCGCTGACTGTATCTTTCAAGAATTTCTTGTAATGTTGGAATTCGTTCATTCGTATACTGTTGGTCAAACCAGCTTCCTGCGTCCAATTTTTTCAACTGATCAAGTGTATAGCTTTTGACTAAACCGTTTCCGTTCGTCGTTCGATCAACGGTATCATCATGGATGACGACGACGTGCTGATCCATTGTCATTTGTACGTCTAATTCAATATAATCTGCTCCTTGCTCGACAGCTACATCAAACGCAGCGATTGTATTTTCTGGGGCTGCGCTTGATGACCCTCTATGTGCGATAATATACACTTGCTCCAGCTCCCTGACATAAGTTCTGGTCTTATCATATCAAATGCTTTGGTGGTTTTCCTTCTTTACTATATGGAGAAGAAGAGCGCCGTATTATCATGGAACCTCATGTACCGAAAAAGCTTGATGTATCATTTTGAAAAGTTTACAGGAATAGAGCAAGCTTTGATTGAGTAAACCTGAATTACATCAATTTTTCTTCGATCAATTTTGTCCAAATCGTCAGCGTTCGTCAAAATATTAGTGCTTTCGTCATGTTGACTGAAAATTCTGATGTTTTATAATGATGAAAAGGAGGCGAGATGATTGGGTAAAGGGAGAATTAGAGTGGAAGAACGTATTAAGGCCGAAACGGATGCTGAAATGTTTAAAGCGACTCTCCTTGATCAGGCTCAGAAGAAAAAGTAGTTTGCTGCCCGTCGATATGTCTCAAGCCAAAATTTCATAATTGAACATCATGCCTCGGGATAGGTCCCGAGGCTTTTTATATAGAGGTCAGACATTTAAGAGAGGACATAAACGAAGGTTATATTATAAACTAGAGAGGATTGTTTTAAAGGAGAGAGACAGAGATGTTTACACAAAAATGGATGGATACATATTTTACAGTCGATATTGCGATCCAAACAGGCATTAGCCTTTGTATTTTATTGCTTTTTTTATTACTTCGAAAAGTATTTACGAAATACTTGTTTCACCTGCTCTTTAAGCTGACAAACCGGTCTAAAACCGAAGTCATTAATCAAATTGTGGTGGCGTTTGAAAAACCTGCGAGGCTGTTTTTTGTGGCACTAGGTTTATATTTTGCGTTAAGACAAGCCCCATACTTTGAGCACCATATGGATGTCATTGTCAAATTGTATAGATCCTCTATTATTTTGATGCTGACGTGGGGACTTTGTAATCTAACCGCAGCTTCTTCCTTCTTATTTCAAAAAGTGAATTCAAAATTTGAATTAGAGATGGATGATATTTTAGCGCCATTTTTATCAAAGGTTCTTCGTTTTATTATTATTGCACTGAGTATTAGCGTCATTGCACAAGAGTTTAATTATGATGTGAACGGACTTGTGGCAGGGCTTGGTCTAGGTGGTCTTGCTTTTGCGCTCGCTGCGCAGGATACAGTGGCAAACTTTTTTGGAGGAATTGTGATTATTACAGAGAAGCCTTTTACAATGGGCGATTTTGTAGAGACTCCAAGTGTACTTGGAACTGTAGAGGACATTACCTTCCGAAGCACAAAATTTAGAACACCTGCTGAAGCGGTGGTGACCGTGCCAAATTCGACCCTTTCAAAGGAGCCGATCACAAATTGGACGAGAATGAATAAACGTCAAATTACGTTCTCCGTTCGCGTATCTTACAATACACCGAAAGAAAACATTGATAAGTGCATCAAACGTCTGAAGCAAATGCTTTATGAGCATGATGGTGTTCATAAGGAAACGATTATGGTGAATTTCGATGTGCTGGCAGACAGCTATTTAAACTTATTCTTTAACTTTTATACAAACACAACCGCTTGGTCTGAAAACCTGGATATTAAGCAGGATATTAACTATCGCATTATTGATATTTTCCATGAAGAAGGGGTAGAATTTGCTTTCCCTGGACAGACCATTTATATGAAACAAAAAGGTGAGAAACAGCTCGGTGAATAAAGGAGGAATGGTGGTTGGATCAAACAAAAGTGGCAGCGCTAAGAGAGAGATTATCAAAGGCCTCACATATTACAGTCCTTTCAGGTGCTGGGATGAGCACAGAATCGGGAATTCCCGATTTTAGATCAACGGGTGGACTATGGACAGAAGATACTTCTCGCATGGAGGCAATGAGCCGGTCTTACTTTTTATCACATCCTCATCAATTTTGGCCGAAATTCAAAGAATTGTTTCAAATGAAGATGAGTGGAGAGTACGAGCCAAACGCTGGACATGCTTTTTTAGCCAATTTAGAAAAGCAAGGAAAACGCGTGGATATTTTCACGCAAAATATCGATGGTCTGCATAAAAAAGCGGGAAGCCAGCATGTGTATGAACTGCATGGTTCCATTCAAACAGCTACATGTCCATCATGCGGGTCAACATACGAACTGCCTTATTTATTACAAGAAGAGGTACCGGTTTGTGAGCGGATTTCATCAGACGGCCGTGCGTGTGGGCGAGTGCTCAAAACAGATGTTGTCCTTTTTGGGGACATGGTGAAGCACTTTGACCAAGTGGAGAAATCGCTCCAAAAAACGGACATGCTGCTCGTTATGGGAACTTCCTTAGAAGTGGCACCAGCACGATATATTCCAGAAGATGCTGCTCATCATCCTTCCATCTTTAAGGTCATGATGAATTTAAGTGAAACGGAATTCGATCCGCTGTTTGATCTTGTCTTTCACGAACGAATTGGCGAGCTTGTGAATGCTTTATAAATCATAAAAAACCCGCATCCAATAGGTGCGGGTTTTCTTTATTGCTGTAGTGGCTTCATTGTTTCATCAAGGACTTCAAACGTGTAGCCCTTCGCCTTTAATTGTGTGATCAGACTGTTTAAGTATTTTGCGGTAGCTGGCTGATCATGCATTAAGATGATTTTTGGCTCTTTCGGGTACTTGGTTTCAAGCACTTGCAGCTGATTTAATACTTCTGGTACATATTTTGAGCTTTTATATTTCCAGTCAAGACTGTCAATGGTCCAGTCCCAGTATACAAAGCCTTTTTGTTTTAAACGTGTTTTTTGCTGGTCTGTTAAGTTTGGAGAACTGCCATAAGGTGTTCTCACAAGATGTGTATATTCACCAGTAACAGAAGCCAATATACGTTGATCTTCTTTCATCTCATTTACAGGAGAATCACTTTTTTGATAAAAGCGTTTCACATCATGTGTGATGCCATGAAGTCCTAGTTGATGACCTTCTTGATGAAGTCTTTTCACAGCTGCTGGGTGTTCTTTGATTTGCGGCCCGAGCATAAAGAATGTGGCCTTCACTTGCTGTGATTTTAGCACATCTAACAGCTGATTTGATGTAGCAGATGGGCCATCATCAAAGGTCAAAAAGATCGTTTGATCCGTTACATGTTTGTTTGGATTGATCTTAAAATGTGCATCTAATGTTTTTGGCGAATCATCTTTTGGTTTCAGACTTGTACTTGTGTCTCGAAATGGACTGCTCGCAGACACTTCATTCGGTTGATCTGCTGCCTGCATATTGGTTTTAGATATATCCCAAATGAAAAAAAGGATCAATGTCAGAATGACTAGACCAATTGCCTTTGAGAGCAGCATCGTGTTTGAAGGTGTCTGTTTTTTCGTAACCCGTTGCATTACAATCGCTCCAATAAATCAGTAGTTTGTGTCGAATCATGTAGTGGATTCTGTCTTTTTTCGCTGTTTTTTGTCGTGCTCATATGGAGTAAGTATACAGGAAAAAAGAGCCTATGAATATAGAAGATGCTAAAAAATTGGAATCTTTTTGGTTATGAATCTATATTTGTTACAATAGAAGGTTATCCAGTCAAATGGATATGAAATAATTCTGAATAATCATTGAAACGTTTACATTTATCCGCTAAGATAGCATCAGATTCAACCATTAAGCAAAGCGAAGGGGAGATTCCATATGAAAGTATTGTACAATGGGGATTTTATTGAAAAAAAAGATGCACATGTTGATATTGAAGACAGAGGCTATCAATTTGGCGACGGAGTCTATGAGGTCATCCGCGTATATAATGGGACTTTGTTTACATTAAAAGAGCATACTGAGCGTCTATTCAAGAGTGCAAAGGAAATCGGCATTCATCTGCAAGGTACAGTATCCGATATGGAAGAGAATTTGAAGAAGCTAGTCGCAGATAATCAAGTGATTGATGGCGGCGTGTATATTCAAGTCACGCGAGGCGTCGCACCTCGAAAACATCAATATGGTTCGCTTACCCCTCAAATTACGGCATATACATTTCAAGTGAAAAAGCCTATTCAAGAGCAGACAGCTGGTGTGAAAGCTCTATTGTCTGAAGATCTTCGCTGGTTAAGATGTGATATTAAAAGCTTAAACCTTTTATATAACGTCATGGAAAAGCAGAAAGCGTCTGAAGCAGGTGCGTTTGAAGCGATTTTAATAAGAGACGGCTTTGTGACAGAGGGGACGTCCTCGAATGTGTATGCCGTCATTGACGGTGTCATTCGTACACACCCAGCAAATAACCTGATTTTAAACGGTATTACACGTAGAAAGCTGCTAGAGGTTTGTCAGGAAGAAGGATGTCGTGTGGAAGAAACCCGCATGAGTAAAGACGAACTTTTGCATGCGCAGGAAATTTTCATCAGTTCAACGACAGCAGAAGTGATTCCAATTGTAGAGATAGATGGTCAGCCAGTTGGGGAAGGTGTTCCAGGAGAGATCACGAAGCGTGTACAGGAAGGGTTCCAGAAAAAAATTAAGCATGAAAGCGAAGCATCTATTTCTTCGTAAAAGGAAAAAGGCTGTAAACCAATGTTTACAGCCTTTTGTGATGACATTTATTTCACGATCAGTACAGGTATATCTGATTTGGACGATAACTTTTCACTCACACTGCCAAAGAGCATTTTTTTCAATCTGCTTTGGTCACGTGCTCCCATGACGATGAGGTCTGCTGAAATCTCTTCAGCGTATTCGATAATCGCTTCTGCAGGCTCCCCTTCAACAATTTCAATTGCAGCTTCAAACTGCTCTTCATTTAACAGCATTCTTGCTTCTGCAACGACCTCTTCTGTATGATCTTCAAAAATCAAGGGACTTTGCTGTTCATCATGAGGTACATACACAGGGGGTGTTTGAAGGTCTGCCATGCCGCCTCCGATATAAGCGCCGCCAGTCATTGGGCGAGGTGCATCAAACACCTGTCTGCTGGATTTCCCATCATGAGCGTAGGCAACGGTTAGCTTGGCATGCAACGTTTTGGCTAAAGCGATTGCCTTCTTTAATGCTTTCTTACTGTCTTCATGTCCATCAAACGCAACGACCATCCGATCAGCTTGAAACAATGTCCTCATTCCTTTCAAAAGGAGTCTATACGTTCATGGTATACCCGATATCTGAAAAAGATACACATAAAGGGTGTGAACTTTTTGTTAGAAAATTTCATTTATTGAAAAATATTTATTGACAAAATAGTGACAGCCACTATAAGATAAAAAAAGATTCAAGAGCCAAAAGGAGGAAATGTCATGTGCAACATCATTGGAAGAATGAAATCAAACTGCATGAATGGGTTGATTCACGTGACAATTACACCTTCATTGGTCATTGAAAAGGGACTCGTATGTTCCAATTGATCGGATGAATCAAGGCGTATGTTGCGTATTTGTCAACATGCGCCTTTTTATCATGTATAAAAGAGGCGTACCAGTCAGCTGGTTGCCTCTTTTTTTGTTGTATACATTTCGTATCTCGAAATAATGGAATGCATCAACAACTAAATGAAGAGGAGTGAAAGCATGTGAACATGCCAAAGGCAAGACAAATGACAAAAGCTCAAAAAACGAAACAAGGTGACAATCAGGAAAATATAGAAAGCGGCTAGCTTTAAAAGGAGAGACAAACATGTTTTCAGTATTTGTGAAATTAGGCTGGTTCTTTAAACAAGAGTGGAGGCGCTATACAATCGCCATTACGCTGCTGCTCATTGTGAATGTGCTTGAAATGCTGCCACCGAGGTATCTGGGTCAAGCAGTTGATGACATTCGGTCTGGTCAATTTACAACATCCAGTATTCTGTTTTACGTAACCATTTTTTGCTTACTTGGTGTCAGTGTCTATGCGCTCACCTATTTTTGGATGTATCAGTTATTTGGCGGCGCAAATGTCATGGAGCGTGTGATGCGCGGAAAATTAATGCGCCACTTACTTAAGATGACACCCACCTTTTATGAAAAGAAAAAAACCGGAAATCTAATGGCACTAGGTACAAATGATTTGAATGCTGTGGCTTTAACAACAGGATTTGGCGTTTTAACATTAGTCGATTCCACTGCTTACATGCTCATGATCTTTTTTACGATGGGGCTGACGATCAGCTGGAAATTAACTTTAATGGCCATTATTCCAATGCCACTGATGGCGATTTTGATAGCGTTTTATGGCAGTAAAATTCATGAACGCTTTACAGTCGCTCAAGATGCATTTGGTGATATGAATGATCGTGTATTAGAATCAGTTGCCGGCATTCGGGTGATTCGGTCTTTTGTACAGGAAAAACAAGATGTGAATCGCTTTCGAGAAATGACAGATGATGTTTTTCAAAAAAATATGAGAGTGGCGATCATTGATTCATTGTTTGAGCCGACGGTGAAATTGCTTGTGGGGATCAGTTATTTAATCGGTATCGGTTATGGCGCATATCTTGTGTTCCAAAGTGATTTAACCATTGGTGAGCTTGTCGCATTTAACGTCTATCTGGGGATGATGATCTGGCCAATGTTTGCCATTGGTGAATTGATTAATATCATGCAAAGAGGAAATGCCTCATTAGACCGGTTGAATCATACACTCAGTTATCAACCGGATGTAACTGACGCAGCCAAGCCAAAAAGATTACAAGAGCCTGGCGATATTCAATTTGAACATGTGACATTTAGGTATCCAACTTCCTCTAAAGATAATCTAACGGATGTCTCCTTTACTGTACGAAAAGGGCAAACGATTGGTATTACAGGAAAAACGGGAAGCGGAAAAACAACGATTGTCAAACAGCTTCTTCGTCAGTATCCGACAGGTGATGGAAAGATCTTGTTTTCAGGTGTTCCAATTGAGGACATTGAATTGGATCAACTGTTCCAATGGATTGGCTATGTTCCGCAAGATCATGTCCTTTTCTCAAAAAGTGTAGAAGAGAATATGCGTTTCGGTCATAGAGACGCGAGAGAAGCTGAATTAGCACAAGCGATTAAAGATGCTTACTTTGAAAAGGATTTACGCCTTTTACCAGAAGGCTTGGAAACCATGGTTGGAGAAAAGGGAGTGGCGCTGTCAGGAGGACAGAAGCAGCGGATTTCCATTGCACGTGCTTTATTAATTGATCCAGACATTTTGATTTTGGATGACTCGTTATCTGCAGTTGATGCAAAAACAGAAACGGCTATTTTAGAGAATTTAAGACAAAATCGTCATGGAAAAACGACATTTATTACAACCCACCGTCTATCAGCTGTAGAGCATGCGGATCTCATTCTTGTCATGGAAGAAGGACGTATTGTTCAAAAGGGAACCCATCAAGCGCTTATTCAGCAAGATGGATGGTATAAAGAGCAATTTCTGCGTCAGCAGCTGACAAATCAGCTGGAAGGAGGGGATGAGGAATGACAACAGGAAGAAGACTTCTTGCCTATGCACTCCTATATAAAAAAGTATTGTCTGTTGCTTTGATCTTTCTGATCATTGCAGTTGGTGCTGAGTTGACAGGACCTTTCATTGGGAAAAAAATGATTGATGATCATATTTTAGGTGTAGAAAAACCGTATGTTGAGGTGAATGAAAAAACAGATAAAACGGTTTATTACCAGGGAAATAACTATATAAGAAGTGACCGGCTACAGAATCAAAATGAAGCTGGAAAGCAAATCAATGTCGTGCAAGTCGGATTTGGGTACTATTTTGTGAATGAACCGATTCGATTTGACGGGAGCCGGACAATAAAAGGAGATCAGCTCACCATTGAAAATGGGAGCGAGCGTGAGACGTATCAGGTACAGCGTTTATCCAAAGAGGAAATCTTCGCTTTTTATCAGCCGGAAATCAGTGGTTTGGTACAGCTTGTTCTATTTTATTTTGGGATGCTCGTCATTGCGATTTTCTTTCAATATGGGCAGCACTATTTACTCCAGCGTATTGCAAATCGCATTATTCAAAAAATGCGAGTGGATGTATTTGAACATATCCAAACGCTTCCGATTCGGTATTTTGATAATTTACCGGCTGGAAAGGTTGTCGCGCGGATTACGAATGACACAGAAACCATTCGTGATTTATATGTAACAGTACTCGCTAATTTCGTCACAAGTGCCATTTACATGGTTGGAATTTATATCGCCATGTTCTTATTAAATGTGAAGCTGGCGCTTATTTGTTTAGTGGCTGTTCCGATTATTTTCCTATGGTCGATGACTTATCGAAAGTTTGCGTCGGTTTACAATCACCGCATTCGTTCCATCATTAGTGAAATTAATGCCAAGCTAAATGAAGCCATTCAAGGAATGACGATCATTCAGGCGTTTCGACATGAACAAGCAACGAAAGAAGAGTTTGATGAGCTGAATAACAATCACTTTCGATATCAGCGAAAGATGCTTCATTTAAATTCACTGCTTTCACATAACTTGGTGAATCTGCTTCGGAACTTAGCATATGTCGCACTCATTTGGTATTTTGGCGGCGCGTCCTTAAGTGCGACGGGCATTGTGTCGATTGGGGTGCTCTATGCATTTGTCGATTATTTAAATCGTTTGTTCCAGCCGATTACAGGCATTGTGAATCAATTCTCTAGATTAGAATTAGCCAGGGTTTCATCTGAACGGGTCTTTCGATTATTAGATGAGCCAGGTACTGAAGTGGAAGAACCAATTCAGAAGAAACTAGAGGGACACGTCCAATTTCAGGATGTTACCTTTGCGTATAATGAAGGGAAAAATGTATTAAAGAACATCACCTTTGAGGCGAAAAAAGGTCAGACGGTGGCACTCGTTGGACATACCGGTTCTGGGAAAAGTTCGATCATGAATTTGCTGCTACGTTTTTATGATATTCAGCATGGGGACATCCTCATTGATGGAGAAAGCATCTATGATCAGTCGCGCCAAACGCTGCGTAAGCAAATGGGCATTGTACTACAAGATCCTTATTTGTTCTCTGGAACGATTGCGTCCAATGTCAGTTTAGGAAATGAAGACATTAAAAGAGAAACGATTGAAACATCCTTAAAGCAAGTGGGCGCAGCAGAACTATTAAAGCATTTGCCTGAAGGTTTTGATGAACCAGTTGTTGAAAAGGGGAGTACTCTTTCCTCTGGGGAGCGTCAATTGATTTCATTTGCCCGTGCACTGGCATACGATCCAGCGATCTTAATTCTAGATGAAGCGACGGCTAACATCGATACAGAAACAGAAGCCATCATTCAACGGGCACTAGATGTCGTCAAAGAAGGACGAACCACTTTTGTCATTGCACACCGATTATCGACTATTAAGAAAGCTGACATGATTTTGGTGTTAGAAAAGGGTGAGATTGTCGAACGCGGCAGCCACGAAGAGCTCATGGAGCAAAGTGGACTGTATGCGCAAATGTACGAATTACAAAAGGGAGCTGTGACGAGCAGCTGATAGGATGAGTAGAAAAAGCCTCTTTCAATTTGAAAGAGGCTTTTTTCAGTGGTGAAACTCAAGTAACTTTAATATTAATAGGAAGGTATATTTTTGTAATTATGAATCAATATCACATATGTGAAATAAGATATGTAAAATGGTTAATTAATGAATTTTTATACATATTTTTTAGTTTTTTTATCCAAAAATATATGATTTTCTCTTATTTGTGATATTATATTCTTGTATCAAAAAACAGGAGGATTGAATATGAAGAGTAAAAAAAGGTTATTTAAGAACGTCATCTTGATTGCTGCAACAACATTAATTATTTCTGGATTTAGTGAAATTACATCATCTGCATCAGCAGCTGAACAAAAAGTACCAAAGAAACAAGTAGTCGAGACAAAAACTGATTTATCATCACAAATTCAATCATTTAAGACTGCTAATCAGGTTGGACAAGTTCATGCTTTAGGTAATATTGATTCTTCAGAATATGCTGCAAGGGTTACTCTTAATTTAAGCCAAGTTAGAAAAATGACATCTGCTCAGCGTAATATTTTTGATAAAGGATTTAATAAAAAAGATTACAGCAAGCTAAAAGATGCACTAGGCACAAGTGCGACTGTACTTGGATTGGTATTTGTAACTAGTACACCTGCAGGAGTAGTTGCGGGAGTGTCTGGTTTAATAACTACCTTAGCTCCTAGTGCTCGAGGTACTCTTAAGAATATGGTTTATAATGGATATTGGCAAATGGGGTATTTAGAAGACTTTTTAACTAAGAATAAAAAATACGATCTTATAGATGTTCAATTGCCTTTCATTGAGTACAAAGTAAAAGGAAAAAGAATTAGATTTGTTACAGGAAAAGGTGTAGTAAAAAGAGTTCATTCAAAATCAGGCTGGATTACTCTTTAATTGATTTTTTGAAATATTCAATTTAATTTATTTTTATACTCATATTAAAAAGTCGAGGTGATTTTCACCTCGACTTTTTGAATTTCTCTGGTTAAATTGGGTGTGTTTCCATCAATAAGCGATACCGACGCGTTGATGCACAAATTCTTTTGAGTTTAACTGCTGATACAAAAAGTGTGCGGTATCTTCAACTGAAATTTTCTGTCCATCTATAGGGAGAAAATTCTTTTCATAGCGATATGACCGTGTCACTTCTCCATCTGGTAAATAGGTTGGGCAAATGATTGTCCAATCTAGTTCCGTTGATTGAAGAATTTCAAATGCTTTGGCATGTTCTTTAGCAGCTCGGGAAGTGGTTCGCCTTGATTCATTTGTTTCAAAGCGGTAAAGCTCAGGCTGCTGCCTTGCTTTCAAAATCCCCGCAGTGCCAATTGTTATAATTCTTGATGTTCCTGTTTGCTTCATGGATTGTACGATATGCTCCATTGAAACAGATAAAGTATCATCACCATCTGTTGATAGACAGCTCACGACAATATCTGATCCTTTAATTGTTTCAAGAACATCCTCTTGATTTCTGGAATTGCCGGTGACTTGAAACATACCCGCAAGCATTTCTTCCCGGTTTGTCCGAATTAACGAACGAACCATGTAACGATCATCTTCTTTTACGAAACGAAGAAATGCTTGTCCTACACGTCCATGAGCACCGAAAAGAGCTATTTTCATCTGATCGATCCCTCCACTACATACTATAAGTGAAAAGAACTTAAAATGGTACAGTTTTATGTCATGCTTTTTTTATAAAGATGAAAGGACCGAATACTATGAGCATATTCACATAATAGAGAAAGACCGACAAATTGTAGAAGTTCAAAATTCACACCTGAAATAATGTCCATGAAGATCCGCTCCTTTCTAATACATCATATGAATTCAAAAGGAATCGGTGAGGGATAAAACCAAAAAAAGAAGACACCATAAGAGGTGCCTTCTATGATCCAGATATGAAATTAAGCTTTTGTTCCGCCAAGGTTTTGCTGAGCGTAAGATACAAGACGTTTCGTGATTTCTCCACCAACTGAACCGTTAGCACGAGCTGTTGTTTCTGCTCCAAGGTTTACACCAAACTCAGAAGCGATTTCGTATTTCATTTGATCGATTGCTTGCGCTGCTCCAGGAACTAGTAATTGATTTGAACTATTAGAATTTGCCATGATGTGAATCTCCTTTTTATATATGATTTTTTTGGTTGGGTTTGCTGGAATCGCACCAGCGAAATGACCAAGTCATTTGCCACTTGGCGAAACCCAATGCGGTAACTGCTTTGTACTAAATATTATGGTTCGCAACGAAAAAAACATACGGAAAAAGAACATGGTAAATGTTGTTTTCATATACAAAAAACCACCACCCAATGGTGATGGTTTGTGGAACGTCTTCTTATTCAGCTGAGCGAATGCGCAGCTCAGTCTCTGTATCAAAGAAGTGCGCTTTATTCATATCAATGGCAAGAGGGATCGTCTGACCTGCCTGAATATCTGTGCGAGAATCAACACGTGCAATAAACGTTTGACCAGCGAGAGAAGAATAAAGCATCGTTTCGGCTCCCATTAATTCAGCCACTTCTACGTTTGCTTCAATTTTTGTTCCTTCAGAAGCCTCTATAAACACAGGCTCATCATGGAAATCTTCTGGTCTGATGCCTAGAATCACATCTTTTCCGATATAGCCCTGACTGCGTAATACTTTCATTTTTCCTTCTGGTACACGAATGTGCGTATTCCCAATGGCAATGGCTCCGTCAGACAGTTTTCCTGTAAAAAAGTTCATCGCTGGAGAGCCAATAAATCCTCCTACAAAGACATTCTCTGGGTTTTCATACACATCCTTTGGTGCGCCAACCTGCTGAATAAAGCCATCTTTCATGACAACAAGCCGAGTAGCCATTGTCATAGCTTCTGTTTGATCGTGTGTGACATAGATGAATGTCGTCTGTAGCCGCTGATGAAGTTTAGAAATTTCGGCACGCATCTGAACTCGAAGTTTAGCATCTAAATTAGAGAGAGGTTCATCCAAAAGAAAGACTTTTGCATCTCGCACAATGGCCCTTCCAAGTGCAACACGCTGTCTTTGACCTCCAGACAATGCCTTAGGTTTTCGATCTAAGTATTGTTCAAGCCCTAATATTTTTGCAGCGTTTCGTACCCGCTCATCAATTTCTGCTTTAGGAAATTTTCGAAGCTTTAATCCAAAAGCCATATTATCGTACACATTCATATGAGGGTATAAGGCATAGTTTTGGAAAACCATCGCAATATCCCGATCTTTTGGTGCCACATCATTCATTCGCTTGCCGTCTAATAGAAAATCCCCTTGTGAAATTTCTTCAAGGCCTGCAATCATGCGGAGAGTTGTTGATTTTCCGCACCCAGATGGACCAACAAACACAATAAATTCTTTATCCTCAATATGTAGATTAAAGTTATCTACTGCTGTTACTTTGTTATCGTACACTTTATAAATTTGATTCAGCATCATTTCAGCCATAGGTGGTAGCCTCCCAGTCCTTTTTTGAAAGCGCTTTACTTATAAATGAAGTGTATAAAAAGGAAGGGTGTCTGTAAATGGACAACGTGCACAACATCTTATTTTCATTTTTAGGCAAGGTGCTCATGTTAGGATCATTTAAGAAAGATCGAGAAGATTCATCATGAAATAAGCAGCTGACGCTTCTTGAAAATGCCGTATATCTAGTCCTGTCCGTTCAATAAATTTATCAATCCGATACTGAAGGCTGTTTCGATGAACATATAACGCTTTTGCTGCCTGCGATGCATTTAAATTACACTGCATATAGGTCTTGAGAGTCCGGTAAACGTCCCGATCAAAGATTGTTTCTATAAAAGCATCTGAAATAGCGGCAGAAACCATGTCTGTATCATGGCGAATGAAAGCAGGTAGACATTGATAAAATGTTGCAACCCCTGACCTAAGTTTTCCTTGCTTCAGATGCCATAAAAAGAGCTGATGTTCATTTAATAATCTCATTTTTAAATTTCCATTCGGCAAATGCAGCTGTCCTTGCATGAAGACAACGTCTGTTAAAAAATCACTTGTGATGGCTTGAGACAAATCATGTAGCTGTTCAAGTTGACCATTTTCTGATGTAGCGTTTGTTTGAATGAGCATAGCTGTTTCAGTGCCTGTCCATATGAAATGAATATGTTCGAGGCTGCTGTTCACAGCCTCTTTTATTTGCTGCCTTTGTTCTGCTTGGTGATCCATTTTAAAAAAATGAACACGGACGGAGTGATCGATGGTGATTGATTTGTTTTCAAAGAGATAGCTGTACCATTTCTGTTCTTCTTCCGTTTCCTGCGTATGAGGTACATCAATTGGTGTGAGGAATGAATTGAGAAGAAGCGTTTCCCTTTCTGTTAGCTCCGTTTTGTTTACTCCGAATATTTCGCCTTCGTCTGTTTGATACCAGAGAGTTTGTTTATCATTTGTTGGTGAACTGATGATATGGTGTCCGTAAACAAGTTTTAGCTTTTCTAACATGGCGAGGCTCCTTAAACAGTTTAATCATACACATGGAATAGCATTAATTCGTGGATTTCTTCTTTTAAGGTTGGTTCAACTTCATGAGGCGGAAGCTGAGAGCCCCATTCAATATCACCCGTTTTGTGATAAATGCCTTCATAGTGTGAACCATTATGAAAAAAGGATATTTTCCAACCAGGTAATTGCGCTTTTTTAAAGAGAGGTTTCCATTGAAAATGAGAAATCATATCATCATTGCCTCCTTGCTTTTATTGATGAAACAATAAATACACACGACAATACGGAAACAACCTTGAACTTGGTTTTATTGTATCTCATCTGATGAAAAGAGCATAGGGAAAGCACAGATTTCAGAGACATGAAAAGAAATCATCAGTAGGCGTTTGCATGGTCTATAGGAGTAAGAGCCATTTGTGTTAGGTAAGATGCGTATTCAACGATTCTTTTCCCAATCAGCCATTCTGAGTTTTTCAATGGTGTATGTAGAAAAATCTCGCGGCCTGGACGAGAATTGGCTTCAAACATCCAGATAGCACCTAAGTGATCAATACCTAAGTCAAAACCAATTTCGCCAATCAGACCGGGCATTTTTTCATCTATCACACGACTAAGTGCGAGGGCAGTATCAGAGAGCTCTTGCAAAACCTTCAAACGTTTCTCTGCATCAGGAAAGATATCATACAGTGTTTTTACTGAACCACCATGCAGTTGATGGGTTGTGACAGTGTGATCTCCTGAAACTTTTCCAGCAGCGGCTGTAACAGTCCAATGACCATACTTATTTTTATTCGTATGAATTCTAAAATCCAGTGGTTGATTGTCTATTTGAAGAAGCTCAATGCCTTGTTGTGCAATCAAGTCGTGAATTGCACAATCTTCCCGCAGTTTTTTCACGAAATGATCTACGGAATGATATGAAGTGCATTTCCCTTTATTTGAGCAGACAGTGATCCCGTTTTCCGTCTTCTTTAACTGATAAATACCGTCTCCGTGACTGCCGTTTGTTGGTTTTAAATAAATGACATGATGCAGATGAAGGAGTGTTTCTATTGTATTTAAAGCATCAACAGGATCTAATCGTATGGAATGTGGTAAGAAAGAGCTTGTTTTTTCATCTGTTAATAGCTGTTCATGAATGTCCCATTTATTAAAAAAATAAGGGTTGAACCAAGGGATATCGTAGTCTTGAGTGAGTTTTCGTTTTGTTTCTTGAATGAATGCCGACTGAGCAGCCTTTCTATTAGGCAGCCGGTCATAAACAACGGATGGGAGGGGCATCTGCTTTTTTACCCAGCGCTCCTCTTGGTAAAGCAAACCGTCTACTATTCCTTTATCCCAATCGATCGAATGAGTACCAAAAAGATATGCAAAACCAGCATGCTGCCTGCAAGATTGCAGCAGTTTTATAAAATAGGAAGATCTTGCGCCTAAAGGTGCTGTATTTTGTTCGAATCCTGCAGTGAAAATGCCGATGAGAGGTCCTATATAGAGTGTATGTTGAACTAATATGACATCAGCTTTCGTTTTGTATGGAATGAGTAAAGTGCGATAAAGGTCTTCTGATAATAAAATCCTTTGTGATTGATGATGATAGGAAATGGTGAAATCATCTACTAAACAAGAACCTAAAGCAATAGATAAAATTGCCTCCTGCTCTTTAAACTGAGCAGGGAGATGTACTGTTTTTTCACTTGCTGAATGAGGAGCGATGATGTAGCGTTTTCTCTTCATAAGGAACCTCCTTTTCTTCAGCCATCATCGATTTGGCATGTTCAAGTATGGTCTGAATCAATTGATTCTCCCTCTCAGGGTAAGCTTTTAAAAAAGAGGATCGTCCTGGCTTTGATCTTACATTTGAGATGAAAAGTCTGCCTTCATTTGTATGAAGCAAGTCTATAGCGAATTCAATACACGGTGAGAAAGTTTTGTCTATAAACGCTGGAAGAGATGACTGAATGGAGGCAATATCATCTAACAACAGCTCCTTGATGTGTGGCTTTAATGAGTTTAAATAGTGATCAAAGGCTACCACATGAATGGAATTTTGTGTATTGCTTAAAAGGCTGTTTTCTACTGATGGTTTTGTATGAATCCCCATGCTATTCCATTGATTTTGTGAATTTTTTATAAGAAAAATCCTAATTTCATTGAATATAACGTCTTTTTGATCATTCGTGTTAAAAAATTGAAGGAAAGATCGGCCGATATACTTTTTGCACCAACGCTCAACCTCTTCTGAATGTGAAAAGGTGATGATTTGCTTAGCGTTTAGCTGCACAGTAATGAGTGATTTGTCTCTTAAAGAAATGAAGCAAGAGGGTGCTGCGTGCTGTTGAGAAAGCGGCTGTATTTTACAATATCCGCCCTTTCTGACCAAGTTGAGAAGGTCTGAAGGCTCTGTCAATAGAGAGCAGACTGGTAAGTATGGTTGTAAAGAAGGCAGGAGACGGAGCTGCTCGAATAGCCGCATTTTATTTGAAATTCCAGTATTCAAAAAAACGGTTTTTGGATACTTTTTTAACCAATTCATGATAGGTTTTGCTTTTTTAGATTGTGCGTCATGCTGATAAAGACAACGATCATAAATCAAGTCAGGAATCTGAAATTCTGACGCTTCAAATCCTTTGCCAGTCTTAAATTTTTGACCGTGAATGATATTTGAAGCAGGCTTTAAATCTAGAGGTGAAAAACGAACAACTTCTAAATCAAAAGAAGAGGCTGCTTTGGCAAGCTGAAGTGTGAATGCCTCTTCATGCTTCGGAGAAAGAGTGACAATGCCGAGCGTTGACGTCATGAAACAACACCTACTTTTCAAATTCTTTTTTTAACATCTGAAAAACACTTTTTGTTGATTTTACATAAACTTGGCGTTCCTATATCATTACGACAGATCGTTGTCTCATATGTCACATTGAATGCTTCATTTGCTTGGGCTCTTGACAACAACTATAATACGTATAGATAAAAACAATAAACTTCAGGTGTTGTTTGAAAGGTAGATGACGACTTTGGATATATTCACAACGTTTATCTTTATGATTGTGATAGGTGCAGTTATAGGGGCAGCAACAAACCATCTCGCAATTAAAATGCTCTTTCGTCCGTATAAGCCATATTATTTATTTGGGAAGCAGCTCCCATTTACACCAGGTCTTATTCCTAAAAGGAGAGATGAAGTAGCCAAGCAGGTTGGCGTCATGGTGATGGAGCATTTACTAACGCCAGAGGGTATTCAAAAACGATTTGAATCATCGGAGGCAAGGCAAGAGATATTGCAGACAGTGCACCGATATATTGATAAAGGTGCTGATATGGAAATGACGGTTTTCTCCATGTTAGAAAGATACGGTTTTTCACAGGCTGACGTTAAAGCTGACGCATGGCTTCATCAGTGGACTGATCATAAGCTCCACTCACTGCTTGAAAAGTATGATCAGCAAACGTTGTCTGAGCTGCTGCCACAGGATGTAGAAAATAAGCTTGCATCCAAAATTCCAGATGCCGCAGATTATATTTTAAAGAGAGGCATTCATTACTTTGAAAGTGATGAGGGAAAAGCAAGACTCGGTCATATGATAGATGATTTCTTAAAAGAACGAGGAATGCTTGGCAGTATGGTCCAAATGTTTTTAGGGAATTCAAGCTTAATTGATCGCGTACATCCTGAAATGATGAAGTTCTTAAAGAATGCAGAGACAAAAAGGTTTTTATCAGATTTACTTGTTCAAGAATGGGACAAGGTAAAGCAATTTTCTTTACATGAGCTTGATAAAAAATGGAATGTGAAAGAGCTTCTATTTAGTGTGAAAAAGCAATTGCTTTCACATTTTTCTACAAAGGTTCTGTTAGATAGACCAGTAGGAGTTTACATCAGTGCAGTAGCGGATGATCTTAAGACCAAGTTTGCTCCATCTCTCATTGATAAAGGGATTGAAGCCGCATCTAATGCGCTTGAGGGACTGCTCGCAAAGCTCCAATTTGAAGAAATTATTCGTGAACAAATTGAACTTTTCCCGCTTGAAAAAATGGAAGAGCTTGTGATCAGCATATCTAATAAGGAGCTGAAGATGATCACATTTTTAGGCGGTCTTTTAGGTGGATTGATCGGTGCTGTCCAAGCGATTTTTGTCACCTTATTCTAAGGCAAGATCGAGAAATTTCGATGAATTTATTGTATATATGTGAAACGAAAGCCATAGTTTGTTATAGTGGAGTGGTGTCCGCCGATCCATATCGGTGATAACGGATAGAAAGGAGACATAACATGTCTGTAAATCTTTATGATGTTGCATATGACCTTGAAAAAGCACTGCGTCATAGCGAAGAATATTCAGCGTTAAGAAATCTTTATGATGAGGTAAACGGGGATGAATCCTCTAAAAGAATGTTTGAGAACTTCCGTGACATTCAAGTAAACCTTCAACAAAAACAAATGACTGGTCAAGAGATTACACAAGAAGAAGTAGAGCAAGCGCAAAAAACGGTTGCACTTGTGCAGCAGCACGATAAAATCTCTCAGTTGATGGAAGCAGAACAACGCGTAAGTGTTCTCATCGGTGAATTAAATAAAATTATCATGAAGCCTCTTGAAGAGCTTTATGGAAATACAGAAGAAAATTAATTGAAAGGGCGATCATATTCGCCCTTTTTTTCATTCATATCGCCGCTTGTATATCTTTAAAAAAAGGGTTGTCGAAGCTCGTAAATTCTGCGATAATACTTATTGAAAGTGCTTTCAAAAAGCGCTATCGTGATGAATTGGGTGCGTTCCACTTTGGATTTACGACGATGAGTCAAATGAGAGAGAAGCGCTTCTGGGAGAAAAGCAAAGCATAAGGGGATATGATATAAGCAATGCTTTGGTGTGTGAAAGATGAGGGGATCATGGGGAGCTTCATCACGCCATTGTTACGCATCCAAACCATACATAAAAAAAAGCCTAGGGGTAGGCTTTTTTTATTTGCGATTGAGGCATAAAACAAGGGCTGCTTCAACTGCATGTTCTAAAGCGCTAAGCTAGGGCATATCCTCATCGTAAGTACAGTCATCAAGAAGGGGGATGCCTCAGTGTCAAAAAAGCTACTTGCACTCAATATAGATGGAACGTTACTTCGTTCCAATGGGAAAATCCATTCCGCTACAAAAGAAGCTGTGGAATATGTTAAGAAAAAAGGGGTTTACGTGACGATTGTCACCAACCGTCATTTTCGATCTGCACAAAAAATTGCCAAGGCGTTGAAAATACCGACTTCAACTCTTGTGACGCATAGTGGTGCATTTATCGCTGATAAGCTTGATGAGCCGCTCCATGTGAAGAAATTAACGGAAGAGAAAACATTTAATCTTGTGCAGATCCTTGAAAGCTTTGATTGTAATGTTCGCTTGTTACATGAAAAATTCTCAATCGGCAATCGGAAAAAAACACAGTCTCAATTGATGGGAAAAACGTTGATTCATCCGTCTGATCCCATTTTCTATCCCGTTCAATTTGTTGAATCATTAAGTGATATGCTCATGGATGAACCGGTTAGCACACCTGTCATTGAAGTGTATTCGACGGCAGCACTTCAGCCTGAAATCCACACAACCATTCAACAAGCATTCCCATCTGTTGATCTGATTAAGATCAGTGATGAGAAAATGAACATTGTATGCAAAGGGGTATCGAAAGAGGCAGGACTTTCTCTTTTAACCTCAGCATTAGGTTTTACATTAGAAGATACGGTCGTGATCGGTCACGGGACAGACGACATCCCGATGCTTGAGTTAGCTGGCTTAGGCGTTGCGATGGGGAATGCACCTCATTCGGTCAAACGTAAAGCCGATTGGGTGACACGTTCTCATGATGAACAGGGTGTTGCTTATATGATCAAAGAATACTTTAGAATGCAGCAAAGGGAAGGTTTTTTACATCAATTTGATATTAAACGATAATATAATGAAGGCCCTGTCTATTAAGAAATGGCAGGGCCTTCGTCTGTTCTCTTCATTGCTTTTCCTAGATGAATTTTGTAAAATGAAACAAGTTTGAAGATAAAGGTGATACGATGCGAATTTTAGTTAAAGGGCTGTCTGATGAACGATTTCATCGACCGCTTGTCAATATAGCCAATTTATTCGAGGAAGATAGTGAAGTGCTGTTTGATTCAGGTGAAGCAAACGCTGGCCTGGTCATGGTGTTTGATTGGAAAGAAACTGGCGGTATGGTGGAGGCTTCTGGCCATATTGCTGGATCAGATATGACGAGTCGTTTTACAAGAGAGATGCCAGAGGGCTTGAACGATAAAGAGCGCTGGAAGCAAATCAAAAACACTGTGCTGTCTGTTTATTTACATCTGCTTCAGGAATATACAGGAATGACGCAAAAATGGGGGATTCTTACGGGGATACGCCCTACGAAATTACTTCATAAGATGCTAAGAGAAGGCATGACAAAGGAAGAAGCACATGCTGCGTTAAAGCGCGATTACTTGATTCATGATGAAAAGATCCATTTGATGCAGGAGATTGTTGATCGTCAAATCAAAGCCATTCCAGATCTGTACGATCTACAGGAGGAAGTGAGTATTTATATCGGTATTCCTTTCTGTCCAACAAAATGTGCTTATTGCACGTTCCCTGCTTATGCCATTCAAGGACAAGCTGGAAGAGTGGGAACGTTTCTTTTTGGGCTGCATTATGAGATGCAAAAAATGGGCGAATGGTTAAAGGA
Source organism: Bacillus sp. GbtcB10 (assembly GCF_019091365.1). Lineage (NCBI taxonomy): Bacteria > Bacillati > Bacillota > Bacilli > Caryophanales > Bacillaceae > Bacillus > Bacillus sp. GbtcB10. The sequence goes on from NZ_JAGXJP010000001.1 coordinate 101,916, forward strand.
ACATGGGATTAAAGTGACGACTGTTTATTTTGGCGGAGGTACTCCAACGAGTATTACAGCAGAAGAAATGGATTTGCTGTATGAGGAGATGTATCGCTCTTTTCCAGATGTGAAACATATTCGGGAAGTCACTGTAGAAGCGGGACGACCTGATACGATTTCACCTGATAAGCTGGAAGTGCTCAACCGTTATCATATTGACCGGATTAGTATCAATCCGCAATCATATGAGAATGAAACATTGAAAGCGATTGGCCGGCACCATAGTGTGGAAGAAACGATTGAAAAGTATCATTTATCAAGGCAGTATGGCATGAATAATATTAACATGGACTTAATCATCGGGCTGCCAGGAGAAGGGCTAAAGGAATTCCAACATTCCTTGTACAAGACAGAAGAACTGAAGCCCGAATCTTTAACGGTGCATACACTTTCCTTTAAGAGAGCGTCTGAAATGACCCGCAATAAGGAAAAGTATCAAGTGGCAGACCGAGAAGAGATCACACGTATGATGGATGAAGCGGTTGCTTGGACAAAGGCACATGACTATCATCCGTACTATTTATACAGACAAAAAAACATTTTAGGGAATCTCGAAAATGTCGGGTATTCGTTAGATGGACAGGAAAGTTTGTATAATATTATCATCATGGAAGAGGTGCAGACGATCATTGGCATCGGATGCGGTGCTGCGAGTAAATTCATTGATCCGCGAACTGGAAAAATTACGCAATATGCCAATCCAAAAGATCCAAAGTCTTATAATGATCGTTATGAGCACTATACGGAAGAGAAGATTCAATTCCTTGAGTCATTATTTGTTTCTCACATGTAAACACTGCGGTGACGCAGTGTTTTTTTCATTTGTAAAAGGGTATATAGGGGGTAAAAAGATAAAGCAGGTGTACATATGATGGATGTGATCGGAATTGGGATTGGGCCAGCAAATTTAGGATTGGCCGCTTTATTAGAGGAGTATGAAGATGTGACATGCTGTTTTTTTGAACAGGAAACCGAATTTGCTTGGCATCCTGGTATGCTCATCAAAGGAACGGACTTACAAGTTTCCTTTCTAGCGGACCTTGTGACAATGGCTAATCCAAGGAGCAAGTATACATTTTTAAATTATTTACATGAATCAAACAGGCTTCACCGCTTTTATACATTTGAACAATTTGATATCCCCCGGAGAGAATTCAATGAGTATTTATCCTGGGTTGCAGGTGAATTAGATAGCTGTCAGTTCGGGATGAAGGTGGAAGAAGTGACCGACTGTGAAGACGGGTATCTTGTAAAAGTTCGGCGGTTGAAAGATGGGGCGCTTTCTGAATATCGTGCAAAGCATGTCGTCCTTGGTACTGGAAGCAAGCCGATGATTCCTGTCGATGTGCCAGAAGCTGCGTTGCCGCATGTGACCCATAGCAGCCGTTATATAGATCAACAAAAAGAACTTCATGAAGCTGAAAAGGTGGCGGTGATTGGTTCAGGTCAGAGTGCAGCTGAAATTTTCTTAGACCTGCTTCAGCATCAGAAGAAAGGACAGCAGCTTTCATGGTTTACACGTTCAAGTGAATTTAGAGAACTAGAGACAGCGGAGCTTGGTCAGGAGCTATTTACACCTAAGTATGTTGAATATTTTCATTCCCTTCCTTATGAAGAACGGATGAACACATTGCCTAGACTGGCAGGATTAAGGAATGGCATAGATGCATCGACGCTTTCTCGCATTTATCAGGAATTGTACCATCGATCCGTTTCAGGAGAAGAGCCATCTGTACTCATTCAGCCAATGATTGAGCTTGAAGCGATACATATGGAGGATGAGCAGCAGGTAGAGCTGCATTTGAAACAATGGCAGCTGAAGAAAGAAAAGAAAATCACAGTCGATCATGTTGTATTGGCTACAGGATATAAGCCTAATATTCCGGAATGGTTTAGCGCATATGAACCATTGATTGAATGGGAAAGCGATGAGCATTTTAAAGTGACAGACGACTTCAGGCTTGTGTTTAAAGACAAACGGTCTCATCATCTCTTTACATTCACGAACCTCGATCACTCTCATGGAACAGCGGCGACCAATTTAAAACTATCGATCTACCGCAATCAGAAAGTCATCCGAACCATTCGCGGGGATACGAAAGAACAAGTGAAGCAAGAAACAGCATTTCAGCAATTTGAATAGATATAAAAAAGGGCCCCTGCACAGGGCCCTTTTCAATTAAATGGTTGTTTCTCTTTTTACTTTTGGTTTTTCAGTTTTCCATTTGAAGATTTTGTTTAGGATTTGATAGATACGCTTTGATTCTTTCGTCACTAGCGGTCCTAAAATCGCAAGGATTAATACATATAATGCAGCAAATGGCTTCAATGTAGCGGCAAGCCCGCCTGCAATTCCAAGTTCGGCTACAATGATGGAAAACTCTCCTCTTGATACGATGGTTAATCCAATATTAGAAGAGGCTTTATGAGAGAAACCGGCTCTTCTTCCAGCAAACATCCCAGCGGTGAAGTTCCCGATCAAGGTGAGAATGACAGCACCGATCGCAAGCCAGAAGGCATCTCCTAATGTAAATGGATCAATACTTAGTCCAAAGCTGAAGAAGAACATGGCGCCAAAGAAATCTCTAAAAGGAACAACGAGATGTTCAATGCGGTCTGAGTGCTCTGTTTCTGAAAACACAAGACCGAGTAAGAGAGCGCCAATGGCCTCTGCGACATGAATCGTCTCTGAAAAACCAGCCACGAAGAACAAAGCGGCAAAAATGACAATGATAAATACTTCATTTGAACGGATATCGAATAGTTTGTTTAATAGTTTTGGCAGCTTACGTGCGATGATAAAGAAAATCATCATGTAACCAAAAGCGATTAAAATAGATAATAAGGCACCGCCAACGGACGTGGCATCTCCAAGGACAAGACCGGATACAACAGATAAATAGACGGCGAGAAAAATATCCTCAAACATAATAATCCCAAGAATTAACTCTGTTTCAGGGTTCGCTGTCCGTTTTAAATCGACAAGGACTTTGGCGACAATGGCGCTGGATGAAATGGTGATAACGCCTGCCATAATGAGAACTTCAAGGAATCCAAAGCCTGTGATAAACCCATAAAGCAATCCTAAGCTAAAGTTGATCAAAATATAAATAGATCCGCCGACTGCAATGGATTTACCCGATTTTATGAGTTTGCCGACAGAGAACTCAAGCCCAAGGTAGAATAGAAGGAACAGGACACCCATTCTACCAAAAAATGAAATAATCTCGGTGCTCTCGATAAACTTCAAATCAATGATCCCGATGGTTGGTGCATGCGGACCAACAATCATCCCGAGGACAATGAGAAAAGGAATGATAGAAAATTTAATTTTATTGGCGATTAAGCTGGCAATGGCGATGAGAATAAGCGCCGTTCCAACTTCAAAGACTAAATGATCCATTCATCACTCTCCCCCTCTAGAAAGAAAATCACGTATCAATCGCTTCAAGTGTTTTCTTTCGCCTGAAATGACCATCGTATCATTTGCTTGAATAATCGAATCGGCACCGGGGTTGAGTAATTTTTCATTTGTATGTTTAATGATCGCAATGACGGTAACTTCATAATTTTGTCTCACATCTAAATCGCCGAGTGTATGTCCAACCGCTTTTGCGTCTTTTTCTACCTTAAACCATTCAATGATCAAATCATTGAACGCCATTTCAATCGTTTCAAGTGCTTGCGGCTTATACACCATACCGCCAATAATGGCAGCAATTTGCCGGGCTTCAGCATCATCGAGAGAAATGGTGGACAGTACTTCATCTGGATCTTCATCGTCGAAACGATAAATCTCCCGTCTGCCATCATCATGAATCACAATCGTCATCTTTTCTCTATTTCTCGTTTCAATTTCAAATTTCTTTCCAATCCCAGGAAGATCATTTTCTTTAATGTTCATTTTATCCCTCCGAATATGATAGGTTTTGTTTTTCATATAGTGAGTACGGATGAAATAAAATGAATCAGTCGAGGTAATTTGATTGGTACATAATGGGGATTGCACACTTCATTTCTAAAAAACATAAATCAATAGATAACGCAGTGGCTGGTGCAAGCTTTACAAGAAAAGCTTTTGAAGCGCCTATTGATAACCTCTGTTTTAACAGAAGAGATGCGGCATGTTTTTTTGAGAATGGAGGTGTCTTCACAGCGTTGATTTCTTCATCATAAATCGATGGAGAAATCAGGCCTGGTGTGCTCGCTTCTGCTTGTGAAGCAAAAACGACATTTGAAAAGGGAGAAAACATGACGATGCAGCTAATCAATATACATATGGAACTTCTTATCAATCATCCTCCCCCTTTCAAATGATGTTTTATTTCTTATTTTACTATATAAAAATATATTTCTCGTTTCAACAATTATGCTTATTTTAGTATCAGTTGATCTTGAAATTTTTTATGTAGAGGAAAAGGAATTACTTGATGGAAATTGAAGTAAGTCATGAGCTTGAAAAGAAAGAGGGGGAATGGATGATGACATATATCAATTGTCAGGTAGACGGGGATATTTTTGAAATCGCTTTCAATAGACCTGAAGCGTATAATTCGTTTCATTTTGACATGTTTGCTGAATTGAAGGAAGCGTGTGATACAGCGAGTGAGAGCAGTGCGAAAATTGTTGTTCTTAAGGGGATGGGCAAAGGGTTTTCAGCAGGCGGAGATATTGGCATGATGCTAAAGCAAGATCGTGAAGAAGATTTTCATCGCGTGATGGATTTGATCGAGGGAATTACACTTTCTTTAGCCAGTATGAAAAAAGTGACGATTGCACTTGTCCACGGGGCAGCGGCTGGTCTTGCTTTTAGCTTTGCCCTTAGCTGTGACTATTTGTTTATGCATCAAGATGCTAAGCTTGCCATGAACTTTAATGGAATCGGGTTAATCCCAGATGGCGGAGGGCATTTTTTCCTCACCAAAAGAGTTAGTGAGCAAACCGCTAAACAATTGATTTGGAGCGGGCAAAAGCTGCCGGCTGAAGAAGCGCTCAAGCTTCGCCTTGCAGACGGCGTGTTTCAAGATGAGGTGGATACTTATCAGAAAGCGTGCGTCAAGCCATTTTTAAATATGCCGCTTCAAGCCTTTGTTGAAACAAAGATGATTTATTTTCAGCAGTCAGAATCACAGTTGTTAGCCGTTCTTCAAAAAGAGCGTGCTGCACAAGCTAGACTGAGACAAAGCCGTGATCATCAGGAGGGTGTTCAAGCGTTTTTGGAAAAAAGACGTCCTGTGTTTCATTAAATAGAAGAATGAATGGCCGGCGGATGCCGGCTTTTTTAACGTTCAAATAAAAGAAGTTTACCTGCATCATTTACGAGCCGGTGAGAATGCTTTGTGTATTGTTGTTCGATTAAACGATGACGTCCTAATTCTTTTGCTTTTTCATCACTATCTGTGGTGATTTTTTCGTTTAATAAGGTTTCACCTGACGAATCAAATACAGTCAAATAGTAGGTTTTCTCCATCTCTGATCTTCCCTTCCTTCTTGTTTTTTAATGAATTATACAAGGAGGAAGTTAAAACCTCTTTTTTCACCCCTAAAAATGTGTTTTTTTAGAATGAGAGCGATAGAACGTGCATTCGTAAAAACGGCGTGATAAAATATGGACAACTACAGTAACGTACAAGGAGATAGACGTTTGACGAAGCTCACTTTTATTCATGCCGCAGATCTTCATTTAGATAGTCCGTTTGCGGGAATGTCCAATATACCGAACCGAATTTTTAAGAGGTTGAAAGAAAGTACATTTCAAAGTGCCAAGAACATGTTTGAACTTGCAATTGATCGAGAAGTAGACTTTATGCTGCTGAGCGGAGATCTATTTGACGAATCGAATCGCAGCCTAAAAGCACAGCTTTTTTTAAGAAATCAGTTTCTACAGCTACAATCACACGGGATTGAAGTGTTTATTATTTATGGTAATCATGATCATTTAGGTGGTGAATGGACACCAATTGAGTGGCCAGAGAATGTTCACGTTTTTTTGAGCAGTACGCCAAGTGAGCAAGCCTTTTATAGAGAAGGTCAGCTTGTGGCAAGTATTTACGGGTTCAGCTACAAAGATCGAGCTGTCCATGAAAATATGACACCTTATTATGAAAAAACAACAGATGCCCCTTATCATATTGCAATGCTTCACGGCACATTAGCAGGTCAAGAAGGGCATGATGCGTATGCACCATTTCAGCTTCAGCAGCTTCTAGCGCGGGATTTTGATTATTGGGCGCTTGGACATATTCATAAGCGGGCTCTTCTGCATGAAGACCCAATGGTGATCTATCCTGGAAACGTGCAAGGAAGACATATAAAAGAAACAGGAGAGAAAGGCTGTTATGTCGTTTACCTATCTGAAGATGCTCAAAGAGCGGAGTTTATGGGCTGTTCAGATGTCATCTTTGAGACATTGACAATAGATATCACACATACCGCTCATATGACCGATCTTGTGATACTTGTGGACAAAAAGATGAGTGGACTGAAAGAGAGAGGTGTTCCTCATTTTGTGAAAATCGAACTAACTGGCGATGCTCCTGCTTATATGGAGCTCACGCAGCTTGAAGTGCTTGAGGAGCTGATGGCTGTTCTTCATGAACAGGAGGAAGATGAAGACTTGTTCGTTTGGGTGATGTCGATTGACTGCCGGACACATGAAGATGCCGTCTATCCAGAAGATTCTTTTTTGACAGAACTAACAGCAGAAATTGCCGAGTTTGATGCGTATGATGAGCTGCTTTCACCGATCAAGCGTCATCCAACCTATAGAAAGGCAGGAAGAGCTTTTACAAAAGAGGACGAGATCGATATTAAAGAAGAGGCACAAAGGCTGCTGGCAGAACAGCTGAAGCATTTATGAGAAAAGGAGAGGCATGATGAAAATACGTTCACTCCATATTGCGAATTTCGGGAAATTTTCCAATCAAACCTTCCACTTTTCTGATGACGGTTTTCAGTTGGTTTATGGCCTGAATGAATCGGGGAAAACGACATTGAAGGCGTTTATTGAATCGATGTTATTTGGTTTTTCCAAAAGCCATATGTATAAGCCAAAGCATGGCTCATTTTATGGCGGGTCTCTTACATGTTTAGATGATGAATTAGGTGTGATTCATATTGAAAGAACATCTGATCATGGCGGCCAAGCTCAGGTGTTGCTGCCAAATGGTGAAGTGAAAGATGAAGCGTTTCTACATGCGATGTTAAAGGGAACAGATCGCAGATTATACCAATCGATCTATTCTTTTGACGTGTTTGGTCTGCAAAATGTACAAGCATTAAATCAAGATCAAATAGGGGAATTTCTACTCTTTTCAAGTTTGTTTGGCTCAGATGCGGCATCCAAAATGGACAGCAGGCTGCTAAAACAGCAAGAGCAGCTTTTTAAACCGAATGGACGTAAGCCTGAATTAAATCAGCAGCTTGATCATGTAAAAGAGCTGTCAGGTAAGTTGAAACAGGCCAAATTGGTAGAAAGTCGTTATACCGAAAAGAAAAAAGAACAAGCTGAATTAACCGAGAAGGTAGAAATGCTTCAGCATGAAATGAGACAGACTGAAGAAGAGATTCAGCTTTTGACTGAACATATTCGACTTTATCCTATGATAGAAAACAAGATAGAGTTAAAAAAAGATTTGGCTAGTTATCCAGAACGAGTCAAACGGTTTAGACCGGAAACCGCGCATGAACTTGATAAATTAGAATCACACCTTCACCCAAAAAAGGCACAAGTGACGGCACTGAAACAAAAATTAGATCATTTGCAAACGTCGCTCACGCAAGTTCAGCCACTCTATGACAAGGATACGGTATTGGAGATGAAGCGAGTCATAGCTGAATCATCTGATGCTGAACTTGTGAAGAAACGCTTAGCAGAAGGGAAAACAGAGCAGAATTCTTTGAAACAAAAAATAGAAGAAGCATCAGCGAAGCTGAAGTGGCATCGTCCAATCAAGCTTGACCAGCTGGATGATTCACTTGACTTTGAGTGGGAATTAAAAGAGGCTGTGAGCCAATACGTTCGTTTAATGGATAGGAAAACGCAGCTCGATGACCGGTTTGATCATGCAAGACATGAGCTGGAAGAAGCGGAAACCGCTCTAAAAGGATTAAAGGAGCAGCCCGTTAAACAGCAAGATGCAGAAGATGTCAGGGGCACAAGGGCTACAGTGAAACAGAATCATTCCAGAGTGTGGTTATTCCCGCTGATGTTCGTGCTATGTGCTGTCATTCTCACGGTCTTATTCGTTTTAGCAGAGAGCTGGGTGACGTTACTGTTTGCAGGATTTTCCGTTTTTGTCTTGATCGCTATTTATCCAGTGCTTAAACAGACTCAGATGAAGGAAGCAAACGACAGTAACGCCTATCATTCCTTTCACGTTCAAACAGCTTCAGCTGAAACGCTAGTGAAGCAAAAGGAGCTTTTATACGAAAGAATGATACAGCAATATGAAGACTGGGAGCGGGAACTGGAACCTGTACAGCAACAAGTAGAAGATATGAGAAGGCAGCTAGGTTTGTCCTCAGAGCTCTCATTCCTTGTGGAAGCTTTCCATATCTTGAAACAATTAAAAGCGAATACAGTGGCATATGAGGCGCTTAACAAGGAAATAGAGATGCTCACACAGCAACAATCGACCTACGAGCAAAGAGTTTCAGCGCTCATGAGTCTCCTTCAAAGAAAAGAAGGGACCATTCAAGAGAATATCTCAGCCTTTCAAGAGATATTGAAAGATGAGGAAAAAAGAGAAAAAGAACGTCAGACATTGCACGTATCCATTCAACATGTAGAGCAGCAGCTGACAACATTAGAAGGAGAAGTTCAATATTATAAAAAACAAACGGACGAGCTTTTTCAAAAAGTAGAAGCAGCGTCAAAAGAAGATTATCATGTCCTGTCTCATCTATCCAAAGAATACCGGGAGCGACTGTACAATTTGCAGCAGCTGAACCAAGAGCTGCACAGAAGCGGTTATGTAGATGAGGAAGAGGTCATTGTCCGTAAAGGTTTGCGCACCCTTGAGGAGCAGTGTGCACAAGCAAAAAGACGTCTGAATGACATGCAAGAGAATGTGACGAATATGAAAAAGCGCTTGGCAGAATTAGCAGTAGAAATACGCCAAATAGAAGCATCAGGTACGGTGTCTGATTTGACTCATCAGCTTGCTGTAGAGCAGGAGCATGCAAAGCACCTAGCGAAAAAATGGGCGGCTATTCAGCTCGTTCGTTCCGTCATTCGAGAGAAACTCAATGAGCATAAAGAAACGAGGCTACCAGCACTCCTCCAAACAGCTTCCCGATTTATTCAGCCGTTAACGAATGATCGATATGAAGTGATTTTATTTTCTGCCGAAGATGACCGGCTGATTGTGAAACGGAGGGATGGACGCCTATTCCGCCCGGAGGAGCTTTCACAAGCAACATGTGAGCAGATTTATCTCTCGATTCGTTTTGCACTTGCTTTGTCCCACCAGCAAGATTGTCAGCTCCCATTTATGATGGATGACAGTTTCGTTCACTTTGATCATGTCCGTCTAGAAAGGGTACTGGAGCTGATGAATGAACTCACTCGTTTTGAAACACAGCTGTTTTATTTCACTTGTCATCATTATATGAAACAAGCAGCGGAAAACGGGCAGATTACGAGTTTAGCAGTGGAATGATTGACAAATTATGACTTATGTTATACTTATATGAGCAGAAACATGGAAGGAGCATTTATTGAATGGCTAAAGGGATCATGACCTATGACGTCGGCGAACAAGTTGACCTGCATTTATTAATTAAATCATCTACTAAAGGGATTGCGAGTAATGGCAAACCATTTTTAACGTTAATTCTTCAAGATCAAAGTGGAGATATAGAGGCGAAGCTATGGGATGCAAAGCAGAATGATGAACTCACATATGCCGCACAAACCATTGTGAAGGTAGTAGGTGATATTCATCATTATCGCGGAAGGAATCAGCTGAAGCTTAGGAATATACGTCCTGTTGCTGAAAACGAGCAAATCCGCATTGATGATTTTCTAGAAACAGCTCCTATTCCAAAGCACGATATGATGGATACCATCATGCAATATATTTTTGATATGAAAAACCCTAATATTCAGCGTGTCACAAGACATTTGCTGAAGAAATATGGACAGGAATTCGCTGATTACCCAGCAGCTACGAAAAACCATCACGAGTTTGTTTCGGGTCTTGCCTATCACGTGGTATCGATGCTTCATTTAGCGAAATCCATTGTTGATCTATACCCATCACTTGATCGAGATCTTTTATATTCAGGGATCATTCTACATGATTTAGGGAAAGTCAAAGAGCTTTCGGGTCCTGTCTCCACCACATATACAGTAGAAGGGAACTTAATTGGCCACATTTCTATTATGGTGACAGAAATTGCGAAAGCCGCAGAGGAGCTTGGCATTGATTCTGAGGAAATTCTGATTCTGCAGCATTTAGTGCTGAGTCATCATGGAAAAGGGGAGTGGGGCAGTCCTAAACCACCAATGGTGAAGGAAGCCGAAATTCTCCACTATATAGATAATTTAGATGCAAAAATGAACATGATGGATCGTGCGCTTGAGCATGTGAAGCCAGGAGAATATACAGAGCGTATTTTTGCACTAGAGAATCGTTCGTTTTATAAACCAACCTTTCACAATGAATCATCATGATAAAACGCCCGTTTGATGCGGGCGTTTTTTTTCATAACTTGTCTTCTTTTCGCATAAGCATGTAACACAAAGGAAGAGAGATTAGTCCTGAAAAAGGAGGGGAAGACAATGTTATTTTTTCCATGGTGGGTATATGCATGTATCATTGGCATTATTTTTTGTGCCTATAAATTAATGACGACAGCCAAAGAGGAGCAAGAGATTGATCAATCCTTTATTGAAAAAGAGGGAGAAATCTTTATCGAACGAATGGAGCAGGAGAGAGAGCGTAGACGTCAAGGACAGCAAATGAAACGATCACAGGAAACGGCGAAGCATGAGGACCATTCGATTGCATAATCAATAAGAATAAAAAAACCCCTCTACAAGTTCATGTAGAGGGGTTTTTCGTTCATTATTGGTTTGTTGTTTGTTGTGTGGTTTGCTCAGATTTTTCTTTGAATGTATTTTCAAGTTCTTTATCTTTTACTTTCACATCAGCATCTTTCACCAATTTGTTTAAGATCGTCTGAATTTCATTGTTATCTGCTTGTTTTTGATCAAGCAGTTCTTTTTTCAAGTCTGCTTTCATGTCATCGTATTTACCGCGTTCTTCGGTCTTTTTAATGATATGGTAACCAAATTGAGATTTTACTGGTTTGCTGATTTCATTTACTTTTAGTTTGAAGGCAGCTTTACTGAAGTTCTCATCCATTTGGCCATCTTTTGCGAACCAGCCTACATCGCCGCCTTGTGCTGCTGAAGCAGTGTCAGTTGAATATTCAGATACAAGGTCATCCCATTTTTCGCCTTTATCTAATTTCTTTTCTACTTCATCTGCTGTTTTCTTGTCAGCAACTAAAATGTGGCTTGCGCGGATTTTTCCTTTTAGGTCATCGTAATACGCTTTTACTTCTTTGTCAGTGATTTTGATGTTAGCTTTGGCAGCCTTTTGAGTCAGCAGCTCATATTTTACTTGATCTTTGATGTAATCTTTTCCGAATTCATCTTGAAGTTGTTTTAAACGATCTTCACCAAGTGTCTTTTTATATTCTTCCAATTTCTTATCAATTTCTTTATCTGATACTTTGTATTTGTCAGCAAGAACCTTTTGTTGAACAAGTAGGTTTAAAGCATCTCCACCTGCTTGTTTCTTAAGTGTTGTGTAAAGCTCTTCTTTTGTGACATCTCCTGATTTTGTTGTTGCAATCACTTCTTTGTCACCGCTACTGCATGCGCCAAGAGTTAAAACACTTACTGCTGTTACAGCTGCTAAAGCCATTTTTTTCATTCAAAAAACACTCCTAATCTTTCCAATTTATTTATCATTGCTTGTATCATAACATATTGTGACATGCTGTAAAAAGAAATGCAAATGGGAGGGCATTCGTCTAGTCAAATTTTTGCGACCAACATACACATATATTGATCACAAAAAGGAGGCTGAATTATATGGGAGCAGGATATTCTAATGGGTTTGCTTTATTGGTCGTGCTATTCATTTTGCTGATCATCGTTGGTGCAGCATATCTTTATTAATTAAATCGCTGTTACAGAAAGGAGCCGTCCTGCCATGCGTGCGGGCGGTTCTTTTTTAAAACGATGACAAGTGCCTAAACGTTTTGAAATTTTCTGCATACACTGAGCTTAGAACAGAGGAAGAACTGGCAGGAGGTGTTTTCACATGGGAGGAGAAGTCTTTGCTGGCGGTTTTGCACTAGTCGTCGTATTATTTATCTTATTGATCATTATCGGTGCATCTTGGATTTGCTAATAGATCATCATACACAAAAAGCTGCCATCAAACAGGCAGCTTTTGCTTTGATCTTAAATAGATATGGTAATTTCAACAAATGATGAGATCAGTAAGATCAGTATCGATACATTGATAAAGCGAAACACCTTATCTTGCCGTTCTTCAGGAATCTCTCTGACAAGGCATAATGTATTAGTAAGCCTGTTTATTGAATACACAATAAACGCGGCAAAGACGATGAAGTAAAATAAAACTATCGGAGATCCCCCCTCTCTATGCTATTCCCATACTACATTACCAAATTTTTTATGAAAAAGATAGAAGTTGGCTTTAAAAACCTCATGATGAGGAAGTTGGGTCAACTAAAATATCAAACTCGTCTTGGGCTTGATCAATGATGCATGATTTTGGCGCTTTGAGCAGTTTCCAAGCAAATAAAAAGTCAGGCAAACAATAGCCTGCATGAATACTTGCGATCATGATAAAATAGTGTGCGTACATTGGAAATGCCATTCCTAAAACAAAGTAAACAGGTGAGATGACACAAAACGGGCTGAGCAGTGAGAAAAGCATCACTCTCTTAGGCACGCGCTGCCAGCAATTTCGTTTAAATAACGTCATTTTTTTCTTATGTTTCATGACTGGGATCAAGTGAACCACGCGGTGGACAAGCAATGTCGCAAGTAAAAGCACGACAAAAAGTGGTGCATTGTGACTGCTGAGTCTCGTTTCAGGATGAGTCAGTTGAAAACATAAAAATGCCATAATGAAAAAAAATACAGTAAGACATATGGCTGAAATCATCATTCTCGTATAACCATAATCCTTTTCAAGATTAATGGTCTTCCAACAATTCATTTTTCATCCTTCCAATCTCAAAAAAACTAATTGAATATCTCAAGATAATTTACTCTTCCTGAGGATAAAAATCAATGGTTTTCAAGAAAAAAAATAAATTGTTACATTCATAAGGAATAAAGAGAGGAAACTTTGGGTTTTTCAAGAAAAAAAGACATAAGAGGGAGGTTCGTCTCTTTCGTCAATGAGTAATTTCGGCTAAAATAGAGTGACTAAGAGAAAGAGGGAACGTACATGAGTATTGAGGAACGAATGAGCCAGCTCGAATATTATATGGAACTGTTACTGACGGCGACAGATATGAGCCGTTATCCATATTATGCGCTATTGATCCGGCAGCGTGTATCGAAAGAAGAGGCAAAGGACATTGAGCGTATTTGTGTTGAGCTCTCAGATGAAATGGACAAGCAAAAAGCACAAGGCTACGTCATGTTCGACGATCTCCTTGCGCTGTTTGCGGGACAGTTAATTGAAAAGCTGGATGTTCATGAGACGATTTTTGCTTTGCATGATCAAGGGCTGTTTCAGCCGTTAATGAATGAATTTATAAAGATCATTAAACAATTTGATTTGCTTTAGCCGCTTTTTCCTCCGCTGAGTCTTCAAGTTCTTCAGGCTTTTTCGTGACTTTCCCACGTTCATTCAAAAAGTCCTTCTCAATGTTTGAAAACGATTTCTCAAAAATCTCCATGAAATCCTCACCATAAATGTTTCGGATAATACACATCATTTCTAAAATTTCAGGGAACTTTCCGTAAATGTCATGGAGCGGCTGTGCGCCTTTGACAATACCAGTTCGGGCCGGGTCGTAATCTTCGAGTAGTTTATGGAATGTCTCTTCGCCTTTTGGCGTTAGTTCAATATACGTATTGCGTTTATCGTTTAACTTTTTAGAAAATTTTAAAAATCCTCTTTCCTCTAATTTTTTAGAGAAGTTAAACGCCGTTGATACATGCATGACGCCAAACTTTGCAATTTCTGATATTGAAGCTCCTTTTAATTGATACGCAATCCACAAAATATGATGTTCATTGATATTTAGGTTATACGGTTTGATCCACTGCTGCCAGTCCTTTTCAATGGATTTCCAAAGAGCTTTGCTCAATTGGGCCATTCTTTGACTGAATAAAAGTGCTTCTTTTACATCGAAAGGCTGTTCCGAATGATTCATCCATTTCACCTACTTCTCTTTTTCTTGTAATTCTATTATGCCAATAAAATAAAGATTAATAAAGCTGAAAATTCAAGAATTTTTAAAAGTCATGAAAAACATTGACAAAATAACCTTTTTTCAACAAAAAAAGTGCGGGATACGCACCCCGCACACTTTTGTAAACGAATATTTTTTTGTGAGTATATTAGTTTTGTAAGGTTTTCTCCAGTTGTTTGAGCTTTTCCTCAATTTCCTGAATTTCCTTTTGTAAGTCCTGCTGATGAGGTTTGATTTCCTCGCGCCATTGCTGTATCGATGTTTGTAATTCAGTTCCGACCTCTTTAATGACTTCAGCACTTTCTTTTGCGGTTTCAACAATCTGCTCTTTTAAAGCTTGTCCATCTCTTTTTAATCTTGTCAGCGTATCTTCGAATTTGTCATAGCCGTCTTTCATCTTTCCGCGTACATCTCTGCCAGAAGAGGGAGTCGTCAGGAGCACTGCCGCACCTCCGAGGAGACCGCCTACAAATAATCCTGTTAATAAAGAACGTCCACTAGCCATTCCAATCACCTCTAGTCAAATTTTACACATTCGCATGTTCTCTCTGAGCTGACGATCAGCTTCATTGAACTTCCATACATAGCTTGCTTTATTTTAGCATACTTTTGAAGAAAAGGGAGGGGAGAAGGTTGTCTGTCTTTCTGTTCGTTTTTACGTGTATGTGTGTGATTTTCGCAGGTGGTTCTATTCATTATGTAAGGCAGCTTGGGTATGCAGGGTCTTATCCGCCAAAACATGTATTAAGACAAAAAGCAATTGTGTGTGCTGCAGGTGCAGGGATTTCGCTCTCCATTTTGCTGCTTACCCTTTTTCTTTTATAGAAGCATGAAAAAAAACTCTTCATCTAATGAAGAGGTTCCAGCATGTAGACAAACCCTCGCATTCGTTGTCAGTCCTGCGTGCAGGTGCTCACGAATGTCAAATTCGCTCCGCGCCAGTACTCGTCCTTCCTAGACTTCAAGGGCTTTCAATCATGCTGAAAAGAAGACAAAGGGCTAAAATAAAGAATCATTTTAGCCCTTTGTCAACAATATGAAAAAAACCTCTTCATCTAATGAAGAGGTTCAGTTATTCGTTAAGCGACTTCAATCATTCTTGCGCGCTTTAATATGGACTGAGCAATCGGGAAGACAAATACCATAGCTATCGTATTGATCACAGTTGCTGGCAGGACAACACCTACAAGAAGTGCTGGTAACGCAGCCGGCAGTCCAGTAATCAGTAAAGCGGCAGATAGGAAAATCACGCCCGATACGACGGTCCCAACAGCGGTGAGTACAGCGGTCAGAACGACTTTGTTCTTGATCTTCAGGCAAGATAAGAAAAGGGCTAAGAAGATAAAGGCTGTCACCGGTTTATCAATCATATTTGGAATTTGTCCGCCTGGAAAACCTGTTGTCAAAGCGGAAATGACCCCAGTAACTAGGGCGATCACAACGACATGCTGTACTTTCGGAAAAAGGATGATGCTTAAAAACATCATAACCAGCATCATATCAGGTTTCATTCCAAAAAAGATGGGCGGGAAAATCGTATGCAAAACAGCTCCCATTGCTGCAAGCAATGACATAATCACTAATTCTTTTGTTTTCATTTCTATGCTCTCCTCTGCTAAGCTCTTAGAACTCTCCAATAATATGGCTGATCATTTATTGCAAGAGTCATGACTTTATATTTCTCGTTATTATAACAAATTTATTTCACGATAGAAAAGCCTTTTTACTCATTTTCTTGCTGGAACTTTTTCATAAAGTCCGCAAGCTTTTGGCAGTCTTCTATAGAGACGGCGTTGTAAATCGAGGCTCTGCATCCGCCAACAGAACGGTGGCCGGCGAGTCCAACCATTTGTTCTTGTTTTGCTTTCTCCACAAAGGATGCAGTGAGTGCATCATCACGCAGGGTAAACGTGACATTCATATGTGAACGGCTGTCAGCACGTGCATGCCCTTTGTAAAAACCGCCACTTTGATCAATCGTATCATACAGAAGCGCTGCTTTTTGTTCATTGCGTTTTTCTGCTGCTTCTACACCGCCCGCCTGTTTCACATGCTCCAGGACAAGGGACAGCATATAAATCGCAAAAGTTGGTGGTGTGTGATAAAGAGAATTGGCTTTGGCATGTGTTGAATATTTTAAAATTTTAGGTGTGCCGCTTTTTTCTTTCTCTAATAAACGTTTGCGCGCGATCACAATCGTGATACCAGAAGGCCCTAGATTTTTTTGTGCCCCGGCATAAATGAAATCAAATGAAGACACGTCTATTTTTTTGCTGAGAATATCACTGGACATGTCGGCAATAAGCGGGAGTGACGTGTTCGGGAACGTTTTCCACTGAGTACCGAAAATGGTATTGTTCGATGTGATGTGCAAGTAAGCACCGTCATTTAAAACGGACGCATCTACATCTGGAATATACGAATAGTTGTCGTCTTCACTTGAGGCAAACACTGATGTTTCACCAAACCCTTTTGCTTCTGACAAGGCTTTCTCTGACCAAGCACCTGTTTGGATGAAATGAGCCGTTTCGCCTTCATGTAAGAAGTTCATCGGAATCATTGCAAATTGAAGACTTGCCCCGCCTTGTAAAAAGAGGACCTCATAATCTTCTGGAATGTCCATCAATTCTACCAAGAGTGCTTTCGCTTTATTGTGGACTTCTTCATACTCACCGCTGCGATGAGAAAGTTCCATCACAGACATCCCGGTTTGTTTAAAATCAACAAGTTCTTCCTGTGCTTTTTGAAGCACTTCTAGCGGCAGCGCCGCCGGACCAGCATTAAAATTCGTCGTTCGCTTCATCACAATCTCTCCCTATTTCTCGCGTTAATGGATCAAAAGATAAAACCATCCTATCACAAATTTGAAGCATTTGGACAAAAAATTTGAATCGTCCTAAATATCTTACGATTCAGAGGATAAGCTCAGAAAAGAGGCGAAAAAAAGAAAAACCTCATCAATTAAGATGAGGTAAGGCGCGTATGGATGGCAGAAGAAATGTCTTTTAAATCCTCTGATGTATATTGATCTTGGTGAGATTTCCATACGGCACCAAAGCCGTCGCCTTTGCCATAACGCGGAATAATATGCATATGGTAATGGAACACAGATTGTCCGGCTTTTTCACCGTTGTTGTTCAGAAGGTTTAAACCAATTGGTTCAAATTCTTGTTTGATGGCTCTAGCGATTTTTGGAATCGCTTGGAAGTAATGATTAGACACTTCTGGTGTCATGTCATAAATGTTTTCTTTATGTATTTTCGGGATTACAAGGGTATGTCCTTTTGTTACTTGGCTGATATCAAGAAAAGCCAATACATGCTCGTCTTCATATACTTTTGCACATGGAATGTCTCCATCAATGATCTTGCAAAAAATGCAGTCGCTCACGCCATGTCACTCCTCATTATTTTTCCTTTATCGTATCACAAAAAGAAGCAAAAAAGAAAACAGGACAAGCGAACTCCTTTGGTCGCTCATCCTGCTCCTGCAGAAGAAATGCTGATGCTTTCATTTGATATGCCTTTTGAATTCTTTATTTACTGAAATAAAGAATTCATATGCCTGCTATTTCTGCCGTAAACACCTCATTTGACGTTTTGGTTCGTCGTATACATATTTGTATAGGACACAAAAATCAAGAATCAGTGAAGCAAAACAGAAGCTAAGGTTTTTAGATGAAAAACCAACTTGTCATGCGGTTATTGCCTTTAACAAACACCTCATTTACGTATTGGTCATCAAGTTCATTTCTTCTACATACATTATGATGACCAGTATGCCGATGTTTTATTCATGAGTTGTCTATAGGTAAACATTTCAAATTGTCTTTCGTTTTTGGTACTATAAAGGAAAAAAGAAAGAAAGGAACGAACTGATGTCCCTTCTAACTGTAAAAGATGTAACGGGTGGATATACAAAGAATCCCGTTCTGAAAAATATTTCATTTGAATTAGAAAGAAACCAAATCGTTGGTCTCATTGGCTTAAACGGGGCGGGAAAAAGTACAACCATTCGTCATATTATTGGATTAATGAAACCTCATAAAGGGGTCATTGAGCTGAACGGACGAACCCTTCAAGAAGATCAAGAGGCGTATCGTTCACAATTTACGTTTATTCCAGAGACACCTGTCTTATATGAAGAATTAACGTTAAAAGAGCATTTAGAGCTGACAGCGATGGCTTACGGCCTTTCAAAAGAACAATTAGAAGAACGTCTGCCGTCTTTGCTGAAGGAATTCCGAATGGAGAAGCGATTGAAATGGTTCCCTGCTCATTTTTCTAAAGGGATGAAGCAGAAGGTGATGATTATGTGTGCATTTCTTGTGGAGCCAGAGTTGTATATTATCGATGAGCCGTTTTTAGGGCTTGATCCGCTTGCGATCAACGCACTATTAGAACGTATGAATGCGGCGAAACAAAATGGCGCAAGTGTTCTGATGTCAACGCATATTTTAGCCACAGCGGAACGTTATTGTGATTCCTTTATTATTTTGCATGAAGGGGAAATTAGAGCGAAAGGAACACTGACAGAACTAAGAGAGCAGTTCAACATGAGAGATGCGACACTCGATGATCTTTATTTGGAATTAACAAAGGAAGAAAGCTATGAGTAAAACAACGCAAACCATTTGGAAATCACGATTAGAAGAACACGTACAAGAAACAAGAAAATATTTAAAATATATGTTCAATGATCATCTTGTGATTGTGCTCATTTTTTTCCTTGCAGGCGGGGCGAGCTGGTACAGTAATTGGCTGAAGCATATTCCAGCTCACTTCCCATCCTATTGGGTCATGGCAGTTGTTTTCTCATTGGTACTGACTAGTTCTTACGTGCGAACGTTGATTAAAGAGGCAGATCTTGTGTTTATGCTTCCTTTGGAAGCTAAGATGGACCCTTATTTAAAACAAGCGTTTAACTTTAGCTTCATTTCTCAGTTATTTCCTTTGATTGCCGTGTCCATTATTGCACTTCCGCTATATTCGGCTGTCTCCTCAGGCGATCTGATGCTATATGTGCTCATTTTGGCGCAAATGATCTTAATAAAAGGTCTGAATACAGCGATTCAGTGGAGAATCACTTATTTTCAAGGGAAACATGTCAGATGGATTGATGCAGTGATTCGTTTTCTGCTCAATACAATGTTAATGTATACCGTTTTACAAGCAGCTTATGCCATTGCCATCGTTTTTTATCTTTTATATGCTGTCTATCTCATTTACTTAACAAATGCAGTAAAAAAACAGCCTTTTCAATGGGAATTGCATATTTCTGATGAGTTAAAACGAAAACAGCGTTTTTACCGCTTGGCAAACTTATTTACGGATGTCCCTCATTTAAAGAAACAAGTGAAAAGAAGGGCGTATATGGACTGGGTCTTGCAGTTTGTCCCTTATGAACAGCGTAAAGCTTTTTCTTATATGTATGTGAGGGCGTTTTTACGTTCAAATGACTATTTTGGTCTTGTGTTTAGGTTAACGGTCGTGTTTGTGCTCATCCTCTTGTATACAGGTGCAGCAGGCTGGGTGGGGGCATTACTTGTCTTGTTTACAGTCTTTATCACAGGTGTACAGCTTGTCCCGTTAACAAAGCACTTTGCTCATCTGTCGTTACAGGCACTTTATCCTGTGTCTCAGCAAGAAAAAGATCGAAGCTTTTTTGTTCTCGTACGAAATGTGCTCATCATCCAGTCAATTTTACTGAGCTCCGCCGTTTTCCCAGCAGGTGGATGGAAGGGAAGCGGACTTGCTCTTCTCATTTCATTGGTATTTGTGCTTGTCCTATTCAAGCCTTATGTACAAAGCAGATTAAAAAAGATGAGATAAGCGTTTTTTACAGCGAGCGTATGATGTCACCAAGGAGGGAACTGGAATGAATGCAGCTGAACGGGAACTGTATGAAGAGGCCATTTTTTTTCAAATGCGTTTTTTAAGAAAACCATCCAAGATCGAGCGGTTTTCAAAAGGCGTTCAGCAGCAAGTGAATCGCCGAATCCCTGCTCAATTTCATCAAGTCATCACAAGTGCGGTGAAAACAATGGTTGAATCCACAATATCAGGAAGCCATTTTACTTCATTTACAGTCATTGATGAACAATTGTCTCTTGTAGAGCGAAATGAGCTGGCAAAGGAAAAGGTGACATATTATCAAAAGGCCGCTGCGATTGAAGGAATTGGCACAGGTGCGGGTGGATTGTTTCTCGGAATGGCGGATTTCCCTCTCCTTTTGAGTATTAAAATGAAATGTCTTTATGAGCTTGCCTGTATATATGGATTTGATTTGTCTCAAAAAGAGGAAAGGCTCTTTTTGCTTTGTATTTTTCAACTCGCCTTTTCAAGCAGTGCACACCGTCAAAAAATGATGAAACTCATTGAAGAATGGGAAACAACCCGGGAAGAAATGGATTGGTATAGCTTTCAGCAGGAATATCGAGATTATATTGACCTTGTGAAGCTGTTTCAATTAATGCCTGTGGTCGGTGCCGCTGTTGGCGGGGTGGCAAATCATCAGCTGACAGGACAGCTTGGTGAAGTCGCACGCCATGTGTTTCACTTGCGTGTGTTGAAGGAATTGAAATAGAAAAGCCGCTGCCTAACAGCGGCTTTTTTCATTCATCGTAGGAAAGGACGGCATGAGCGAGTACCTTTGCTGCGACAGGCATTGCGTTTTCGTTAATATCAAATTTCGGATGGTGGTGTGGATATACATCTTGGCTGTTTTCTGGCATAGCGCCTGTGTAGAAGAAAGTACCAGGAACATGCTGAAGGTAGTAAGCAAAGTCTTCTCCGCCCATTTGGGTTTCGGCTTCTTTTACTTCTGTGACTCCTTCTGTCTGTTTGGCTATTTCTGCTATATATTCAGTTGGTGCAGGGTGATTTTTGACTGCAGGATAGCCTCTTACATATTCATAAGTATAAGAGGCATCGTGCATGTGGCAGACACCTTTCACCACCTGTTCAATTTCACGTTCAATGATATGGCGTGCACTCTCTTCAAAGGAACGTGCAGTACCTGTTAGCACGGCCGAATCTGCAATGACGTTAAAGGCATTTTCAGCGACAAATCCTCCTACAGATACCACCGCAGAATCAATCGGGTTGACTTTACGGGCCACGACCTGCTGAAGATTGGCTACAATTTGTGAACCGATGAGTACGGCATCTTTCGTCAGATGCGGCTGTGCGCCATGTCCGCCTTTCCCTTGCACTTGAATAGAGAAACGATCGGCGGCTGCCATAAAGTTCCCGCTTTTATAAAGAACAGTGCCGCATGGCTCTGAGGACCAAAGGTGGGTGCCGAAAATGACGTCAACACCGTCTAAACAGCCATCTTCAATCATTGGTTTCGCACCGCCGGGGGCATATTCTTCAGCGTGTTGATGAATGAGGACGATTTTTCCTTTTAATTGATCTCGGTGCTCATGTAAGATCTTCGCTAAGACGAGAAGTGTTGCTGTGTGGCCATCATGACCGCATGCGTGCATGACGCCAGGTTTTGTTGAACGGTAAGGTACATCCTTTTCATCATGAATGGGAAGTGCATCAAAATCAGCTCTCAGTGCAATGGTCGGTCCAGAGGAAGCTCCTTCAATAAAAGCGAGTACACCATGTCCACCTACATGTGTGCGTGTTGGGATATGTAATCTGTCATAATATTGAGCGATGTAAGCAGCTGTTTCCTCTTCCTGAAAAGAAAGTTCTGGATTCATATGGAGATGGCGTCTAATTTCAACCATTTCCTCATAATGTTCATCAAGACGTTCATTGATCCTTTTGTGTAAAGTGGATACTGTCATTGATCCGAAAACCTCCTTTATACTCTTTTACTGATTGTATGGTAATTGTTAGAATCTTTCAACAGAAGAGGATGTCGAGAATGACAGAAAAGGTCATTTTACATAAAAGTCGAAGGTTAAGTATGAAGCTTGCAAAAGGGGGAGTGGCATTGGGAAGCTGTCCAAATTGTTCAAAAGCATTTTCTTTCGTCGAAAAATTTCATTTATCGCATACGAGAATGATGCTTTGTCCAAGCTGCCGGCATCAAATCAAAGAAACGTTCGTTTCGAAAATGAGCTTTTTAATGATTTGTTTGATTCCACTGTTGGTACTACTTATTCAGATGAAAGGTGCTTCACCTATGTTCAAATGGCCCATCTTATTAGGATGGATCTTGCTGAATTTTTATGTGCTTCAGCCAATCATTCATCGGTACGAGCTTAGAGAAAAGCGTTGAAAGCCCAGTAGAAGGGCTTTTTTTCATGAAAAAAAGAAGTGCGAAGAGCAGCACTTCCCAGCGTGTAGACAAACCCTCGCATTCTTTGTCAGTCCTGCGTGCTGGTGCTCACGAATGTGAAATTCGCTCCGCGCCAGTACTCGTCCTTCCTATACTGCAAAGGTTTTCTATCACGCTGAAAAGAAGACAAAGGGCTAAAATAAACAACATTTTAGCCCTTTGTCAACAATCTAAGAAGTGCGAAGAGCAGCACTTCTTTAATGGTCTATGACGGCATGATAGGATGTCAGATAGGCAGGACGAGAGAAGATGGAGCCAGTATCCTCGTGCGGCTGAAAGAATGCTTCTGACTCTTGAAAGTCTTGAAATAAGTCTTCAGATTCCCAAAGGGTCAAAATTAAGTACACTTCTTCATCCTTTTTTGGTCTTAACACACGAAGCGCCTGAAAGCCGCGCTGGTGCTCTGATATGTTTGTTTTTTTCTGAAAGGTGGATTCAAAAAGTGCTCTGCTTTCGAGCTTTACAGGGATATGATTCAGCGTGACAAAGCCAGATTGGACGAGCTCACCTTTTGTATAAATCACATCATAGGAATGGGGTGCTTTAAAGACTGTCTCACCCTCCGTTTCATGAAAAAGAGCCGCTTGTTCCTTACCGACCGTATAAAGCAGATTTTCAAGATGATGTTTTTTTGCGATTTTTTGCAAAAAGTCTGCTGTTCCATATGTAATATAGAAATTCATCTAAACCGCCTCCTGCTTGATAGTATAACAAAAGAATGATATATAATTCTTTGGTAGTCAATCCATAAAACATATTATGAAGCAATACATCCCATACTATCCGTATAAAGGAATGAGGTGACCTAATTTGAAGAAAAAGAAGATAATCATTCCATTAGTCATTGCAGGAAGTACAATCGTGCTTTCATTTATTGGCTATCTGACCATTTTATTTTTAGGACATTATGTCATAGATGAGAAGAAGCTCGTTTTTCACGCTTCCTCGAAAATCATTGATCAGAATGGAAAAGAACTCACAAGCATGTATTCAGAAAATCGGGACCCTGTGTCATTAAAAGAGGTCCCAGATAAAGTGGCGAAAGCTTTTGTTGCTGTAGAGGACAAGCGCTTTTATGAGCACCACGGAATTGATGCACAATCGATTTCAAGGGCGGTTTATCGAGATATATTAGCAGGTGGAAAGGTAGAAGGCGGCAGTACCATCACCCAGCAGCTCGCCAAAAATATCTTTCTCACAAATGATAAAACGTTTCTTCGAAAAACAAAAGAAGTCATTATTGCGATCAATTTAGAAAGAGATTATTCAAAGGACAAGCTGCTTGAAATGTATTTGAATCAGCTTTACTTTGGTCATGGCGTCTATGGGATCCAAGCAGCGGCCAATTACTATTTTAGTAAAGATGTAAAAGATCTCACTGTCAGTGAAGGAGCTACACTTGCTGCCATGCCAAAGGCACCTTCAACGTATTCCCCTGTTCTACACCCAGATAAAAATAAACAAAGACGGGATACCATCCTGAATTTAATGAATGAACAAGGATATTTGTCTTCTACAGAAACAGTTGAAGCAAAAGGAAGAACACTTGGTATTCATTTAAAAAAGAAATCAGAAACCCCTTGGGTGGACAGTTATGTAGATCTCATGATTAAAGAAGCAGAATCACAGTATTCGATTTCGCATGAACAATTGCTTCAAGGCGGCTATACCATTACGGTACCAATCGATATGAATTTGCAAAAAGTTGCCTATGATGCGATGAAAAACAATCGTTATTTCCCGGGAAAAAGCGGGTCACCTGAAGGAAGCGCTGTGTTTATTGACAACGCATCTGGTGGTGTAAAAGCAGCAATAGGCGGACGAGAATATCAGGCAAGAGGCTATAACAGAGTCACAGCTGTTAGACAGCCTGGTTCTGTCTTTAAGCCGATCGCAGTATATGGTCCAGCGATTCAGGAGAAAAAATTCAGACCATATTCACTGCTTGAGGACAAGGAAAAAAGCTATGACGGCTATTCTCCAAAGAACTACGATGGACAGTACGAGGGCAGGGTCACGATGGTAGAGGCTCTCATGAAAAGTAAAAATACATCTGCCGTATGGACGTTAAGCCAGCTTGGCATCGATACGTCTAAATCCTATCTTGAGAAAATGGGGATGGATATTTCGGATAAAGGACTTGCCATAGCGCTTGGCGGTTTAGAAAAAGGGGTTTCTCCGTTGCAGATAGCTGGAGCATTTCATACATTTGCAAATGAAGGCGTCTATAAAAAGCCGTTCTTCATTCAAAAAATCACGAATGATGATGGAGAAACCGTTGAAAAAAATCGAAACAAAGAAGAACGAGTGTTTAGCGTACAAAATGCTTGGAATATGACAAGAATGCTTCAACAGGTCGTCAAAGGCGGAACCGCTCAGAGCGGATCATACGCTGGAGATTTGGCTGGTAAAACAGGCACAACTACGTATGCCGGTGTCAAAGGGGCAACGAAAGATGCTTGGTTTGCTGGCTACACGCCTAGTACAACAGGGGCAATCTGGATGGGGTATGACAAAACGGATAACAGTCATTATTTAACTGGCGGCAGTCAGTATCCAGTGCAGTTAATGAAAGATATTTTAACGACAGCCCAAATAACCAATGAAACATTCCAAAAACCAGAGGGAATTAAAGAACTTCAATCGCCAATCCATTTAGAAGGACTGTCAGGCTTTGAAGCACGTTATGCATTTAAAATCAAAGGGCTCTTTACATTGGAGCTGTCATGGGATGAACAGGAAGACAAACGCGTTGAATATCGTATTTATGAAAAGAGAAATGGAAGCGAGACCCTGATCGATTCTGTAACGGGAACAAACAGCTACACAATGCCGTATGCAAATGTGTTTTCAGATGCGCAGTATAAGGTTGTTCCATACAATACTCAAACACAAGAAGAAGGCGAAGGTAGTGCTTATATCAAGCCAGAGGCTTTTGGACGTTAATATTCGGCGATTTTTTGAACATTGAGCCGCTTTAGTATACCGAGCCTTGAAAAAGCGGTATAGTAAAAGCAGTGTTTGAGCCTTATACAAAGAGAGTGTGAGGCGAAAGGTGGAATGAAAGGTAATGGGAAAAACGAAGGCTTTTAATGACACGTTCTTAAAGGCGTGCAAAGGGGAAAAAACAGACCATGTACCGGTTTGGTATATGAGACAGGCAGGACGCTCGCAGCCTGAATATCGTGCCCTTAAAGAAAAATACGGGCTATTTGAAATTACGCATCAGCCAGAGCTATGTGCTTACGTAACAAGACTTCCTGTAGAACAATATGGTGTAGATGCCGCTATTTTATATAAAGATATTATGACGCCGCTTCCAGCTATTGGAGTGGATGTTGAAATTAAAAATGGAATTGGACCAGTGATTGACTCGCCTATTCGGACAAAGGCAGATATCCAGCGTCTTGGAGAGCTTCATCCTGAAGAAGACCTGCCGTATGTGCTTGATACGATCAAGTTGTTAACAGAGGAGCAGTTGAATGTTCCGCTGATTGGTTTCGCAGGCGCACCTTTTACGATGGCAAGCTATATGATCGAAGGCGGTCCATCTAAAAATTATCATAAAACAAAGGCGCTCATGTACAGTGAGCCAGAGACATGGATGCTTTTGATGAATAAATTAGCCGATATGACAATCACATACATACGCGCTCAGGTAAAAGCAGGCGTCCGAGCATTTCAAATCTTCGACTCTTGGGTTGGCGCTTTAAATGCAGCAGATTACCGGACCTTCATTAAGCCTGTCATGCAGCGTATTTTCACAGAGCTGAAGTCTGAAAACGTACCAATGATTATGTATGGTGTCGGTGCGAGCCATCTGGCGAAAGATTGGCATGACTTGCCGCTTGATGTCGTTGGACTGGATTGGCGTATGAGTATAGACGAAGCGCGAAAAGAAGGCTTAACAAAAACGTTACAAGGAAACCTTGATCCAACGATATTACTTTCTCCTTGGGAAGTGATTGAAGAAAGAGCAACAGCGATTTTAGATCAAGGGATGAAATCAGATCAATTCATCTTTAACTTAGGTCACGGGGTATTTCCTGATGTCTCACCAGACACGTTAAAGAAGCTGACAGATTTTATTCACGATTATTCAGCTAAACATAAAAAGACATCCATCTAAATGATTTCAAATGATCTGAAGGAGTGTTGGTTGTGGAGAAAAAGAAAATGGGGCTACTTGTCATGGCATATGGCACCCCATATAAAGAAGAAGACATTGAACGTTACTATACACATATTCGTAGAGGCAGAAAGCCAGAGCCGGAGATGCTGCAAGATTTAAAGGACCGCTACAAGGCAATTGGCGGCATTTCTCCTTTATCAAAAATTACAGAACAGCAGGCAAATGGCTTGTGTGAACATTTGAATGAGATCCAAGACGAGATTGAATTTCATGTATACATTGGGTTAAAACACATCGAGCCTTTCATTGAAGATGCGGTCGCTGATATGCACCGAGATGGCATCACAGAAGCGGTGAGTATTGTCCTAGCACCGCACTTCTCCACATTTAGTGTGAAATCGTATAACAAACGTGCACAAGATGAAGCAGAAAAGCTTGGCCATCTGAATATTACTTCTGTTGAAAGCTGGTACGATGAGCCGAAGTTTGTGGACTATTGGGTGAAACAAGTGAAAGAGACGTATGCATCCATGAGTCAGGAAGAAAGAGATTCAGCAGTGCTGATTGTGTCTGCACACAGTCTTCCTGAAAAAATTATTGCAGCAGGGGACCCATACCCTGATCAGCTTGCACAATCTGCAAAAATGATTGCTGAAGGTGCAGGAATTGAGCATTATGAAATTGGCTGGCAAAGTGAAGGCAATACGCCTGATCCGTGGCTCGGACCAGACGTACAGGATCTCACACGTGACCTATTTGAACAAAAAGGCTATAAAACATTTGTATACGTGCCTGTTGGATTTGTCGCTGATCACCTTGAAGTGTTATACGACAATGATTATGAATGTAAAGTCGTCACGGATGAAATTGGCGCAGCCTACTATCGTCCAGAAATGCCAAATGCGAAACCAGCATTTATTGATGCACTGGCAGCAGTCGTATTAAAGAAACTGAATGAAAGCAAGTAATCATATAAAAGAAGGCGATCCTATGCATGACAATCAAAAACACCTTGTCATCATTGGCGGTGGCATCACAGGTTTGGCCGCCGCCTTCTATTTGGAAAAGGAAATTGAAGAAAAAGGCCTTCCTATCCAAATATCTCTTATTGAAGCGAGTCCTAGGCTAGGTGGAAAAATTCAAACATTATATAAAGACGGTTATATCATTGAACGTGGACCCGATTCATTTTTAGAAAGAAAGGTCAGTGGACCCCAGCTGGCAAAAGATGTTGGCCTATCTGATCAGCTCGTCAATAATGAAACAGGGCAAGCGTATGTATTAGTCAATGAAACCCTTCATCCGATGCCAAAGGGGGCTGTCATGGGCATTCCAACTCAAATCAGTCCTTTCATTACAACTGGGCTTTTTTCAGTTGCCGGAAAAGCACGTGCAGCGATGGATTTCGTTTTGCCAAAAAGCAAACAGACAGAAGATCAATCTCTTGGGGAATTTTTTAGAAGACGTGTGGGTGATGAAGTGGTGGAGAATTTAATTGAACCGCTACTATCAGGCATTTATGCTGGTGACATTGATCGCCTGAGCTTAATGTCTACCTTCCCGCAGTTCTATCAAACAGAACAGAAGCATCGCAGTTTGATTCTTGGGATGAAAAAATCACAGCAGCATGCAAAAGCGCAACAAGTGACAGCGAAAAAGCAAGGACAGTTCCAGACAATCAATCAAGGGCTGCAAGCACTTGTTGAAGCGGTCGAAAGTAAACTCAAGCTGACGAAGATTTACAAAGGGACAAAAGTGACCCAGATCGAAAAAGCCGAGGGAGGCTATGGCGTTCAATTAGACAGCGGTCAAACGCTTTTTGCAGATTCTGCCATTGTGACAACTCCTCACCAATCGATCTATTCCATGTTTCCAAAAGAAGCAGGGCTTGAGTACTTGCATGACATGACATCGACTTCTGTTGCAACAGTTGCACTCGGATTTAAAGAAGAGGATGTTCACAATGAATATGATGGTACTGGTTTTGTCATCTCAAGAAATAGTGATTTCTCCATTACAGCATGTACGTGGACAAATAAGAAATGGCCTCACACTGCACCTAAAGGAAAAACATTGCTCCGTGCATACGTTGGGAAAGCTGGCGATGAATCAATTGTCGAACAGTCTGATCATCAAATCGTGAGCATCGTGCTGGAGGATTTGAAGAAAATCATGGATATTAAAGCAGATCCAGAGCTGACGACAGTGACTCGCTGGAAAACAAGCATGCCGCAATATCATGTGGGTCATCAAAAACAGATTTCGACGATGCGAGAAACGTTTAAGCAATCATATCCTGGTATTTATATCACGGGTGCTGCATTTGAAGGTGTTGGGATTCCTGATTGTATTGATCAAGGAAAAGCTGCCATCTCAGAAGCTGTATCTTATCTATTTTCATAAAAAATAAACTCCCTTTTCTGTCATGGAAAGGGAGTTTTTCATGTTCGTATGTTTAGAAAAGAGTGGTGAATAATAAAATTGAACAAAGTTGTTGCATCTGAGGAAAAAGATGTGGTATATTACTTTCTGTACTTAATGACCGAAACGTTCAAATAGTCATTTTGGGAGTGAGATCATGAGTGTTGATAGGAGACAAATGATTTTAGATGGAGCAACAAAGGCATTTACCCAGTTCGGGTATAAAGCCACGACAATGGACCTTGTAGCAAAGCTTGCCAACGTCGGAAAAGGAACGATTTATACTTTTTTCAAAAACAAAGAAGAGCTGTTCGATGAAATTTTCACATCACTGTTAATGGAGATGAGGAAAATTGCAGATGAAGCAATAGATGAGAAGAATAGTTTCTCAGAAAACCTTCATTTAGCACTCTTTGCAATATTAGAATTTCGAAAAAACCACCAGCTTACAATTAAAATCTTTCAGGAAAATGCGGAGCTTGGCACATCAGCAGTGAAAGAAATGATTGAAAAAATGGAGCAGATGATCATTCGCTATATTAAAACAAAAGTAAAAGAAGCGATTGAAAAAGGCGACATTAAGCCCTGTGATCCTGAATTGACGGCATTTGTGATGGTGAAACTATATATTGCACTTATTTTTGACTGGGAAAAGCGATATGAGCCTTTAACAAAAGAAGAGGTCGCTGAATCGCTCGAGCTTTATGTACTAAAAGGACTGTCTGCAACAACATAATTTTTTTTGAGTTCAAATGACCGAATTCTTAATTTAGTCATTCATCAATGGGAGGAAAACAGCAATGAATGTAATTCGGAATCAATGGAAAGACATTGTGACGAGCAAAAAACTACTGATCCCGATTTTAGCTGTCTTATTTATTCCACTAATTTATAGTGGTGTATTTTTAAAAGCTTACTGGGATCCATATGGTACAGTTGATCAATTACCTGTAGCGGTTGTCAACTTGGATGAAGGCAGTCATTATGACGGCAAAACCCTTCAAGTAGGCGATGATTTAGTGAAGGAATTGAAGAAGAACGATAGTTTTAAATGGCATTTTGTTGATAGTGAAGAAAAGGCCATCAAGGGGTTAAATAACGAGGACTATTATCTCGTCGTCGAGATTCCGAAAGATTTCTCGAAAAATGCGAGTACAGTACTAGACAAACATCCGAAAAAATCGAATCTGAAATATTATACGAATCCAGGCGCAAACTATGCTGCGTCTCAAATTGCGAATAACGCCATTATCAAATTAAAAGATTCGGTTTCAAAGGAAGTCACAGAAAATTATGCAGAGGTCATCTTTGATAACTTCAAAACGATTGCAAAAGGATTAGATCAAGCAAGCGATGGAGCGAAGAAAATTGATGACGGAACAAAAAGCGCAAAAGACGGTAGCCAAAAGTTAAAAGACAATCTGGCGAAATTGGCAGAAGGAACGTTAACGTATAGCGAAGGTGTTCATCAGTTTGCAGGAAAAATGGGTGAACTGAACACTGGAATTCAATCTCTTGATAGCGGTCTTGGTCAGCTCTTAACAGGCTATCAAACGATTGATCAGAAATTTGGTGAGCTTGGCACAGGAATTGATACATTGACCGAAGGGTTAAACACAAGCCGTGAAGGACATGAGCAACTTTCTTCTAAAATGCCGCAATTCACAGCAGGCATTGAGCAGCTGAACAATAAAGCACGGTCATTTTCAGAAAAAATCGCTGCTGTGGAGAAAGTATTGTCTTCACCTGAATTAGCGAATCTTGAAAAGATGGCGCCTAAGATTGATCAGGTGAAAAAAGATGCAAAAACGTTTAGTACCAAACTTGCTTCTTTAAAAGAAGCATTATCTAGTCGAGATGCAAAAGTAAAAAGTATTATTCAAAACAGCTCGATGACAGATGAAGAGAAAAAGGCGGCAATGGATCAACTAGACAGTCTTCCTACAATCGAACTGCCTGATTTGTCTGGGCTTGAGCAAAGCTTAGCGGCGCTGCAGGAACTGCCTGACGCAAGTGAAGTTCAGTCTGCGGTTGCATCTGCAAAAGCACAGCTACAGCAAGTCAAGCAGCTGCCAGAGAAAACAGAACAGCTGTATACATCGACAGTCGCCATACAAAATGCGATTGATCAAATGACATCCGGTACGAATAAATTGTATCAAGGTGCACTGAAGCTTCAAACGGGTCAAGGGAAATTACAAGATGGCCTGCAAACAGCAAATGGAAAGCTTGATACAGCGAAAAGTGGTGCGGATAAACTGGCAAATGGTTCAAGCCAGCTTAGTGCAGCATTGAATAAACTAGAAAGTGGATCAGCGAGTATCCAAAGCAACTCATCTAAACTGGCTGAAGGGTCAAAATCCCTTGATAAAGGATTAGGTGACTTAAAAAGTGGAACTGGAAAGCTTTCTGATAAGCTAAAAAGCGCTGCAGATGAAACAGGAGACATTGATGCGGGGCAGGACAATTACAATATGATTGCAAGCCCAGTCAAAACAGAGAATGATACAGCGAAAAAAATTGATAACTATGGAACAGGGCTCACACCATATATTTTATCAATGGGACTCTTTGTTGGAGCTCTAATGCTGACTGTTGTATTCCCAATGAAAGATCCTGCAGGACGCCCTAGAAATGCGTTTGAATGGTTTGTCAGCAAATATAGTGTGCTTCTCTTAGTCGGTATCTTGCAGGCAGTGATTGCAAGCACCATGCTCATCTTTGGACTTGGACTTGAGGTGGAAAGCCTCTGGCGCTTCTATCTCTTTGCGATCATCGTCAGTCTGACATTCCTAGCGATCATTCAGCTTCTTGCGACGACGATGGGGAATCCAGGACGCTTTATTGCCGTCATTATCTTGGTTCTTCAGCTTGCAGCAAGTGCGGGTACATTCCCGCTTGAGCTTGTACCAAAATTCTTCCAAGTTATTCACAGTCTGCTTCCAATGACGTATACCATCAACGGATTTAGAACGATCATTGCAAGCGGTGATAACAGTTATTTATGGCACCAAGCAGCGATTCTTGGAACAGTAGCCATCATCATGATGGCTGCAACAACAGCATACTTTGCTTGGAACATAAGAAAAATGAAACAAGAAGAAGCTTAATTGAAAAACCTTTCTCTTCCATGAGAAAGGTTTTTTTGATTAGAAATTAGACATCAGGAACCCGAAGCGATATATTTTAAGAAGGATGCTGAAAAAAGGCATGCTTGGAAAGAATTTCTTTTAGATGAAGGAGGATATGCCGAATGACAACGGAAGTAAATGAAACGGTTCAGCTTATTCAAAAGCTTGTGTCAATCCCAAGTCCATCAGGAAATACTGAGAAAGTGATTGGCTTTGTCGAACGTTTTTTACAAGATTTACATATTGAAACGAAGCGAAATCGAAAAGGCGGATTAATTGCCACCCTAAAAGGAACAGATGACAAGGAACACCGCATGCTGACAGCACATGTCGATACGCTCGGTGCGATGGTCAAAGAAATTAAATCAAATGGCCGGCTGCGTCTTGCACTCATTGGAGGCTTTCAATATAACTCGATAGAAGGCGAGTATTGTGAAATTGAAACAGTAATAGGCCGTACATACACAGGTACCATTCTGATGCATCAAACGTCCGTTCACGTATATGAGGATGCTGGAAAAGCGAAGCGAAATCAAGAAAATATGGAGATTCGCTTAGATGAGAAAGTGAAAAATGCAGACGATGTGCAAGCACTCGGCATTCAAGTAGGAGACTTTATCTCATTTGATCCTAGAGTGGAAGTGACGTCTTCAGGTTTTATTAAATCAAGACACCTTGATGATAAGGCAAGTGTGGCGTTGTTGCTGAGATTGATTCACCGCATTCAAACAGAGAACATCACATTGCCGCATACGACACATTTCTTAATTTCAAATAATGAAGAAATCGGATACGGTGGGAACTCGAATATCCCGGAAGAAACGGTGGAATATTTGGCCGTTGATATGGGAGCCATCGGTGACGGTCAATCAACCGATGAATACAGTGTGTCGATATGTGTGAAGGATTCTAGCGGTCCTTATCACTATGGTCTCCGCAAACATCTAGCAGCATTAGCTGAGGCAAATAAAATCGATTACCGCCTTGATATATACCCTTATTATGGCTCAGATGCGTCAGCAGCGATTCGAGCAGGGCATGATATCATTCATGGACTGATTGGACCTGGCATTGACTCTTCGCATGCCTTTGAAAGAACCCATGAAGACTCATTGATTCATACAGCCAATCTACTGTACCACTATGTTCAAAGCAAATTAATCACAGTATAAAAAAAGAACCCCCATCGCGGGGTTCTTTTTGATTAGCTTGAAAGTTGTGTTGGCTCAGGTACATCTTGTCCAGTCATCACGCGGTGTCCTTTTTCAGGGTCATATTGCCCTTCCCATTTAGACATCACGACAGCTGCAAGTGCATTACCAGTTAAGTTGACAACGGTTCTTGCCATATCCATGATACGATCAACACCTGCAATAAAGGCTAGACCTTCAGCAGGAACACCGATCGTTCCAAGTGTTGCAAGTAATACAACAAAGGATGTACCAGGAACGGCAGCCATTCCTTTTGATGTCACCATCAGTACAAGGATTAGTGTGAGCTGCTGTACGATTGTGAGGTCAATGCCATATACCTGCGCTAAGAAAAGCGCCGCAATGGCTTGATACAAGACGGAGCCGTCTAGATTAAACGTATAACCAATTGGGATAACAAAAGAAACAATTCCTTTTGGACACCCGATGCGCTCCATTTTATCCATAACTCTCGGTAAAACTGTTTCAGAGCTGGATGTACTAAAGGCGAGAAGCATTTCGTCTTTCATGTAAGCAAGAAATCTGAAAATATTGACGCCAATCATCTTTCCAATAATTCCGAATACAACGATAAGGAAGAGAGCGAGCGCAAAATAAACAAGACCTACGAGCTTACCTAATGAAACAAGAGATTCAAGACCAAATTTTGATACTGTCACACCAATGAGCGCGAACACACCAAATGGTGCAGCTTTCATCACAACATTGACGACATGGAACATCGCATGTGACACACCTTCAAAGAAGGCGAGCACTGGTTTGCCGCGTTCACCAATTGCTGAAACGCCAAGTGCGAATAATACAGTGAAGAAAATAATCGCAAGCAAATCACCTTCCGCCAATGATTGGAAGAAGTTCGTCGGAACGATATGAAGGAACGTATCAGCAACTGATTTACTGCTTTGTTCTTTTTCCGTTTCAACATACTGGCTAATATCCTGTTTTTCTGTATGTCCAAAGTCAACGCCTGCACCTGGTTGAACAAAGTTCGCAAGCACAAGACCAAGGATGATCGCAAACGTTGTGATAATTTCAAAATAAAGAATGGTTCTAAAACCAAGCTTCCCTACTTTTTTACCATCACCCGCACCTGCAACACCTAAAATTAAGCTAGATACGACAATCGGAATGACAATCATCTTAATGAGTCGTAAGAAGAAGTCTCCAATTGGTTTTAAATATGTCTCAACACCAGGGTTACCGAAAAAGATCGCACCAACCACGACACCGAGAATAAGACCGATTAGGATTTGAGTAGCTAATCCAAATTTTAATTTTTTCATAGATTTCCTCCCTAACATATTCATTAAAGGAATATTCCCATTATATTAAGTTTTAATATATGAATTAAAGTATAACTAAAATTAAAGAGGTTCGTCCACGATTAAATTATATTAAGAAAATACAAAATTATTTGAAAAAATGGACACTTCGAACCCCCTTCGTTGTTTTAAGTCAATAAAAAGTGCCTTCCGAACTAAAAGTCATCATATGAAAATACTAAAAAACCCTTTTGTACCAAGGGTTTTACCTTTTTACCTATTTTTCAGAAAAAATAAAAAGCACTTTTGACTCCAACTGACGAAGGAGGAAAAAAGTGCTTTTTTATTCTATTTATTTCCTTATTTGAGATAACTTACTTGTGAGCATTCCTCACATTCATTACCGTAACACTCGTGCTGTTCCATTAAATCATTTCCACATTTTGTGCATTTTTTTGAAGGCAAATTTCTAAAAAACTCAGTGATTTTTCCTAGCATTTGTCATCCTCCAATACGTTTTATTGCTATCATTGTATTATAACAGATTGATAATTGTCAATCTGTTTTGTAACAAGAGGCAAGAAGAATGCTTTTTTTATGAAAAATGGGTATATTGTAAGAAGGGGATTTTTTGAAAAGGAGGAAATATGACGATGAAATTAACCGTGATTGGCTGCTACGGAGGATTTCCAGCAGCTGGTGAAGCCACATCAGGTTATCTTTTTGAATCAGATGGTTTTCGTCTGCTTGTCGACTGCGGGAGCGGAGTTCTGTCAAAGCTTCAGCAATACATTGATATAGAAGAATTAGATGCTGTACTCCTTTCTCATTATCATCACGATCATATTGCAGATATCGGACCTCTTCAATATGCGAAGCTAGTGGGTTATCATTTAGGAAAAAGCAGTGGTCCGCTGACGATCTATGGACACACCGGGGATCAAGAAGCATTTCAGCGGCTTTCTGATGATGTACATACAAAGGCAAAACCTTATCAGCCGGAAGAGGGCATTCAAATCGGACCATTTCAAATTGATTTTTTGAAAACGGTTCATCCGGCAGAATGCTATGCGATGAAAATTCAGGCACATGAGGCTGTGGTGGTGTATACAGCCGACTCCAGCTATCAAGATGCATTTATCCCTTTTAGCAAGGATGCAGACTTACTTATTGCCGAAAGCAACTTTTACGCCGGACAAGACGGATCGGGTGCAGGACATATGAACAGCACTGAAGTAGGGAAGCTGGCAAGTGAAGCAAATGTTGGAGAGCTCATCATCACCCATCTGCCTCATTTCGGTCGGCATAAAGACCTAGTCAATGAAGCACAGGCGTTATATACTGGCAATATACAGCTTGCCCATTCAGGGCTTATATGGAACAAGGAAGGAAGATAGAGATGCTGTTTATCGATAACGAGCAACATTATGACCCAATGATTAATTTAGCCATTGAAGAGTATTGCTTAAAATATTTAGATCCAGAAGAAACGTATTTGCTGTTTTACATCAACCAGCCGTCCATTATTATTGGAAAGAACCAAAATACAATAGAAGAAATCAATACAAAATATGTGGAAGACAATGGCATCAAAGTCGTTCGCAGGTTATCTGGCGGTGGTGCAGTTTACCATGACAAAGGAAACTTGAACTTCAGTTTTATTACAAAAGACGATGGGGACAGCTTTCATAACTTTAAAAAATTCACCGAGCCAGTCATCAAAGCGCTTGAAAAGCTTGGCGTCAAAGCGGAATTAAGCGGCAGAAATGACATCATGGCAGATGGGCGTAAAATTTCGGGGAATGCTCAATTTGCTACACGAGGACGTATCTTCAGTCATGGCACCCTATTATTTGATTCAGAAATCGAACATGTTGTCTCGGCATTAAATGTGAAGAAAGAAAAGATCGAATCAAAAGGCATCAAATCCATTAGAAGCAGGGTTGCGAATATTAGTGAACTGATGGATCAAAAGATGACAACAGAAGAATTTAGAAAAATTCTTTTAAGCTATATTTTTGACACGAACGGAGACGTGCCTGAGTATAAGCTGACAGAAAAAGATTGGGAGAAGATTCATGAGATTTCTCGTGATCGATACCAAAAATGGGAATGGAACTACGGCCGTTCACCTAAGTTTAACTTGCAGCACTCTAAGCGTTTTCCAGCTGGATCGATTGATCTTCGATTAGAAGTGAAAAAAGGCATCATTCAAGACTGCAAAATTTTTGGTGACTTCTTCGGTGTAGGAGATATTGCTGATATTGAGAAACGACTCATTGGGCAGCAATATGATCGCAAAACCATTAGTGATGTATTAGAAGACATGGATATGCGCCATTATTTTGGTAACGTATCAAAAGAAGATTTTCTGGATTTGATTTATTAAGCAAGGACAAGCACGGCTAGAGATAGCGGTGCTTTTTCTAATGAAAGGGATGAAAGCGGTTTACATTTGATCTTGTGAATTTTTTCGATTGTCTATTATAATAGAAAGGAGGAATGTTTGGTCATAAAATGAATGGCTATTCATTCATTGATGAAGTATAAGGGGTGGGAGAATGGATTTGATCAAAAATCTTGAGCAGACTGCGATGACCAAGGGAGAGAACGTCGCACTGATCTTTGAAGGGAACAAGTGGACCTATCAAGAACTGATGACAAGTATCGAACGTTTTGCAGATGGTTTAGTGAGCGAAGGGTTTCAAGCGGGAGATCATATCGCGCTGATTTTAGGAAATTCACCGCATTTTGTGATTTCATTTTTTGGTGCATTAAAGGCAGGACTTGTTGTTGTACCTGTCAATCCAACATATACGCCAAGTGAAATCGGCTACATGCTGGTCACTGGTGATGTAAAAGGGATTGTTGCACCGGATCAGCTTCTGCCGATATACGAGCAGGTGTATGAACAGCTTCCAGCGATTGAACGAGTCATTATTTGTGCTCAAAATGAATCTGCGTGCAGGTCAAGTTTAAAAGAAGTATCTGATCGTCTTGTTTTCTTCGGAAAGCTTGTGTCTGGAGATGCACCAGAAGCTGAGCATCCTTCCATACAACCTGACGATACGGCCGTTATTTTATTTACATCTGGTACAACAGGAAAACCAAAAGGGGCAATGCTCACTCATGTTAACCTTTATTCAAATGCAAGAGACATTGCGGAGTACCTGTCAATTGATGAGAAGGACAAGGTGATTGCTGCTTTGCCGATGTTCCATGTGTTTTGTTTGACCGTTTGTATGAATGCCCCTTTGATGCATGGAGCGACCATCTATGTCCTGCCGCATTTCAGCCCATCAGAGCTTTTACGAATGATGGAGAAAGAAAAACCAACGCTATTTGTGGGTGTTCCAACCATGTATAACTATTTATACCGCCAGGACGGTCATGAGGAAGCGATGAAGTCGGTGAGGATTTGTATATCAGGCGGTGCGTCCATGCCTGTTGCTTTACTTCACGGTTTTGAAGAAAAGTTCGGTGTCACGGTGCTAGAGGGTTACGGATTATCAGAGGCTTCCCCAGTGACGGCATTCAATCCCCTTGATGGAAAAAGAAAACCAGGCTCGGTCGGCACTGATATTATGAATGTGAAAAATAAGATTGTGAATGAACTTGGAGAGGAAGTTGGACCAAACGAAGTCGGAGAACTCATCGCAAAAGGGCCAAACATTATGAAAGGCTATTATCAAATGCCAGAAGACACAGAGGCGGCCCTGAAAGACGGCTGGCTGTACACAGGAGATTTGGCGAGAAGAGATGAAGACGGATATATTTATATCGTCGATCGAAAAAAGGACATGATTCTCGTTGGCGGGTATAATGTCTATCCAAGAGAAGTAGAAGAAGTGCTTTATCAACATGAAGCTGTAGCAGAAGCCGTTGTCATCGGTGTGCCAGATCCAAACACAGGAGAGGCTGTTGTCTGTTACATTTCCCCTAAGAAACATGCTCACATCAATCAAGAAGACATCATCACCCATTGTTCACGCTATTTGGCGAAATATAAGCAGCCCCAAACGATCCATTTCATTGATAATATTCCAAAAAACACGACTGGTAAAATTTTAAGAAGAGCGCTAAAAGACAAGTACCAAGCAGAAACAAGTAAATAAAAAAAGAGTCTCTTCTTATGAAGAGGCTCCTTTTTGAATCGCTTCTTGTACCTGTTTTCGAAAGGAATTTGACTGTTTTTGATTTAATTCATAATAGGTGCCGTCTACTAAAAAAACAACTTGAGAGCGGTTGGTCCATAGCTGAAAAGAAGTGCCATTTGTCCGTCCAAACATGACCTTGGCGATATAATCTGGCTTTTTTACATTCTTTTTGAGATGGCTGCTTGTTTGTTTCCCTTTGTTTAATTGTTCAATTAGATCCTCAGTTGTATCTTTATCATCTATTTCATAAGAAATGGACTGGTTCGTCGGTGAAAGCAATAATTTCTCTGCTCGATTTTCATCGAAGATGTCACTTGTCCGGCTGAACACATAAAAGAAGGTAATCAGTAAAAGCCCAAAAATCACAATTCCTGCAAGGATTTTCTTCATGATGAACCTCCAACTCACTTTTTTATGGTTAGTTTCTCCGATTTTTGAACAGCATAATCATTTTTTTCACTCAAGCTTTTTCAGATAGGGCATGCTATGATGGAGCCACATGAGACAGGTTCTAAACAAAAGCGTGCGTGATTACAATAGAGAGAGAAATGGAAAGGAGGCTGACCAGTGCGAGTACGCAAATGGGTAGCTCTTGCAACGGTAGCATACATATTGTACGGTCTTTTTATTTATTCTTACTTATTTCTAATGGGGGATTCATCTGTCCCTGACAGTGTGAAAGGGACAAGTGCAGACCCGCATACATTTATGACAAGCCATGAGCTTTTGATCAGTGGAAATTACTCGAACATTCGTAACCTGTTGTACTTTATGACAATTCCTTTAGATTGGTATGTCTTTTTCCTTTTGCTCATTTCAGGGTTTTCAAGGAAATTAGCAGATTGGAGCTTGGCAGCAGCTCGTTTTCACCTTGTGAGCAAACTTGTGTATGTGTTTGTGCTGTCACTTTTGACGATGCTGATCACATTGCCGGTCAAGTGGGTGAGCTACCAGTTGTCCTTGTACTACGGTGTTTCAGCACAAAGCACAGCAAGTTGGCTAAAAGACCAAACGCTTGATTTTTGGATTCAATATCCACTGCTTGTTCTATGCGCGATTGTGTTCTTTTGGCTCATTCAAAAGAAAAGGAAATATTGGTGGCTGTATGCTTGGTGTTTAACCGTTCCAGTTACACTATTTCTCTTCTTTATACAGCCGGTCGTTATTGATC
Source organism: Bacillus sp. GbtcB10 (assembly GCF_019091365.1). Taxonomy (NCBI): domain Bacteria; kingdom Bacillati; phylum Bacillota; class Bacilli; order Caryophanales; family Bacillaceae; genus Bacillus; species Bacillus sp. GbtcB10. The sequence goes on from NZ_JAGXJP010000001.1 coordinate 142,222, forward strand.
CACTCTACAATGATTTTTACCCATTGAAGGATCAAGCGCTTGAGAAAAAGATATTAACTCTTGCAGAGAAAGCACACATTCCAGCAGATCATGTATATGAAGTCAACATGTCAGAGAAAACAAACACGATGAATGCTTACGTCACAGGAATTGGTGAAAATAAGCGTATTGTTTTGTGGGATACGACACTTCAAAAGCTTAAAGACCGTGAAATCTTATTTATCATGGCGCATGAGATGGGACATTACGTGATGAAGCATGTGTATATCGGTTTAGCAGGATATTTAGTGTTGTCTCTGGTTGGATTTTTTGCCATTGACCGTCTTTATTTTTCCCTTTACCAAAAAGGCGCTTCTCCATTTCGTCTGAAGGCACCACATGACGTTGCTGCTCTTCCGCTTCTGTTGATCATTATATCTATGCTGTCATTTGCTGCTTCTCCTTTTACAAATGCTGTGTCAAGACATCAAGAACGTGCAGCTGATGAATATGCCGTGAATTTGACGAAAGATGGAGAGGCGGGGGTGACGTCATTTCAAAAGCTTGCAAAATCAGGGCTTTCCCAAGTCAATCCGCCACTTTTAGTGAAAATATTCCGCTATGGACACCCAACGATGATGGAGAGAATCATCGATATGGAAAAAGCCGCAAAAAAAGAGGAAACATCGAAAAAGCAATAAATAAAAAATCCGGCTCAGTTCGCCGGATTTTTTTGTCACACTTATTTTAGTTAGAAGCCGCTTGAACGTTAATTAATCCTTTTCCATAATAGAACGAATTACCAAGCGGTGTTGCCGTATTTTCTAAGCGCTGACGAACCTGAGACGTTGATAGATTCGGATACTTAGAAAGGATAAGCGCTGCTGCTCCTGCTACATGAGGAGATGCCATCGATGTTCCCGTATAAGATGTATATCCACTGCTTGGTACTGTACTTAAAATCGATGTACCAGGTGCAGAAACATCTAATTCAGGACCTGCGCTAGAAGACGAGTTTCTGACATTGTTGCTGTTCACGTTGGCAACAGCAATTGTAGAGTCGTATTTTGCAGGATAGCCAACGGTGCTAGTAGAGCCAGTTGAACCTGAATTCCCTGCTGCGGCAACGACAACTACTCCGCGGTTATTCGCTGTGTCTACAGCATTTTTAAGCGCTGTGGAGCCGTTTGGTCCGCCTAAGCTCATATTGATGACATCCATGTTATTGGCAACAGCCCATTCAATACCGCTGATAATCCAGCTGTATTGTCCATCGCCGTAACGATCTAATACTTTAACGGCATACAAGGAGGCGCTTGGCGCAACCCCAAGAACACCAATCGTGTTATCAAGGGCAGCAATGGTTCCGGCTACGTGAGTTCCGTGTGATTGAAAGTCTTGTGTGGCATTTGGCTCTGAAGGGACGAAGCTAGCACCGCCTGCAACATTTAAGTCAGGGTGTGCGGCGTGGATTCCAGTATCAAGGACAGCTACTTTGACGTTAGCACCTTTATAACCTTGAGCGTGTACGGCTGGAGCTTTGATTTGAGGGATACCATAAGGGACGGTTTGGGCATATGCTTCTGCTTTGTGGTCTTCTTCTACATAAGCAATGCTAGGGTCGTGTTCAAGTTTTTTTGCGGCTTGTTCAGACATCTTCACTTGTGCAGCATTAATGAGGCGGTATTGTTTTTCTAATTTCCCACCATTTTGTGTCACTGCTTGTTTCTTAGAGCTGTTTGTGGTGGCAGAAGCTTTAAAGCCAACGATATAGCTTTTTTCGCTTTCTGACTTTGAGGCAGTCTCGGCATTTGCTATCGAGCCTCCAAACCCTGCTGAAAACAGAAGAGGGACAGCCAATAAAACACTTGTCATCACATTTTTCTTTTTCACGCACATTCCACATCCCTTTTTCTTATTTCAGAATAATCATCCGTAGTCTATTAGAATGATCCGTTTGATTATTCTGTATTTTCAGTTTAATAGAGATAGGCAAATAAGAGTAGACCTGAATTTTTGTGGAAGTCCTAGCGAAAAATAGGGAATTAAGTCGCTTGGAATTGATGGTAAAATATGTTTATTTTATATTTCTAACGGTTTTCTATTAAAAAGGAATCGTGCTTTTTTTCTCATGATCCATTTGAGGATAAACATTCGATACCCGAAATGCCATAAAATAGGTAGAAAAGGCTATCATCTATTTCGAATTTCGATATAAAAAAATATTATTTTATCATTGTTTTTGACATGAAAAAGAACCTGTTATGAAAACAGGTTCTTTAAGAAGGAGCAGATTGTGTTAAGTGGTTGACCACGTTGTAATCGTTCACCTTCCATTGACCATCTGTCCATTCCACATAATTTAAGCAGGCATTCTCAAGTCTTGTATCCTTAATACCCATATGTTCGTCAGCTAGTGAGGTGAGTAAGGCATGGATGGCAGCACCATGTGCTACGATTAGTACCCGTTGATCTGGGTAGGTTGCTCTCACTTTTTCGATACCTTCTAGCATTCGATCTTGAAGTGCCGATAGTGGTTCCATATTTGGATACTGTTTATTTGGAAACAGTTTCTGACGTTCCTCAAATGACATGCCTTCAGCGTCGCCATAGTCACGTTCAATAAAATCGTCCATGATCACGAGCGGTGCATGTACATGCTGTAAAATCAAATGAGCTGTTTCTTTTGCCCTTGATAGCGGACTGGAAATGACAACATCCCAGTGGGCATCTTTTAAGTAAAGACCGGTTTGTTCCGCTTGCCATTTACCAGTGTCATTTAAAGGGATATCTGTTCGTCCTTGAATTCGTTTTGCTGCATTCCAATCGGTTTCTCCGTGTCTGACTAGGCAAATTGCTGTCAATCAAATCCCGCCTTTTCTATCTTTTCCTCTATTATACTAAAACTGAAGAAGAATGACTGGATCAGTGATTTGTCAGACTCGTTAAGGACTCGACCGAACTTGCCACTTGGGACACTGTTTGTTTGACTTCTTTCAATTCGTTTAGGAATGTTTGCAAATCTATTTCAATTTTTCCGTTTTGGTTTTTGCTTAAGTTCATGCTGCTGACGATATCATCGAATAGCGAGTTGATTTGGGTCATTTTTTCTTTACTGTCTGTCACAAGTAAATTCACATCAGCAATATGCTGTGACACAATGGCGATTTGTGAATTTGTGTTGTTGACGAGCTCAGATACAGTTGAAACCGTTTTCTTTGTATCCTCTGATAATTTGCGAACCTCGTTTGCAACGACAGCAAAGCCTTTGCCATGTTCACCTGCTCGAGCTGATTCGATTGAAGCGTTTAAAGATAGTAAATTCGTTTGCTCCGCAATACCTGTGACAATCCCAAAAATTTGTTCAATTTGTTTCGCAATTTCTTCTAAGCGTTTAATTTCTGTTTCAATCTTTGTCATACTGCCGTCAATTTGGTTCATTTGCGTCTGCTGAATTTCTAACTCTTTTTTACCGCCAATTGATTTCTCTTCAACTTGTGCTGAGATCTTTGTGCCAGCCTGTGACATATCCGCCATCTCATCAGATTTTGATACAAGTTTGTCCACTGCATTTGTTGTGTTTGAGAAGAGAGAAGCAAGTGAATTAGATGTTTCTGTAATTTTTGTATGAAGCTCTTTTTGCTGTAGTTCTGCTTCATCACGAACTTTAGAGTATTCATTTTGGAACGTATCTAGGACAAGCTGTTGCTCTAGATTTAAAATTTTCGTCGTCGCCTTCACTGCCGTCTGATATTCTTTGAAATCTTGGATATGCTGGGCAAATAAATCCATTATGGATAGCAATAGGTCTTGGAAGGCTGCCATATACCATTTAGGTTGAAGTCCAATTCTTAAATGAACTTGTGCAATTTTAATTCTTTTGGCCACATAAGATTCGTCAATCACACCGGCAAACATTTCACTAATATGAATGCGTAGTGTTTTCTTTAGACGCTCGACTGAGCTGTTATCTTGAATGATGTGCATCAAGGAAGACTCGACTTCTAGGTTTTTATAAAATTTATCGACGATATGTTCAATTTCATCTTGAACGATTGGATTCAGCTGTTTCAAGATAAAAAGGTCTTGCTGCGTCAAATCAATCATTTTAATTTGTTTGGCAATGTCCGTATTCTCCGGAAAATTGATTCGTTTTATCCCATCATCCTGCTGTGTGAAAAAAGCAGTGTTTTTCTTTTTACTCTCTTTTTTAAATAACAATGTGTTTGTCCCCCCATGATCATCAAAAATATCAGACTTTATGTTTTTTATCGGATAATATTGGATTTTTTAAAGGGGAAACAGTGAAATTTTACTGTTCTTTATATGACCTTTTTAGTGGTTTTTTCGCCGGACCTTCTACTACTTCTCCCGTAATGGAGAAACGAGACCCGTGACAAGGACAGTCCCACGTGCGGTCACTATTATTCCACGCGACTTCACAGCCTAAGTGAGTACAGGTTGTATCGACAAGAAAGATATCTCCGTCCTCTGACTTAAAAGCGCCACATTTTTTATGCTCATAAGACACAATCCCGCCTTCCCCCGGTTTTAAATCATCAATTGTTTGATCAGCTCGCTTTAATTTACCACTGATCAGCTTCGCTGCAACATTGGTGTTTTCTTTGATAAAGTCTTTTACGAATGCGTCTGACACGAGTCTTGATGGAGTAAAGAGGGATTCGTAAGGATTCGATTTTCCTTCGATCAAATCTCCGATCAGTGTCGCTGCTACGTGGCTTGTGGTCATGCCCCATTTTCTAAAGCCTGTTGCCACAAAAATATTCGAATGATGTGATGTCAGGCGGCCAATGTAAGGGATTTGATCCATTGTGACCATATCATGCGTGGACCAGCGGTAAAGGACTTCCGTTATACCAAGGGTGGCTTCACCAAACCTTTCTAGTGCTTCATAGTGTGCGGATTCATCTCCGCCTTGTCCGGTTTTATGGCCTTGTCCACAGATGAGCACGACATCTTCTCCATGGAATTTCGCCGTTCTTAATGAATGGGCAGGCTGATCAATTCCTAAGTACATGCCGTCAGGAAGCGGTTTTTTTGTTTTGGCTGCGACGACATAAGATTGCTCAGGATGGATTCGCGTGAAATACAGTCCTTTGCCATCGTAAAAAGGAAAGTGTGAGCATGAAATGATAGAGCGCCCCATCAGATGATGGCCACTTTTTGTGACGACAGCAGGGTGTTTTCCTTCTTTTACATCGACTGCCGTTGTCTGTTCAAATATGCGCACGCCTCGGTCAATGAGCTGATCGATCAGTGCATGAAGATAATGAAGAGGATGAAATTGTGCCTGCTGCGTCATGGCGAGGGATGCCTTTATGCCAGCATCAAACGGGAGCGCTGTTTTCCATTCGCGATCGATACCGAGCTGTTTGTACGCATCTAATTCCTTCTTTAACTTTTTGACGCCGTTTTCTTCTGTTGTATAAAGATAAGCATCTTTTACCTCAAGATGACAATCAATATCATACTCTTTCACACGTGCTTGGATGAGTTCCTTTGCTTTTTCATTTGCTTCTACATATAAACGGGCTTTCGGCATACCAATATGCTGAATCAGCTCATGATAGTACACATCATGCTGGGAGGTAATTTTCGCTGTTGTATGTCCGGTGGTTCCTTGCAATACTTGATCAGCATCTATGATGATGACATCCAGTCCGCGTTCTGTCATTTCAAATGCAGTAGCGATACCGGTAATACCGGCACCGACAATGATGACATCTGCTGTAAGATCTTCGCTGACAGTAGGAAAAGAGGGCTTCTCACTATCAGCTAGCCATAACGACTTTGCTTGCTCCGATCCTTTATGTTCTTGTTCCATGTTGTCGCCTCCAGTCACTTGTTGTGTATAATTTTTCCACGATGCTGAAAATCATACATTTTAGTGAAAACAAGAGCGAAATACATAAAAAAATGAGCAACACATAAAAATAAACGAGATAAAAAGGAAGGAGTGGACTGACGTGTCAACAAAGCAGCCAAAGAAAACGTTACCGCCTCAGCATCAGAACGAACGTCCAGGACTTGAATATAAAATGAACCCTAGACCTATCTTTGATCGAGAGGTGCAAGGCAAAAAGCTGACAGGGAAAACGGCGATTGTCACAGGTGGAGACAGCGGGATTGGACGAGCAGTATCTGTCTTATTTGCGAAAGAAGGAGCCAATGTAGCGATTGTTTATTTGAATGAACATCGTGATGCTGAAGAAACGAAGGACTATATTGAAAAGATGGGAGGCCGCGTCATTTTAATATCAGGTGATCTAGGGGATGAAGCTTTTTCAAACGAGGTCGTCAAACAAACAAAAGATGCTTTCGGTTCGATTGATATTTTGGTCAACAACGCAGGTGAACAGCATCCGCAAAAAAGCATTGAACAGATTACCTCTCACCAGCTTCTTCGGACATTTCAAACGAATATATTTGCCATGTTCTATTTAACAAAAGCGGTGCTCCCTCATTTAAAGAAAGGAAGCAGTATTATTAATACAGCATCGGTCACTGCTTATAAAGGTCATGAAACCTTAATTGATTATTCATCGACAAAAGGGGCGGTTGTAACGTTTACAAGATCATTATCTCTATCTCTGATCAAACAAGGGATTCGGGTAAATGGGGTAGCGCCTGGACCGATTTGGACACCGCTGATTCCATCCACATTTACGGAAAAGGAAGTGTCTGAATTTGGTGGAGATGTCCCAATGGAGCGGCCTGGTGAGCCAGTAGAGTTAGCGCCGAGTTATTTATTTTTAGCGAGCGAAGACTCTTCTTATATAAATGGACAAATGATTCATGTGAATGGCGGAACCATATTAAATGGATAAAAACAAAAAACTTGCGGTAAAGAGACAAGTTTCTGTCTCTCTGCCGCAAGTAAAATCATCATGATTGATGTAAGCAATGTTCTGCATATTGAGCTGACAGGTCATTAAAACGCTTTTCATCACGCTGATCTAGCGCCTTGTCAATCTCTTCTCTAAGGAAGGTTAAGCGCTGTTTATAAAGCGCCTCATCTAAAACCATTTGAATATAAATGTCTAAAATAGTAACGCCATTCTCTTCGGTTTTTTGGGTGTTGCGGGACTTCATGAGCTCAGCATACGTTTTTTTCTCTTTCATAAAGAATCCCCCCGATGCCTTTTTTATAGTATATGGATTGGCGGAGAAAAAATCAACAAAAATTTATAATTTTTAGACAATTTATTTTTGAGCCATATCGACACCCCTTGTCCAGTCGACAAGATACGATATATCTTTAAAAATGGCTTTTAGATAGATCGAATGTACTAAAAAATATGATAAAAAGATAATTTTAAATAAATATTGAAAAAATCCTGTCGTTTCTTATACGTTGGTGATAGATTAATAGTATCTAAAATAACCAAAAATTAACACAGGAGGAAATGAAGTGTCAGGAATTAGTGAAACACCATTAGATTCATACGTCATTAATCAAACAACAATGGCGGTCCTTCCGGTTGAAGAAGGAAAACGAGTATATTCAAAAGTGATCGAAAGAGAGACAAGCTTTTACGTTGAATTAAAGCCGCTGCAAATAATAGAACGCAGTTGCAGGTTCTTTGGCTCAAGCTATGCAGGCAGAAAAGCGGGAACATACGAAGTAACAGGAATATCTCATAAGCCTCCCATCGTGATTGACTCATCCAATCATCTGTATTTCTTCCCAACCTATTCATCCAACCGCCCTCAATGCGGATGGATCTCCCACAAATACATTCATATCTTTCAGGAATCATCCCTCGGAGACACGGTTGTTACTTTTACAAATGAGCAATCGGTCAAACTAGATGTCTCATATAAGTCATTTGAGAGTCAGGTACACCGAACAGCGTATCTCCGAACGAAATTTCAAGATCGACTTGATGGAGGTCTTCCTAAGAAACAAGAATTTATGCTGTATCCAAAGGAACAGCAGCTCAACCTTGTGTATGATTTTATCTTAAGAGAACTTCGTAATCGTTATTAGTGAGAGACCAGCGGCAGACAGCCGCTGGACTGCTTACTCATTGCCATCACTTTTTTGCAGAAAAAACCATTGATTATCGTATAAAAAAATATATAATTTATCTATATCGTATAATTTTTTATACAATGAAAGGGGTCATGGGGATGATGTATGAAGAGCTGGATACGCCGGCACTACTCATTGATAAAAGGGTGATGATGGAGAATGTAGCGGCGATGCAGCAATACGCAGACCGTCAGCATGTCAAATTGCGCCCTCATACGAAAACGCATAAAACGCCTGCACTTGCCAAGCTGCAGGAAGAGAAAGGTGCATCTGGCATTACGGTGGCGAAAGTAGGAGAGGCTGAAGTAATGGCAGCCCATGGGCTCAAGGATATTTTTATCGCCAATCAAATTGTAGGTGAGACTAAACTCAAGCGGATTCGCAAACTGGCAGAGTCGATACAGATTTCATTCGGTATAGATTGTGTTGAGCATGTGAAGCAGATTGAGCAAGTCTTTCGTGAATCAGAGAACAAAGCGGAGGTTTTAATTGAGATAGAGGTTGGAGAGGGGAGGTCTGGTGTCATTGAAGAACGTGATTTCTGCCACATATTAGAGGCGATTCAAACAAGTGATGCCGTTCATTTAAAGGGGATTTTTTCTCATGATGGTCATACGTATCAAGCCGAAAGTAAAGCACATTGCCATACATTATACAATGAGGCTGTAAATCGAACGCTCCGTTTTGCGCAGATTGCAGAAGAAGCTGGTATGCCGATAGAGGTCGTCAGTATTGGATCAACACCGCCATTTTTATTTCAATTTGATATTCCAGAAGGAGTCACAGAAATACGGCCAGGCACATACATCTTGATGGATGCTTCCCAGTCCAATGTAATCGGCACATATTCACATTGTGCAGCATCTGTGCTGACGACGGTCATTAGTAAACCGACAGAGCGCCGGGTGATTACAGATGTAGGGGCCAAGGGGCTTACGGCACAAACACGTACAAAAGGGCTGACCAAAACAGAGGGCTTAGGCAAAGTGAAAGAATATGATGATGTATTTGTTTCAAGCGTATTTGACGAGCATGCCATTATCTATCATGAAGGCTTTCGTCAAAGTGTACAGATCGGTGAGAAGGTGCAAGTTATTCCGAATCACATCTGTCCTGCTGTGAATCTTCATGAAAAAGCATATCTCATTCAAGATGGCGAAGTGGTAGAAGAGCTGGAGATTGCTTGTAAAGGAAAGCTGCAATAAATTGGTAGGATCATAAAAGGCGCCGAAAGGGGTCTTTTTTATTGGAGAAAAAATGGCGAAGATGAATTAGATTGAAACCAAATGTGCCTTTCTCGTCGTCTATTGACTGTATCATCATGAAATGGCAGGGAAATGTGAACCATTAGAAGGATTTTCATTCATTTCCGCATAAATCACAGAAGTGATACATGCGGTCTGTTACAATAAAAATAAGTCATTTCTTGCAAGGTGTTCGTATGAGGTAAAAGTTGATCATATTTGACCGATATGAACAAATGGGAAAGAGAAATGGGGGCCGTGTATGAAAAAACGATGGCATTTGATGCTGCTATTTACCGTGACAGTGACACTACTCACGGCCTGCAATCAAGCAGGTCAGCCGCCTTCAAAACAAAACACAAAAGAAGCTGCGTATGAACAATGGGTTCAGCGTTATATGGATGAGTTAAATGAAGCATATGAAAACATGACCGATCAATTTATTTCGGATGGACATGGAAAAATTCAAGTCAATGAAAAATTGACAAAAGCAACGAAAGCATTCGACCGTGTCATTCAAAAAGGGCTTACTCATCAAGAAGTGCCAGCTGTGTATCAAAAGGCAGACAAACAATTAAAGACAGGTCTTGCTTCATTTGAAAAAGGAATGAGCAAGGTAGAGCAGCTGTTGAAGCGTCCTGATCAAGAAAAGCTGTTTATGTCAGCCACTCAATATTTTCAAGATGGATTGCAAGAGACAGCCTCTTTCATTGAAGAAGTAGGAAACGTTCAGCAATCACAATGAAAAGCCTGGAAGAGAGACTTCCAGGCTTTTTTAGATGTGCAGTGTTTGCTTTAATCGGCGTACACCTTCTTGAATCATGGCTTCATCCGTACAGGCAAAACCAAGCAGCAACCCTTTCCTTTTGCTTTCATAACAATAGGGGCTTAATGGATAAATGCCGACACCTGCCGCTTTTGCGGCCTCAATCGTACCTTGTTCATCAAAGTCTGATGTTCCTTCCAAAAAGACGTGAAGGCCTGTATCGGTTCCATATAAACGGAAGTGTTTGTCAAAGTGATGTGTCAAAAGAGCATCCATCATCGCTGCCTGCCGTTTTTTATACATCTGTCTCATCCGCCTGACATATCGCGTAAACTCGCCTTCTCTGAAAAAAGAGGCAAGAGTGATTTGCTCCATGATCGGCAGCTGTCTTTGAATAAGTGATTGCAGTGCAGCGATTTCTTTGATGACTGCTTTGGAGCCGATGATGGCAGCAAGGCGGATGCCTGGTGCAAGCACCTTGGAAAAACTGACAATATAGATCACATGATCGGGTGCTTCTGAAAATAAAGAAGGAAGCGGTCCGCCATGATAACGATAATCCCCATCAAAATCATCTTCTAATATGTAAGATTGAGCCTTCGCAGCAAACTGCAGCAGCTCCCGTCTTCTATTGACGCTCATACAGACACCGGTTGGCCGCTGATGAGAGGGCGTTACAGCGATCAGCTTTGTACGTTCTGGCAATGTATTCACCATCATTCCTTCTTCATCGACTGGTGCGGGGTAAATAGTCATTTCGCGATGTAAAAAGGATAACCTAGCTCCAGGAAAACCAGGATCTTCAACAGCGACTGTATCTCCTTTTTTGAGCATGACTTGTGAAATCAAGTCAATGGCTTGCTGTGTGCCCCCTGTTAACACCATTTGGTCTTCTTCTATATCAATGCCGCGTTCAACCGATAAGTATTGGCGAATTTCTGAACGCACTTCCCATAATCCATGCGGAGAAGAATAGCCCCAATCCTTCATATTTAAGCGCTGTAGTGCTTTTAGAAGCGAGCGTTTCCATATGTTTTGAAAATGGTCGTCGATGGCTGGTTCTTGATGGCGGAAATCAATCTCAAGTGTGTCATGAAATTGATTGGCCGAGAGCCAGTGATCCATTTGTTTTTCAGCCTCGTCAAAGTGAGGTCTTGTCGGAAGTGCAAAAGGCGGTTCGTTTTGATGTGGGGGAGAAGCAGCATAGTGATTACTTGAAATGACCTTTGTCCCGCCTCTTCTAGAGGTGCTGACATAGCCTCTTGCTAGCAGTTCATCATAGGCAAGCTGTACGGTGGATCGAGATACGTTGAGCTCTTGTGCTAATACTCTTGTCGGAGTCAACTGATCATCAGGATTCAGTGTGTTTGTATGAATTTTTTGAATGATGCCATTGACGATTTGCTGCCAGAGCGGGGTAGAGCTGGAACGGTCTAAATGAATGTACACAGTGCACCTTCTTTCCTTTGTCATGTCATCATTGATGATGACATGGAATTATGGACTGGTCAATAGCTTCATTTTTGGATGTGGGAAGAAATCCAAATGATGTGTACACTGGTTCATATCATTTACACAGAGGAGAGAGTCCCATGATTCCTGCATCAAAAGAAGAAACAGCACAGCTATCCATGATTCCGTTTGTGTTCGTTTTATTTAGCCTTTTTATGATTACAACAGCAGTGAACCTGCAAGTCCCTCTTTATACGGAATATGCAGAGCAGGCAGGATACGGAAAGGCGTCAACAGCCCTTGTGTTTGCTGCGTATGTTTTCGGACTGATTCCAGTATTACTGTTACTTGGCGGCATGTCTGACCGGGCTGGACGAAAACCGATTTTATTGATCGCTCTTTGCTTTTCATTATGTGCCACCCTGCTCATGATCGTGCATCCGACCATACAAATGCTCTTTGTCGCCCGGCTGCTGCAAGGAGTGGGACTTGGGTTAAGTGTTGGCACATGTACTGCCTACTTGATTGCTTTATATCCAGAGAAATCGGGCTGGATCCCAACGTTTATCGCATTATACAGTTCAATTGGATTTGGTGGAGGTGCTCTTTTTACAGCGATTCTTTCTTTTGAGCAAGTGTCACTGACGCCTCTTAGCTATTGGATTGTGTTGGTCTTGATTATGTTGACGATTGTTGCTGTATTCTTTTTGGTGCCGCCTGTACAAGGGGATGCAAGTAAACCGCTAATGAACATGCCGAGGTTTCCAAAAGGGACAATGCCTGCGAACATAGCCATTGCTATCGCATGGTCTGTGTGCGGTCTTGTCATTTCGATTTTGCCAGCACAGCTTAAATTAAATGGCTATGAATTGTGGGTAGGCCCGGCGCTGTTTTTTATTAATATGGCAGGTGTTCTGATGCAGCCTTTTGTCCGAAAGATGAATAGCAGTGCAGCGCTTCGTATCGGTTTTATTTGTCTTCCGTGCGGATATGGCCTGCTGTTATTCGGTGCTAATAGCGGGTCCATTTTCCTTGTCCTTGCTGGAACTCTTTTAGCGGGCACAGCTTGCTATGGATTTACTTACTTAGGCGGTCTCCAGCTGATTGTTGAGAAAGGGAAGAAGGAAGCGGCTAGAGCCGTTGCTGGATATTACTTGTTTGCGTATCTAGGTCTTGGCATACCAAGTGTGTTCGTTGGTCTCTTTGCTGATATGTACGGTACTCAGACAGTGTTAACGCTCTTTTTCATGCTTGTGCTGGCTGCCTGTCTGATCTTGTTTAGTTTAAGTTTCAGAGAGAGGCAAAAGTGAAATGGATTCTTTCTCTTTCCTCTCCAATTCGTTTAAAATAAAGACAGAAGAGGGGGAGGGAAATGAAAAAAGTACAGCTAAATGGTGCGATGTGCAGATCACAAGAGGAGCTTCATGATCAACTAAAAACAGTGTTACAACTTCCTGATCATTACGGGAAAAATCTTGATGCCCTTTGGGACTGTTTAACAGGAGAAGTGAGTATGCCTGTAGAGCTCACGTGGATTCACTATCAAGCAAGCAAAGACGAGCTTGGTGATTATGCAGAGAATTTGCGGCAGTTATTTCAAGAGGCTGAAGAGGAACTGCAAGGGCAGTTTCAATTGTATATTGAAGCGTAAAAAAGCAGCTGATCCCAAAAGCTGTTTTTTTATGCAGTTTTCACCCTTTCTCATTCTACTATTGAATATTTCACTAAATATGATAATATATGAACTGCCGTTAATTGATAATGATAATCATTTGTGGCAGAGAGCTTGATAGAAAGTGTGAACCCTGTATGAAGTTGTACCAATTAAGTTTGTTGTTTGTGTGTTTGGCATGTGCGTCGCTGTTTGTCGGAGTACAGGACCTGTCTCTTTTACAGTTGTTTCATCTATCAGATGAACAAATGAACACCTTATTTTCAAGTCGCATCCCGCGGCTGATGAGTATTGTGCTTGCTGGCATGAGCCTGAGCTTATGCGGTTTTATCATGCAAAGCATGACGAGAAATAAATTTGTCTCTCCAACGACTGCAGGAACAATGGATTGGGCCAAGCTGGGTATTTTAACCGCTATGCTTGTTTTTACACAGGCAAGCCCGCTGATGAAAATGGCGATTGCGTTTTTATTTACGTTAGCTGGCAATCTATTATTCTTAAAAATTCTACGCCATATTAAGGTGAACGATACGATCTACGTACCGTTAGTCGGCTTAATGTTTGGCGGAATTGTTAGTTCAATTTCCACGTTTATAGCCTATAAATATGATTTGATCCAAAACGTATCCGCATGGCTGCAAGGGGATTTTTCTCTTATTGTTCAGGGGCGTTATGAACTGCTCTATGTGAGTGTTCCTCTATTGATCATCGCGTATTTATATGCTGACCGCTTTACAGTGGCTGGTATGGGTGAGAGCTTTGCCGTCAATTTAGGTTTAACGTATAAACGTGTCATGGCAGTTGGTTTGGTGATTGTTTCGATGATTACTTCTGTAACGATTTTGACTGTTGGCATGCTACCTTTCCTCGGCTTAATCATTCCGAATATTGTATCGATCTACCGAGGGGATCACTTGAAAAAGAGCCTTCCGCATACGGCTTTATTAGGGGCCATTTTTGTGCTCATATGTGACGTGCTCGGACGAGTGATCATTTATCCATATGAAATATCTGTCGGGCTTATGGTCGGCATTATTGGAAGTGCGATCTTCCTGTACATGTTATTAAGGAGGAAGCGCTATGCATAAGAAACGAACATTATTTCTCATTGCAGCCATTGCAGCCGTATTCATTGTCATCTTCGTCACCTTTCAAATGGGGTACTGGGAGTACACAGTGCCGAGCCGTTTAAAAAAGGTGCTTGCCATGACTTTGACAGGAGGCGCGATTGCCTTTTCCTCTGTTGTATTTCAAACATTGACCAACAACCGAATCTTAACGCCAAGCATTTTAGGGTTAGACGCGCTTTACTTGTTTTTGCAAACGGCGATTATTTATCTTTTTGGATCGACCAATTTGATGATCGCGAATAAGAACCTGAATTTCTTTCTCTGCGTTGGATTAATGATTCTGTTTTCTGTGCTGCTCTATACGGTCATGTTCAAGCGCAAAAACAAGCATATTTTCTTACTCCTGCTTGTCGGGATTGTGTTTGGAACATTGTTCAAAAGTCTTTCTTCCTTTATGGAAATGCTCATTGACCCGAATGAATACCAAGTCGTACAGGACAAGTCCTTTGCCAGCTTTAATCACATGAACACAGATATTTTACTCTTCGCTTCTCTTTTATTTGCGGCACTTTGTCTTTATATATGGACCTTCCGCGCGAAATTAGATGTCATGTCGTTAGGAAAGGAACAGGCTGTGAATCTCGGGATTGACTATGACAGGATCACAAAAAAGATGCTGATCGTCATTGCCGTCCTTGTTTCTATTGCGACGGCCCTCGTCGGCCCAATTACGTTTCTTGGCTTACTCGTTGTGAATGTGGCAAGAGAGCTGTTTCGTACATATCGGCACACGTACTTGCTATTAGGCTCGTTTTTCATTAGTGTCATTGCGCTTGTAGGCGGGGAATTTCTTGTGGAAAAGGTATTTACGTTTCAAACACCGCTTAGTGTGCTAATTGATTTAGTCGGCGGACTGTATTTTATTTATCTACTTTTAAAGGAGAGTCGTTCATGGTCGTGATGAAGGGAGTCAGTAAGACATATAACGGAAAAACAGTGCTTCACGAAACAACTGTCAGTGTAAAAAAAGGACAGCTGACCTCTCTCATTGGTCCAAATGGCGCAGGCAAAAGTACGCTTTTGTCCATCATGAGCCGCCTGATTCAACCTGATACTGGGGAAGCTTATTTAGAGGATAAACCTTATCGAACGTACTCTCCTCAGGATCTTGCGAAAAAAATGAGCATCTTGAAGCAGTCGAACCACATGAGTGTGCGTCTGACCGTTCGTGAGCTTGTCAGCTTTGGCCGCTTTCCTTACTCTCAAGGCCGCTTGACAAAAGAAGATGAGAACATGATTGATGTGTCGCTTCAATACATGAGACTCATCGAAATCCAGCATCAATATTTAGATGAACTAAGCGGCGGACAAAGGCAGAGAGCCTTTATTGCCATGGTGCTGGCTCAGGATACGGATTATATTTTCTTAGATGAGCCTTTAAATAATTTAGATATGAACCATTCAGTTGAAATGATGAAGCTGTTTCAGCAGCTCGTGAAAGATCTTGGAAAAACGATTGTTGTTGTTCTCCATGATATTAACTTTGCATCTGTCTATTCAGATCACATCGTCGCCTTAAAAGAGGGTCAGGTGATCAAAGAAGGAAGCGTTGATGAAGTGATTCAAACAGAAGCACTTGAACACATTTATGACATGCGCATACCGATCGAAGTCATTCGTGGTGAGCGTATTTGCTTATATTTTTCTTGAAAAAATGAAGAGGTGATCAATCATGAAAAAATGGATTTGGATGATAACAGTATTAACAGCGATTGCTGTCCTTGCTGCCTGTGGTAACCAAGGAAAAACAGCGGGAACGAATGAGGAAACCGTAACAGTAAAGGATATGTTGAATAAAGACGGTGTGAAGGTCAAGAAAAACCCGAAAAAAGTCGTCGTCTTTGATATGGGAAGTCTCGATACACTTGATAAGCTTGGTGTCAACGTGACAGCCTTACCAAAACAAGTGATTCCTCACTATTTATCTAAATATGAAAGTGACAAATATGAGAATGTCGGCGGCTTAAAAGAGCCAAACTTTGAGAAAATTGCAGAAATCAAGCCTGACTTGATCATTATTCAGCATCGTCAAGCAGATGCATTTGATGAATTTTCTAAAATTGCTCCGACGATTTATATGGATGTAGATAACGCTAACTATATGGAATCATTTAAAAAGAATGCTGAAACATTAGGAAAGATTTTTGATAAGGAAGACCAAGTCAAAAAAGAACTTTCTGCTATTGATCAAAAAGTAGATGCATTAAAGAAACAAGCAAAAGAGTTAAAGAAAAATGGTCTCGTCATCATGGCGAACGACAGCAAAATGACGGCATTTGGTCCTAAGTCAAGATATGGTCTGATCCATGATGTATTTGGCATCACACCAGCAGATCAAAAGCTAGAGCCATCTGATAAACATGGACAAAGCATTTCGTATGAATATATGGTCAAAACGAATCCAGATTACTTATTTGTCGTGGATCGCGGCGCGGCGATTGGAGAAGAAACGTCTGCGAAACAGCTTGTGGAAAATGATTATGTGAAATCAGTCAAAGCGGTTAAAAACAATCATGTGGTGTATCTAAACTCTGACATGTGGTATTTAGCAGGCGGTGGCCTTGAATCATTGAATGCGATGATTGATGAAGTGAAAAAAGGAATTGAACAAAAGTAATGGATGAAAAGCTGCTCCTATCGAGCAGCTTTTTATTGTGGATACATAAAAATATGTTGCATGCAGGAAACTTTCATCAAAATATGTTATAGTGGAACCTACATTGTGAGACTAAGATAGAGTGAGGGTTCGGAAAGGATGAAGGAGAAAACAAGATCAAAAAGAAGGCTAAGACCTTGGGTGAAAGTCGTGCTGTTTATCATGGCATTTGTCATGATCATGGCAGTATCTGTCACAGGATACGCATACTATAAAATTTCAAAAGCGTCGAATAAAGCGCAAGTATCTTTAGAAAGAGGAGAGACCTCGCAAAAGCGTGTGAAAGCTTTTGATCCAGGAAAGGATAGCTTTTCGGTGCTGCTCTTAGGGATTGACAGCCGTCCAGGTGAAACGGTAGACGAAGCAAGAAGTGATGCGGTCTTACTGGCGACGGTGAATCGAACAGACAAAACGATCAAGCTCCTAAGTATTCCTCGTGATTCTTATGTTGATATACCGGGGAGAGGATATGATAAAATTGCTCACGCCCATGCGTTTGGGAGTGCAGATTTATCAGTCAAAACGGTAGAGAATTTGTTAAACATCCCGGTAGACTATGTGATTGCAGGAAACTTTAAGGCGTTTCAAGACATTGTCGATGAGCTAAATGGAATTGACGTAACGATTGAAGATGAAGGTATTGCAAAACAAATGGAAAAGGATTCAAAAGGAAAAGTTCATGTGGAAACAGGCACGCATACGCTCAGTGGTGAAGAAGCATTAGCGTTTGTGAGAACGAGAAAGGCAGATAGTGATCTCATGCGCGGAAAGCGCCAAATGGAAGCACTTCAAGCCATCTTTGAAAAATCCAAATCCATTTCGTCCATACCGTCTTATGACAACATCATTGATACACTTGGAGATAACGTCTCCACCAATTTATCCATGAAACAGTTGATCGGTCTATTCCCTTTACTGAGTTCATTAAAATCAGTGGATACCATCCAGTTAAAAGGGCACGATTACCAGCCTGCGAATGTGTATTACTTTGAGTTAGATGGACCAGGATTAGAAGAAGTGAGACAAGAGCTGAGAAAACAGCTCGAATTATCATAATGGAGAAAGAGCCTGCCACTGTGGCAGGCTTTTTTTAATAATAGAGGGTTGCAGGCATCGTTGGGTACCACACACCATTTAAAGCAAGCGCCCAGCCATACACCTTTTGACCTGATTCAATCTTGTCCTTTACCGAAGTGAGCGCTTCGTATGAAGAGACTTGATAAGCCTGTCCGGTTTTTTTAGCGACAATGACCGATAGAATATTGTCATTGAATACACTTGGCTCTTCGTCCGTACTCGTCCAAGCAATTCGATTATAGTAATTCATGTTAAAAGGATTTTCGAGTGCTTTCACTTCAAACTTCACTCGTTTTCCAACGATAGAAACCGTTGTATAGGCTACACTTGTTATTTGTGCAGATGCTGCTGGGGCTTGTTTTCCTGTTTGCAGTGGTTCTAATGCTGACACTGTGCTTGGCACAAGTAATCCTGCTGCTAAGGTAAGTGCTGTTATTTTTTTGAACATGAGTTGGAACCTCCTAATTTTTGGTATAATAATCAATTCGCCAAAAAGTGAAGAGTTCCTTCTATAAATGTAAAATATAACCATATCATTTTCCTGAATGGAGAAAATAATGGGTGAGCATTTCCTCTACACGATGACGTATACGGGGATTAAAATATTTATGCTTTTCTTCATAGCCATTGATCAGAAATAAATATGTCGTAAATCCTTCATCGTGTTCAATTTGCTGTACGTTCATTTTTTCTTTACGTAACTGTTGTTTCAGTTGATAAAGGGCTTTTTGTGCTTCTTTTAATGAAGAGGTGACTAGCTGAATATATGGTTCATTTAGTTTGAATGTTTGATGTTTTTTAAGGTACGTCAAATCACGATTGAGGATGGAGATGACCATTGGAAGAAAGATGGCCTGTTCCATCATCTGAAGCTGTACGCTTGATAATCTCGTCATGTCCATGCCTGCTTTCTTTATTTATAGAACATTTGTTCTTATTTATTATATCGGATGAGTTAAAAAATCTCAAGGGGGGGCTGAGAGGGATTCATTTGTATATTTTTATGTTTTCCATGTAAAATGAAAGATAGACAAACCTTGAAGGAGTCAAACAAGTTGCCATTATTTCTTTCTATATTTACTCATGAAAATATCACATCATTTTTTGAAAGCTACAAGGCTTTTGGACCCATTGTGGCTATATTACTCCCTTTAATAGAAGCATTTCTACCGTTTTTACCTCTCGTGGCATTTGCGGTGGCCAATGCAAATGCTTTTGGGCTATGGGAAGGCTTTTTATTGACCTGGATTGGTGCAAGTGCAGGGTCTATCCTTGTCTTTTTACTGATCAGAAAATTTGGACAGATGAGGATGCTGAACTTTATTAGCAGACACCCTTCTATTCAAAAGCTAATGCTTTGGGTTGAAAAGCGGGGATTTGGTCCGTTGTTTATTTTACTCTGCTTTCCTTTCACACCTTCTGCTGCCGTTAATGTCGTAGCAGGTCTATCAAGAATCAGCGTCTGGCAGTTCTCATTAGCTGCTTTATCAGGGAAGTGTGTCATGCTCTTTATTATTAGTTTTATCGGCTATGACATTTCTGCTTTAGTAAAGAATCCGTTAAGAAGTGTTTTTGCGGTTCTAGTCATTGCTTTATTATGGTATGTTGGAAAGAGAGTAGAAAATAGGTTGAATATTCGGATGAGTCAGCGTGAGGACAAAGGAGGCTCTTAATGAAAAAGAAGCCATTGCTATGGTTCATGATTATTACATGCATCGTCTTGTTGTTCCAAGTAAAGAATTTCATGTTTGTCACGTACAAAGTAGAAGGAGTTAGTATGTACCCGACATTTACAGATGGAACAGAATTATTAATTAACAAGTTCTCGCCAAAACTCACGAAAATTAGCCGGTTCGACTATGTGTTATTTCATGGCCCTAAAAATCAAATCTTGATCAAACGGGTCATTGGGCTTCCAGGAGAAACAATCAAATATGAAGATGATCAACTGTTTGTTGATGGTGTAAAATGGAAAGAGCCGTATTTAAAAGAGCAGAAAAAACATAAAATGGGCAACGTCCTAACAGGTGATTTTCAGCTGAAAGCCATCACCGGTCGTCAGAACATACAAGACAATCATTACTTCGTGATCGGAGATAATCGAATACATAGCTTTGACAGCCGGCATTTTGGAACGATCTCAAAGGATCAAGTAGTCGGTGTAAAAAGGAATCATGATGAATAAAAAAGAGCCGCTCTGCTTATGCAAAGCGGCTCAGCGTGTAGACAAACCCTCGCATTCGTTGTCATGTCTGCTCTCCAGTGCTCACGAATGTCAAATTCGCTCCGCTCTGGTGCTCGACCTTCCTAGACTTCAAAGGTTTTCTATCACGCTGAAAAGAAGACAACGGGCTAAAATCAACATCATTTTAGCCCGTTGTCAGACAATCTGAAAGCCGCTCTGCTTATGCAAAGCGGCTCTTTCTATTTAGCGGCTTTATAATCAGTCTGTCTTTTTGCCCAGACATGATGTAAGAAACGAAAAAACGGTGGTAGCATGGCGATGACCAAAATAATTCTAACGACTTGTACAGCCACAACAAAGGTGGAATCCTCATGAAGTGTAACAGCTGTTGTTGCCATTTCTGCAATACCGCCAGGCGAAAAAGCAAGAATGGCCGTAATGACAGAAATACCTGTTATTTCTGCAATGGCAATTGAACTGAGAACGGTCGCGGCAATCAATCCGGCTGAGCTGACGACGGCCACAATCAAGGTATTTTTTAACCCGACAAACATTTGTTTATTCATTTTTGACCCGATGGTTGCCCCTAGAAATACCTGTGACGCAATGTTCGCTTGGGCTGGCCAATAAGGAATCAAATCATGACCTGTCAAGGCGCCTGCCCCTACTTGGAGAGCTGCCACACCTAACATACTGCCGATGAGCCAAGGGGCGGGAAAGTGAAGACGCACGGCTAGGCGTGACATCAGCCATGCCCCTAAAATGAGTGCAGCAGTCCAAGAAATGTTTGATATTGTGAAAACGCCTGATGAGAAGGCGCTGCCTTGGGCGACTACCACATCTGATTGGCTTTTTGTATTTAAATAAAATACCGTAAATGGAATGGTCAGTACGACCATTAACACACGTATCGTTTGTACGAGACTCACTACAGCTGTATTTGCTCCAACCTCTTGGGCGATGCCCGGCATAGCGGAAAGACCGCCGGGGGCAGTGCCGACAAAGCTGGTCAGCATATCTGTTTTACTCAGCTTCCATAAGACAAACCCGGAGAGCATGGCTAATAAAATAGAAAAGACGAGCATGAAACTCACGGGAAGCCAATTTTCAGCGAAAATGTGAAGGACTTTCATGTTCATTTTTTGTCCTAGTTCGATTCCGAGAATGAATTGACCAAGGAGTAGCCATCTGCTGTGAATACGTAAGGTATTCTTTCCTTTACGCTGAAACAGGGCGGGACGGCGCAGGGCAATAAATGCAGCTGTCATTAATGTGCCAATCATCCAGCCGATAGACATCCCTGTTAGAGACAAAAGGAATCCACCTAAACCGCTTACCGCAATCAAAATGAGATCGGTTCGAAGGCTGTTTCCTTGCTTCATCACGTATAAACCTTCTTCCTGTATATTTGTTCAGTAAGTGAAATGTTGTTATCTTCACTATAATACAAAAGTCTCTATAAATAAAATACGAATTTTTTTAGTATTTTCATAAGATTATCTTATGGTTAACTCTGTTAGAAAAAAGATTGTTTTTGATATAAATGACATATAATTTTTGTCAAAAACAAATACAATATACAACGATTTTCCCCTATTTTTGTTATCGGTTGACTATCATTTTCAATTACACTACAATGCTTAGTGTGAGGTGATGACATGAAAATTCCTTCTTTTAAATATAACGAAAAGGGATTGAACCGCTTTTTCGGTCCTTTAGAAGGAAGGATTATGGAGATCCTTTATCAAGGTGAGGATATGCCGATTAAAGAGGTACAGCAGAAGCTGTCAGATGAGAAGCCAATTAATTTCAACACGGTCATGACGGTACTCAATCGATTAACCGAAAAAGGAATTGTGGAAAAGAAAACAAAAGGGCGTTCATCTATCTATAACCCTGTTTTAACAAAAGAAGAATTTCTAAATGAGCAAACGAAATGGATTACTCAAGGACTGATGGATGATTTCGGCCCCCTTGCAGTCAATCATATGGTGGACGCAATTGAAAGTGCTGATCCTGAATTACTGAAGGTACTCGAAGCAAGGCTTGCATCCAAAAAAGAGGAGAAACGACATGATTAAAATGAAGTCGAGTCTGCTGTTTTTAGGCGGTATATTGATTGGCTTAGTGATCTTTTACCAGATGGGCTATTATGTACTCTCAAGCTTTTTTGGCTGGAATCAAGCATATAACCTGATCCATGTATGTCAATCTGTTCTCGAATTTTATGGATTCACTCCTTTAAAGTATTTTCTGGATGCGTTCGTCTTGTATACGCTTGGTTTTGCCGTTTTCTATATGACAAAGCAGGTCAGAAAGTATCTTCATTTCAAAAGAAATATGATGATGGCAGTCGATCAACATTCAACGCAAAGTCTATCAGACAAGTATAGAAATGAGATCATTGTGTTTCATTGCCATGAACCGCTTGCTTTCGCAATGGGGATGCTTCGGCCAAAAGTGTATCTCTCAACAGCGCTTATAGACATGCTGGATGAAGGAGAAATCGATGCTGTTGTCTATCACGAATTACATCACAAATACAGCTACGATCCTTTAAAGACTTTCACTTTCTCTATGCTCACGAAAGTGATTTGGTACATTCCTGTGTTAAAGCATATGAGACAAAGTTACTCCGTTTTTCGTGAGGTCATTGCAGATGACTATGCCATTCAGCAGACAGGGACTGAGCTAGGAGTAGGGCAAGCCCTTTTGAAACTCATTAAAAATAGAACCCAGTTTCAAAAACAAACGAAATTTGCCGTGTCCTTTGGAGATCGAGCATTGAATTTAAGAATCCAAAAAATCTTAAACCCAACATACAACATACCGTTCAATGTACCACTTATCCCAATTGTGACATCAACCATCCTCATGTTGGTCTTAATGATTATGCTCAACTTAAATTACTAATTTTTTTTACGAATGAACATTACATGATGTAGTGTAAAAATGGGAGGAAATCACTATATGAAAACAAATCAAGAAATAGGAACACTTTTTGTACGCGTCATCTTAGGCATTATTTTCTTTTTACATGGGCTTCAAGCATATCAAGGTGGACTAGGAGGCACTGCGGCATTTTTTGGTCAAATTGGTGTCCCAGAATTTATGGCCTATATTGTCAAAACAATTGAACTGGTTGGTGGAATTGCCCTGATTCTAGGTTTAGGCACACGTCTTTTCGCAGCTTTATTTGTGCCAATTATGGCTGTAGCCATTATCACAGTTGGTTTTGCAAGAGGGTTTGTGGGCGGTTATGAATTTGAACTTTCTTTAATGGTCATGGCGCTTTACTTGACACTTAGTGGCAGCAAGATGCTTTCGATTGATGGATTGTTAAAACAACAGCAACAAAGCAATGAAGCAAAATTTCATTAAATAACAAAAAACTCCTTCTGCAATTTGTAGCAGAGGAGTTTTTTTATGGTCAAAAGGTCGTTTTATCATTAAAAAAGGAAAAGCGAAGAGGCGTTTTGATGATGACAGCCCTTTATTTCACATATTGAATGAGCAAAAAAGCAATTTCATTTTTTGACGGAACATACGATCTCCTATTAAAATAGGGGTAACTAAGAAACATGGTGCGTTAAAAGATATAGAAACCAGACAGCATGCTGCTGTTCATCTTGAGCAATACGCTTCATTAATTCCTTTGTTCCTTGATCACGGACATAGTCTGATACCGTTAAGTAAAAATCGACTGTTTTTTGTTCGTCTTTAAAGGCAAATAAGAGACCTTCCCTAAATTGGTCTGGACAAGGCTCTGTTATGCTTGGTTTGTGGTTTTTACCAGTCAAAGAATAGTATAGCTTTGTAAATAGCTGATAATGTCTGACTTCATCCTGACGTATTTCTTGAATGATTTTTTTCGCTTCAGGATTTTTTGCTTTTTGTGCAAGTTTTTCATAGCATTGGATCGCAGAATATTCGCCATTGATGGCCTTTTCAAGGTCTGCAATGATCCTTGTGTTTTGGCGCATGTCATATGGCGAGTAGTCATAATAACCGTAATACATGATATTGCCAGCCTCCTTTTAGATCATGATGGTTTATGATATGAAAAGAGTCGGGAAAGGTGCCTATTTTCTTTTCAATCGGAGGAGAAAGGGAAGGTGATAGGAAAATAGCTATTTACCTTTATTTTCGCTAGAATATGAGTACATAAGAAAGGTGTTGTGGAACGTGGAGATTCAGTTTTTAGCAGGCAGATCGGGGAGTGGAAAAACGACTGCAATTCTAGAAGAAATCAAAGAACAACTGCGGCTTGATCCGCTGGGTCCGCCAATCATTTTTTTAGTCCCGGATCAAATGACATTTTTAATGGAATATGAGCTTGCAAAAACGTCTGAAGCTGGTGGAATGATTAGGGCCAAAGTCTTTAGTTTTACTCGGCTTGCCTGGTCTATATTACAGCAGACTGGCGGTGCGAACCGTCAATTTGTCACAAGCACAGGAATTCAAATGCTCTTAAGAAAAGTAATAGAAGAACAGAAAGACAAGTTTAAGGTATTCAAAAAGGCGAGTGATAAACCGGGATTTGTTGAGCAAATAGAAAAGACGATGGCTGAATTCAAAAGGTACTGTATGATGCCGGAGGATATTGAAAAAATCTCGGCATCCAGTATGCATTCAGAGTATACAGAAGAAAGACGTGCGGCGGAAAAATTGCATGATCTTCATGTTCTTTATCAGCAGATGGAGCAGCATCTGCAAGATGAGTATGTGCACTCAGAGGATTACTTGACACTTCTGGCTCAGCAAATTCCTTTATCAGAAGAATTGAGAGGGGCACACATTTATATAGATGGTTTTTATCAGTTTACCCCCCAGCAGCTTCTTGTCATTGAACAGCTTTTGCTACATGCAGAAAAAATAACAGCTGCATTCACAGTGGATCGTTCCTATCATGACACGCAGCCAAATGAACTTGATTTATTTCGCATGACAGGTAAGACATATTCCCAGCTTTATCAGTTGGCCAAAGAGTGCGGAGCGGCTATTTCTGAGAACATTTTGGAGAGAAATAAGCGGCATCTTCATACCCCAGATCTAGCTTATTTAGAAAATCAATATGAACAGAGACCTTTGCAGCCGTATCAAGAAGAAACGCCTCACCTTACCGTATCGAAAAGTGCAAATAAACGAGCTGAAATTGAGGGAGTAGCGAGAGATATTCTTGCTTTAGTAAGAGAGGAAGGTCTTAGGTTACGAGATATCTCAATCGTTGCAAGACATGTAGACGACTATAAAGATACGTTAAAAGAGGTGTTTCGAGATTACGATATTCCTTTCTTTATTGATGGAAATGAATCGATGCAGTATCATCCGCTCATTGAGTTCATTCGCTCGAGCCTCGATGTCATAAAAGGGAACTGGCGGTATGAGGCGGTGTTTCGCTGTGTGAAAACGGAGTTCTTATTTCCGCTTGAACTCGCTAAAAACAAAGCGAGAGAACAGGCGGATCAGCTTGAAAACTATTGTATTGCTTACGGTGTAAAAGGTGAACGCTGGACGAATGGTTCACGCTTTCATTATCGCCGCTTTCAATCATTAGATGAAGATTTTGGACAAACCGATCAAGAAATAGAAATGGAGCAAATGCTGAATGATGTAAAAGAATGGATTGTTCCGCCACTCTTTCAATTGCAAAAAAGATTGAAAAAAGCGCAAAAGCTAAGAGACATGGTGGAGGCAGTGTATGTCTTTCTAGAGGAAGCCCAAGTGCCAGAAAAGCTTGAAAAGGCAAGGCTTGAGGCAGAAGAAGCAGGCAGATTAGCTGAAGCGATGCAGCATGGGCAAGTGTGGGATGCTGTCGTTCAATTGATGGATGAATTTGTTGAAATGCTGGGCGAGGAGGAGCTCTCATTTCCATTATTTCAACAGATGATGGATACAGGACTGTCCTCTCTCAAGTTCGCTTTGATTCCCCCTTCACTTGATCAAGTGTTTATCGGAAGTATGGATTTATCCAGAATGTATCAAGTAAAGTGTACGTTTGTCATTGGAGTAAATGATGGAGTTATACCTGCACGGCCCTCTGATGAAAGTGTATTGTCTGAAGACGACCGGGAATGGTTAAAACGTGCAGGAGCAGAGCTGGCAGAGACAGGGAAGGAACGGCTGCTGGATGAACAATTTTTGATTTATCAAGCGCTGTCCAGTCCATCGCACTACCTGTATGTATCCTATTCAGCTTCAGATACGGAAGGGCGGTCTCTTTTGCCTTCGACCCTCATCAAGTATTGTGAGGAACTGATGCCAAACCATCAGCAAGCCCTCTATGTGTTAGATCCAGAGCAGTTGGATGATCAGGAGCAATTAAAATTTGTAACAAACGAGCATGTCTCGTTATCCTATACCGTTTCGCAGCTGCAACAATGGCTCAATCAATATCCGATCAGCGGCGTATGGTGGAGTGTATATAATCATTTGATGACCTCGTCCAACCGCGACGTATCAAATAAAATCATGTCCAGCTTGTTCTTTACAAATAGAGCGACACGTTTAAATCCGAATGTCACAAAAGAACTTTACGGTGACCATATTCAGGGCAGTGTTTCAAGAATGGAGAAATTCAATGCATGTGCATTTTCTCATTTTGCTTCCCACGGGTTAAAACTAAAAGATCGACAATTTTACAAATTAGAAGCACCTGATATCGGTCAGCTCTTTCACTCGGCTTTAAAACTGATTTCAGATACGCTTGTTGAACAAAAAAAGGATTGGAAAAACTTAACGAAGGAAGATTGTGTGACCTACTCAAGGCATGCAATCGAACAGCTGGCTCCACGTCTGCAAAAAGAAATTTTATTAAGCTCTAATCGGCATGCTTATATCAAAGAAAAGCTCCAAAAAATCCTCATCAGGGTGTCTTCTATATTAAGCGAACATGCAAAAGTGAGCGGATTCTCTCCGGTTGGACTTGAGTTAGGTTTTGGAGGTCAAGGACCTCTGCCGCCGTTTACTTTTCAATTAAAAAACGGCTGCACGATGGAGCTTGTTGGAAGGATTGACCGAGTGGATAAAGCAGAAGGATCAAAAGGACTTCTATTAAGAATTGTCGACTATAAGTCCAGTGAGAAGGGGCTTGATCTAGCAGAAGTTTACTACGGTTTAGCCTTGCAAATGCTCACTTATTTAGACCTGACCATTACGTATTCTAAAGAATGGCTTGGCATGGAAGCGACACCGGCAGGGATTTTATACTTCCATATTCATGACCCGCTGATTCAAGCGCCTATTCCGCTCGCAGAGGATGCAATTGAGCAGGAAATATTGAAGAAATTTAAAATGAAGGGTCTATTGCTCGAAGATGTGGAAGCAGTGAAGTTGATGGATCAAACACTCGAATCAGGAAGATCACAAGTCATCCAAGCTGGTTTGAAAAAGGATGGTTCTTTCCGATCTGACTCTGCGGTATTAAGTGAAGATCATTTTCACATTCTCACAAAACACGTTCGGCGAACCTTTGAAGAGGCAGGAGAAAGAATTACAAGCGGTGAGGTAGAAATAAACCCATATAACTTAAAGGATCAAACCCCTTGCCGCTTTTGCTCCTTTAAGTCTATTTGCCAATTTGATGAATCAATAGAAGATAATGAATTTAGGGTGCTCACCTCTGAGAAGGATGATGTCATGTTAGACCGGATCAAAAAAGAAGGGGATCAGTATGCAAATACCAAAACCGAATAACAGTACTTGGACAGATGACCAATGGAACGCCATCGTTTCAGAAGGACAAGATATTCTTGTTGCTGCGGCGGCAGGGTCAGGGAAAACAGCGGTCTTGGTTGAACGGCTCATTCGAAAAATGACTCGGCCGGAGCAGCCAGTTGATGTGGACAGGCTGCTCGTAGTGACTTTTACCAATGCTTCAGCAGCAGAAATGAAGCACCGGATCACTGAAGCACTTGAAAAAGAACTATCTAAAAACCCTGGTTCCCTTCATATGCGGAGACAGCTGTCACTTATGAATCGTGCCAATATTTCTACCTTGCACTCCTTTTGTTTGCAAGTTCTCCGTACCTTTTATTATGAGATTGACCTTGATCCAGGTTTTCGTTTGGCTGATCAAACAGAAGGAGAATTATTAGGAGATGAAGTGTTAGATGAACTGTTTGAGGATGAGTATAAGGCTGGAAAGCCGTCATTCTTTGAACTCGTTGATCGTTACACATCTGATCGGCATGATTTAGATCTTCAATGGCTTGTCAAAAGAATTTATGAGTTTTCTAGGTCACATCCAGCGCCCGAACAATGGATGCGGGCATTCCTTTCTCTTTATGATGTGGATACACAGACAAAGGTAGAAGAGTTACCCTTTTATCCATATATCAAAGAGGACCTTTCTCTCGTTTTAAGAAGCTGTCAGGAACTGCTGGAACAAGCGCTCACTTTATCAAAAGAGCCGGGCGGTCCAGCACCGAGAGCAGAGAATTTTATAGATGATTTAGAGCAAGTAAATGAATTAATAAGGCATCAAGATGATTTTGGAACACTTTATGAGCTTTTGCCAAACATCAATTTTAAAAGGTTAAAGACTTGCAAAGGGGATGACTATGACCCGGCTCTGTTAGAAAAAGCAACAGATGCACGCAATCAAGCCAAAAAACAATTAGAAAAGCTAAAAGATGAATACTTTATGCGCAGTCCCGATCAGCATTTAAAAAGCTTGGCTGAAATGAAGCCAGTTGTAGAAACACTTGTAGAGCTTGTGATTCAATATGGAGAGCGTTTCGAGAGAGCAAAACAAGAAAAATCAATCGTAGACTTTTCTGATCTAGAACATTATTGTTTGCGCATTTTAGCGAAGCAGGACGCAGAAGGAAATCTCATTGAAACAGAAGCGGCTAAATACTATCAACAGCAATTTGAAGAAGTACTCGTGGATGAATACCAGGATACAAACCTTGTCCAAGAAACGATTTTAAAGCTCGTGTCTAAAGGAAAACATCCTGCCGAAGGCAACCGCTTTATGGTTGGTGATGTGAAGCAGTCCATTTATCGCTTTAGACTTGCAGAGCCGATGCTCTTTTTAAATAAATATAAACAATTTAAAGCAGACAGCAATGAAACAGGTAAAAGAATTGATCTAAATAAAAACTTCCGTAGCCGGGCTGATGTTTTAGACAGTACCAACTTTCTGTTCAAACAGCTGATGGGAGAAACGGTTGGAGAAATTGAATATGATGAACAAGCTGAATTAAAGCTTGGAGCGAGTTATCCGCAAAGCGAAGACACGACGACAGAAATGCTTCTTGTTCATTTAGATCAGCACGACACAGAAAGCGATGAAGAACGAGAAGAGCTAGAGACGGTACAATTTGAGGCGAGAGTGATTGCAAAGAAAATAAAAGAATTGGTAGAACAGCCTTTTCAAGTGTACGATGCAAAACAGCAGCTGACCCGCAACTTGCAGTATCGAGACATTGTGATCTTGCTTCGATCAATGCCGTGGGCTCCGCAAATGATGGAAGAGTTGAAGAAGCAGGGAATCCCTGTTTATGCGAATCTTTCCTCAGGTTATTTCGAAGCTACAGAAGTATCTGTCATTCTTTCTTTGTTAAAAGTGATTGATAATCCATATCAAGATATTCCGCTCGCTGCTGTTTTAAGGTCACCTATTGTTTATTTAGACGAAAATGAGATGGCACTGATTAGAACCAGTGATAAAAAAGGCACTTATTATGATGCTGTGAAGGCATTTATGAGTGTGACACACTCTGATCATCCGACGTGCAGAAAGCTGGAGCGTTTCTTCCTTCAATTACGCAAATGGCGTGATTTTTCGATTCAGCATTCGGTAGCAGAACTGATTTGGGAAGTGTACCGAGATACACAATATCTAGATTATGTCGGCGGGATGCCAGGAGGTAAGCAAAGACAGGCAAACCTTCGGGCTTTATATGATCGAGCGAAACAGTATGAAAAGGCTGCATTTAGAGGACTGTTTCGATTTCTTCGATTTATTGAAAGAATGCAAGAGCGTGGAGATGATCTTGGAGCGGCAAAAACGTTCAGTGAAACAGAGGATGTTGTCCGCATGATGACCATTCATAGCAGTAAAGGACTCGAATTCCCTGTTGTGTTTACTGCAGGACTTGGCAGGAACTTTAATATGATGGATCTAAATCAGTCCTACTTGCTCGATAAAGAACTAGGTTTTGGCAGCAAATATATTCATCCTGAGCTGAGAATTAGTTATGCAACATTACCGCTGATCGCGATGAAAAAAAAGATGAGAAAAGAACTATTATCTGAAGAACTGAGGGTTCTATATGTGGCGCTCACAAGGGCGAAAGAAAAATTATTTTTAGTCGGTTCTGTCAAAAATCAAGTGAAAGCTTTAAGCAAGTGGCAAAATGCCGCAAACGGAGACGACTGGCTCCTCCCTGATTTTGAACGTTATCAAGCGAGAACATACTTAGATTTTATTGGCCCTGCTCTTATCCGTCATCAAGCGATGTCATCTCTTTTAGAAGAATCGAGAGAAGTCGTTCTCTCTCATCCATCATCATTTTCTATCACCTTTCATCAAGCGTCCGATCTTCTAAAAGAAGACATGTTACTTGAAAAACAAAAACAAGACGAAGTGGTACAAGCATTAATGGAAGGGGTGCCTGTTGAAGGATATGGCGATTACGAGGAGGAAGTAAAAGAAAGGCTTTCATGGCGATATCCATATTTAGCGGCCTCCCAAGTAGGGACAAAGCAGTCAGTTTCTGAGATCAAAAGAATGAAAGAAATACAGGATGAATACAGTGTGCCTTCTTCCGTTCGAAAAGCTCGTGCGACATTGTACGAACGACCGGCTTTTATGAAGAAAAAAACACTCACAGCCGCAGAACAAGGGACGGCCATGCATACAGTCATGCAGCATATCCCTCTTCCTTCAAATGAACCATATGATGAATCTCGTGTAGAAGAGCTGCTCCATTCTTTAAAAGAGAAAGACTTACTAACAGATGAACAAATCCAGTCCATCAATCGAGAAGGAATTGTGGCCTTCTTTTCTACTGCTATTGGTCAAAAACTGCGGAAAGCGGACTGGGTGAAACGAGAAGTATCGTTTAGTATGGTTTTACCGGTTAAAGAGGTATACAGCCATATTGATGCAGAAGGTGAACCTGTGCTCATTCAAGGAATGATTGATTGTTTATTTGAAGCAGATGGCAAGCTCTATTTACTTGATTATAAAACAGATCGAGTGACTGGCAGATTCTCAGGTGGCTTAGAGGAAGCTGAAGCGATGTTAAAAAAACGCTATGAAACGCAAATATCGTTGTATACAGCAGCGGTAGAGCGTTTAACAAACAGAACATTAGAGGAGAAAATCCTTTATTTCTTTGATGGAAATCTAGAAATTTCTTTATAGGTGGAATGAATGAGAGGTGAATCACATGAGGATTCTGCATACAGCGGATTGGCATCTAGGGAAAACCCTTGAAGGCCGAAGCAGGCTTGAGGAGCAAGCGGAGTTTTTAGATGAATTAAATCAAATCGTCAAGGATGAACACATTGATGTCATTGTGATGGCAGGCGATGCCTTTGATACAGTGAACCCTCCTGCTCGCGCAGAACAGCTTTTTTATGAAAGTCTGTCTGCATTATCTGATAAAGGAAAGCGTCAGGTGGTTGTGATCTCTGGCAACCATGATAACCCAGACCGTTTATCAGCCGCATCTCCTTTAACGAATGAGCAGGGGATTCATTTAATTGGATATCCGACAAATGATTTAATTCATGTCGATGTTCCTTCTGCAAGTGAACGTCTATCTATTGCCGCACTCGCTTACCCATCCGAAGCAAGGCTAAACGAGGTGCTGGCTGAAACATTTGAAGAGAAACTGCTCCGTGATCAGTACAATTTAAAAATACAACAAATGTTTCAACATTTAAGCAACCAATTTCAGGCGGATACGGTTAATATCGCAACAAGTCATATTTATGTGGCAGGTGGCAGTCAAACGGATTCGGAAAGGCCGATTGAAGTGGGAGGCGCATATACCGTTGCGGCCGAAAGTCTGCCTGAGGCGGCTTGTTATGTCGCACTGGGGCATTTGCATCGCCCCCAAACCATTAAACGTGCCAAAACGATTGCCCGCTATTCTGGCTCTCCACTTGCATACAGCTTTTCTGAAGCAGGCTACGCCAAATCAGTCACCATTGTGGATGCAAAACCGAATGAAACAGCAAGCTGGAAAGAAGTGTTTTTATCAAGCGGTAAACCACTTATGAAGTGGAAGGCGACTGAAGGGCTGAGCCAAGTACACAGTTGGCTGGATGAAAAGCGGGATCTTCAAGCCTGGATTGATTTAGAGATTCACTTAACAGATCAGCTGTCGATCGAACAAATTCATCAGCTTAGAAAACAGCATAGTGGATTTGTCCATATTAGACCAAAGTTTAAAGAGTTACAGCAAAAAGAAGAACAAAAACAAGTGGAAAAGCTCTCGATTGAAGAGCGGTTCGTGAAATTTTATGAGCGTCAGACAGGTGGAGGTCTACCTGATGAAAAAACCGTCAAGCTATTTTTAGAGCTTGCCAATGACATGCAAGAGGAGGAAGCGAATTGAAGCCGATCACGCTAACCATTAAAGGACTTCATAGCTTCAGAGAAGAGCAAACCATTGACTTTAGCTCCTTATGTGATGCAGGTGTGTTTGGTATTTTTGGACCGACTGGAAGCGGAAAATCGTCCATATTAGATGCCATGACACTAGCACTCTATGGCAAGGTCGAACGTGCACTCAATAATACGCATGGTATTTTGAACCAAGCTGAAGAAAAGCTGTCTGTCTCCTTTACGTTCGCTTTGCAAAGGGAACACCATATTTCTTATAAAGTGGAACGTGCCTTTAAAAGGGCAGATGAAATGAAGGTTAGAACGACGTTATGCCGATTGATTGAAATTGGTGATACGCAGACAGTTCTTGCAGATAAAGCAAGTGAGGTCAATCGTAAAATAGAAGAATTACTTGGTTTAACCATTGACGATTTTACGAGAGCGGTTGTTTTACCCCAAGGAAAGTTTGCGGAATTCCTTTCATTGAAAGGAGCCGACAGACGCCAAATGCTGCAGCGTTTGTTTAATTTGGAGAAATATGGTGATCAGCTCGTCAAACGTTTACGCGCAAAGGCTCAAAAACACTATGGTCAGAAAAACGAACTGCTGGCTGAACTGACTGGATTAGGAGAAGCTGGTCCAGAGGCATTAGCGAAAGCTAAAGAAGCAGCTGCGCAGGCGCAAGCTATTTTTCATGAGAAAAAACAAACGCGGGACGAAGCGTTCACTGCTTTTACAAAAGCGCAAGCCATCTGGCAGTATCAAAAGGAACAAGAAGCGTACGAGAAGGAACAACACAACCTCAATCTGCTGGCATCCACGATGGAAGAGAAAAAGAATCAACTTCACATTGCAGAGCAGGCAGAGACATTAAAGCCTTATGCGGATGCATTAACAAAGGCTGAAAAGCAGCTCTCTCAAGCATCAAAAGAGAAGCAGGAAGCAGAAAAACATTTACTTCATCAACGAACGATCTATGATCAAATGACGCAGGAGTATGAGCAAACGCGGCAAAAGAAAATGGAAAATGAGCCAGAGCTTCTTCAAAAGAAAGAGCAGCTGATTCAATTAAAAGAAATTGAACGAAAAAAAGAAACAGCTCTTCAGGAAAAGACCGTACTAGAGCAGCAAAACCATGAAAAAGCGCAGCAATTGACTCAAAAAAAAGCGGAAGCCGAAAACGTGCAATCTTTATTAGAGCGTGCGCTTGCGAAACAAACACAGTTGAAGCATGAGCTGGAACAATTACAAGTCTCTGTCAAAGAGCGGAAACTTGTACAAGACGCACTTCGTTTCAGTGAAAATGTTCAAAGAATGAATGTGAGCATTCAAAAGGAAGAACAAAAGATTGAGGAGCTAAGACAGCGTTCAGCACAGGCGACACAATCGTATGAAAAGCTTCAAAAACAGCAAAAAGATCATCATGAAAAAATAAATCAATCGTTTCAAGCGATAGAGCAATTGTATTTTTATGTATGTGAATTTGAACGAGGTCTTACAGAATGGAGTCATAAAGAGCAGGACAAAAAACAAGAAAAATTAAAACAGCGTGATGTTGTCAGATCGGCAGAATTAAGAAAAGAATTAGCGGCAGAGCTAGTAGACGGTGAACCATGTCCTGTTTGTGGATCGATTCATCATGATCCAAAGGCTGTGATAGACAATGTCCATGAAGAAACGGTTGCCCAAATTGATGAATGGATTGTAAAAATGGATAAAGAGCTCAAGCTGGCAGAGGAATATGCTAGAGACATGTTTGCTGCAAAGCAGCTGCTTGAAACGCATGCCAATCAATTAGTTAAACAGTTCTCCTTTTTATCTCAAAAAGCCCCCGATTCTGAAGTAGCTGCAGCAGTAGAAGCAGTACAGAATCCGCAGTCTTTGCACCAGCTGATTCAAGAATGGAAAGGCGTAAAACAAGATATTCAAGCAATCGAAAGCAAACGAGCTCGTTTAATGGACGTCACTTATGATCAAGCGGCAGAAATGAGCAAAGTCAAAGATCAACTGACATTTGAGCAGCAGCGCATACAAGAACTAGACATGCTGATCAAGGAGCTTCGATCTGAGCTTTCCGAACAACTGACGCAATTTGAACAGACCTTTCCTCACCTGACAATCAACCAAGTGCAGGAAATGCAGCAACAAATTGATGAAAAGGATCAACAAGCGGAAGGTTATCAAGAGCGTATTGAGAAGAGTATTTCTTTTCTAGAGGAAAAACAGCAGGCAAAAGAGCATCTGCAAACAGCCATATACGATCTAGAGAAGGAACTCGATAAGCTGGCGCATCAGCTGGGAAGCCAGCAACACCTGATCGATCAATATGAAACAGATTTACAGCGATATCCTTTAAAAGCCGCTTCTCTTTCTGATGAACTGGACGAAGTTCAACAATCTCTTGCTCATTTAAATGAAAAAGAACAGCAATCGTACGAGCAATTTAAGCATGCACAGCAATTATTTAGTGAGGCACAAAGCCATTTCTCAAGCAGTGAACGTCAGCTCCAAGAGGCGAAGCGGCGAAAACAAGAAGCTGAGAAAGCGTGGCAAAAAGAAACAGCATCTACTCCTTTTGCTCATCCTCAGGAGATAGCACCTGCTTTAATGGATCGATCTGTACGTCTTACAGTCAAACAGGAAATTGATGAATTTGAGGATAAAAGAAAGCAATGTGCAGCAAACTTAAAGCGAATTTCTGAACTGTTAAAAGGTGAGTCGCTGGATGAAGACGAGTGGACAGACATTCAACTAAAAAAAGAAGCGGCGGAAAAAGCGCTTGAAGAAGCGACAGCGCTGAGTGGATCTGCACAAGAGCATCTGCGAGTGATTGAAGCAAACCATCAGCGCTTTGCAAGCATTCATGAACGCCTTGAAGAACTGCAGCAAGAAATTGACCGGCTGGATAAGCTTCAAACTGTGTTTAAAGGGAATACATTTGTTGAGTTCCTAGCAGAAGAACAGCTAGAAAGTGTCAGCCGTGATGCTTCTCATCGTCTTGGGATTTTGACAAGACAAAGGTATGCCATTGAAGTCGATTCAGAGGGCGGTTTTGTGATGCGGGATGATGCCAATGGAGGTGTCAGACGTCCGGTATCCAGCTTGTCTGGGGGAGAAACTTTCCTGACGTCTTTAGCACTTGCCCTTGCTCTGTCTGCACAAATTCAGCTGAGAGGTGAGTTCCCGCTGCAATTCTTCTTCTTAGATGAAGGATTTGGTACGCTCGATCAAGACTTGTTAGATACGGTGATTACAGCATTAGAGAAGCTACAGTCTCAAAATTTGGCCGTTGGTGTGATTAGCCATGTGGAAGAATTAAAGATGAGACTGCCAAAGAAACTGATTGTCCACCCAGCAGATCCAAGAGGGAAAGGAACAACAGTCTCGATGGAATTAATGTAAAGTGAGGTGATCTCAGGATGGCAAAGCAAACGATTGGATTATGTGAGCTGTGCGGAAGACAAGAGGTCGTCCTTACGGAACATCACTTGACGCCAAGAGAAGAGGGAGGGGCCTTTCTACCGACTGCCTTCCTGTGTATCCCTTGCCATAAACAGGTACATGCTCTTTATACAAACCAGGAGCTTGCCGCACGTTTGAATACGCTGGATGCACTAAGACAAGATGAAAAGCTTGTTCCGTACATCAAATGGATTCGAAAGCAGCCGGCAAGCAAGCTGGTCAAAACAAAGAAATCAAGACAACGCAGAAAGAAATAAACATAAAAAAGCGCTCCTCTAAATGAAATGAGTGAAGAGGAGCCGCTTTATGCATTGCCTACCATATTCTGATCATTTAAGTCAGGATCCACATAGTTGGTGGCGCTAATGCCATTATTTAAAATCAAGAAATCTCCGGTATTCCCCGCTCCAGAGCCTAAAGCAGATTTTGAAGAACTTTTAGGCGAAAGATAAAATGAGTCACCGACGTTTACGACGCCCCCAGAAATCGAGTTAATGTAAATGGGTCCGACAATTGCTGGCATAATCGACATCCTTTATTCGAAGTCATATCACCATCATATGCGCAGGTAGGTCCAATTGTGAGTTTGGCGGCTGTTCGTCATTGTTGCTAAATAACTCTCGAATATGCTTCACTCGCGCAACGGCATTTATTCCGCAAGTAGAGCCAATTTGATAGATAGAGGAGGAAGAGACCCCTTCTACATGAATGGACGACACTTTAATGAGAGGCTTTTCATGATAAAAGGCCGTTCTAACCGCTCGTTCTGGCAGCATCAATGGGATCGGCTCATAATACACTTCAAATTCTTTTGCATCTAGGTTTTCAGCTTCATTTCCATAAAACAAACTAATGGTTCGCTGAACAGCTAACACCTTCACGTTCGGACATAGCTCTTGTGTATCACCAATTTGAACAACACTTGAAATCCCGACAGAATTCACCTTCGAGAACTTCACTTGAGATGTGCGCTTGATCATTATCGAGGGGCTAGAGGAACAAACGGTCCAATAATTAATGATTCTGGCGGTGTATCGAAAATCGATGACAGTTGTACGTGATCCGTGTCCCCGATAATAAATAGGGAAGAGGACGATACCCCAACTACTTTAATGCTTCCGGTTTCGATGTTGCGGTTGACGACTGTGAAATTCATCCGTTTTCCTCTCCTTTCGTTTCATTTGGAATATGGGCTAAAAAGTGCTCGATTGCCCGTTTGACATCATGTTTCACATATTCAGCAATTTGCTCGGAACGTTGAAGCGGGGTCATATCTTCCCTTTGTGGTAGCTGCCCCGCATAATATTTGATTCTGCTGTCTATTTGTTTTCGAATGTCCTCAATGATATGGTGTTTGTTGCTTTCATCAAGCGAGCCTTCGTATCGCTGCTCTAGTTCTTCAAGAAGCTGTGGAGCTTCTTCATTTAAGAATGCATCGACAAGCTGGCGTGTTTGATTGAAAGATTGATCAGCCATTTCTTGCTGCATCATTCCAATTCCCGGGGTTGTTGTTTGGCCCACTTCAAAATTTTGAACACTATTTGGATCAGATGGATTGAGGCCGATATTTAATGTGCCTTCCAGCCGCTCGATTTTCAGTTGATCAAATTGATAATCAATCCGTTCAATCGTTGTTGTCGGTTTATCTTTGATCATTTGCATTTCCTGCTGAAGCTCGTTAAGCCTTTTTTCAAGCATCATGATTTGCTGTGTTTGCTTTTGAATGATGCCATACAATTGTGAAGCGTTGTTTTGATAGTCATACATATGCATACACCTCCGGGGATTGCAGATGAACTTATGTTGTTGGTGACTGAAGCGGTACAAAAGGTGCTGTGCTTGCGCCTTGAGATTCTTGAATTCCTTGTGTGCCTGCTGCGGCAGGTGCTGACTCTACGTAGCTTCCAGTGTTATACAGATTGGAGAGTGCCTTGATTGATCCAGCACTTCCGATTTGCAGAACGGATGAGTTACTCACAGACTCCACACGTAAGTAATTAATTTGTATCGCTTGATTAATATAGAAGTTCAACGGATTCTCACTCCTTACAAGTTACCAACAAGCGGTTGATCAATGACATCACTATCATACGTATTTGTCACACTTTTATAGTTGCTAATGCGTAATTGATCACCAGTGTTAAAACTGCCTGCGCCGGCAAACGTTTTAACCTGACTATTTGGAGAAATGGTGATGCAGTCTCCAACATGAACGACTCCGCTCGTTCCGACGGCATTTACTTTAAAGGCTCCAACAATAGCCGGCATAGCGGTGCACATCCTTTAGAAAAATAGGGCACTTCGTTTTTGGGCGTTTCACCATAGCTTATGATGGGTCTTTTAATATGTGATTGTCTTTTTGAAGAACTTTGATGAGAGGAATGAAGTGTATGGTTTACCCTTTATTCGAGCATTCTTTAGAGGTGGTTTTGATGCCTTTATTTAAGAGTGTGTCAAGCTCTTGACTGCACCTGATGGTTTCTTCGGCATTCATTCCGAATTTTTTTGCGGTCTCAATTAAATGTAATCTTTTTTGTTCAATTTCATAATTGATCATAACGGACGCCAACTCTCACATTTTTTATCAAATAGAAGGATATGGTTAGTATACCCTATTTTTCTATAAAAAAAGCTCTTTCGTCAATATGAGAACTAAAGTGACAAAATTCGAAAGTGTCTTTACAGGCGCGATGTCTCTTTTTTAATCTCAGTTTGTAAATAACGTCGTCTTTTGTTGATATACTGTCGGATTAATTCTCGCTCTGAACGCAGCATGTCTTGTCGGTTTTTCGTATATGGATCATCTCCAATTCGCTGCTCAATCGAAGCATGCCATGTCTCAATGATGGGGAGAAGCCGTTTTTCTAAAAAATGTGTATCTAGTACGTGCTGGAAAAGGGCATAATAGTCTATTTTAAATGCAGGGATGTCTAGTAATCTAGCGGTTAATGTATTGAAACCGCTGACTGGAATATAATCAAACGCCATTTCTTCTCCGTGAATATCACGACCCCAAGTCGCATCATAATCCCAAGGCATTACTTGAAACCTTCCTTGATCATTCACATAAAGGGCATAGTTATGAACAAAGCCATCAAAATTTTGGGTACACACGACACCAATGAGCCAGCGGAAATATTGTGTCACATCAAGATACTGCTCAATCTTATTTGCAAACGTGTCGTCCCTTGCGGTGTTCAAAAAGTAAATAAATTCACTCAGCTGCTTGTCGTGTTCAGGAGTTCCCGTTTTTTTCTCATAACCGAGAAGAAGATGTTTTTTTGGCTTTTTATCAAATGAACTTAAAAGAGAGAAATTGGCGTCATCATCTACAGCATAATAAATGCCGCCACCATGCAGCTGTCGTTTTTGGAGGAACAGCTCATCTACAGATTCTATTTTTAAATATATGCCTTCTTTTCTTCCATTAATGGTCAGAAACACATGAGAAGCGGACGGGCTGAACACACCCATTTGTTCAAAGAAATAAAAAGACAGCCTGTTGCGAATGAAAGAAGGATCATTGTACTCTGCATTTAAGTGAAAAAGGGATTCGCCCTGTCTTTGCTTTGGTTTTCGATATTCAATTTGATAGGATTTTTTCTTGAGCTTTCGGATGTGTGATCCTCGGTATGAGGCATAAATATGTGACTTCGTTTGGCCGGTTTTCAGAATGGCCTCGACGGGTTCATCGTTCCATACGTCCTTTTTTAAATCCATGAGATCTTTTGGATGAATCCAGATATCCAGTTGTTTTAAAGGTTCTGTGTCCATGCGTTCATCACCCTCCTATATCTCCTCCACTATATGAAAATGAAGGAATGTCCTGTACCTGCTGGTAGGTATTCATGGAGTTTTCTAAGAAAGAGGCATTCGCCAAGAACACTTGTCTATCGAGTCTCGTAACATAAAGCAGAGAAGATAAACAGCTTTGTCTGTTTGTTTTGTCAGAGCACAGATTGGGAGGGGAATTGTTCGTGAGCACATTTGATCATTCGCATATTGAACATGCAGTTGATTCACTTCGAAGTGAGGGGCGTGATCATCACTTAGATCGTGAACCTGAATCGGGACATTCGCACAAATCATCTCGTTCTCGTCATTCAAATCGCCGTCACTGGTTCTTTGGTGGGGGAGGCTGCCGTAAGTCACATCGCAGCAAAA
Source organism: Bacillus sp. GbtcB10 (assembly GCF_019091365.1). Classification (NCBI taxonomy): domain Bacteria; kingdom Bacillati; phylum Bacillota; class Bacilli; order Caryophanales; family Bacillaceae; genus Bacillus; species Bacillus sp. GbtcB10. The sequence goes on from NZ_JAGXJP010000001.1 coordinate 182,633, forward strand.
AAAGCCATAAAAGCTATCGCTCTAAAAAAAGTCGCTGCTCAAAGAAAAGTGTAAAGAGCGAGAAACCATGCAAAAGTAAAAAGTCGTATAAAAGCAAAAAGTCTTGCCGTAGCAAAAAGAGTGAACCAAAAAAATCATGCCGCAGCAAACACAGATCACATCATAAGAAAAGCTGCCGCAAATCACACCGCAGCCATCGATCTAAACGTTCTCATCACCATAAACGGAGTCACTCTTGCCGAAGATGCGGAAAGAAAAAACATCATTCCCGCCATCAAGGAAATGTTGATCGTAAATGGGATCAAGGGAATATGTGGGAGTATCGACGCTACCGCTAAATGTCAGGTCTTCATTTTTGAAACCCTTTTTAAAAGAGAGTATGATAAAAAAGGGTTTTTTTTATTTCGTAGAGAAATAAAAATGAGACATCATAATGTATTGAAATGAAGATTGTGAGGGGAAGACATGAAGTTTTTTACAGGTGAGATACATAACAGATTGTTTATCGGGGTCGTCATTGATGATGAATGGGTGATGGACGTCAAAAAGGCAGAAGCAAAACTATTTGAGCTAGAAACATTGCCAAACTCTTTATTTGAATGCATCAACATGGGGGACAAGTTTGTCGAACACGTCAAACAGCTTCTTGATTGGGCGGAGAAAAAAGAAGAAGACCGCGGCTCTTATGTCTATCCGCTTTCGGACGTGACACTCCATGCACCAATTCCAAAACCAACGAAAAACATCATGTGTGTTGGGAAAAACTATCAAGATCACGTCATGGAAATGGGAAGTGCGGCAGATATTCCTAAAGACGTGATGATCTTTACAAAGGCGCCTACCTCTGTTGTAGGGCATGAAGCGGACATTCTTCTCCATGAAGATGTGACAAGTGAATTGGATTACGAAGGGGAGCTTGCCATTGTCATTGGCAAAACAGGAAAGAATATTGCTCCAGAAGAGGTCCAAGATTACATTTTCGGTTACACCATTTTAAATGATATAACGGCAAGAGATTTGCAGAAAAAACACAAACAATTTTTCATAGGAAAAAGCTTAGATACAACTTGTCCAATGGGACCTTATATCGTTCACAAGTCAGTGATCGAGGATCATGGAGCACTCCATGTGGAAACAAAGGTAAACGGAGAGGTTCGTCAGTCTGCCAGTACGGAATTAATGATCTTCCCAATTGAAGACATTGTGTCAACTCTTTCAAAAGGGATGACGCTGGAAGCGGGAGACATCATTGCAACAGGTACACCTTCTGGAGTCGGCAAAGGTTTTGAACCGCCAAAATTTTTAGCCTCAGGCGATCAGGTTGAAGTAACAATTGAACCAATTGGGACGTTATCAAATCGCGTCAAATAAAGGCGTGTTGACACAGGATTGTCGCTTTGTGTTCGACTTATTTCGTGGTACGATGAGAAGGTAATTGTTCTGATAAAGGGGGAAATCACAAATGGGAACACATTTACATATTACAGCGTGGGTGCTAGGTATTATCTTATTTTTCGTTGCCTTTGCATTAGCAGGTAAAAACGATAAAGGCGCTAAAATTGTGCATATGATCGTACGCCTATTTTACTTGATTATTATTGCAACGGGTGTAGAGCTGTATGTTCGCACAGGAATGAAAATCCCGGGTTACGGGGGCGAGTATGTTGGAAAAATGATACTTGGTATTCTTGTGATTGGTTTCATGGAAATGGTCCTTGTACGCAAGAAAAAAGGAAAATCGGTGACGGGTGTATTCATTGGTTTTATCGTGGTTGCTATTGTGACCATTCTTCTCGGCTTACGTCTGCCGATCGGTTTCCATATCTTTTAAGATAAAAAGGGCATTGCTTATCAAAAGCAGTGCCCTTTTTATGTGAGATCAAACTGAGACATCAGCCGGTGACCGTCAGACGTCGTCCATTCCAATTGAACTTGATTTGTACCCGAATGATGGTTGCATTGAAGGGCAAGTGATTGCATGTCTCCTGAAAACTGAAAAAAAGACACGCGATGAGAAGGATGGAAGGAAGAGAAGACACAATCATAGACGGAAAAGCCAAGCTGTTCTACATGGTCAATGATCTGATAAAAGACGCTTTCTGGTACGAACATAAGCAAATCAAGCCACCCTTTAGAAAGAGACGCTGTATATTGAATGCGTTCACCGCCTTTTACCTCCATCAACTTCCCATTATCACAAAGAACGACAGACCCGAGCAATTCTCCTTTTGTCCATCGATCCTTTTCTTTCAAACAGATCATAGAACTTTGAAGGCTTTCAGGCATCATGATGTCTCCTTCTTCGTCTTCAATCAGACAATGACCGTTTTCCATCAGTAAGTACCCGTTACACCATTTTGGGTGGTTTTGCTGAAGATAGGTCATGCGGTTCTCCATTCGCAAAACCTCCTTTCCTCTTTCTTTTCTTACCAAATGAAGCTTGTCCTATACACAGGAAGAAAAAAGGACAAATCAACTATCAAGGAGACGATGCATAAACTAAGAAAGGCTAAATGAGAACACTTGATGAAAAACGGATGGGAGCTGATGATGATGTGTGGAATAACAGGCTGGGCAGACTTTAAAAAGCAGCTCATCCAACAGGATCATGTAATCAATCAAATGACAGATACATTATCTAAACGAGGGCCGGATGATACAAATACGTGGAAAAGTGAGCACGTTCTTTTCGGCCATAAACGGTTAGCCGTTGTCGATGTTGAAGGCGGAAAGCAGCCGATGACATATACCCATCAACACCATGATTATACGGTGGTATACAATGGAGAACTCTATAACACAGAGGATATACGAAAAGAATTATTCAAAAGGGGGCACCGCTTTCTTGGGCATTCTGATACAGAGGTTCTTCTTCACGCCTATACAGAATGGAAGGAAGAGTGTGTGACCCATTTTAATGGAATTTTTGCATTTGTCATTTGGGATAGTGAGCGTGAATTATTATTTGCAGCGAGAGACCGGCTCGGTGTCAAGCCATTTTTCTATACAGAACGTCATCATTCCTTTTTGTTTGGTTCAGAAATCAAAGCACTTCTGGCTCATCCTGAGATGAAAGCCAAAGTCGATCATGAAGGCTTATCAGAAATTTTTGGCCTAGGGCCGTCTAGAACACCAGGGCAAGGCGTATTTAAAGGGGTGAAAGAGCTGAGGCCGGCACATGCCCTAACCTTTTCAAAAGATGGTTTGCGTGTGTGGAGGTATTGGAATGTCAAAAGCAAGCAGCATACAGACTCGCTTGATGACACCGCTCAGCACGTGAAGGAACTCTTTACGGATGCCGTTACAAGACAGCTCGTCTCTGATGTGCCTGTATGTACGTTTTTATCGGGCGGAGTGGATTCTAGTGCCATTACGGCCATTGCCGCCAAGCACTTTGAGAAAATAGGGAAAGCCCCGCTGCATACGTATTCCGTTGATTACGACGGAAATGATCAATTCTTTGAAGCAAGTCAATTCCAGCCCAATGCTGACGGGCCGTGGATTGATCGAATGACCAAAGCGTTTCAAACGAATCATCACAGCTGTATCATCGGGCAAAAAGAGCTGGCTTCTTATTTGAAAGAAGCGGTTGAAGTGCGAGATTTGCCGGGGATGGCAGATATTGATTCTTCCTTACTATGGTTCTGCCGAGAAATTAAAAAGGATTTTGTTGTTGGTTTATCAGGTGAATGTGCAGATGAAATTTTTGGAGGTTACCCATGGTTTCACATGGCAAGCGAAACCAATGGATTTCCGTGGATGAGATCAACGGAAGCACGCATTCAGCTTCTTCAAGACTCATGGCAAAAGAAATTATCACTGAAGGAATATGCGCAAAGCAAATATGAAGAAACCGTGGCAGAAACCCCTCTTTTAGATGGAGAAACTGGAGTAGATAAAGCCCGAAGAGAACTTTTTTACTTAAATATGATTTGGTTTATGACAACACTGCTGGATCGAAAAGATCGTATGAGCATGGGGGCGAGCCTTGAGGTACGTGTACCATTCGCAGATCATCGTCTTGTTGAGTATGTATGGAATATTCCTTGGGAAATGAAAATGTATGGAAATCGGGAAAAAGGGGTTTTGAGGAAAGCATTAGAGGGAATTTTACCGAATGAAGTGCTTTATCGCAAGAAGAGCCCTTATCCGAAAACACATCATCCTGCTTATACTCAGGCGGTAAAAGAGATGTTAACAGATTGTCTCGCGCAAAAGGATTCTGTGCTTCATGAATTTTTAGATCCACATCAATTAAAACAGCTGATTGAAACGGAAGGGGCTTCTTTCCAGGTCCCTTGGTATGGTCAGTTAATGAAAGGCCCACAGCTCATTGCCCATTTGGCACAGATTCATCATTGGTTTGAAACATATCGAATTGATATAGAAGCATAACAAAGGGTCGGCTTTCTTGCACTTGTTGAAAGGAAGTCGGCTTTTTTGATACATAACATGAGACTTTTAGAGCACATCAAAAGTTGAACTAACAGTTTTAATTTGTATAATTAACTTAAAGTGAATTAATTTGGAGGAAAAAGGATAATGAAAATCATTGTGATCGGAGCAGGACCAGGGGGACTTGCAGCAGCTATGATGTTGCAAAGCAAAGGACATGATGTTCATATATATGAAAAACAGTCCTTTGTTGGCGGACGTAACTCTAAGTTTCAACTTGGTGATTTCACGTTTGATACAGGTCCTACTTTTCTCAGTATGATTCATATTGCAGAGGAACTATTCACCTTTGCCGGTAAAAATCTCTATGATTATATAGATGTGATTGAATTAAAAGAAATGTATAGATTAATCTTTCAAGATGAGAAGCTTGATATGATTCGAGATCGAGACGAAATGTACAAACGACTAGAAGCCTTTGCACCTGGTGAGGGCGAAGGGTATGTACGTTTTATGAATGACACAAAACGAAAAATGGACCGCCTAACGCCGATTCTACAAAGTAAAATGGATCGTTTCCATCATTATTTGCGTCCAAAAGTCATCAAAGCACTTCCTCAGCTCTCATTAAATAAAAGCTTATATGATGTGCTGTCGGATTATTTCTCAAATGAATCAGTGAAATATGCCTTTACATTCCAATCAAAATATTTAGGGATGTCACCTTGGGAATGTCCAGGAGCGTTCTCAATTCTTTCCTTTATGGAGCATGACACAGGCGTTTATCATCCGAAAGGCGGAGTGAATCAGCTGTCAGAAGCGATGGCAAAGGCAGCTGTTGAATCTGGGGCTACCCTTCATCTATCAACTGGAGTTGACAAGTTGCTGACGGAAGGCAGGAAAGTGAAGGGCATTCGCTTAGAAACCGGTGAAGAAATACAGGCAGATGAGGTCGTCGTAAATGGTGATTTTGCACACGTGATGACAAAGCTTGTAGAGCCGGGTCTTTTAAAGAAATATAGCGAGAAGAAACTGAAAAAGAAAAAATTCTCATGCTCCACCTTTATGCTGTACCTAGGTTTAGATACGATATATGATGAGCCGCATCATACCATCGTTTTTTCCGATGACTATGCGAAGTTCGTCAAAGAGATTACGAAAACCTTTGAGCTGCCGGATGATCCGTCCATTTATATTCAAAATGCAAGTGTGACAGATGATTCGCTTGCGCCAAAAGGCAAGTCCGCTCTTTATGTGTTAGCACCCGTTGCCAATAATCAAAGCGGTATTGACTGGGAAGCGCATCAAGAAGAATTTAGAGAGCTTGTGCTGGATACACTGGAGCGGAAAACGGGCTTTAAGAATATCAGGCAGCATATTGAAGTCGAGCGGATGATCACGCCGAAGCATTGGGAAGAAGAGCTGTATGTATATGAAGGAGCTACATTTAATCTTGGACATCAGTTGACGCAGATGATGGTACTCAGGCCGCATAATGAATTTGATGAGTTGAAACACTGCTGGCTCGTTGGTGGAGGAACCCACCCAGGCAGTGGATTGCCAACCATTTTAGAATCAGCCCGTATTACGACAAATGCGATTCTGTCAAAAGAGAAACATAAGCATAAAAGAGTGCCACATCAAGAAAAGGGGAGCGCCTCATGAAAAAACATATATTGATTGCTGGCGGCGGTATTGGCGGAATGATCTCAGCCCTCTATTTAAAAAAAGCTGGACATGATGTCACCCTTGTTGAAAAAAATGAACGGCTCGGCGGGAGACTTGCTTTTGTACGTGAGAAAGGATATAAAGTAGATGAAGGTCCGACCATTGTCCTACTTCCTGATATGTTAAGAGGCATTTTACATGACGTAGGCATTGATGAAACATCTCTTGATCTCTTGCAGCTCGATCCGCTGTATACGATCCACTATCAAGATGGAACTTCCTACACGAAATACTCTGATACACGGCGACAACTAGAAGAAATCAAACGTGTATTTCCAAAGGAAGAACAGGGATATTTAACATTTATGCAAGAAATGACGGATCGGTTTCAAGAAGGGCAGGAAGCTTTTCTAGAAAAATCATTTCATGAAAAACGAACCTTTTTTACAAAAGCGAACATGAAGATTTTAATGAAATTAAAAGCATATCGAACCGTTCAAAGTTCTCTCAAAAAATATTTTTCAGATGAGCGCCTCCGAGATGCATATGCACTTCAAACCCTCTATGTCGGAGGAAATCCGTATGAAGCATCCGCCATTTATTCGCTTGTTTCATATAGTGAGCACGCACACGGAATTTACTATTTAAAAGGCGGATATGCGAGTTTAGTAGATATATTGGAGAGACAGCTCTTAAAGACGGGTGTACACATAAGAAAAAGTGAAGAAGTCGCACAATTTGAGTTTGAGGGGAAACGTGTGGTCAAGGCAAAAATAAATGATGAGCACATAGCAGCTGATGCATTTGTGATGAACGGAGATTATCCAGCGGCGTTAAAACAGCTTGGTTTAGGTGAACAAGACCGGCGTAAATACGTTCCATCCTCCGGCTGCGTGATGGTGTATCTAGGGTTAAACAAAGTATACGATGAAGCACCTGTTCATCAATTTTTCATGGGAGAACACTTTGATCAGCATATGAGAGAGGTGTTCCAAACGAAAACGATACCTCAAGATCCATCATTTTATACGTTTAATCCATCGACCATCGATCCATCCCTTGCCCCAGAAGGCAGCAGTGTCCTATATATGCTCATTCCTGTTCCATCAGGAGATCACATCAACTGGGAACAAGAGACAGACTTTGTGGATAAAATGGTGGAGCGTCTTGAAAAAAGAGGCTTTCCACAGCTGCGAGAGGCGGTTGTCTGGCATAAGGTGAGAACACCGAATGATTCAATGCGAGAAGGATTGTTTGAAGGCGGCAGCTTTGGACTCGCTCCTAATTTGTTTCAATCAGGTGTGTTTCGCCCGCAAGTAAAGGTTGCAGATGTAGACAATCTATATGCGGTAGGTGCTTCCATCCATCCCGGCGGCGGGGTACCGATCGTGATGCAAAGTGCAAAGCTCATGGCTTCTGTACTGCTTAAAGATCTGAACAACAGAAAGGAAGTGAAGCTAAGTGGTTGATGTGCAAACAGCATTGAAAATATGTGAAGAGACCATTCAAACTCATTCAAAAACGTTTTATCGTGCCTTTTCCATGCTGCCTAAAAAGAAAAGACAGGCTGTTTGGGCTGTTTATTCCTTTTGTAGGAGAGCGGATGACATTGTAGATGAGTCTCCTTCACCAAAGGAAGAACTGACGTCTTTTCAGGAGGCATTTGATCGTTTCTTGCAAGGAAAAGTAGATCGTGATGATCCAATGTGGGTGGCGCTGGAGTATACATTTCAACAGTTTCGTATGGATGAAGCCCCATTCCGTGACCTGCTGCGAGGACAGGAGATGGATTTAGAGCAGCATCGATATGAAACGTTAGATGAACTGCTCATCTATTCCTATCATGTCGCAAGTACAGTTGGATTAATGCTGCTTCCGATCATTGCACCGCGTAAAAAAGAACAGCTAAAAGAAGCAGCGATTTCCCTTGGGATTGGCATGCAGTTGACCAATATTCTTCGAGACATTGGTGAGGATAAGGCGGAAAGGAACCGCATTTATTTGCCAAAACAAGTCATGGATCAATTTGGGTATACAGAGCAAGAATTACAAGAAGGGATCGTCAATCAAGCCTTCCAGCACGTATGGGAATATATTGCGTTTGAGGCAGAGGCATACTATGAGGAATTTTTTGACCATCTCCATGAATTCCCACTTTATTCAAGGATACCAGTGAAAGCAGCTGCTCACTTTTATAAGGCTATTCTAGATAAAACTAGAGAAAACGAATACCGCGTCTTTACGAAGCGGTCATATATTTCAACACAAGAAAAAGCACTTATTTTAGAAGATATTACGTAATGAAAAGAAGACAAAGGGGTAAAATAAAGTTCATTTTAGCCCTTTGACAACAATCTGAAAGGACTGCACCCGCAGTCCTTTTTATGTGGAAGTAAATCGATAATCCATCCACACCCTTGAACGCCACCGCCTATACATGAAGATACCTCTTACCCATTCATCCACGATAAAAGAAATCCAAACCCCGATCAGGCCCATCTCAAGTTGAATGCCTAATAAATAAGCGATCGGAAGGCCGATGCCCCACATTGAAATCATCGCCATATAGACAGGAAACTTCGCGTCACCAGCTGCCCGCAAGGAGTTGATGATGACCATATTAAAAGAACGTCCAGGCTCTAAAACAATCGTCAATATGAGGAGGAGGCTCGCGATTTGAATGATCTCACTGTTGCTAGTGAAAAAAGTAAGTAAATGCGTCGATGATAAAGATAAAGCAGTCGAAGAAAGAAGTGAGATGGCAATGGCCCAGTATAAGCTTTTCATGCATCTTCGATAGGCCGCATCAAACTCTTTCGCCCCGATCAGGCGCCCGATTAAGATTTGTGTTCCTTGGCTAATGGCGGCACCAAATAACATAATGAACATCATCAAATTCTGGGTATAGACTTTTGCTGCCAGTGCTTGCGTGCCCATAAATGTGATAAACAGCGTAATAATCATTTGAGAGCCATTATAAGAAAGCTGTTCTCCAGCAGAAGGAATGCCGATTTTTAGCAGTTTTTTTAAATGCGTTCGCTGGATGTAAAACATTCGCTTGAATGAAAACCGCAATCCAATGCGGTGTCGAACAATGAGGATCATGGCTGTTAGACCGATCAACCGTGCAAATGATGTGGAAAGAGCAACACCCATGACACCTAATACAGGGAAGCCAAATGGTCCAAAGATGACCAAATAATTACCAGCAACGTTTAACAGATTCATACCGATGGTGACATACATCGTATCTCTCGTGAATCCATAGCTTTTTAAAATAGCACTATAGGTCATAATGAGCGCCTGTATAAAAGACAGCAGGCCGACAATCTGTAAAAAGACGGTTGCATCTGGCATGAGCTCGCTTGATAATCCCATGATATGCAGGATGGGCACAGCTAACACAAACATAAGAAGACTGATCACAAAGCTAATGAGGAAGTTGGTGCCTAGTGATACATAGGCAACTAGGGTCGCTTCCTGCTTGCGGCCCGCTCCTAAAAGCTGCGCAATGACAATCGTCGTCCCAGTCGTAATGAAGCTGAACATCACAATCAATAGATTTAGTAGCTGATTGCTTACCCCTACTGCGGCAACACTATTGTCAGAATACTGGCTGAGCATCAGTGTATCTGCGCTGCCCATCAGCATATATAAAGAGATTTCGATAAAAATAGGCCAAGTTAATGCAAATAATGAAGGGTGGGATTTTTCACTTTTGGCTTGAACCTTTTGTATTGTCAGTGCTTGTGGTTTCATCACATCGCCTTCTTTCGTATAAATCCGATTTATAGTGTACCTTGCATCGACTATAATAAGAAGAGATGAAACCGAAACTTATTGGAGAAATCCGACTTCATAAGGGGATGAATATGGGTCCGTTTATTACATTTACTGTACCGCCATTTCCAGTCTATATTGCTTCAGGCAAAGGTGTATTCCATCCAGGAGAACGACATATCTCCAGAATTTTCACCGTATTTGATCTTCTTTATGTCACGAAAGGGGAACTATGGATCACAGAAGACGAGGTGCCTCATCACGTAAAAGAGGGAGAATATATCATCTTATCACCGGGACTTGCCCATGGTGGACATCTGCCATGCAAAGAAGAAACACTTTATGAGTGGCTGCATTTCTCAATTGATCCATTTGAGTTTACAGATCGGCCGAGAGAACACTGGTTTGACATGAAGCAAAATCAAGCCACTTTTGAAAAAGCAGCAAGCTATGAATTTCGTCTGCCCCGAAAAGGAAAAGTGAAAGGGGGAAGCGTGCTACAGAAGCATCTTTCAGCGATGCGCGCTTTAAATGATGATGCGTCTGAACTTCAGCTCAAAAAGCAGCTTCAATTTGAGGAAATGCTCATTCATTTACAAAAAGAAGCATTTCATATTCCAAGTGCAAAGGAGACTGTCGCTTCAGAAGTGGTTCACTATCTTGAACGTCATTTTACGCAAAAATTACAGATGGAGAAGCTGGCAGAGATTCTTCATTATCATCCTGATTACATGACAAGGTGCATGCAGACCGTGTACGGACTGACGCCGAGCCAGTACATCAATCGACTCAAAATTGAAAAAGCCAAAAGCCTGCTTGCTTCAACGAATGAAAAAATAGCCCTCATTGCAGAACATGTAGGCATTGATGACCCTACTTATTTTTCAAAGCTGTTTCGGCAAAATGAAGGCATGACGCCTATCGAGTATCGTCATCTTGCTAAAAGAACGACAAAGTAAAGGAACGTGAACAGATGAAAGGAAAAAAAGAAGAGATTGTGAGCATACGTCCATTAGACGAAACCGATTTAGAAGTGGTATGGCATTTAAGGTTTAAAGCACCAGACCAGGCCTATCGAAAGTGGAATGCACCGTATTTTATTGAACATGACATATCGCTTGCTGCATTTAAAAAACGCTATTTACAGGATGAATCTGTCCTGCCAAAACTATTTGGCATTGATGTAGGAGGTGAATTAAAGGGCACAGTTTCTTATTATTGGGAGAATGAACGCACACGTTGGCTGGAGTGTGGGATTCTTATTTATGACTCACGTTTTTGGAATGGGGGCGTTGGAACAAAGGCATTGCGTCTATGGATCGATGAACTCTTTTCACACATCGATATCCCACGCATCGGTCTGACCACCTGGTCTGGAAATGAACGCATGATGCGTTGCGCAGAGAAATGCGGGTTTATCCTTGAGGGAAGACTGCGTAAGGTTCGTTACTATCAAGGGGAGTATTATGATTCGATGCGGTATGGCATGCTGAGAGAAGAATGGCAAAGCCTTCCACACCATTCATTTGAATAGTTATTTTTAAGATTAGGAAAAAAGTATAGTAAGATTCAATAAATTGAAAAAGAAGGGTGGCGGATGAATGTGAAATGGATTACAGGTTGGTTTGTATCCATATTAGTCGCAATCTACCTATTCGTTGATGCACCAAAACACGGGAAAAATAAATGGTTATGGGCCATCTTAGGCCTTTTACTCGGGCTCTTCACACTTGGAATATATCTCATTCAAACAGGAAGAAAAGGGTTGGGCTGGACAGTACTGGTTGTGTCCGTTTTCATCTATGCGATTGCCATCCTCGTCTTTGTCTTGTACTTTCTCATGCTGGTCTTCGGGTACTCCAACGCAAATTAGAGAGTACGGCTGTACATACATCATAGGTGATTTTTTTTAGTTCAAGTTGCTACCGATTGATGGTTTGATGGCGCCATAGCATCATAAGGATAAAAGGTGGTGGGCTCGGGCAGGATGATCCTCATGTTTAACCATCTTATTTTATCTCATGTGGCTCACTGTTTTGATCAAGTAAGTCCTTCATAAAGAAGGGCTTTTTCTTTTATTTTTTGAGCAGGGACACCTGCAATGACAATCTGCTCTTCATGAAAGGAGCGATTCACTACAGCATTTGCTCCGATGGAAATATGATTCGCAATATAAATGTTTCCAAACAGTTTAGCGCCAGGGCCGATCCATACATGATCTCCGATGACGGGCACATCTTTTTCATGATGGTTTTGACCGATATTCACACCTTGATGAATATCACAAAACGCGCCGATTTTGGCATGCTTGTTTACAATCAACAGCCCAGTATGGTTGATTCTGAGCCCAGGTCCAAATACACCAATTGGGATATCAAAGCCAAGCTGCATGCCTTTCTTTTTATGTAAGTAACGATAAAACCATTTGCGTAACGTAGCACCGCTATTCGTATAGTACTCATATTTTCGTAAATATCTTTGATATTTCCAAATATCATCCCCAAGCCACTTTGGTCTTTTTCGATTGATGGCAAGTGCTTTCTGATCTTGTGCCAAGTAGTGGTGAAGGTCATGCTTCGTTAAAATCATCAGATCTCCCTCGATTCCCTTTCCTTTCAGAGAAATTATACCATCATAACCATTTATATCAAGATAAAATAACGTTCATTTTTTGTTTTACTACATTCATTTCATTCGGCCGTCCCGTATCAAACAAGGGAGCTACAACGCATAGAGCAAAAGAACCAGGAGAATTGATTTGTAATTTTTTTCAACATTTTTCATCATCAAACGTTATATCGCCTTATGGCTGTAGATGTTTGTAAAAAATACACGAAATTACTCGTTAAAAAGAGAATATAGCATTCATATGCTTTTAGAATCATCTTTTTGAATACAATTGACTTTCGTATCTTACATCCTCTAGGCTAGTAAATGAAAATGATAATCTTTATCAATTGGAGGAGTGTTTTATTATGTCCATCAAAACCGTTTCTAAAAATCAGCAATTTTTAGAGCAGCAAAGTCAAAGAGAATCTAATGCAAGGTCTTACCCGAGACGGTTCCCATTAGCCATGCAAAAAGCCGAAGGTATGATCGTGACAGATGCAGATGGTAGAGAATTTTATGACTGCCTAGCAGGTGCAGGAACACTTGCCCTTGGTCACAATCACCCGGTTGTTATAGATGCTATTGAACGTATGCTTCATGAAAAAAGACCGTTGCATACGCTGGACATCACTTCAGAGATTAAAGAAGAATTTGTGAATGAGATTTTTTCTCACTTGCCAGAGGAGTTTGCAAAAAGAGCGAAAATTCAATTTTGCGGACCAACTGGTGGTGATGCTATAGAAGCAGCAATTAAACTAGTCAAGACAGCGACGGGAAATCGTTCCATTCTATCATTCCACGGGGCATATCATGGTGCTACGCATGGCACGATGTCATTAAGCGGCAACTTATCGCCAAAGGAAAGAGTACAAGGATTAATGCCAGATGTTCACTTCCTGCCTTATCCATATGAATACCGCTGTCCATTTGGAATTGGCGGTAAAGATTCACATCGCATTTCCAGCTCTTATATTGAGCGTGTATTAAATGACCCTGAGAGTGGAATTCTCCCGCCAGCAGGCATGATCTTTGAAGCGGTGCAAGGGGAGGGCGGCTCCATCCCGGCATCAATTGAATGGATACAAGAAATGAGACGAATCACAAAAGAAAAAGGAATTCCACTTATTATTGACGAGGTTCAATCAGGCATCGGCCGAACTGGTAAGATGTTTGCCTTTGAACATGCTGGTATTGTGCCAGATGTCATTGTGTTATCAAAAGCAATTGGGGGAAGCCTTCCGCTATCAGTTGTGATTTATGACAAAGACTTAGATCAATGGAATCCAGGTGCACACATTGGCACGTTTAGAGGAAATCAAATGGCGATGGCAGCTGGAACTGCTACGCTTAAATTTATAAAAGAAACCAATCTGCTTGATCATGTAGAAGCGCTTGGTCAGCGTATGCAGGCCAATCTAAAAGACATTCAAAAACAAGTGCCTGCTCTCGGTGATGTGCGAGGAAGAGGATTAATGATTGGTGTTGAAGTTGTGAATCCAGATGAGAAACAGGATGTGGACGGCAGTTATCCAGCAAATCCAGAGCTAGCCAGTCTCATTCAAAAGAATTGTTTTGATAAAGGCTTAATTGTGGAGACAGGAGGCCGTTTTGGAAGTGTGATTCGATTCTTACCGCCTTTGATCATGACAGAAGAACAGCTTGAAAAAGTCATCACGATTTTTAAAGAGGCAGTTTACGATGCAGTCAACTAAACCATCTGTCGATTCATTATTTATTCAACAAAGCCAGCTTGGGAGGGAGTCCTTCCAAGCGGCTCTCTACGCATCCATCGACAGTTTACTGGCAGAGTGGCAAACAAGCAGAGGACCGTATAGCGGGATATTGCCTGGGAAATTAGCGACTCATGTCGAATCGTTATTCCAGATTCAACCGGCTGGTGAATCCATTGAGTCTGTTTTTCAAGATATAAAAAATCACCTTTTACCGCATTTGGTTGATGTGTCACATCCTAAATGCCTGGCACATTTGCATTGCCCACCTCTTATCCCTGCTCTGGCAGCAGAGGTGATCGTAAGTTCCTTTAACCAATCAATGGATTCCTTTGATCAAAGCGGCATTGCATCTTTGGTTGAGGAGGAAATCCTCAAGTGGTTATGTGAAAAGTTTTCTTATGGAGAACGAGCAGATGGGACCTTTACGAGCGGTGGAACCCAATCTAACTACATGGGACTGCTTTTAGCAAGAGATGCATTTTGCGAAAACACTTGGCAATGGAATGTACAGCAGAAAGGGTTGCCGAGCGAGGCAAACCGTATGCGGATTCTTTGCTCCAAGAATGCCCACTTCACTGTGAAAAAATCAGCATCTCAGCTAGGTTTAGGTGAACAGGCTGTTGTGTTAGTTGAGACAGACGAACATCATCGAATGGACCTGCATGATTTGCAGAAGAAGCTTATGGAGCTTAAGGAGCAGGATTTGCTTCCATTTGCAGTCGTGGCGACTTGCGGGACAACTGATTTTGGCAGTATTGATCCTGTACGTGACATATATGACATGGTGAAGCCTTTCGGTTTGTGGATTCATGCAGATGCTGCCTATGGAGGAGCGCTTGTATTAAGCAAAACGTTCCGAGGAAAATTAGATGGCATCGAGCTTGCTGATTCGATCACGATCGACTTTCATAAGCAATTTTATCAGCCGATCTCCTGCGGGACATTTCTACTAAAGGATAAAAGACATTTTGGTTTGATTGATTACCATGCAGATTATCTCAATCCAAAGGAAGATGAACTGGAAGGCATTCTGCATCTCGTGAATAAATCTGTTCAGACGACGCGCCGGTTTGATGCACTAAAACTCCTTCTCTCTCTGCGTATGATTGGAGAAGAAGGATTTGCAGGTATCATTGACCATACCATCCATTTTGCGAAAGATGTGGCTACGTTGATTGAGAAAAATGAGCATCTTGAGGTGATCAATCCTGATCCAGAAATCAATGCAGTCGTGTTTCGTTTTATAGATGATCATCAAGCAGAGGACATCAATAAAGTCATTCATCGCACACTTTTCCAAACAGGAACGGCTGTCGTAGCAAAAACAGTAGCCGATGGTCAAACATGCTTAAAATTCACTTTGTTAAATCCGAGAACGACTATTACACATATTGAGGAAATCCTTTCTGACATTGTTGATATCGGGATCGCTCATATTCAATCCGGGAGGGTACTACGTTGAGTCAATATAAACAAATGGCTGAAAATGCAACGATGCAAAGCTTTTTAAACTGTTTTTTACGTGAAACAGGAATTGATCGATCTGCAAAGAAAGAGACAAAAGCAGACGGCTCACTTGTATTTGTAGCAGCATTAGCAAAACAAGATCTTGAGCTTGTCATTCCGATTCGATATTTTTCGCCTGTAGGCCGTCATCTCTTTGATTTTCCTGTTCGCTTTCGCCCGCAAGGCAGTGAGCAACAGGGGACGATCGTCGATTATACAACACTTGTTGCTTTATGTTCAAAGGAACTTCTCATTGAATACGGCCGCACAGATGCAGAGGATGAGTTCATGCTTCGCATCATTTTAAGCTGCCGGAATATTGAACGATTCATCAGAGAGAGAGAAAGTGATCGGGCAGCTCTTTCTTCAGCTGATTTTGAATATATCGAAGCGGAGCAGTCACTCCTTCTTGGGCATTTAACGCATCCTACACCAAAAAGCAGACAAGGAATGACAGAAGAGGAGGAAGCTATTTATTCTCCTGAGCTGAAAGGCTCTTTCCAACTTCATTACTTTAAAGCACATCCGTCAATTGTGCTTCAGGATTCTTCAATTTCACAGTCTGCGGCAAGCCTCATGTTTGAGGAGCTCATGCGCCAGATGCCAGAAGAAAAAGAGAGACTGACGACGTTAACAGAAGGCGGTCAATATGTCCTGATTCCGATTCATCCGCTGCAAGTCCAAGTGGTGATGGAGAAAGCGTTCGTCAAGCGTTATATAGAGGACGGAAAGCTGGCGTATTTAGGGCCACTAGGGTCTGAATACACAGCGACATCTTCCTTTAGAACGGTCTATCAAAAAGACTCTGCGTACATGCTCAAATTCTCTGTCCCTGTAAAGATCACAAACTCTTTACGCGTTAACAAACAAAAGGAACTTGATCGTGGAGTTGAGATGTCTCGTATCTTAAAAACAGAATTAGGCGTTTCTTTATATGACAAATTTTCTGGATTCCGTGTGATTGAAGATCCTGCGTATCTATCTATTCAAGGGGATGAGGCGGAATCTGGCTTTGAAGTCGTCATTCGTCAAAATCCATTTTTGCATCATGAAAAAGGGGCAAGCTTAATTGCAGGGCTATGTCAGGATCATGCATACGGAGAAAAATCACGCCTTTCAGGCATTATCCATGAATTAGCAGACGCTGAAGGCAGATCAACAGAAGATGTCAGCCGTGATTGGTTCACACAATATTTATCGATTTCGTTAGAGCCGATGCTTTGGCTGTTTGAAACGTATGGTCTTGCCCTTGAAGCCCATCAGCAAAATGCTGTCGTACAGCTAAAGAATGGATATCCGCACACATTCTATTATCGTGACAATCAAGGCTACTATTATAGCGAATCGAAAAAGGATCAGCTTGCGAAGCTTGTTCAAAACTTAAGCGTCAGAAGTGAAACCATTTGTGCAGACGATGTAGCGGTTGAGAGACTGCGTTACTATTTCTTCTTTAATCATTTGTTTGGTCTTGTGAATGGTTTTGGTACAGAGGGGCTTGCAAAAGAAGAAGATTTATTAGCCCTGATTAGAGACACACTGCTTGCGCATGAAGAGACATATGGTGCATCTGAGCTGACGAACAGTCTTCTCCGGTCACAGGAGCTGCCTTCAAAAGCGAACTTACTCACGCGGTTTGAAGATATGGATGAGCTGACGGGTTCTTTAGAAACGCAATCCAGGTACACGTCTGTGTTGAATCCGCTCTTTTTACATAAGGAGGCGCTGATTGGATGAGGCATCGAATTGGGTTCATTCGCGCTGAATATGAACGGGACGTCCAGCTTGTCCACAAGTGGATGCAAGAAGAGTATGTCCACCCATTTTGGCATTTGAATATTCCATTTCCTGCTTTTGAAAAGCACTTTTATCAGGCCATTCATGATCCGCATCAAACCCTTTATTTAGGAACCATTGATGGCACGCCGATGAGCTATTTTGAAGCATACAATGTGAAAGGGGATATCATTGAATCGTACTATCAGCCTTCTCCGCATGATCAAGGCATTCACCTGTTAATTGGAGAGCCAGATTATGTAGGGAAAGGATTTGCGGCTCCGCTGCTTCAAGCCATGACAGCATTTCAGTTTGAGCAGAACAAACGAACAGAAAAAATCGTGGCTGAGCCAGATATTCGGAACGAAAAAATGATTCATGTCTTTGAAAAGTGTGGATTCGAACGTGTGAAACCAGTCACTTTACCAGATAAAACAGGTCTTTTAATGTTTTGTCATCGAGATCGATTTGAAAGGAAGTATAACCATGACGCGGTTCAACAAGCAAAATAATGTAGTGGATGTCATTGGGATTGGCATTGGACCATTTAACCTAGGGCTTGCTGCATTATCTGAAGAAGTAAACGAAATTGACGCTTTGTTTTTTGAAAGAAGTGAAGCGTTCCACTGGCATCCAGGTATGCTCATTGAAGGGACAACACTTCAAGTCCCCTTTTTAGCGGATCTTGTCAGTATGGCGGATGTGAAAAGCAAATATAGCTTTCTCAACTATTTGCAGGAACAAAACCGTTTGTATTCATTTTACTTTCTAGAAGACTTCCATATCCCGCGCAAGGAATATAGCCATTATTGCCGCTGGGTCGCGGATCAATTAGATTCTTGCCGATTTGGCATGAATGTCGAATCTGTCTCCATTGTTGAAAAAGCTGGAGAAAAACGATATGAAGTGCATGTCCGTCATGTGAAAGATCAAACGGTAGAGGTGTTTGAAAGTAAGCATCTTGTTTTAGGTATCGGCACACAGCCTGCGGTACCAGCACCTCTTCAGCCAGCTTTAGGGGATCGGGTGTTTCATTCTGCTGATTACTTGAAACGAAAGAAAGAAGGCTGTTTTAAAGGAAAATCCGTGACGGTCATCGGTTCTGGTCAAAGTGCGGCAGAAGTATTCTATGACATTTTATCAGACGATGAGGCGAAGGATATTCATTGGTTTACACGCTCTAAAGGGTTTTTCCCAATGGAATATTCAAATTTGGGTCTTGAGTATTTCTCTCCAGACTATATTGATTTCTTTTATGAGCTTCCGCAACCTAAAAAAGATGCGCTATTAAAGCAGCAAGATTTGCTGTATAAAGGCATCAGCTCAGCGATGATCCGAGATATTTATCACTTGCTTTATGAACGTTCTGCTTGCGGAGAGCAGCTGAACACCGTGTTGCAGGCGATGACGGAGGTCAATTTGATTGAGGAAACGAGGGACGGCTTATCGCTTTCATGCAATCAATGGGTCAAAGAGGAATCCTTTACGCATGAGACAGACATTGTCGTCTTGGCAACGGGCTATCAATCTGTATTACCGCCATTTATTGATCCGATTTCCCATCATATTCAGTGGGATCATCAAGGACGCTTCCAGGTTGAACGTGAATATCGATTGAAAACAAATACTTTAGGTGAAAATGATATTTTTGTACAAAATGCAGAGCTTCATACACATGGAGTAGGCGCACCAGATTTAGGGCTAGGGGCGTACCGAAACAGTGTCATTATCAATGAACTGGCTCGTCGACCTGTGTATCCACTTTATCAAAAGCATGTTTTCCAGACATTCGGTACACATAAACACGCAAATACATTTGAAGAAATCAAAGGGTAAGGAGGATGAACCGATGAGTGTACAAGATGAATTGAAAAAAGCGGTCAATCCTGCTGCTTGGAAAAAAGCAAACCAACGAATGGTGGCAAAAATGCTGTCCGAATATATGTATGAGGATATGCTTCATCCCGTTCAGCTAGATCATCAGGATGGCATCGCCCAATACGAATTAATCATTCACGAACAGAAGAAATATCGTTATCTCGCAAAACCTCGTTTGTTTGATAGTTTTGATACGATTGCTGAATCGATCGAGTGCTGTCAAGACGGAACATGGACAAAGGATGTTAGTGCCATTGTGTTTTTACTAGACATTCAGCCAATCATCCCAATGTCTTCTGAAACAACTGGCCATCTGATCAAAGAGCTTCACCATACCTTGTTAGCGGATGTTCATTTGCTGTCGAAAAAAGCACTTCGTGCAGATGAGTTAACGGATACAGATTACGCATGGATTGAAGGCGAGATGACGGGTCATCCTTGGATCGTCTATAACAAAGGGCGTATTGGATTCAGCTACGATGATTACTTAGCCTATGCACCTGAAAGGCAGGAATGTGTGCAGCTGTCTTGGATTGCTGTTCACCGAGAACTTGCGACATTCCATGCGGTCGATCATGAGAACTATGAGCACATCATTGCCAAAGAATTAGACGAAGTCACGATTCGTCAATTCCAACGTGTGTTAAAAGATGAAGGGCTGAATGCGGCTGATTATTATATGATGCCTGTTCATAAATGGCAGTGGACGCATATGATCATCCAGCATTTCCCCGAAGATTTAGCCATGCGCCGTATTGTGTATTTAGGAGAAGGGCTGGATCAATATATTCCACAGCAATCGATCAGAACCTTTACGAACATCTCAAATAAAGGCAAGCATCATATTAAACTGCCAATGAGTATTTTAAATACGCTAGTGTACCGGGGGCTCCCATCAGAACGTACGGTTATTGCGCCACGTATTACAGCGCATATTAAAGGAATTGCCGATCAAGACGCCTTTTTATCCGATGTATGCCGCGTGATTTTACCAGGTGAGAATGCGAGTATCAATGTTGATCATCCTTATTACAGCAAGCTACCTGGTGCGCCATATCAATACCTTGAAATGCTTGGGGTCATTTTTAGAGAAAGCATTTATACGTATTTAGATGAAGGGGAGAGCCCTGTTACGCTGGCGGCACTGACTTATGAGGATCATGAAGGCGAGCCTTATCTAAAGCAGCTCATTGAAAAATCGGGTCTGTCAGCAAAAGAATGGATGGCGTCATTCTTCCATGTTGTCATGCCGCCGCTTCTGCACTTTATGTATCAATATGGCACGGTGTTTTCACCGCACGGACAAAATACAATTCTTGTATTAAAAGATCACAAGCCGCATCGTTTGGCCATCAAAGATTTTGTTGATGATGTGAACATTAGTGATCAACCGCTGCCTGAATTGGCTTCATTAGAAGAAGATCTAAAGGAAGTGCTGCGTAGTGAGCCGCCTGAGGGTCTTGTACAATTTATTTTTACAGGCCTGTTTATTTGCAATCTTCGTTACGTGTCAAACGTGTTAGACAATCACAATCTGTTAGATGAAACGACGCTTTGGCGCTTGCTTGCAGAAGAAATTCAGCAGTATCAAAAGCAATTTCCACAGCTAAAAGATCGTTTTGCTTTATTTGATCTATTCCAGCCTCAGCTGACAAAGCTTTGCTTAAACCGTAATCGCATGATTGATTATGGCTATGGAGATGGAGATGACCGGCCGCATGCATCAGAGCATGGCAAGGTCACAAATGCACTCGCTCAAGTTCTCTCATCCGTAGGCGAAAAGTAAATAAGAAAAGCTGTAGACAACATCTGTCTACAGCTTTTTGATTTTTTAAGAAAATGCTTGTGAGGCCAGGAAATAGAGAAGCGCCGGATCGTTCTGCTTTTCGTTCCCGCGAATCATCATAAAATGTGCGACGTTTGTTTTCGTAAATCCTGCTTCTACAAGTGATGCATGCAGGCGTTCAGCTGTTTCTTCCTGCATATCTATACGAAAGGCGCCAGAATAAGACGTGAGAAGTGATTGAATGAGTGATAGCGCCGTTTGTTCATCGTTTGCTGCAAGCGGGCCAATCATTAGATTAGCTGGTGTTTCCACACCAAACGCGAAGCCGGTGATTTCGTGGTGTTCATCCTTTGCGATCAGTTTAAATGTTGCTCGCTCCATTCGTTTTATTAAGAAGTTTGATCGATTGGTCCCTGCGCCTTTTTCATCCAGTCTTTCAATAGACGGGAGGTGCGTTTCATCAGCGGGAAAAAGATGAATCTGATGTGACACGTGAAGCGCACTAGGATTTGTTTTTTGTGCTTTGTATGTATGAATATAACCGGCTGTCTGAAAGCCGATTTTTTCATAAACTGGCTGTCCTTGTACAGTAGCCGTTAAAACGACAGGGACACTTGGATCACTATGACGAAGCAGTGTGTCAATCATTTGACGGGCAAGACCGAGGCCTCGATGTGTCTCAGATACAATGACCGCTCCAATTGATGCCATTCTGTCATATTGAAAAAGTCCTGCGCATGAAATGACTTGTCCGTCAGTTGTTGTAAAACCGGTAAAATGTCCATTTGTTAAAAGAGATGTGAGCTCTTCCGCATTGTAATCAGGCCAGTCGACCTCTTTTGACAATGCGACAAGATCTGGGATGTCATCAAGTGTTAAAGATCGTTGAATAACGTTTGGCAATACACGCAACTCCTTCTTAGCTGATTTCTCTCTATGTATCGTACCATAAGAACGCATAAGAAAAAGGAAAAGGGGATACCTTTTCCTTCAGCGTGTAGACAAACCCTCGCATTCGGTGTCAGTCCTGCGCTTCGGTGCTCACGAATGTCAAATTCGCTCTGCGCCGATGCTCGTCCTTCCTAGAATGCAAAGGTTTTCTATCACGCTGAAAAGAAGACAAAGCGCTAAAATAAAGTTCATTTTAGCCCTTTGTCAACAATCTGAAGGAAAAGGGAGCACCTTTTCCTTTTGTATAGTTTAATAATTGAGGTCACGATTGTATTCATATTCAAAGGTGAGCTGTAAGTTCTTAATTGAGACAACGCCTACTTTGATTAACCGTCCACCGATCAATTGAGGAACCTCGGTTGCATTAAAAGAAACAAAAAAGCGGTCTTTTGCCGGCACTTGACTTGTTTTATAAGAAGAGATGTCAACTTTTTGACCGTTCCAAGGTACGTTCACTGTTCCGCCTTTTAAGGAAGAGACCGTGAATACATAATTATATGCATTTGTACTACCTTTTTCAGCTTCTAATGACAGGCCAGTGACAACGGCATCCTGTGGCAAGCTGCTTAAATCAAAAGAAGAATTGGGAGATCCGGCTTCATTGAAACTATTCAATGTGGCAGGTGATCCATATCGTTTGGTTGTGCCTTTTTCAATACTTTTATCAAAGACTATACGATACATGTTGTCCTCTTCATTTAATAATTGCTTTGGTTTGACGGCTAAGTAGTAGTCAGTGCTTGCGGCAATTTTCGGCATATGGATGATTTCATTTTGGTTGTTTGTTCGCACAGAGGAAGACACGAGTGACCCGCTCTGATTGTAAAGATAAAGATCGAAATCATTTCCAGCTTTCACATTGACGAGTTTGATAGAAAAGCGGCCATCTGCTCCATCAAATTTAGAGCTGGTGAACCGATAAAAATCAATGTCATTCATAGAAGAGATACTGCCTTCGTGATATAAATAGGTCTTGTTTAGATGAAGAGAGTGCTGTAAGAATTGAGCTTTGTCCATCGTATCATTGTTTGCATAATCACTGTCTGGATACAGATGCTCCAATTCTTCTGTATAATATGTTGTTTGTTTCGTAGAAGTTTCACTCGCTTGTGCAGGTGATTGGAAAAGAGGGCTAGCGATAAAGAGGCCTGTAAGCAATAAAACCCCGATTTTCTTTTTGAACATGACAAACATCTCCTTTTAAGTAAATGACTTTCATTTGTAATATCGGTAAATAAACGTAATTTTTCATATTTATGTCATTTTTAATGATAAAAAGAACCTCCTGGAATGGAGGTTCTTTGTTAATGAACGTTAAAATATCGAGCTTCAGGATGAGAAACGACAATGGCTGAAACGGATGCTTCGGGCTCCATCATAAACCCTTCTGTGAGATGAATCCCGATTTTTTCTGGCTGCAGCAGATGGAATAGTTTTTCTTGGTCTTCTAGATTAGGGCACGCTGGATAGCCAAAGGAATAGCGCTGACCTTGATATTTGGCTTGGAACCGTTTCTCCATCGTGAAATCGACTGGGTCTGGGAATCCCCATTTATCACGAATTACTTGATGCGTTCGTTCAGCCAAGCCTTCTGCAAGCTCAAGTGCTAAAGCTTGGACCGCATGCATTTTTAAATAGTCACCCTCTTGTTTAAATTGCTGCGCAACTTCTCGTATGCGGGCACCAGCCGTCACTGCAAATAAGGCGATATAATCTTTCTCGTTCTCTCCGCTTTTCCGCACATAATCAGAAATAGACCGGTACGGAAGTTTTTCCTGTCTTGGAAATTGGAATGTCTCAATGACGCGGTCAGGCGCTTCTGGATCATAGATATGCAGGTCATTCCCATTTGAATTGGCAGGGAAGAATTGATAGACGAATGCAGGTGCAAACCAGTTTTTCTCTCTGCCTTCTTGAAGAAGATCTGTGATCAGTTGTTTTAACTCCAATGCTTTTGGATGCTGTTCAGCCAAGAGCTTTTTGACCTTTCCTTTTAAACCGAGATGATGACCGATCAGCATTTGCTCATTGACATAGGGCATAATGTGGTGCAAATCAATATCCCGTACATAATGGCGTTTCGTATTTTCTGGCGTGAATATCGCTGCCTCCGGAAGTGTCGCGCGTTTTTCTAGTAATTCAATCACGGCTTTTGGCTGCGTTGTTTCTTTTTCCTTATGGAGTGTTTCTTGATCCTCTAAGGGTTTTGTTTGAAATTGAAGAGGGTTCGTTCTTAATTCATTCGCTAAAGACAGACCGTCCATTGCATCTTTGGCGTAAAGGACGGGGCCATCATATTGAGGCGAAATTTTCATCTTCGTAAACTTCCGTGAAAGCGCCGCGCCGCCCACCAAAATGGGAACAGAGATGTTTGCTTTTTGTAAATCTTGAGCGGTCAAGACCATTTGCTGTGCTGATTTGACAAGTAAACCTGATAGTCCAATCATATCTGGCTTTTCTTTTTGCACCGCTTCAATCAATGTTTGTGGGGTTACTTTGATTCCGAGATCGACGACGTGAAAGCCATTATTGCTCAAAATGATGTCGACCAGGTTTTTCCCTATATCATGGACATCGCCTTTGACGGTGGCGAGGATAATCTTCCCTTTGCCGCTTGCGTCCTTTTTCTCCATAAATTGCTCAAGGTATGAAACAGATGCTTTCATGACCTCAGCGGATTGGAGGACTTCAGCTACAATCAATTCGTTTTGATTAAAAAGCCGACCTACCTCTGACATTCCCTGCATTAATGGTCCATTGATGATATGAAGAGGTGATTCAAATTTCTCCAAAGCAAGGGCAAGGTCATCAATCAGGCCTTCTTTCGTCCCTTCGACGACATAGAGTGCCAGTCTTTCATCAAGCGATAAGGAGATCTTTGGTTTTTTCTCTGTTTTCTTTTTCCCGCGATAAAATTGGGTGAACTCAGCAAGGGTTTGATCATTTGTTTCATAAAGTAAAGTTTCAGCCAGCTTGATTTCTTCCTTTGGAATTGAAGCAAAGCGTTCAAGCTTTTCAGTATTCACGATCGCATAATCAAGCCCTGCTTTGACGCAGTGATACAAATAAACGGCATTCAATATTTCTCTGCCAACTGGCGGGAGTCCGAAAGACACGTTACTAATGCCTAAAATGGTGAGACATTCAGGCAGTGCTGCTTTGATTCGCTCAATGCCTTTAATCGTCTCTTCAGCAGCACCAATATACTGTTCGTCTCCAGTACCTACTGGAAAGACAAGCGGGTCAAAAATGATATCACTCGCAGGGATTCCATATTTTTTCGTGAGCAGGTCATGGGATCTTACGGCAATTTCAAGTTTTCGATCTGCTGTGACGGCCATCCCTGTTTCATCGATTGTTCCAACAACAAGTGCGCCGCCATATAGCTTGACAAGCGGAAGAATCTCTTCAAAGCGCTCTTCTCCATCCTCTAAATTAATAGAATTAATAATGGCTTTTCCTTGAGAATACATGAGTGCTTTTTCGATGACATGTTTATCGGTTGAATCAATGACAAAAGGAGCTTTCACTTTTTTCATGGCTTCTTTTAAAAAGCCTTCCATGTCTGCTATCTCATCACGATCAGGGTCTGCTAAACACACATCAATGACGTGAGCGCCATTTTTCACTTGAGCACGGGCAATTTCTGCTGCCTCTTCAAACTTTTGTTCTGCGATGAGCCGTTTGAATTTGCGTGAACCAATGACATTTGTGCGCTCACCAACAAAGAGGGGGCGCATCGCTTCTTCATAAATGAGGGGCTCGATTCCTGATACGGTATGCGGTGATGACTCATGCGACATGCTGCGGGGCTGAAGCGGACGTACTTCATCTGATAATGCCTTAATATGTGCAGGCGTTGTACCGCAGCAGCCGCCAACGATATTTAACCAGCCTTCTTTTGCAAAAGCGGCGATTTTTTTAGCAAGCGAAGCAGGGGATTCGTGATATTGTCCTTCTTCATCAGGGAGACCAGCGTTTGGATAGCAGCTGACAGCCGACTTTGAGATGGAGGAAAGTGTACGGATATGGTCTGTCATAAATTCTGGACCAGTTGCACAGTTTAGTCCGACGCTGATTGGTTTCATATGCTCAAGTGAGATATAAAAGGCTTCAATATCTTGACCGGCAAGGGTGGTGCCCATTGGTTCGATCGTCCCTGACACCATCAGTGGTAGCTCAATACCGGTTGCGTGAAAGGCTTCTTGAATGCCTTTAAATCCAGCTTTGACATTCAGCATGTCTTGACTCGTTTCTAAAAGAAGAGCATCACATTTCCCATCAATCAGGGCGCGGGCTTGTTCTTCATAATTTGCAACGAGCTCTTCAAACGTTGTGCCGCCTGTCACGGATAATGTTTTTGTAGTGGGCCCCATTGCGCCTACTACAAAGCGGGGCCATTCTGGTGTCGACAAACGGTCTGCTTCACGCTTTGCCAGCTGAGCTGCTTTTACGTTCAATTCATAGGCGAGATGGCCAAGTCCATATTCATCGAGAACGAGCTTCGTCGCACCGAATGTATTTGTTTCAATGAGGTCAGCACTTGCCTCTAGGTATTGCCGGTGAATCGTGGAGATAATGTGAGGGGCTGTGACGTTTAAATATTCGTTACAGCCCTCATACTCTTCTCCGCCGAAATCCTCTGCTGTGAGATCGGCGTTTTGAATCATTGTGCCCATTGCACCGTCAAGGACGAGGATGCGTTTTTTGAGCTGTTCAGTGATAGTTGGCATGGATGTTTGGCTCCTTTTCTTTCTGATGGATGTAAGTTGTCAGTTCTGCTGTTAAATCTGATCGAAGGAAAGGGGTAATTAAATAGATACCATTAAACAATTCGCAAGCTGTATCTAATAAAGAGCGGGCAATCGCTAACCCTTCTGTCCGCTGCTTTTCTTTATTTTCGCCTGCCTTGGCCATAATCTCACGAATCGAGTCAGACAATTTAATGCCGGGAATTTCATGATGAATAAACTCTGCGTTTCGGCTGCTTGTTAGCGGCATAATACCGATGTAAATCGGTTTATCCAAATGTCGGCTTTCTTCATGAATCTTCACAAGCTGTTCCTCAGAGTATACAGGTTGTGAAATAAAATAATCGGCACCGTATTCGATTTTCTTCTCGAGGCGTTTGACTGCTTTATCAATATGACGGACATTTGGATTAAACGCGCCAGCCACTGAAAAATTAGTCTTTTTCCCGAGCGGCTTCCCGGAGAAAGATAGTCCCTCGTTAAATTGTTTGATCAGACGGATCAAATCAAAGGAGGTTAAATCATACACAGATGTCGCACCTGGGAAGTCTCCAATTTTAGACGGATCGCCTGTGATGGCTAAAATATCGGTTAGTCCAAGTGTGTCCAGCCCCATTAAGTGGGATTGGAGTCCAATCAAATTGCGATCACGACATGTGATATGGACAAGTGAACGCATATCAAGCTGCTGTTTTAATAAAGCGCCGCATGCCACATTGCTAATACGCGGGGTAGCTAGAGAGTTATCGGCCAGTGTGAGGGCATCAATGCCTGCACTTTTTAATTCGTTCGCTGCGACGAGGAATTTTTCAAAGTTCAGCTTCTTCGGCGGGTCTAGCTCGACGATAATCGAACGTTTTTTCACAGCCAGCTCGTCAAGACCTGGTTCTGTCCGTTGATCTTGGATGGAAATGATTTCTTCTTTTAATATTTTCACTTCTTTTTCGGTGATAGGTGCTAAATCTTTGACCGCCTCAGCCATGGCGCTAATATGCTGAGGGGTTGTTCCGCAGCAGCCTCCAATGATTCGTGCGCCCTGATTTCTAAACTCAAGTGCACTTTTTCGGAAATAATCATTATCTGTATCATAGACGAGTCTGCCTTCTTCAAGGGAGGGGAGACTGCTGTTTGGATAGACAGATAAATGAGAATTTTCCAAAAGTGGAACACCTTCAAGTGCCTGAATCATATGATAAGGGCCCAGCCGGCAGTTAATGCCGACGACATCAGCGCCAAGTGAGGATAATTCAGATAAACCGTCTTTTAGCGGTGTCCCGTCCTGCAATACACCTTGCTCATGCATGGAGACGTTCATGACAATCGGAAGCGCTGTTTCTTTGCGAGCAATCTCAAGAACGGCTTTTGCTTCTTCAATATCGTAATATGTTTCAAGCAGTAATCCATCAGGCTCTTCATTTAAAAGGATATAGAGCTGTTCTCTAAAGCTCCGTTTAATCTCGTCTAAAGAGTAGGCATTTTTGTTAAATGTTCGAATGCCACCGATCGTTCCAAGGACATAAGCTGAGCCAGCGGCTGCTTTGGCAATTTGTACAGCTTTTGTGTTAATGCGTTTTGTTTCTTCTTCTAAACCGTAGCGGGATAGTTTAATATAATTCGCACCGTATGTGTTCGTTTGAATAATGTCCGCTCCAGCTTGCACATATGCCTCGTGCACTCTTTTGACTTCATCTTCTTTTGATAAATTTAATTCTTCAAAGCAACGGTCAATGCCATAAGAGTATAAAAGTGTTCCCATTGCTCCATCAGCAATCAGTACGCGATTTTGTAAGTCTTGTAATAGGCCCATTGGTTTCCTCCTTATTTCTATGTAACAAAAAAAGCCTTCTGATAAGAAGAAGACTTTTTGGCTGTATGGAAATTCTTCTTCTTATCTTCCAAGCAGTTGCTTGCTGGATTTAGCACCTTGGTCATAGAAAATAGATTTCTACTACACCGGTTGCTGAGGCTTCACAGGGCCAGTCCCTCTGCCTCTCTTGATAAGAAAGCGATATGAACATGTCAATGAATTGAACTTCCATCAACTGTATCGAAAAAATCGGAAATAATCAATGGAAAATTTGAAATTTATCGAAAATTTATAAATTGGACGTCAATCGGTAAATCTGCCTTGCGCATAAGCGCAATCACTTCTTGTAAATCATCTTTATTTTTTCCTGTCACACGCACTTGGTCATCTTGAAATTGCGACTTTACTTTTATACCAGATTGTTTGATCAAGGCATTGATCTTTTTGGCATTGTCCTTATCAATCCCGCTAATCAGCTTTGCACGCTGGCGAACGGTTCCACCTAGGGCATGTTCTGTTTTTCCGTAGTCAATGTTTTTAGTCGGTACGTTTCGTTTAATCAGTTTTGTCACAAGGACATCCTTTAGCTGCTCCAGCTTGAAGTCATCATCAGAAATGAGAACGAGTTCTTCTTTTTCTAGTGAAATATCACTTTTACTTCCTTTAAAATCATAACGGTTTTTAATTTCTTTCAGTGCTGCTTGAATGGCGTTTTGCACCTCTGGCAGCTCCACCTTCGATACAATATCAAATGAACTTTCTTTTGCCATCACATATGACCTCCAACTATAGATATTGCGTCTATTTTATCATGCCCATAGGGGAAGAAGAAACTTTATCGAAGAGAGTTCAGATGTATGCGGTATAATTCAAGTACAGTTTGTCCACTTTAGCTAACAGAACTAGAGATGTTCATGATGACAGAAGTATAGTAGAATAAAGTGAATCAAAAGATGAACGAACGCTCTTTTAAGGGCAGATAGGAAGGAAGAGAACATGAGACCAGGTGAGCAACTGACCTTGCAAATAGATAACGAGATGGAATACGGCTACTTTTTAACAGATGGCGAAGATTCTGTTCTCCTACATCGCAGTGAGATGACAGAGGATATTGGAGATCGTGATGAAGTAGAGGTCTACTTATATGTAGATCATGAAGAAAGACTGGCAGCGACGATGAAAATTCCTAAAATCAATGCACATACATACGACTGGGTAGAAGTTGTAGACGTTGTAGAAGATATGGGTGCTTTTGTCGATATAGGTTTGTCAAAGGATGCACTTGTTGCAACTGAACACCTCCCGCCTTTTGAGGAAGCGTGGCCGAAAAAAGGCGACAAACTATACTGTATGCTCAAAGTGACAAGTTACGGGAGAATGTTCGCAAAACCAGCCACTGAAGATGTGATCAGTGAATTATTTACTGAAGCGCCAGAAACGTTAATGAACAAAGAAATTACTGGAACAATCTATCGCTTAATTGCGACAGGTTCTTTTATGCTGACAGATACAGGCGTGCGTGGATTTATCCACCGCACGGAACGAAAGGAAGAGCCTAGATTGGGATCGACCGTGACAGGACGCGTCATTGCAGTGAAAGAGGACGGAACTGTAAACGTTTCTCTGCTTCCGAGAAAGCAGGATGCATTATCTGTCGATGCAGAAGAAATCTTAACTTACATGAGAACGAGAAACGGTGCAATGCCTTACGGGGATAAAAGTGATCCAGAAGATATCCGGGAAAGATTTCAAATGAGCAAAGCAGCCTTCAAACGAGCATTAGGTCATCTGATGAAAAATGATCTTGTTTACCAAAAAGAAGGATGGACATACGAGAAAAAGTGAGCATTTGCTCGCTTTTTTTATTTTTGTCATAAATAATGGTTTTTTTCAGTGAAAAAAGTCATGAAAAAAGCTGAAAATCCTTCACTTTATCATTGAAACAATGACTCTCAAATCCGATAAATAAGGGGTAAGGATGATAAAAGGAGTGTGTTTTTGGATGAAAGTGAAGATTTCATTACTTCTGATGGCAGCTATGATCATGGTACTCGCCTCATGCAGCAATCAGCAGGGAGGACCACCGGTATCAAATACGAAGCATATTGGTGTCATGCTGACGGATGATGGTCTTGGTGATCAATCATTTAACGATTCATCATTTAAGGGATTAGAAAAAGCACGTGATGAGCTTGGCATTGAATTCGATTATAGAGAAATTGCAGAAACCGATACATATGAAAAAGGGCTGACCGAGCTTGTGAAAGATGGAAATGACCTGATCATCGGTGTAGGTTTCAGTATGCAAGAAGACTTAGAAAAGGTAGCGAAAAAATATCCGAAAAAGCAATTTTTACTCATTGATGCTGTGTCTGAATTGAAAAATGTCACATCAGTGACTTTTAAAGAAGAGCAGGGCAGCTATTTAGCGGGAGCACTTGCTGCCATGACAACAAAAAGTGATGTCATTGGTTTTGTGGGCGGAGTCGATGCAGAGGTGATCCATCGATTTGAACAAGGCTATCAAAAAGGCGCAAAATTAGTGAATCCGAAAATCAAGGTCGTATCCACGTATGCTGGCACATTTAGTGATGCAGGCAAAGGCAGTAAAATAGCGAAAGACATGATCAAAAAGAAAGCAGATGTTTTATATGCCGCAGCCGGTTATACGGGTGTTGGTGTATTAAAAGAAGCGCAAACGCAAGGCAAATATGCAATCGGCGTGGACAGCGATCAGTATTATACAGCTGAAAAAGCCGTTATTTCGTCTATGGTCAAAAAAGTAGATGAAGTCGTCTATCAATTCAGCGAACAGCTCGTCAAAAGCAGCAAAATCAAAAGTGGACATATCGTTTATGACTTAAGTAATGACGGAATCGATATGGCAAGAATCCGGGTGCTCAAAGATGCTGAGAAATTGACCAAAAAATTAAATGGACTGAAGCAAACACTTCTGAAAGAAGAGGGGGCAGCATCATGAGCTTACGCATCAAAATTTTGCTCAACTCACTCATTTCACTTCTTTTAGCGGTTGGCGTAATTGCCTTTATTATTGTGAGCATGACAAAGATTCAGTCATCAAGCGAAACAGAAGTTCAAACCTTACTGAATGTACAAAAAACGAAGGCCAGCTTTGAAAGTGTCGAACAAGCCATGACCAATTATTCCATGACCCTTTCAGATGAACAGCTAGAGGTCGTTCAAAACGATATATCGACAGCGAAAAAACAGCTGCAAACGTTAAACAAAAACGCAGGAAATATGAACAAAGAAGCCCTAACACGGTTAAATTCAAAGTTTGACACATGGACGCAAGAAGCAAACAATGCCATTGGTGAAAAAAATGCCTCTGATGCCAGACGAGTGGCTGCCAGAATTGACGGTGTTTTAAACGACGTGCATACGATGAATAAAAGAGCACAAGAAGCGTATGAATACCATTTAGAGGAGGCGGCAGACAATGTGCAAAGGATCATTACAAGCGCATCTGTCGCAGCCCTCACGCTGATTGTCATCGCCGTCTTTTTAAATATTGGTTTAACGAGATCCATTGTGACACCAATCAAATCCCTTTCTTACCGGGCAAAACAGATTGCCGAAGGAAACCTCGCTGTAGAGCGGATGAACATCAAGCGTAAAGATGAAATCGGCGGATTAAATGAGTCGTTCAATCAAATGACGGATCAGCTGATTAGCTTGATTCAAGAAATCAGCCATGTATCAAGCCAAGTAGAATCATTTTCGATTCAGTTAGATGATGAAAACAAAAAGCTTATGGAATCAGCCAATCAAGTGTCTGTATCGACAGACGAAATGGCAAATGGTTCACAAGCGATTTCAGAAGACCTTCAGCATGGCGTTAGTTTGATTGAGAAAATGGATTCACATGGCCGTAAGAATTCCGAAAGATCACATACAGTCATTCGTAGTACAGAGGATGCCATTGAAGCGGTAGAAAGCGGAAAGCACACGTTAACAGAAACAAAAGCAGCCATTGAAAAAAATACACGTGCGACGAGACAAATTGAAGAGTCTGCAGGAGAATTCACTCAGTACGCAAGCGGAATCTCCGCAATGGCCAAAACGGTTTCTGATATTGCGGACCAGACAAACCTCCTCTCGCTCAATGCGGCGATTGAAGCGGCAAGAGCAGGAGAAGCTGGCAAAGGGTTTGCCGTCGTAGCGGACGAAATTCGTAAGCTGGCAGATGAATCGTCTCGTGCAACAAGACAAATTTTTGACATGGTGAGTCATATTGAAAAAGGCATTCAATCCATTAGCCAAACTGTACAAGAAGGGGTCAAGCTATCACTTCAGCAGCAAGATGCAATGGACAAAACCTCACACTCCTTTGAAGATATAGAAACAAAAGCACAACATATTAAGCAAGAAATGGCGGTCTTAAATGACCAAATTATTCAATCAACAGAGCTTGGCGGACAAGTGCTGCACTCGATTGAAAATATTAGTGCCGTTGTAGAAGAAACGGCAGCGGGCAGCGAAGAAATTTCTGCCTCGGCAAACGAACAACTGCAATCTTTCCATCAAATGAACAAACAAGTAGAAGAACTGATGAGTATGACGGCAAGGTTAAACGAAACCGTTCACCGATTTAAGTTATCATAAGAAAAGCACCCTTCCCGTGATGTTTCAGGGAAGGGTGCTTTTTATGATGGACTGCCTGTAAAGAAGATGGCAAGTGTGCTAGGGCCTGAGTGGGACCCGACAGCTGCGCCGATGACCTGGATGTCGATTTCTTTTGGATGAAATTCGGCTTCGATTAATTGTCTCATTTCTTCTGCAAGTGCAGGGTCATCTCCATGACTAATGCCAACAGTTTGGCTGGACCAGTCAGATCCGCGTTCTTTCATTAGCTCGATAATGCGTTTCAACAATTTTTTCCGGCCACGAATTTTTTCAAGGGGTATCAGTTTTCCATCCTCAACGTGTAAAATGGGTTTAATACTTAACAACCCGCCAACAAATGCGGACGCTTTACTGATTCTTCCGCCTCTTGCTAAATACGATAAATCGTCTACAGTAAAAATATGTTGTAAAGATTCACAAAAATGCTTTACAGACGTTTCAATTTCTTGTATTGTATTTCCGTCAATGGCAAGTGATTGAGCGTGTTTGACAGCTAGTCCATAACCAAGTGAAGCACATTTAGAATCAATGATCCGTAAATCGAAATCAGGGTATTCTTCCTTCACTTCGTTTGCCATCATCACAGCGGTTTGGTATGTACCTGAAAGCTCTGATGAAAAGGCAACATAAATAGCCGATGTATGGGTTTGTGCTGCAGAAACAAAGGCTTCCTTTATCCGGTTCGGTGAAGCTTGTGATGTTTTTGGACTTGCACCTTGTCTCATCGCATCAAATACTTGTTTTGGTTCAATGGTAATCAAATCCTCAAATTCCTGCTCGCCGAGTAACACACGCAGCGGAATGAGTGTCATGTTTTGTTCATCATAATAAGAAAGAGGCAGATCAGCAGCACTGTCTGCTATGATATGAACGGTCATCAAAATCCCTTCTTTCTAAAAAAATCAACCATATTTTACATCTTTTTAGCCTAACTATATCATAGAAAATCATCTTTTCGTGTTCAAATTCTAAATTTTAGGGAAAACCATAGAGAGAATGGTAAGTGGAGGAATGACAACATGTTCATTGGAGAAGCAAAAAAACTCATCGTCGTCGTCATTGGTGCCTTACTCAATGCGATTGGGCTGAATTTATTTTTAATCCCTGCTGACGTATATGCAAGTGGTTTTACGGGGGTAGCCCAGCTGTTATCCAGTTTAATCGATCAATATGCACCGTTTTATTTATCAACAGGGATCCTGTTATTTATTTTAAACATTCCGGTCGGCATTTTAGGCTGGATGAAGGTTGGTCGTTCCTTTACTTTGTATAGCATTATTAGTGTGGCACTGACAACGATTTTCCTCGGCATTTTACCAGAGACAAGTGTTTCTGAAGATATTTTATTAAATGCTGTATTTGGCGGAGTCATTTCTGCACTTGGCATTGGGATTACACTGAAATATGGGGCATCTACAGGCGGCCTTGACATTATTGCGATGATTTTAGCGAAATGGAAAGACAAACCAGTCGGCACGTATTTCTTCATTTTAAACGGAATTATCATTTTTACAGCAGGATTGTTACAAGGTTGGGAGAAAGCTTTATATACCCTTGTCACATTATATGTGACGACTAGGGTAATTGATGCCATCCATACGAGACATGAAAAGCTGACCGCCATGATTGTGACAAAGAAAGCAGATGAAATCAAAGAAGCCATTTATGGAAAAATGGTCAGAGGTATTACGACTGTTCCGGCCAAAGGGGCATTTACCAATGAACAAAAAGAAATGATGGTCATTGTCATTACAAGGTATGAGCTGTATGAACTTGAACAAATTATAAAGGAAGTCGATCCAAAAGCCTTTACAAATATTGTTCAAACAACCAATATTCTTGGATTTTTCAGACGAGATTAAAAGGTGGGTAGAAGATGAAAAAAGGGTTAGTGCTTTTTCTCGTTCTATTGGTTTTAACAGCTTGTGGACAACAAAAAAAGGATGAACCAGACAAGGAGGTATCCGGTCAAA
This sequence comes from Bacillus sp. GbtcB10, assembly GCF_019091365.1. Taxonomy (NCBI): domain Bacteria; kingdom Bacillati; phylum Bacillota; class Bacilli; order Caryophanales; family Bacillaceae; genus Bacillus; species Bacillus sp. GbtcB10. The sequence goes on from NZ_JAGXJP010000001.1 coordinate 217,891, forward strand.
TGGGAGAAAAAACCGTTGTACTCACAGTAGACCCCGTCCAAAAAGGTTCTTCGGTTCAATTTCATATGTCACTAAAAAATGAATCAGATCGAGATATTGAATTCACGTTTAACACAAGCCAAAAATTCGAATTGAGTGTGTACGATGAAGATGGAAATGAAAAATACCGTTACTCGAAAGACCGTATGTTTACACAAGCTATCCAATCCTTTGTGCTGAAAGCAGATGAAACATATGACTTCCAAGATACGTGGTCAAGCGGTGTGGAGCCGGGAACGTATGAAGCGGTCGTTACATTTAAAGGAAAAGCAGAAGGGCTAAAGCAAATCACTGAGAAGAAAACGTTCCAAGTGAAATAAGAGAATAAGAAAAGCTGTCCAGAAAATGGACAGCTTTTTTACCGTTAAAGATCATCAAGCAGGTCTTGGAACGTATGCAGCTGGTTTCTTTCTGCATCTGTCGAATTAGCAAATGCAGATGATACGGCGTTTTTAGCTCGCTGAACTGCTTGTTGACGCTCTAAACCAGATGGAAATGAAGAAGTAAGGGCTTCCTCAGTAAATGATTTGGCTTGATCAAAAAGTTCGTTTCTCACAATGAACCTCCAGAAGCATCAGTCTTCATATTTCCCCTGTCCTCCGTAGCTTCTTCAAGTGTGGAACGATACGGAAAACGTGCGTCATGTAGACTGACTGAATCTTTACCTTGTTGTATAAAGCGTTTCGATTTGCTTCTTTTACCCATTCGGAATCCGCCCCTTTACACAAGCTGACAGGACAACCTGTCTAACGGTAGTATGCCCGCTTCGACCTGCTATGTATGAATGGAAAAATTAAAGCGAGAAGTAATTCGTTAGGAATTTTGCAATCCCATCTTGTTCATTCGTATCTGTCACTTCATTAGAGACGCGTTTCACTGCATCAATCCCGTTGCCCATTGCAACCCCGCATCCAGCAAATTCAAGCATCTCTAAATCATTGTCTTCATCTCCGAATGCCACAATCCGCTCCTGAGGCACACCGTAATAATCACTGATCTTTTGCAGTCCAACGGCTTTGTTCATACCTGTTTTAATGATTTCAATGACGTGCCACGGAGCAGCCCAGCGTCTGTGGTCAATCACTTCTGCATGAACATCTGTCAAATAGCTCCGAATCGCTCCGACGTCTTCTTCTTTTGCGTGAATTAAGACGCTTGTGACATTCTCTCCAAGATTGTTCCGAAGGTCTCCAACGGTCACTTTGTTTGCATTCATATTAAATATATCAATGAGCTTTTCATCATGATAATGGAAATACAAATCGTCTAGCACTTCAGCTAACACATTGTGTACTTTATATTCCTCACTAATATCCACAAGCTGTTTCACGACTTGAAGATCAAGTGATGTGTGAAATCTGCCCCATTTTTCATCAAGAGGATGATGGACAAACGCTCCATTAAAGTTCACAATCGGTGAATCGAGCTGCAATTGCTGATAATAAGGAGAGCTGGAACGAAATGGCCGGCCAGTTGAAATACAGACATGATGCCCGCTGTCTTTCACTTTTTGAATGACATCAAGTGTGTGTGCAGAAATCGTTTTATCGTCTTTTAATAACGTGCCATCCAGGTCAAGTGCGATTAGATAAGGTTTAGTCTCCATAAAATCTCCTTTGATCTGTAAGTAATAGGAGGCAGCTGGTGCGGGTGCCTCCACCTATAGTGTATCTTTATCACATCTTCGTTGTCTACATGTTAAAATAAACAAAGACGGGAATGATAAAGGAGGATTCATAGGCTGTGATCACCATTGATGAGCAAATGACACACGATATTCCATTTTTACATATCGTAAAAGCTGAAAATAAAGATAAACCGATGCCACTTGTATTTTTTATACATGGATTTACAAGTGCACGCGAGCACAACTTACACTTCGCCTTTCATTTGGCGGAAAAAGGCATGAGAGTCATTTTGCCTGACTGTGCTTATCATGGTGTAAGATCAGAAAACCTCAGCTTAGAGGAGCTGGCATCAAAGTTTTGGGAAATCGTCCTGAACGAAATACGTGAAATCGATATCTTAAAAACATATTTTCAAGAAAAACAATTGATTGAAGCCGATCTAATAGGTGTTGCAGGTACTTCCATGGGAGGCATCACGACCTTTGGTGCACTCGCAAAACATGATTGGATTAAAGCGGCAGTCAGCTTGATGGGCAGTCCGAAATATACGACATTCCTACAAGCACAAATTATGGACATGCGGCACAAAGGGTTGATGAAAGAGATTACAGATGAAGAGGTTCATCAGCAATTAGACGCGCTGCGTCCTTATGATTTAACGCTACAAACAGATCGATTAAACAAAAGACCGCTGTTATTCTGGCATGCAGAAAACGATCCAGTTGTCCCTTACAGACATGCAAAAGCTCTTTATGACGAGTTAGCAGAAACCCAATATAAAGAAGATCCGCACCTGATTCGTTTTATTACAGATGGACAGGCTGGCCATAAGGTCTCAAGACAAGCGATGTTTGAAACCATTGACTGGTTTGTGACACACCTGAAAAGCACAAACGTTTAGCCAAAAGGAAAAGTACGTTATACTAGTTGAAAAAGGAGTGGATATCATGGATGAAGCATTGAAAGAAAATATTTTAGGCGCCCTAGAACAGGTGATTGACCCTGAGTTAAACGTAGACATCGTCAACCTTGGACTTGTCTATGATGTCGATCTTGATGAGAATGGAAAAGCGGATATCACAATGACTTTAACATCAATGGGCTGTCCCCTTGCACCAGTTATCGTCGATGAAGTCAAAAAAGCATTAAGCGACTTGCCTGAAGTGAAAGAAACAGAAGTTCACATCGTATGGAATCCACCTTGGACACGTGACAAAATGTCAAGATACGCTAAAATTGCGCTTGGTATTCAATAAGTAAATACGACCTGGTATGAGTAGAACTCGTACCAGGTTTTTTTATGAAAAATTAAGGTAGAGGAGGAGTATGGCTTGATATAATGGATGTAATTTTATAGAACGGAGTACCTATAATGAAACGAAAGTGGATATGGATCGTCCTTTTGATGGGATATGGTGCTGCCTTTTTTGCATCAGTCTCTATACGTGAAGGTCAAGCACACAAAAGACAAGGACTTGAGGCGTTTACAGATGTGAGTCACCTCATGCCGGTCAAAATAAAAAAAGTCGTGCAAGGAAAAGAAATAGAATCTTTAAAAGAAGTATTAGAAGAAGCAAAAGAGAAGAATCTGCCCATTTCAATCGCCGGAAAGCAGCATAGTATGGGCGGCCACACGTATTATGAAAATGGCATTGTACTAGACATGACGAAATTTCGCCGAATCGTATCATTTAATGAAAAAAAGAAGACCATTCGGGTCCAGAGCGGCGCCACATGGGATGATATTCAAACATATGTGAACCCATATGGTCTTGCAGTAAAGGTGATGCAATCTCAAAACATCTTTACGATTGGTGGCTCGTTAAGTGCAAATGCACATGGACGTGACATTCGCTACGGCTCACTTATTGACACTGTGCGCTCTTTCACACTGTTAAAAGCAGATGGAGAGATCATCACAGTAAAGCCTAGCGATGATTTATTTACTGCCGTGATTGGAGGATACGGCTTATTCGGTGTCATTTTAGATGTTGAGCTTTCCTTAACAAAGGATGAATTATATAAAATGGAGACAACCTCTCTACACTTCGATGAATACACTGATTATTTTCAAAAGCATGTAAAGAACAATAAAGAAGTGCGCATGCATCTCGCAAGAATCTCTACAGCGAAAACAAATTTTTTGAAAGAGATGTATGTGACGAATTATTCACTTACTTCTGATCAACAGATCGATCCATACCGCGAGCTCAAAGAAGATCAAAGATCAGCTCGTCATCCCTTTAAAATTTATGCTCGGTCTTTCGAGAAGATTTGATATGGGGAAAGATTTGCTATGGAACTTGCAAAAGAAGTATTTTCAAAGTCAAAATGACCAGCTGATCACAAGAAATAACGTGATGCGGTCTGATTCTGCTTTTTTAGAATATGAAAATGAGTCAGATACCGATGTGCTTCAAGAATACTTTGTTCCAGTTGATCGTTTTCGTGCGTATATCGATGACATGAGAGGGTTTTTACAACAGGAAGAATTGAATTTAATGAACATCACGATCCGCTACGTACAAAAAAATGAAAAAGCGGATCTCTCATATGCGAAAGAAGATATGTTTGCACTTGTTTTGTTAGTGAATTATGGTTTTGAGAAAGAAGAGAAGGCAGAAGCAGAGCGGGTCATCCGGCAAATGACAGATATCACCTTGCGGCACCATGGAAGCTATTACTTACCATACATGCCTTATCAAACGAAAGCACAAATGAAACAAGCGTATCCAAAAACCGATCTATTCTTTCAAAAGAAAAAGCAAGCAGATCCAGATGGCAGATTTATCAACTACTTTTATGAAAGGTACAATACACAATGAATGCTAAAGCAATGAAATGGTTCGTCTATTCACAAAGTCTACTGTTTTTCGCCAGTAGTCTCATTTTCCCTTTTTATATTCTTTTTATTAAAAATGTTGGGTCGAGCTATTCTCAATTTGGTCTTGCTTATGGTCTGTTTGGTTTGAGCGGTGCGTTCATTCATTTATTATTAGGAAAACTTCCTGAAACGACCGACAGGCGTCTCTTTTTAATCATTCATTCGTTTGGTATGGCGTTTCTTCTTCTCCTTTTTCCACATATCACAGAAGTAGAGCAAGTTTATATGATTCAGATTGCCTTAGGTGTGCTAGGTGGTGTTCAGAAGCACGGAGAGAAACTGCTCGTCACCGAACTCACAAATGAGAAAAAGCGAATGAAAGAAGTTGGGCACTATCATTTTTGGACAGCGCTTTTTTCATCTATCGCCATCATGCTTGGCGGCCTGTTTGCTGATTTTTTCACCATTCATTTGATTTTTTATGCAAGTTCCCTATTATATTTATGCAGTGCGCTTTTGGTTCTCAATATGAAGAACAATAGATAAAATCCGCATGTCTCACGAAGATATGTGGATTTTTTTATGAAAAAAAATGAAAACAAATATTAAATATACAATTGAATTAATTTTTATACATGTTATAATGTTAAATAATTTCACAAAGATCAAGAGGGTGTATTGACGTTGAAAATAGGTATTATAGGTGCTACAGGGTACGGTGGTGCGGAATTAGTTCGTATCTTTAAGCAGCATCCACATGTGGAGGAATGTATATTGTATTCATCAAGTGGTGATGGGCAATTATACAGTCAATCTTATCCGCATCTGACAACGATTACTGACCAAACATTAAAAGCCATTGATCCGGCTGCCATTGTGCAAGAAACAGATGCTGTGTTTTTAGCGACACCAGCAGGCGTTTCAAGTGAACTCACACCGAAGCTCATGAATCAAGGGGTGCCAATTATTGATTTATCAGGTGACTTGCGCATTCAAGATGGGGCCGTTTATGAAGCGTGGTATAAACGAAGGGCAGCGGATGATGCATCGGTTCAACAAGCTGTATACGGATTATCTGAATTGAATCGTGATACCATTAAGCAAGCGGAAGTCATTGCAAACCCAGGCTGCTTTCCTACTGCAGTTCTTCTAGGTTTAGCACCGCTGATGAAACAGAATTTAATCGATGAATCTATGATCATAATAGATGCAAAAACCGGGGTGTCCGGTGCAGGACGATCAGCCTCACTTGGCACACATTTTTCAGAGCTGAACGATAACTTTAAAATTTATAAGGTGAATGAACATCAGCACACACCTGAAATAGAACAAGTACTTAGAGAATGGAACCCGCAAACGGCGAACATCACATTTTCAACACATCTTGTCCCGATGACAAGAGGGATTATGGCGACGATGTATACACAATTGAAAGCAGATGTCACAAAAGTAGAATTAATGAAACGGATGAAGGACTTTTATGAAGATTCCTATTTTGTAAGAGTGAGAGATCATGGGATATATCCGCAAACAAAAGAAGTATACGGCAGTAACTTCTGTGACATTGGTTTTCATTTAGATGAGCGAACAGGCAGACTGACGATTGTATCTGTCATAGATAATCTCATGAAAGGCGCAGCCGGCCAAGCGGTTCAAAACTTCAATATCATCAAAGGCTTACATGAAGAGGCGGGCCTCACAATGACACCTCTCTATCCATAAGAACAGGGGAGACAACAAACATGATCGAATTGAATGAAAAAAGTATTGTCAAAATAGACGGGGACGTATCATCACCAAAAGGTTTTGAAGCAAAGGGGATTCATATAGGATTACGCTATTCAAAAAAAGACCTTGGCTTGATCATCAGTGAAGTACCAGCAGCGAGTGCAGCGGTATACACTCAAAGTCACTTTCAAGCTGCGCCTCTTCAAGTCACACAAAAAAGCTTGAAAAAGACGGGCAAACTAAAAGGTGTCATTGTCAATAGTGCGATCGCCAACGCATGTACAGGTGAGCAGGGATTAAAAGATGCATACGACATGCAGGCAGCCTGTGCAGACATGTTAGGGACAGAGCCTGATTACATTGCTGTTTCTTCTACTGGTGTCATTGGAGAGTGTCTGGATATGGATAAAATCAAAACAGGCATCGCTCAGCTAAAAGAAGCAAAAGCAGGAAATGGCCACTTTGAAGAAGCGATTCTAACAACAGATACAGTCATTAAAAATACGACATACTCCTTGACGATAGACGGGAAAGAGATTCTCATTTCTGGTGCAGCAAAGGGCTCTGGTATGATTCATCCGAACATGGCAACAATGCTCGGGTTTGTCACAACCGATGCAAATGTCGAACAAGAAGCTTTGCAAAATGCTCTTCGTGACATTACAGATGTGACGTTTAATCAAATTACCGTCGATGGAGAAACATCAACTAACGATATGGTGCTTGTGATGGCAAATGGAATGGCAGAAAACCAGGCACTGAATGAAGAACATCCAGAATGGCCATTGTTTAAAGAAGGATTAAAACTAGCCTGCGAAGATCTAGCAAAAGAGATTGCAAGAGACGGAGAAGGCGCAACTAAATTAATCGAAGCGAAAGTTGTTGGTGCAAAAAACAACTTAGAAGCTGGTATTATTGCAAAAAAAATCGTAGGTTCAAGTCTTGTGAAAACAGCCGTATACGGTACGGACGCCAACTGGGGCCGGATTGTCGGAGCAATCGGTCATAGCGCAGCTTCTGTCACGCCAGAAGAGGTGGAAGTTTACTTAGGCGGGCAATGTCTGTTTAAACATAATGAACCCCAGTCTTTCTCAGAAGAGGAAGCAAAAGCGTATCTAGAGCAGGATGAGATTACGATTTTCATTCAAATGAATGAAGGAAATGGTGAAGCGGCCGCATGGGGCTGTGACCTTACCTATGATTATGTGAAAATTAACGCGAGCTATCGCACATAATGAAGGAGATAGACATGGATAAAACGATCGTGTTCAAGTGTGGAGGCAGTGTCATTCGAGAACTTTCCGATACCTTTTATGAAAATGTCCGCTCACTTCAAGCTGCTGGATTTAAACTGGCTATCGTACATGGCGGAGGTCCTGAAATCACGAGCATGCTGCAAAAATTAGAAGTGAAAACGGAATTTGTAGATGGACAGCGCAAAACAACAAAGCCGGTGTTAGAGGTAGCCGAAATGGTCCTTTCAGGAACGGTGAATAAATACTTTGTTTCAGAGCTGGCAAAGCATGATATATCATCTGTCGGTGTATCTGGTAAAGATGGACAGATGCTTGTCGCCGATTTTCTCGATCAAGATGTATATGGGTACGTTGGCGAAATCAAAGAAGTCAATCCAGAGATGGCAGAAGCACTAATGGAGAAACAATTCATTCCCGTCATTGCGCCGCTATCTATGACCGAAGAATACCAAACGTTAAATGTAAATGCTGATCTTGCAGCATCAGCAGTCGCAGGAGCTATGAAAGCTGATAAGCTCATGTTTGTCACAGATGTGGAAGGAATTTTAAAAAATGGTGAGCTGTTAGACGTTGTCACCGAACAAGAAGCTCTCAAGCTCATCGATGAAGGCATTATTTCCGGGGGAATGATTCCAAAAGTGCAATCTGCGCTAAGTGCTTTATCAGGAGATGTGGATGAAGTCATGATTGTAAATGGAAAAGGCAGTATTTTTACAGGAGATACCTTTAAAGGAACTCGAATTGTAAAACAAAAGGAGGCGGTCCTGTGAGTCATCTTTTTCAAACATACGGACGGTGGAATGTTGAAATTAAAGAGGCAGAAGGTTCTTGGGCAGTTGATACAACTGGGAAAAAATATTTAGACTTTATACAAGGCATTGCGGTCACGAATTTAGGTCACAATCATCCAAAGGTCAATCAAGCCATCAAGAAGCAGCTTGACGAGGTCTGGCACGTATCAAATCTATTTGAAAATGGACTGCAAGAAAAAGCAGCGGAAAAGCTGGCAGCCAACAGTTCAGGAGATCTCGTATTTTTCTGCAACAGCGGGGCTGAAGCGAATGAAGGGGCTATCAAATTGGCCCGAAAAGCAACAGGTAAAACAAATATTGTGACGTTTTTGCACTCTTTCCATGGGCGCACGTATGCTGGTATGGCTGCCACAGGTCAAGATAAAATCAAAACTGGTTTTGGACCGATGCTGGAAGGCTTTCATTATGTACCGTTTAATGACCCTGAAGCGATTACAGCGTGTGAAATCGATGATGTCGCAGCTGTCATGCTGGAAGTGGTGCAAGGTGAAGGTGGAGTGAATCCAGCTACAGCTGAATTTCTAGAAGCCGTTCAAACGTTTTGCAAAAAACATCAAGCGCTGCTGATTGTAGATGAAATCCAAACGGGTATTGGGCGAACAGGGACAGCATTTGCCTATGAGCAATCGGGACTTGATCCTGATATTATTTCAGCCGCAAAAGGTTTAGGAAATGGATTTCCAGTCGGTGCAGTGATAGGGAAAAAAGCTTTAGGGGATGCATTTTCTCCAGGCTCTCATGGCACAACATTTGGTGGCAATATGCTCGCTATGTCAGCTGTGAACGCAACTCTTGATGTAATATTCAAAGAAGACTTTCTTTCAGAAGTGAAAGAAAAGGGTGCGTACCTTTTAAAGAGACTGCAAGAAGTCAAACAGCTGAACATCGTGAAAGAAGTACGGGGCAAAGGATTAATGGCAGGAATTGAGTGTCATCAGCCAGTAGGTGATTACATCACAGCCCTTCGAGAGCAAGGTTTGCTGGTGCTTCCAGCTGGTCCGAATGTCATTCGTTTATTACCTCCACTGAATGTCAAAAAAGTTGAATTGGATCAAGCAATAGAAGCGGTCATTCAAGTGTTAGCAAATGAAACAGTAAAGGTCTAAATTTTTTTACACCAGAACGCATAAACATGCATTTATATTATTAATTATTCAATATGGGGTGACACAAGCATGAAAGGTTATTTAAATTTAGAAGATGGAGCCTCTTTTGAAGGAGATCTGACAGGAGAAGCTGGCATGACAGGTGAAGTGGTCTTTTTTACAGGGATGACAGGTTATCAAGAGGTGCTCACAGATCCTTCTTATAAAGGACAAATCATTGTCTTCACATATCCGCTCATCGGAAATTACGGCATCAATCATGAAGATTTTGAGAGCAAAAAACCACAAGTAAAAGCGGTCGTTGTCTATGAGGCGGCTGACCATTTTTCTCATCACCTTGCAGCCGTAAGCTTAAAAGATTATTTACAGAAGTGGAATATTCCGCTTCTTACACATACAGATACTCGCGCAGTCGTGCAGAACATTCGAGCAAATGGAACGATGAATGCAGTGCTTAGTTTAGACGAAAATGAAACGCCACCTGCAATGAAGCAAGACAATGTGGTTGAGCAGGTCACAGAAGATGAAGTATACACACAAGGCAGCGGCGAGGATCATGTAGCGCTCATTGATTTTGGCTTTAAAAAATCAATTGCGGACTCACTCGAAGCGCGCGGCTGTAAAGTCACAGTGATTCCGTACAAACAAATGGAAAAGGTATTTGATATCAAGCCAGATGCGATCCTTTTGTCAAATGGACCTGGAGATCCAAAAACAATGAAGCCATATTTAAAAACCATTCATGACATCATGATGACCTTCCCGACACTAGGCATTTGCTTAGGTCATCAATTAATTGCTCTTGCGCTTGGCGGGGATACGTATAAGCTTCCTTTTGGCCACCGCGGGGCGAATCATCCTGTACAAGATACAGAATCAAAACGTGTCTTTATGACAAGCCAAAATCATAGCTATGTGGTCAATGAAAAAAGCATGAATGACAAAGAAGTGGACGTCAAATTCCTCCACGTGAATGACGGATCTGTTGAAGGATTCATTCATAAAGAGAAGCTGATTATGTCCGTTCAATTTCATCCAGAAGCACACCCAGGCCCTGCAGAAAGTGAATGGGTATTCGATGATTTTATTGAGAAAGTGAAACAAGCAAGGAGAGAAGTCGCACATGCCTAAAGATCAAAGCATACAAACCATTCTAGTCATCGGGTCTGGTCCAATCATCATTGGTCAGGCAGCAGAATTTGATTACTCAGGAACACAAGGTTGTATGGCCTTAAAAGAAGAAGGCTACAACGTCATTTTAGTGAATAACAACCCAGCAACCATTATGACAGACGAGTCATTTGCTGATGAAATTTATTTTGAACCGCTTTCAGTTGATTCAGTGACAAGAATCATTGAAAAAGAGAAACCAGATGGTCTTTTAGCCAATCTTGGCGGACAGACGGCTTTAAACCTTGCTGTCGAGCTGGAAAAAGCCGGTGTGCTGAAAAAGCATGGGGTAAAACTGCTCGGAACGTCAGTTGAAACAATTGAAAACGGTGAAGATCGTGAGAAATTCCGTGCTCTCATGAAGCATTTGAATGAACCTGTACCAGAAAGTGAAATTGTGGATAATGCGAAAGACGCCCTTCAATTTGCAAAAGAAGTGGGCTTTCCCGTCATTCTTCGACCAGCCTACACACTTGGTGGTAAAGGGGGAGGCATCGCTTTAACTGAAGAGGCTTTTAAACCGCTGATTGAAGGTGCTCTTCTAGCGAGTCCGATTCATCAGTGCTTAGTTGAAAAAAGCATTGCTGGCTTTAAAGAAGTCGAGTATGAGGTCATGAGAGATCGTCAAAATACGTGTATCACTGTATGTAACATGGAAAATATCGATCCAGTTGGTGTGCATACAGGTGACTCGATTGTCGTTGCACCGTCACAGACATTAACGGATCAGGATTATCAAATGCTCCGCTCAGCAAGCTTAAAAATTATTTCAGCGCTTGATGTCGTTGGCGGCTGTAATATCCAGTTCGCTCTTGATCCACTTAGCAAAGAATACTTTGTCATTGAGGTCAACCCTCGGGTCAGCCGGTCTTCTGCTCTTGCATCGAAAGCAACAGGCTATCCGATTGCCAAAATGGCGGCAAAACTTGCGGTCGGTTATACACTAGATGAATTGAAAAATCCGCTTACAGGAACAACGTATGCTAGCTTTGAGCCGGCACTCGATTATGTCGTGGTGAAATTCCCGCGCTGGCCGTTCGATAAATTTAAACAGGCAGACCGGAAATTAGGCACAAAAATGAAGGCGACTGGTGAAGTCATGGCGATTGACCGTAATTTAGAATCTGCCATTCAAAAAGCCGTCGCATCACTTGAAATCAAAACAAAGGGCTTCCACTTGCCTGAACTGAAAGAACATACGACTGAACAGTTATTTGAATTAATCAAAACACCGGACGATCGCCGTTTCTTCGCAGTCATGGAGCTTCTTTTCAGACAAGAAACCGTTGAAACGATTCATGAAACGACGAAGATTGATCTGTTTTTCTTACATGTTTTCAAGAATATGATCACACTCGAACAAGAATTGAAGAACCATCAGGGGACGCTATCCAAAGACACCTTAAGAAAGGTAAAAGAAAAAGGTTTCCTTGATGAAACAATCGCTTCTCTGACGGATCGCAGTGAACAAGATATCAGACAGCTTCGCCAAGAGTATGGCATTTCCGCTTCATTTAAAATTGTCGATACATGTGCGGCTGAATTCGATGCAAAAACGAATTACTTCTATTCTACGTACTTTGGCAAAAGTGATGGAGAGCATCAAGAGAAAACAAAGCAGCGTGCACTCATCATTGGCTCCGGTCCGATTCGAATTGGGCAGGGAGTCGAGTTTGATTATAGTGCCGTTCACGGCGTTCTTACTTTACAAAAGCTTGGATTTGAAACCATCATGATGAACAATAATCCAGAAACGGTTAGTACCGATTATGAGATTGCAGATCGTTTATACTTTGAGCCGATCACGTTAGAACATATTTTAAACGTAGTTGAAGCGGAGCAAATTGATTTTGTCATCGTTCAATTTGGCGGGCAGACAGCAATCAATGTGGCGGAAGGTTTAGAAAAAGCCGGCGTTACCTTGTTAGGCACGTCCTTTGACACACTAGATGCATTAGAAGATCGCGATTTATTCTATCAGCTTCTTGATGAACTGAATCTTCCTCATGCAAAAGGAGATACAGCTCATTCAAAAGAAGAAGCACTGGGGCATGCTACAAGCATCGGGTACCCTGTTCTTATTCGTCCATCATATGTCATTGGTGGAATGGGAATGATCGTTGTTCATACAGAAGCTCAATTGGCAGAACTACTTGATCAGCCAGATCATTTACCTTATCCGATCTTAATTGATGAGTATGTCACTGGAAAAGAAGTGGAAGTGGATCTCATTTCAGACGGACAAACGACATTCATTCCAACCATTGTTGAGCATATTGAAAAAGCGGGCGTACACTCAGGTGACAGCTTTGCCATCTTACCAAGTGTCTCTATTAGTGAAGACATCAAAGAGCAGGTGTATAACGCTTCTGAACAAATCGCAAAGAAATTAGCTTTTAAAGGCATTATGAATATTCAATTTGTGATAAAAGGGAACCAGGCGCTCGTATTAGAGGTGAATCCTCGGGCAAGCCGGACTGTTCCAGTTGTAAGTAAAGTCATGGGTGTTGACATGATCCCAATGGCGACTCAGCTGTTAGCTGGTGCAACGCTTGAAGAATTGAAACCGGAAACGAAGAATAAGGGGGGCACAGCTGTTAAATTCCCAGTCTTCTCCTCACATGCCATTCAAGATATCGATTTAAAGCTGACACCTGAAATGAAAGCGACGGGTGAAGGAATGTGTGTTGGAAAGAACGTCGAAAGCGCGTTGAAAAAAGTGTTTGCACCGATCTGGAAACAGAAAGGAAGCCTCTTTATACAAGGCAGTGAATTATTCGTAGATGAAGCAAAACGAGCAGGCTTTGACGTCTGGACTGGCAGCTTTGAATCGTGGCTGCAACAAGACGATAAATCGCTTCACATTCATTTAGGTGATGATGAAGAGGCAAAAGAACAGCGTGTAAAAGCACTTACACATGGTGTTCAAGTTCTAACCGAATATGAAACAGCGCAAGCGTTCCTGCAAGGAAAAGATGGAGATGTATCACCAGTATCTCTCCACGAATTATATAAAAAGGAAGTGACGGCATGAGCCAAGTCGACGTGCAACCGGCATTATACGGAAAAGACTTTTTATCGTTAAAAGACTTTTCGATCAATGACATTGCGTACTTAATTGAAAAAGCAGAAGAAATGAAACAACATCCATATCAAGATTTATTCAAAGGAAAAACATTAGCGATGATCTTTGAAAAATCTTCAACTAGAACCCGTGTCTCGTTTGAAGCGGGCATGACGCAGCTAGGCGGACATGCGCTCTTCCTCAGCTCAAATGATCTGCAAATTGGCAGAGGAGAAACGATTGGTGATACAGCGCAGGTGCTGTCTGGGTATGTAGATGGCATTATGATTCGAACCTTTGAACATGAGAAGGTAGAAGAACTTGCAAAATACGCCACTATTCCAGTGATCAACGGACTAACGGACTACTCTCATCCATGTCAGGCACTGGCTGATTTACTGACGATTAAAGAAGCAAAAGGCACACTAAAAGGTGTGAAAGTGGCGTACATCGGTGATGGGAATAATGTGGCTCATTCCTTAATGGTCGGCTGCGCGCAGTTAGGCTGTGACATTGCCGTTGCATCACCAAAAGGCTATGAACCTCTTCAAGAGGTGACAGACACTGCCCGGGCGTTTGCAAAACAATCAGGCGCAGAAGTCATCGTCACAACAGATGCAGTAGCTGCTGTTCAGGATGCAGATGTCATTTATTCAGACGTATTTACAAGCATGGGGCAGGAAGCTGAAACAGAGAAACGTCTAGCTGAATTTAAAGAATATCAAGTCAATGAGGAACTCATGCAACATGCAGCAGCAGATTATATCTTCCTTCATTGTCTGCCGGCACATCGCGGAGAAGAAGTGACGGCTGATATCATTGATGGACCACACTCTAAAGTATTCCAGCAAGCAGAAAATCGCCTGCATGTGCAAAAAGCGTTAATCAAAGAGCTCATGTATCAACAACCTAAATAAATCACAAGTGTCCCTGTCTCGACTGATCAGGGACTTTTTACATATTGGATTGGAGAGGCAATGGACGGGACATAATAACATCAATCGAGAAAGGAGGATGAAAATGGGTCAACAGCATCAGTTTAAATCTGGTAATAAGGCACCTAATAATGGTGTTTATATCGAAATCGGTGAGACCGGTAGTATGGTGAAAGATCCTTTAAAGATAAAGCTTAAAGCAGGAGACGTCTTTCCGGATAACTCGAACCATAACCGCGTTTGGACTTATCAAAGAAAGCCGTAAGCAATTGACTAAGAGTCCATATGAATAAGTCTTTAGAGGCATGTGTCATGCCTCTTTTTTCTTTATAATAAAAAACAATTAAGTTCCAATTTTCAAATAAATAGTATGAAAAAAAGAAAGATTAAGGTAAAATATGTAAAAATAGTATAAGGTTGAAAGGATTTGTGTGATGGAAAAGATGAATCTCAGTGAAAGTGTTTGGAATAAACGCTTCACCTCATTGTTCATATCAAGACTCATAAAAAATACAGGAGAAAGTTTTGCTTTTACATCCGTTCTTTGGTTATTGATTTTAAGAGGGGATGGAGCGCTCGGTACCGGACTTCTTCTAGCAGTGACAGTTCTTCCTTCATCATTGTTGGCCCCAATACTAGGACCTCTTATGAAAAGACATCATTTATCTAAATGGATGTTTTCTTCAGATGTCATTCGAGCAACCATTGTACTCATTATTCCACTACTGCATTTTTCGCACATATTGCCTCTATGGTTATTGATCTCATTAATGGTTATTCAATCGGCAACAGGTGCAGCATATAACCCGGCTTCTGTGGCCATCCTGCCGCAGATTGTTCCAAAGCATCTCATTCAAAAAGCAAATGCGATCCTGCAATCATCTTTTGAAATTGTCGCACTTGCTGCGGTGATGGTCGCTGGTCTTTTGGTTAAATTAATTGGACCTGCAGATACGCTCCTGATCACCACTGCTTTATTCATCATATCGGGCATGTTTATTATTGGCGTTAAACTGAAGAAGTCTGACGAAGAAAAAGCAGCAGGCATTAAACAAGCAAAGAATACATATCTGTATAACTTAAAAAGAGGCTTTCTAGTCGTTAAAAATCATCATATTTTATTTGCACTGACCCTTTATTGTATTTTAATGAATGTCGCCGCAGCTCCGTGGCAGGCATTATCCGCTGTATATGTAGCAGAAGCGCTGCAAAGTGATTCAATGGTGTATTCCATTTTAAGAGGTGTCGCCGCAGTCGGTGCGTTTATGATGGGCTTTGCACTGGCGAAGGTGAAAATCAAAAGGTTTGGCTTGTTCTTTATTGTCGCAGGCATGATTGAAGGAGCTGCATTCTTTATCACTGGAATGAGTACATGGCTTCCAGTCGTTCTTCTAGCTTCCTTTATTTTTGGTGCAGCCGTCAGTGCAATCAATGTCCCAGAGATGGTCATTATTCAAACGTCTGTTGACCAAGAAGATCAGCCGCAAGTATATGCCGTGATCAATGCGTCATCAAATGTCTTTCTCCCGCTTGCAGCCGTCATATCGGGCGTCCTGGCAGAACGCTTTGGAGCAGGACCTGTCATTGCGGGGGGTGGTGTGCTTGAAATTTTATCGGGCATCGCGATCTTCCTGTTCACAGGGCTTGCGAAAAGCCATTTGTCAGCAGACAAACAGAAGTCCGAAACGGTTGAGGTGTAACTCAAAAACCCCCTGTAATTGACGGCAGGGGGTTTTAGCGTGCGCTCTCAACTTCTGGTCATCATTCTGAAAAAAAGAAAAAGAGCTAACCTCAAATCATTAGCTCTTTTTCAGCAATATTAAGAATGTTCTGTTGAACTTTCTGTTTCTTTCATTGGACTTACTTCAGCAAAGATGAATAAAATAACCGTAAACACTATGGCAAGAATGGAAGTTAACGTAAAATCATAAGCAGCTCCATTCATAGATGCAACGATGTAACCAGCCATATGTGTCAGCAGAAAAGTCCAAATGAGGGTGATAATGTAATGCATTATTCCACCGTCCTTTATGTAACAATCTATTGACTATCATACCATAGATACGAGTTCAGAGAAAAGACTGTTTTCCGCCTTTATGTGACCATTTTGAGACCTTCTACTATAAAAATAAAAAGAATTCTTCTGTCTTTAGGGGATTTCCTTATTCCTACAAGAGTTGTTGTTCATATCATAGAAAGCAGAATCACTGAAAGGAGGCTGGCCATATGGGTGTAAGCGAACGTTTTTTCCAGCTTGGTTCCCAGTGGAACGTCATTCACCTTCCTCAAAAACCAAATGGCTTTGGCATTCTAATCCTCGGTGACCGAAATCACTTTGTGCAGGAAAATACATCATTCTGGCTTCAGCATTACGGAAGAAACCAGCTTTTAACTGCTTTAAAGGATGAAGGATATACATTGTTTAATAGTCATCTTCATGGGAATCACTGGGGATGTGAAGATGCTGTTTTTAGTGCGAAACAGCTTGTTCATCACACATTAAAACAAGAAATATTAAACCGGGAAATTCATGTGCTGGCAGAGGGAATGGGCGCACTTGTCGCCATGAGTCTTGCCGAAGAAATGCCAGAAGTGCTAAGGTCTATAGCCATGATGAATCCATGTTTACACCTGCAAGCACAAAGAGAAAGAGAAAAGGAACACAAATTCTTCTACAAACAGTTCATGAAAGAACTCGCACAGAGCTATGGGTGCTCTGCAAAGGAAGCTGAAACGTATCCACTTCCTTCTTGCCCCGTTCATTCAGCTCATGTACCGATTCATATATGGCAGAGACTAAACGGCGCACCGTATGCCTATGAACTACACGCAAAGCCTTTTATTGATCAGCATATGATGAATCCAGACCATTGTCAGATGGACCTTACCTTGCATATGTTTGATCATCCAAGAAGAATCTTTCAGTCCATTCACAAGTTTTATAAATCGCATGAAAGAGAATTGTAATGAATAGGATGATAACAGCCCTTCATGGAAAGGGCTCTTCTTTTTATTCGATATGCTAAAAAAGGGGACATGAACATGGAAACAGGACTGATCATAGGTGCAGATGAATTTTTTGGCCTGACACTTTGTGAATATATGATGAAAGAGGGCATACAAGTGGATATCACATATCCTAAGGAGCAGTCAGAGGAGCAAAAAATGTTATTAGAAGAGCGGATGATGTGGCTCGGCCGCAATGATCTTGTCCGCGTTATTGATGATCAAGATAGGAAAGAGGCATATGACCTGATCTTTTTTCAATCAGATGATTCAATGAACAGAGAGACAGACTTCGAAGCGAAGCATGGCATATACCACTTGTTTTACGAAGAACCCGAAAGCCATTCGCATGAACAAAGCGTTCCGGTTGTTATCCTTCCACGCATGTTTGGTCCGTGGACACTCCATGAAGAGAGACGAATAAAGGATGATCACACATTTTTTGTAGAAGATGTCGCAAAGGAGCTTTTAAAGTGGGCACGCACCGATCAAAGGCAGGAAATGATCCATCAATTAAAGGTAGAAAGACAAACAGATGACAAACAAGCAGAAGAAATCATAGCAGAATGGAAAAGACAAAACTCAACATTTTTCGACAAAAAGCAAGAATGATCTTCCATCTTATCTTTTTTCAGTATAAAATAAACCTATATTTAACATACAGGTTCATGCCTGCGTGTTGCAAAGGGAGTTGAACATGGCATGAAGTACCAGCGGCTTGTCATGATCTTTTCGTTCCTTCTTCTTATGCTATCTGCCTGCTCGCAGGCGCCGTTAAAAGGACATATTGAGAAGGTGGGTTTACTCGTCCCCGATACGATTAATGATCAAGTTTGGGGAACGAAAGGTTATAAAGGCTTATTAAATATCCAATCAACATTTGGTGTAGATGTTTATTATAAGGAAGGGATGGTCGACAAGGAGAAAATCGTTGATGCCATTGAAGAATTTCATAAAAAAGGAGTCAATTTGATTATTGGCCATGGCAATGAATACAGCGAAATTTTCAACTTGATCAGTGAAGATTATCCGAAAACACAATTTATCACGGTCAATGGAGGCAAGCCTCAAGCTGATAATGTCACAAACGTCACGTTTAAAGGAGAAGCAATGGGCTTTTTCGGAGGCATGACAGCAGCACATATGTCCAAAACAAAAAAGATTGGTATTCTGGCTACATATGATTGGCAAAGTGAAGTAGACGGTTTTATCAAAGGTGCAAAATATCAGGACGAACATGTGCAAGTCCTAGCGGAATTTGTCGAAAACTGGGATGATGCTGACAAAGCGGTGAACCTCTATCAAAAATTGAAAAAACAAGGTGTAGATGTTGTGTATCCAGCAGGTGATGGTTATAATATCCCTGTCATTGAACAAATCAAAAACGACAATTTATCTGCGATCGGATATGTCACTGATCAATCCAACCTTGGAAGCCATACGGTGTTAACTAGCACAGTCCAGCATGTCGATAAAGCGTACAGTATCATTGCGAAGAAGTTTAATGAAGGCAAGCTAAACGAACAAGGTGAGTACTCCTTTGACTTTAAAGAAGGAGTGATCGAAATGGGGAAATTTAGCTCAACCATAGACCGCGCTTTTGTGAAAGACATTGAGAAGGATATTGCGAATTACAAAAAAACAGGCAAATTGCCAAATGAAAAGTGAGGACGTTGAACATGCAGCACGAAAAATCGATGGAGTTTTTACAAATTGCGATGAAGTATTTTCCACAAGCAAAAGAAGAATTAGATAAAGCAGGAATTCAGCTTGATCCACAAGCACTTCAGCCGCTTCTCTCTTTGTTTACATCTGTCATGCAAGAGGCATATGAGCTTGGAAAAGCAGATGCAGCATCAGAAAAAGCCACAGAATAGTGGCTTTTTTTTATGATAATTTTTTCTTAAAGGCACTGATCATAGGGCCGACATCTTTAAACACAGGCTTCAGCTCATCGATGGAGTTCATAATGTTTCCAATTTGATTCATGACATGCATGTAGTCAATGGAGTCATCACTTGAAGAAGTCTCTGCACGCTCCTCCTTTTTTTCTGTCTTGCTTTTCTCCTTTTCAAGCGGCTGACCAAACATCATTGCTGAGAAAATATCCTTTTGCGCCATATCACATGTTCCTTTCTACTATTGGTATATCATTAATCTATGAAAAAAGTGAGAGGAAAGGTTAGACGTTTGTATTGCCAAGGAGAAAAAAATAAGGTAAAATTAGTACCAGATACTAATATAAGATCACAATATCACATGCTCGTATGAGTAAAAGGAGTCTTATTCAATGAATGCTGGAATTATTGGCCTTGGCCGCTATATACCTGAAAAAGTATTAACAAATCGTGATTTAGAAAAAATGGTTGAAACTTCTGACGAGTGGATTCGTACTAGAACAGGTATAGAAGAAAGAAGAATTGCATCTGATGATGTCAATACATCTCATATGGCGCTTGCTGCTGCAAAAAAAGCATTAGCTGACGCAGATGTGGCTGCAGAAGATATTGATATGATTCTTGTAGCGACAGTTACGCCAGATCAAGCATTTCCGACAGTCGCTTGTATGATTCAAGAGCAGCTCGGTGCACATAAAGCATGTGCAATGGATATTAGCGCTGCATGCGCTGGCTTTATGTATGGGCTTGTTACTGGAAAACAATTTATCGAATCTGGCACTTACAAACATGTGCTTGTCGTTGGTGTAGAAAAGCTTTCTCGCATTACCGACTGGGATGACCGCAACACAGCTGTTTTGTTTGGAGATGGAGCAGGTGCTGCTGTACTAGGAACAGTCAGCGAAGGCAAGGGAATTCTATCATTTGAGCTTGGAGCCGATGGAAGAGGCGGGAAGCACTTGTACTTAGATGAAAAAGATCATACAATCATGAATGGAAGAGAAGTATTTAAATTTGCTGTGAGACAAATGGGCGAGTCAAGCGTAAACGTGATTGAAAAAGCTGGACTATCAAAAGAAGACGTAGACTTCTTGATTCCGCATCAAGCAAACATTCGCATTATGGAAGCAGCACGCGAACGCTTAGAGCTGCCAGTTGAAAAAATGTCGAAAACAGTCCATAAATATGGAAACACATCAGCAGCATCCATTCCAATTTCACTATGTGAAGAAATCGAAGCCGGAAAAATTCATGACGGCGATGTGATTGTAATGGTTGGTTTTGGTGGAGGATTAACGTGGGGCGCAATCGCTATGCGATGGGGCCGATAAAAGAGTGGGGTGCACAAATTAATGGATAAGAAACGAGTAGTTGTTACAGGATTAGGTGCTTTGACACCTCTTGGCAACGATGTAGAGACAACATGGAAAAATGCTGTAGCAGGTGTATCAGGTGTTGGCCCGATCACACGTGTTGATTCAAGTGAATATACAGCAAAAGTAGCTGCAGAACTAAAAGATTTTAACATCGAAGATTACATGGAGAAAAAAGAAGCGAGAAAGATGGCACGCTTCACACAATATGCAGTCGTTGCTGCTCAAAAGGCTTTAGATGATTCACGCCTTGAAATTACAGATGAAAACGCACCTCGTGTTGGGGTATGGGTTGGATCTGGTATTGGCGGACTTGAAACATTCGAAGAGCAATTCGAAGTGTATTCGAATAAAGGAGCAAGACGCGTAAGCCCGTTCTTCGTTCCAATGATGATTCCAGATATGGCAACAGGCCAAATTTCAATTGCTCTTGGCGCAAAAGGGGTTAACTCTTGTACAGTAACAGCATGTGCAACAGGAACAAACTCCATTGGTGATGCCTTTAAAGTCATTCAGCGCGGAGATGCAGATGCGATGATTACAGGTGGAACAGAAGCACCGTTAACGAAAATGTCGTTTGCTGGCTTCTGTGCAAACAAAGCCCTTTCGACAAATCCTGATCCAGATACAGCAAGTCGTCCATTTGATAAAAACCGTGACGGATTTGTCATGGGTGAGGGAGCGGGAATTGTTGTTCTTGAAGAATTAGAGCATGCGTTAAAACGTGGTGCGACCATTTATGCAGAAATCGTTGGCTACGGCTCAACTGGAGATGCATACCATATCACAGCACCTGCTCCAAACGGAGAAGGCGGCGTACGTGCAATGAAAGAAGCCATTCGTGATGCAGGTTTAACAGTGGAAGAAATTGATTATATCAATGCCCACGGAACAAGCACACCGTATAATGATAAGTTTGAAACAATGGCGATTAAAGAAGTGTTTGGAGAGCATGCGAATCAGCTTGCGATCAGCTCGACAAAATCAATGACAGGTCATTTACTTGGCGCAGCAGGCGGAGTAGAAGCGATTTTCTCTGTTCTGGCGATTAAAGACAGTGTCATTCCGCCAACGATTAACCTTGAAACACCAGATGAAGAATGTGATCTTGATTATGTAGCAAATGAAGCACGTTCAAAAGAAGTACAAGTTGCGTTGAGCAACTCACTTGGTTTTGGCGGGCACAATGCGACAATTATCTTCAAAAAATACGAAGCGTAATATGTCTTAAGAAGGCGGCGATCTATAAACAGATCGCCGCCTTTTTGCATATGATGAAAATGGAGGTGTTCAGCGGTATGGGTCTGATCAATACACAATATCTCATTGAGCAATCATCATCATTTCAGGAGCTGGCGGCACGTTTTGTCCCTTATTTTAAAGGTGCGGATAAAAAAGAAGGATCATCTATTCTCGCCCATTTACAACATCATGGGATGGTTCGATCATGGAACGCCTGCCAGGAAATGATCGACAAGCTCAAAGAAAAAGGGTATTTCCAGCTTGTGATGAAAGAATACAAAGCGCTGCAAAAAAAGTGGGGAGGTCCTGATGTCCCTGTCTTTATTTTGCCTGTTAATGAGAGCAGCAAAGAGATCAGAGAACAATTTTACTTTCAATCCGGCATGGCATTTGATGACAAAATCTTTCTTTTTTTATCCCCGCATACACCGAAGGAGCGAATCGGTACGTTGCTGACGCATGAATATCACCATGTATGCAGGTTGCATTTTCTCACGAAAGAAGAAAAAGATTTTACATTCCTTGATACAATCATGATGGAGGGGCTCGCTGAATATGCTGTGTATCATAGATATGGAGAAAGCTATACAGCAAAGTGGACGACTTTATATGACGAATCGCAGCTGCAGCGCATGTACAAGAAATGGGTATCCAGTCACCTTTATCAGAAAGTGCAGGACGACGAAAGGCTGATACAGAATCTCCTTTATGGAAAAGGGAACTACCCCAAAATGCTTGGCTATGCCACTGGATTTTATATCGTGAAAAAGTATTTCGATGAGCACCGAATCAGCGAGGAGTCTATGATTGCGGAGCCAGCGGAAACGTTTTTAAAGGTGATAGAATCGTAAAGACAAACATTCACAAAAAAAGTGACATATTACAATTTTACTAAATACTTCTTGATTTCGTCATGCTGATGTAATAATATACAAATATAAATTTTGATAATTCTTTTTATTCTAAAAAGACGGAATTTTCCGATTCGGTTCATTTGATCTATGGAGAAAGGGGCGAATGCATGAGCACACTGCTTGAAGTGCAAAACTTAAAAACCTATTTTTTTCGAAAAAAGGAACCAATACCTGCTGTTGATGGCGTTGATTTTAGTATCAAAAAAGGGGAAACAGTCGCATTAGTCGGTGAGTCTGGGTCTGGTAAAAGTATTACGTCTTTATCCATCATGGGTCTGATTAATGGGACTGGTGGGAAGATTATGGATGGTTCCATTAAGCTTGATGGAAAAGACCTTGTTACATATAGTGAAAAGGAATTGTGCAATATTCGTGGTAATGATGTATCCATGATCTTTCAGGAACCCATGACCTCACTTAATCCCGTCTTAACCATCGGGGAACAAATAACAGAAATCCTCATTTACCACAAAAAACTTTCAAAAAAAGAAGCGACCAAAAAAGCGATTGACTTGCTAAAGCTTGTAGGCTTTTCCAGGCCAGAACAAATCATCAAAGATTACCCGCACCGTTTATCCGGCGGTATGCGTCAACGAGTCATGATCGCCATTGCGCTAAGCTGTGATCCGAAGCTCCTCATTGCGGATGAGCCGACTACTGCGCTCGATGTGACCATACAAGCCCAGGTGCTGACCTTAATGAAAGATTTATGTTCGACCTTTGGTACATCTATACTTCTCATTACGCACGATTTAGGTGTTGTGTCGGAAGTAGCAGACCGCGTCATTGTCATGTACTGCGGACAGGTTGTTGAAAATGGAACCGTTGAAGAGTTGTTTGATCAGCCGCTTCACCCATACACAGAAGGACTGCTTGAATCCATTCCAGTCATTGACGGAGACATTCAGCCATTAACGGCGATAAAAGGAAATGTCCCTGCGCCAGATCAGCTTCCCGCAGGATGCCGTTTTGCGCCAAGATGCCCGAAAGTAATGGAACACTGCATAGGTGAATTGCCCAAACTGACAACCTTTGAAAATGGTAGAAGCGTCAGGTGTTTCTTATATGAGGAGGCAAGCCAAACATGACACTTGCTGAAAATCAACCATACATGACAGATCGATCTGAGAAAGAAACCATCCTGGAATTAAAAAATATACGAAAACACTTTCCGATTAAAGCTGGCGTGCTGCAAAAGAAAGTAGGAGCAGTCAAAGCGGTTGACGGCATCGACTTAAACATTTATAAAGGTGAAACGTTAGGCATCGTTGGAGAGTCTGGATGCGGTAAATCCACATTAGGACGGACGATGATTCGTTTATATGAACCAACAGAAGGACAAATTCTATTTAAAGGGCAAGATATTTCTCATGTATCTGAATCAAAACTAAGACAATCAACAAGGAAAAACATCCAAATGGTTTTTCAAGATCCCTTTGCATCACTCAACCCTAGAAAAACACTTCGAAGTATCATCAAAGAACCCTACAAAACACATCACTTATATTCCTTAAAAGAAAGAAATGAAAAAGTAGAACAGCTTTTATCCAAAGTCGGCCTTCACCCAAGTTTTGCGAATCGATACCCGCACGAATTCTCCGGCGGACAAAGGCAACGGATCGGTATCGCTCGTGCACTTGCCATGAATCCTGAAATGATCATAGCAGATGAGCCTGTTTCAGCGCTTGACGTCTCCATTCAGGCGCAGGTCATCAATTTGATGGAAGAGCTTCAAGAAGAGTTTGACCTCACGTATCTATTCATCTCTCACGATCTCAGTGTGGTCCGCCACATTAGTGATCGAGTGGGCGTCATGTATCTTGGCAAAATGATGGAACTGGCGGATAAGCATAGCCTGTACGATGATCCGCTTCATCCGTATACACAGGCGCTTTTATCTTCCGTTCCAGTCACCCGTAAAAAAGGTCAGGTGAAAAGGGAACGGATTATGCTGCAAGGGGATTTACCAAGCCCTGCTAATCCGCCAAAAGGCTGTGTGTTTCATACAAGATGTCCGCATGCGAAAGAAGTCTGTAAAGAAAAAGTACCACAATTTCAAGAATTAAAAACGAACCACTTTGTGGCCTGCCACCTCTACGACGCTTGATCACGCTTGTATGATCTCATCTTTGAGAGGGGGGATAAAACGGGCTTCTGTCATCATTTTTTAAAAAAGATAGGGGGAATTGTCTATGAAAGATAGAAAGAGAAAGTCCATTTTGGTCAGTTTGCTGCTGATCTTTACATTGATCCTTGCTGCTTGTTCTGGTGGAAATAAAACGTCTGGAGACAGTGAAAAGAAATCCACAGGTAAACCTGTACAAGGCGGCGATCTTGTCATTGGTTCGATTGCAGAGCCTTCATTATTTAACTCACTTTACTCAACAGACGTAGCAAGTTCTGATATTGAAGAAAGAATCTATAGCTTTTTACTACAAACAGATGGAAAGCTTAACCCACAGCTGGCGTTGGCAGAAGATATTAAAGAAACCGATGACGGCAAACAGTTTGATGTGACCATTAGAAAAGGCGTGAAGTTTCATGATGGAGAAGAACTGACTGCTGATGATGTTGTGTTTACATACAGCATTCCGATCAATAAGGATTACAATGGTGAGCGTGGATCAGGCTTTGAAGTATTAGAGTCTGTCAAAAAAACAGGGGACTATTCGGTCGAATTTAAGCTGAATAAAAAAGACCCATATTTTTATAATGTCACGCTAGGAAGCTATGGCATTTTACCAAAGCATATTTTAGGTGATGTCCCTATAAAGGATCTTGGCGAAAATGAATTTAACCGAAAAAATCCAATCGGCTCCGGCCCATTTAAATTTGCCGAGTGGAAAGAAGGGGACTATGTCAAACTAGAAGCTTTTGATGATTATTGGGATGGACGCCCATACCTTGATACAGTCACCATTAAAACGATTCCTGATCAAAATGCAGCCATGGCTCAGCTATCCGCAGGTGATATTGATTTCTTTGCAGTACCTGGAGCAGAACTGCAAACAGCTGAAAAAGTTAGTAACATCAAAATCGAATCTGATCTAGGGCTTAATTATTCATATATTGGCTGGAATCAGAAAAACGAATTGTTCAAAAGTAAAAAAGTCCGTCAAGCGCTTACCCATGCCATTGATCGTCAAACGATTGTCGATCAAGTGTTAGATGGAGACGGGAAAGTAGCCAACATCCCAGAAAGCCCGCTGTCATGGAACTACCCTAAAAATGAAAATGTCCCAGTATTTGAATTTGATCAAGAAAAAGCGAAAAAGATGCTGAAGGAAGAAGGCTGGGAGGATACAGATGGAGATGGTTATCTTGATAAGGACGGTAAGAAGTTCTCCTTCGTCTTGAAGACGAACCAAGGAAACAAAGTCCGTGAAGATATTGCTGTCGTTGTCCAGCAGCAGCTCAAAGAAATTGGCATTGAAGCAAAACCGCAAATTGTAGAATTTAGTGCATTAATCGAACAAACAACCCCGCCAAAATGGGATTATGATGCGTTATTACTCGGCTGGAGCTTAGCGACATTCCCTGACCAATACAGCATTTTCCATTCAAGTCAGTCTGAAAAAGGCTTAAATAACATTTGGTATAAAAATGAAGAAGTCGATAAACTGCTAGTTGATGCCAAAAACTTGAGTGATCGTAAAGAGTATTCAAAGGCGTATGAAAAAATTTATGAGCTGATTGCAGAAGACCAGCCGTATACGTTCCTTTATTATGCCAACTCACATCGTGCGATGCCATCTAATCTACAAGGCTACTCTTACCACCCAAAAGATGAATATTACAAAATCGAAAAATGGTGGATTGAACAGTAGTCTGCTAGTGAAGAAGGGGAGGGGTCTCCCCTTTTTTCATCATAGTATGGCCATCCGATGAAAAAGGAGTTGTGCATATGGTTACATATATCATTAGAAGGACACTTCTTTCCATCCCAATTTTGTTTGGTATTACGATTTTGTCCTTTGCGATTATGAAAGCAGCACCAGGCGATCCGATGTCACTCATGATGGACCCGACCATTAGTGCCGCAGACCGGGAAGCCTTTATTGATAAGTACGGCTTGAACGATCCTGAATATGTGCAATATATGAAATGGCTCGGCAATATGCTTCAAGGTGACTTTGGCACATCCATTGTAAAAAAAGGAACGCCCGTGGCTGATTTGATTTTTGCCCGGCTGCCTAATACTCTCATCCTCATGATCTTTTCTACATTAGTTGCCCTGATTATTGCCATCCCATTTGGTGTTCTTTCAGCAAAACGTCCGTATACAAAACTTGACTATGGTATTACGGTTACATCATTTATCGGACTGGCTATTCCGAATTTCTGGTTTGGTTTGATCCTTATAATGGTGTTATCAGTGAATTTAGGATGGTTTCCGACCGGGGGTGTCTCTACCTTAAATGCAGATTTTAATCTATTTGACCGGCTTCATCATATTATTTTACCGGCCTTTGTTTTAGCAACGGCTGATATGGCCGGCCTTACACGTTATACAAGGTCAAGTATGCTCGATGTGATGCGGCAGGATTACATTCGCACGGCGCGAGCGAAAGGTTTTAGAGAGAACAAAGTCATCTTCAAACATGGATTGAGAAACGGTCTGATGCCTGTTATTACGATCTTTGGACTCATGATTCCATCCTTTATTGGCGGCGCAGTCGTGGTGGAACAAATCTTCACATGGCCAGGGCTTGGGAAACTGTTTATCGATTCTGCTTTTTCAAGAGATTATCCCGTCATTATGGCGATGACTGTTATCTCTGCTGTGCTCGTGGTCGTTGGAAACTTAATAGCGGATATTCTCTATGCGATCGTTGATCCGCGTATTGAATATTAGAAGGGAGCTGAGGCACAATTGGCACAACCTAATATGGGAACACCTCCTGTTGATCTCAAATTAAAAGAAGGCCTTCCGCCAAAACCAGAGACGATGCTTCGTTTATTTTGCGAGAAATTTTTCAAAAATAAATTGGCGGTTGCCGGCTCCGCTATTTTATTGGTCATTATCTTTTCGGCTATTTTCGCCCCGTTGATCGCACCTTACGCACCGGAACAGCAAGACTTATTGAAACGGCTACAGCCTCCAAGTGCAGAGCATTTTATGGGAACCGACAAGTTTGGCCGAGATATTTTTTCAAGGGTGCTATACGGAGCGAGGGTGTCTCTATTAGTTGGCTTTGTCTCAGTAGTCGGAGCCATCACCATTGGTACCGTCATTGGGGCGGTAGCGGGATACTTTAAAGGCTTTGTCGATTCTGTGCTCATGAGAATGGTGGATGTGGTATTGTCTATTCCAGATATTTTTCTCTTGATCACGCTAGTGACAATTTTTAAACCGGGTATTGATAAATTGATTTTAATCTTTGCGCTGACTGGCTGGACAACAACCGCCAGGCTGATCCGCAGTGAATTCTTGTCACTTCGCACAAGAGAATTCGTACTCGCAGCAAGAACGATCGGAACGAAAAACCATGTCATCATCTTTTCGCATATTTTACCGAACTGTATCGGCCCTATTATTGTGTCTGCTACATTAAAAGTCGGTTCTGTTATTTTAGCTGAGTCGACACTTAGCTATCTAGGGTTCGGCATCCAGCCTCCAACGGCGAGCTGGGGAAACATGCTTCAAGATGCACAAAATTTCTCCATTATGGTGCAAGCATGGTGGTATCCACTGTTCCCAGGTTTACTGATTCTACTTACCGTTTTATGCTTTAACTTCTTAGGTGATGGACTGAGAGATGCCCTTGATCCTAAAAAGCTAAAATAAGGTTCTGCTTATAGAAAATCGTGAAAGGACTCTGCGAGACGTTCTTCTTTTCCCAGGAAATAAAGCCGTCCTTCCGTCAGGGAGAAGTTTTAATAAAGTTGGAATAATTTCTCTATCCCTTGCCCATACTGTGGACAACAGTTTTTAAAAAGTGAGGGATTGGTTATGTTATTTCTTCATGACGTATGGGTGAATTGGTTTGAAGGGGAAGAGAATGGCTATAATGTGTGCCACTTTCATGAGTGGCGCAAGGAGGACAGCGTGGAGCTGTTAGATCAAGTACCTTTACTCAAGGTGCAGAGTCCTTTGTTTGATTACATAGAGAATGATCTATCAGAGCTGCCGAAGACGCTGCTAGAGTCTGTATTTGAGAAATCATATATTCGAAAAAATCATGAACGCCGTAAATTAGAGTATTGCTTTGTGGTCACGGACGGGATTAGAATCATTGCTGTGGATACGATTGGTTATTCCATCCCTGTGAGAAAGAGCCGATTGATTCCAAGACAGGAGCAATTGGTGTATGAAATGGTGAAAGATGTGAAGGCAGAGGAGTATGAATTCACAACAGATAGCCTTGAATCGACGAAAGAATATCACATCCTATCATTACCACCGCAGCATATCAGCGGATTAACGAGAAAAGAAAGACAGCTGAAGCAGCTGATGTTTATGGCGTTAGATCAACTAAAGGGGCTTCAAAACCGGGCAGAAATTGCCTATTGGTATACAGAATGGAATCCGCGCATGTACAACCAGATCAAACGAATGTCTTTCGAGGAAATTTGGAACATGCTTTATAACGAAACCATTGATGGATGGTCAGAAAACCATTTAGCCTTTTGTGAAAAAATGATTAAAGGACAGCCATTTTTTGAAAAACTTTGGGAAATGGAAAACGAATCGAAAGTCAATTAGAAAAAGCTTGCAGCTGAATATGCTGCAAGCTTGTTTTATTTGCGTTTCCGGCCAAGACCCATCGCATTCTCCATTTTTTTCAGCATTTTGTTTGCCGTACGGTTCGCTTTTTCAGCACCTTCATCTAAAATGCGGTCAAGCTCTTCTGATTCAATGAGTTCATAATAGCGATCTTGAATCGGTTTTAATGCATCCACAACAACGTTCGCAAGATCTCCCTTAAATTCACCATAACCTTTGCCTTCGTATTTTTGTTCAAGCTCTGCAATCGATACGTTCCCTAATACAGAATAAATCGTCAGCAAGTTGGCAATTCCAGGTTTGTTTTCTTTGTCATATTTGACGATGCCTTCTGAATCAGTCACAGCACTTTTGATTTTCTTTTCAAGCTGCTTTGGCTCATCTAATAAGGTAATGAAGGATTTTTGGTTCGGATCAGATTTGCTCATCTTTTTCGTTGGGTCAGTTAAAGACATAATCCGAGCGCCTTCTTTTGGAATTTTGACTTCAGGTACAGTGAAGATGTCATTGTACTTTCGGTTAAAGCGTTCAGCAAGCGTTCTCGTTAATTCAAGATGCTGCTTTTGATCTTCTCCTACAGGAACTAAGTCCGTACCGTATAACAAAATATCGCCAGCCATTAATGGCGGATACGTTAATAGTCCTGAAACGACTGCTTCCTTACCAGCAGATTTGTCCTTAAATTGAGTCATTCTTTCTAATTCCCCAATATAAGCGACACATTGCAGCATCCATCCTGCCTGGGCGTGGGCAGGTACCTCTGATTGGATAAACAATGTTGCCTTCTCTGGATCAAGCCCCACTGCCAAATAAAGAGCGGCTAAGCTTCTAATATTTTGTCGAAGGGCTAAACGATCCTGACTCACCGTAATGGCATGCTGATCGACCACACAAAAGTAGCCGTTGTAATCATGCTGAAGATCGACAAATTGCTTCATCGCTCCAATGTAGTTCCCCAATGTCACAGAACCGCTAGGCTGAATGCCTGAGAAAATCGTCTTTTTTGTCATACTAAAACCTCTTTTCTTCAATATAAAAAGGCCCACCCATCACTTTTCAACAGAAAAGGGACGAATGAACCGTGGTACCACCCTTGTTATTTCAATCCGAAATCACTCAAGACGTTGATATCGGAGACTGCTCCGTCTAAGCCTACTGACTCTGTCAAGTGTTCGGTTAGCTGCTCCAAAGCCCATTCCATACATGCCATTATCTGCTTGCACCAACCGCAGACTCTCTGTAAATGGTGAATATATGTACTCTTCTTTTTCATCGCAAAAATGTAATTTCATTCATTATAAATAAGCAAAAATCAAAAGTCAAAACCTACATATAATAAATCAAGAGCAATATTAACATTTCAATGAGTAAACTCAAACCTAATGTTCTTAAGGTTGAAAAGTTACTTTGAAAAGATGATGATAAATGTTTGTTTAAACTGTCATCAACATGGTCCTTTTGCTTATTTAAAGAATCAAACACCTTTCGGAAGCTGTAAGATATTTGATCAAAAAATCCACTTTTTAAAGTGATGAACGATAACCACACTAGCAAAGTGCCAGAAGCTAAATAAAATGTGATGTTAATCATGCTTAAGAAAGATATGTGCCCATAAAAGAGGAAGCTTAAAATGAAAACAAGGCCATTAGAACTAAGTAAAAGAATAAAAAATCTAATAACAATCACTCCTGCGCATTAAAACTTTACTGTACTAAAATAGCAATAAAAACATTTAATTCAAGACTTTCACTATATAAGAAAAACGAAACAAGGAACGAAGCTGTTGTTTTAATCAATTTCTTGATATCAGTTTACAATGAATCATGAAGATTGCCAATTGTATAGACAGGATTACCTCTGATTAGGTATTTAAGATCACAAAATCTCAGAAAAATAACCAAATTATTTCAATTTTTTAATAAAAATATTAAAAAACAGTGGAAATATGAAAATTTTCTTAAAAAAATGAATGCACAATTACTTATTTGCTAGTATAATAGTTCCTGTAGTTCATTTATGAAGGGGAGGTCAACAACTAGATGAAAAAGTCTAAATTTTCACTGCTTTTAGTTTTTTTATTGGTGCTGACTATTTTTGTATCTGCATGTTCAGGTAAACAAAGTAGCGACAAGGGCACTGCATCCAAAGATTCAAAACAAGAGGCTACAATTTTAGAATCACAGGAAATGCCTGCAATGGATACAATCCAAGCGAGTGATACAATCAGTTTTACGACTATGAATAACGTGTTTGAAGGTTTGTATCGTTTCAACGATAAAGAAGAATTAGTGCCTGGTATGGCTGATGGGGAACCAGTTGCTAACAAAGATAAAACAGTTTACAACATCAAAATTAAAGATGCAAAATGGTCTAATGGTGACCCAGTTAAAGCTCAAGACTTCGTATATGCATGGCAACGTGCTTTAGATCCAGAACAAAAGTCTGAGTATGGCCCATATATGATGGTTGGTAAAATTAAGAATGCTGATAAAGTATACAACAAAAAAGCAAAGCCTGAGGAACTAGGAATTAAAGCTGTAAGCGATAAAGAACTGCAAATTACACTTGAAAAACCAATTCCTTACTTCCAATCTCTGCTTTCATTCCCAACATTCTACCCAGTGAATGAAAAGTTCGTTAAAGAACAAGGTGACAAATATGCGAAGACTGCAAAGAACCTTGTATACAACGGACCATTTGAACTTTCTTCTTGGGATGGCCCACAAGCAACTACTTGGGAATACAAAAAGAATGAAGAATATTGGGACAAAAAGAACGTCTCTATGACAAAACTTACTTTTAAAGTATCTAAAGATCCACAAGCAGCTGTTAACGCATTTGAAGCGGGAGAAGCTGATATTACACCTAAATTATCAACACCTGCCATCATCTCTCAATACGAAGGTGATAAGCGGATGAAAAGATTACTAGAACCTACTGTGTTCTGGTTGAAAATGAACCAAGGAAATAAATCTTTAAAGAATGAAAACGTTCGTCGCGCAATTGCAACGGCAATTGATAAAGAAGCGTTTGTAAATGATGTGTTGCAGAATGGTTCAGTTGCTGCATACTATCAAATTCCAAAAGATTTCGTACATGATGAAAGCGGAAAAGACTTCCGTGATGGAATGCCTAAATACTTAGAAACTAATAAAGATGAAGCGAAAAAGCTTTTTGAAAAAGGGTTGAAAGAATTAGGAACGTCTAAAGTAACGCTTAATTACTTAGGTGATGATTCTGAGACAGCTAAAACAATCGGTGCTTTCATTAAAGATCAGCTCGAGAAAACTTTACCTGGCTTAGATATCAATATTCAAAGTGTTCCTTTCGCTACTCGTATTGATCGTGATAAGAAAGAGGATTACGATCTTCAGATGGCTGGATGGGGTCCAGATTACCTTGATCCGATCACGTTCTCTGACTTGTTCATCACAGGTGGCGGAAACAACCACATGGGTTACTCAGATAAAAAATATGATCAGTTGTTAAAAGATGCATCTGGCAAATTAGCTGCAAAACCTGAAGAACGCTGGAAAGCTTTACAAGAAGCTGAAAAAGTATTATTACAAGATGACGCAGCACTTTCACCAATTTATCAGAGAGCAACTAACTATCTGATTAATAACAAAGTAAAAGGATTTGTCATTCACAAAGTTGGACCTGAATTCAGCTACAAATGGATGAAAATTGAAGGATAATTAACAATCTTATAGAAAAGAGAGTGTATTCTCTGAATATACTCTCTTTTTCACTGAGAGAAATATGTCGAAATATACAGAAAAGTCAGTTTTATCAGGAGGTGCAAGTATGCTGAAATACTTAATTAGACGGGTTGCCTACATGGTTGTTACCCTCTTCATCATTGTTTCAATCACTTTTTTCTTAATGAAACTTATTCCGGGTTCTCCTTTTGTTAATGCGCAAAAGTTGTCAGAAGCTCAACAAGCTGTACTTAATGCAAAATATGGACTAGATCAGCCAATTCCTGTTCAATATTTTCATTACATGATTAATACATTCACTGGGGATTTAGGTGTTTCATTCCAATTCAACAATACCTCCGTAACAGAACTTCTTTCATATCGAGTAGGACCATCTGCTGTCCTAGGCCTTCAAGCGATTATTTTAGGAACGATTGTTGGTATCTTTTTGGGAGTAGTTGGAGCTTTAAGACAGAACACATGGGTGGATTACTCTGCTACTTTCTTGGCAGTTATCGGTAAATCAATTCCGAGTTTTGTATTCGCTGGATTACTTCAGTACTATATTGCGGTGAAATTGGGGTTATTACCAACTCAATTTTGGAATGGGTTTGAATATACAATTTTACCTACTATAGCGTTAGCAATGTTCCCTATCTCCATTTGTGCTCGTTTTATGAGAACAGAAATGGTTGAAGTACTTGAGACAGATTACATTTTACTTGCAAAAGCAAAAGGAGCAGGCTATTTTGAGATCGCATTTAAACATGCAATGAGAAATGCTTTAATACCTGTTGTCACAGTACTTGGTCCATTGACTGTTAGTTTAATGACGGGATCACTAGTAATAGAAAAAATCTTCTCAATTCCTGGAATTGGTGAGCAGTTTGTTAAAGCCATTACAGTAAACGACTACCCAGTCATCATGGGTACAACTATCTTATTTGCCGTTCTTTTTGTAGTGGTTGTATTTATTGTCGATATTCTATATGGAATTATCGATCCTAGAATTCGTGTAGCGGGAGGTAACAAATAATGAAACAGCAAGAAGAAAATATTGATAAAAGTCTGTTTGAACCCGCTGGTGTTGATACATTATCTGCTGAAAAAATTGAAAAACCAAGTCTAAATTATTGGCAAGATGCATGGCTTAGAATTAAAAAGAATAAAGCCGCTGTTGTTAGTATGGTGATTTTATTTTTAATTGTATTCATGGCGCTCGTTGGACCATTAATTAGTGGCAAAGACTTTAGTACTCAAACAACGTCTGAAGCGAACTTACCGCCGCGAATCCAAGGGTTAGAGCATGTTAGTTTCTTACCTTTTACTGGTGAAAGAACATTAAAAAATGGTGATGTGGTCAATCCATATGAACAAAAAGGGATTGAACATTACTACTGGTTCGGTACCGATAATCTTGGGAGAGATCTATTTACACGTGTGTGGAAAGGAACTCAAATCTCACTGCTTATTGCTGTTGTTGCAGCTGTGATCGATTTAATTATTGGTGTTGCCTACGGCGCTATTTCTGGTTATTTCGGTGGGAAAATTGATAATGCGATGCAGCGTATTTTGGAAGTTCTAATGGGGATTCCAAACTTAATCGTTGTCATATTAATGATTCTCGTCTTAAAACCAGGGATTATTCCAATTATTATTGCACTAAGTATTACCGGGTGGATCAGTATGGCTAGGGTCGTGCGTGCTCAAGTCATGAAGCTGAAAGAACAGGAATATGTACTAGCCGCTAGAACTTTGGGATTAAGTAACTTTAAAATTATCTTTAAGCACATGTTGCCAAACTTAACAGGTGTGATGATTATTAATACAATGTTCACTATTCCTAGTGCGATCTTCTTTGAAGCTTTCTTAAGCTTTATTGGATTAGGTCTGCAAGAGCCGCAAGCTTCACTAGGGACATTAATTGAAGATGGGTTTAAATCAATGATCGCTTTCCCATATCAGATGGTTTATCCAGCAATTATCATTAGTGTTATCATGATCGTCTTTAACCTTGTTGCCGACGGTGTGAGAGATGCACTTGATCCAAAAATGAAAGATTAGTACGGGGCGGTGATGTTGATGAATAAACAAGAAACGATTTTAAAAGTAAATGACTTAAATATTTCATTCCACACATTTGCTGGCGAAGTTAAGGCAATTCGAGGTGTGAATTTTGAATTGAAAAAAGGTGAGACGCTTGCCATTGTTGGAGAATCAGGCTCTGGTAAATCGGTAACTTCTAAATCAATCATGGGTCTGCTTCCTAAATCTAACTCCGAAGTGAAAAAAGGAGAGATTTTGTTTCAAGGTAAAAACCTAACAAAACTTTCTGACAAACAGATGCAGAAAATAAGAGGGAAAGATATTGCCATGGTCTTTCAAGATCCAATGACATCTTTGAATCCGACTATGACAATTGGTAAGCAAATTATAGAACCCATCTTAAAACATCAAAATGCAAGTAAAGAAGAAGCTAAAAAAAGAGCACTTGAGCTTTTGAGTCTTGTAGGTATTCCGAAACCGGAACAGAGGTTCAAGCAATACCCTCATCAATTTTCTGGTGGGATGCGACAAAGGGTTGTCGTTGCAATAGCTCTTGCTTGTAATCCGAAAATTTTAATTGCAGATGAGCCAACTACTGCTTTAGATGTAACCATTCAAGCCCAAATCTTAGAACTGATGAAAGATCTTCAAAAGAAGATTGAAACATCTATCATCTTTATCACACATGATTTAGGGGTCGTTGCGAATGTAGCAGATCGTGTAGCGGTAATGTATGGTGGTCAAATTGTTGAAATTGGCACCGTAGATGAGATCTTCTATAACCCAAAACATCCATATACTTGGGGATTACTGAGCTCTATGCCAAGTCTTGATGCAAAAGAGGAGAAATTGTTTGCCATTCCAGGCACGCCGCCTGATTTGTTGAATCCTCCAAAAGGAGACCCATTTGCGGCTAGAAATCAATTTGCAATGAAAATTGATTTTGAACAGCAGCCGCCTTTATATCAAGTATCAGAAACTCATTTTGCAGCTACATGGCTTTTACATCCTAACGCACCAAAAGTAGAACCTCCTGAATCAATTAAGCAAAGAATGCGACAATTTAATGCGCAAAAAGGGGGGGATCACATTGAGTGAAAAAGATGTTATTTTACAAGTGAAAAATCTTAAGCAATATTTTAATGTGGGTAAACCTAATGAAGTAAAAGCTGTTGATGATGTCAGCTTTGACATTTATAGAGGTGAAACATTGGGCCTTGTAGGTGAATCTGGTTGCGGGAAATCCACTACTGGTAGAACCATCATTCGTCTATACAATGCAACAGGTGGCGAAGTTATTTTTAACGGGCAGAATGTGCATGATAAAAAATCAACAACAGATCTTAAACAATTTAACCGAAAAATGCAAATGATCTTTCAGGATCCATATGCCTCCCTCAATCCACGAATGAAAGTTGTGGATATTATTGCAGAGGGTATCGATATTCATGGTCTTGCAAAATCAGCACAAGCACGTAAAGAGCGTGTATATCAATTGCTTGAAACGGTTGGTTTGAATAAAGAGCATGCGAATAGATATCCGCATGAATTTTCAGGCGGTCAAAGGCAGCGTATTGGGATTGCTCGTGCGTTAGCTGTTGAGCCGGATTTCATCATTGCCGATGAGCCAATCTCTGCACTAGATGTGTCGATCCAAGCGCAGGTCGTCAACTTAATGAAAGAACTGCAAGAAGAAAAGGGCTTAACGTATTTATTCATTGCCCATGACCTTTCCATGGTGAAATATATCAGCGATCGTATCGGTGTGATGTATTTTGGGAAATTGGTTGAGCTGGCACCAGCGAATGAATTATATGAAAACCCGCTTCATCCATATACAAAATCATTACTATCTGCGATTCCGCTTCCAGATCCTGATTATGAGCGTAACCGCAAACGGATTAAATACGATCCATCTGTTCATAAAGGAACAAATACGGAATTTCGTGAAGTTAAGCCAGGTCACTTTGTCAGCTGTACTGAGGAAGAATTCAAAGAGATCAAAGCAAAACAATAAGAACAGAGAAGAAGCACTGCGATATCAGTGCTTCTTTTTTTATTTTACAAAAAAACAAGTTGATGGTAATTTTTATGTAAAATGAGTAAGCCAGGAGGAAATCAAATGTTGTTATGGAAGACGTTTCGCTATTCATGTCTTCACTTTTTTATCGTCACGATGCTTTTTTCAATATCTTTTTTAACGGAACCAAACGGAGGAAAGTGGATGATCGCATTTTTAGTGCTCATTTGCATCATTTCATTTTCGGTTGAATTTGCTGTGTATCGGCGCACCAATAAACAGAAGGAAGAAGTCCGGCGTATGAAGTACCTTTATTTCATCATGTTTCAGGTCGCAATGACACTTCTTTTGTTTGCTTGCTTTCAAATGCTCATGAATCGTTCGATATAAAACTTTTTTTGCTTTCTCTTGAAAAAAAGTGAAACCACCAATGGCATTGCTGCGTCTTACTAGTACAGGCGTTTAAATAGCAGGAAATCGGGAATAGATAAGGAAGTGGTTCTTAACTACATCATAAGGAGCGGATCCATGAATTGGTATGAAAAGCTCAGTGAATACTTCCCGATAGAAGAAATGAAGTCAAAAGAGCATATGGAAGCTTTATTAAAGGAAAGAAGTGATATTTATCATAAAGAAGAAGGGCCTCATCATGTGATGATGTACGCTGAATTTGATTCTTTCATCTTTATTGATTATTTATTTGTTTCCAAGGATGCAAGAGGTGAAGGCCTCGGCTCAAAGCTCATTCATAAGCTGAAGGAAAAAAGAAAACCGATCTTGCTTGAGGTCGAGCCTGTAGATGAAGATGATGCAGATACTGCAAAACGCCTAAAGTTTTATCAGAGAGAGCACTTCAAGCATGCTGAATCAATTGGTTATAAACGCAGGTCACTTGCAACAAATGAAGTGAACCGCATGGAAATTCTTTATTGGTCGCCTCGTACAGATAATGAGGAAGAAATGATGGAGGCCATGAGAAAGACGTACGAAGGAATCCATACGTATAAAGACGAAGAATGGTATGGACAATCGTATGAGGATGTTGATGATGTGCTGAAGCTCGTTGAAAATAGAAAACAAAAAAATATTTTCGATCATCTCGACTAAATGAGAATGTTCAGACTTCAAACATCTGCACAAAAAGAATGAAATTGTCTAGTTTTTGTCACAAAAATTGCAAGAAAATCTGTTCACACTTACTTTTTTATAGTATAATCACTATAAAGATTACTTATTTAGAACAATTTTAATTTAAGAATACAGATCAATATTCATTCTACAAATTGAGGAGTGAAGATTTATGGTAACATTATACACATCACCAAGCTGTACATCATGTAGAAAAGCAAGAGCGTGGTTAGAAGAGCACAATATTCCATACCAAGAGAGAAATATCTTTTCTGAGCCTCTTTCAATCGATGAAATCAAAGAGATTCTTCGTATGACGGAAGATGGTACAGATGAAATTATCTCAACACGTTCTAAAGTATTCCAAAAACTAAATGTAAATGTTGAGACAATGCCGCTTCAACAATTGTATAAACTAATCAATGAGCATCCTGGTCTTCTAAGACGTCCAATTATTTTGGATGAAAAAAGACTGCAAGTTGGGTACAACGAAGATGAAATTAGACGTTTCCTTCCTAGAACGGTTCGTACATTCCAACTTCGAGAAGCTCAGCGACTTGCTAACTAATAGAGAACAAGAAAAGCTGCCGATCATTTGGCAGCTTTTTTTATTTATTTTCAGCCGTTTGTTCGTAAAAGAGACTGGCTAAAATAACGGTTGCGACGGTTAAAAAGGGAAGCAACAATTCAAGTGTTGTATGCTGCGCCATAAATTCATTCAGTTTTACATCACGGACAATCATTTCTCCGCCAGTAAAAGCTAAAAGGGCACTCCCTCCGTATAAAAGAATCGGAAACTTGGTTAGTGCTGCATGAATCAGCTTACTCCCCCAAATAATAATCGGGACTGAAATCATTAAGCCAAAGGCAGTGAGCACCATGTTCCCTTTAGCTGCCCCTGCAACAGCGATCACATTATCAAGTGACATAAAAAGATCTGCAATCACGATGGTCTGAACAGCACGCCAAAGGGAGCCGCTGCTTTTAATCCGAATGGATTCTTTCTTTTGTTCAATTAACAAATTGTATCCTATATAAAGGAGAAAGAGACCGCCGATAAATTGCAAATAGGGGATGGTCAATAAATAAACGGCAGCACCAGTCATGGTGATTCTCATCAGCACTGCCAAAAGTGTGCCGATCCATATGGCTTTGTTTCGTTTTTCATTTGATAAGCTTCGACTGGCCATCGCAATGATTAATGCATTATCTCCGCCTAATATGAGGTCTATGCCAATAATCATCAGTAAGGATACGATCCACTCTGTTTCCATCCAGTTCACCTCATTTCACTAAAATAGCTCGTACAACCAATATATGAAGACAATTCAAATATATGTTTCTGCAAGTTTTCTCTGCAAAAAATGCGTTTTTATTTCTTTTATTCATGTTTTATCATAAAATAGACAGTACACAGCAATACCTCATTTCTTTAAATGGTTAACATGTAGACGGAACGGGTAAAGTGTAGTAAAGTACTATTAATTGGGAGCTTGTATGTCCCTTCAACATCTTATATAGAAGGGAAGGTTGGCAAAATGGAAATCGAAAGAATAAATGAACATACAGTCAAATTTTATATTTCCTACGGTGATATTGAAGATCGCGGTTTTGACCGTGAAGAGATTTGGTATAATCGTGAGCGCAGTGAAGAGCTGTTCTGGGAAGTGATGGACGAAGTGCACGAAGAAGAAGAATTTGCAGTAGAGGGACCACTTTGGATTCAAGTACAGGCACTTGATAAAGGTCTTGAAATTGTCGTGACAAAAGCCCAACTTTCTAAAGATGGACAAAAGCTCGAATTGCCGATTCCAGAAGATAAAAAAGATCAAACAGATGAAGAAAGTTTAGATGCTCTGCTTGATGATTTTCATAAAGAAGAGCAAGATCAAGAAGATCATAATGAGAAGGACAAAAAACTTCAACTTCAGTTCGTATTAAAAATGGATGACTTTGAAGATTTGATTGCACTTTCTCAATTAAATATGCAGGATTTTACGACAAGTTTATATTCGTTTGAAAACCGTTATTATCTATATGTTGACTTCCACGAGGATTTGTCAGATGAGCAGGTGGAGAATAAGCTTAGTATTCTGCTTGAATATGCTCATGAATCAGTGGTCAGCATCTACAGACTGCAAGAATACGGTCAGCTGATTGTCAAAGAGAATGCGCTTGAAACGATTCAACAGCACTTCTCGTAACAACCAAAAGTCGATTTCTATAGAGGAATCGACTTTTTTATCTGAATGAAAAAGTAAACAAAGTGATCGGCAAGGAGAAAATGAAATGAGAAATGTAGTCAAAGTTCTATTTTTTCTTATCATTACAATAGGTGCTTATTTGATTATCCAAATTTTTGCCGGTGATCTAGCGGTAAGTGTATTAAGTTCCGTCAGTGTTCTATTCACTTTATCGATTATCTTCATCGGGTTTGTCATTTTCTTAGAAAACAGAAACCCCTCTCAAACGATTACGTGGCTTGTGCTGCTTGGGAGCTTTCCGCTTTTCGGGTTTTTGTTTTATATTTTCTTTGGACGCAATATTAAAAAGCGCAGACTTTTTGAAAAGAAAGCGGTACTAGACGAACAGCTTGTCCAGGAAGATGAACGTATCCACAGAGAAGCGATTGAAAAAATGACTCATATGGGTGACCATCAGCAGCTCTTATTTAAACTGGCCCACAGACTTGGACATACCCCTATTACGTATCGCACATCCTCTAAAGTTCTGACCAATGGAGAAGAAACGTTCTCTCATATTTTTGAAGAAATCAAAAAAGCAACACATCACATTCACCTAGAATATTATATTCTCCGTCATGATGATCTGGGACAAGAATTAAAGGACATTTTAATCGAGAAAGCAAAAAGTGGTGTGATTGTCCGCTTTTTATATGACGATGTAGGCAGCCTAAAACTTTCCCGTCAATATATTGCTGACTTAGAAAAGGCTGGCGTGCAGATCGTTCCGTTTTTACCAGTGAGACTGCCCTTATTAAATAATAAAATCAATTTCCGAAATCACCGGAAAATCGTGGTGATTGATGGAGAAGTAGGATTTGTCGGCGGACTTAACATTGGGGACGAATATATGGGCAGAAGCAGACAATATGGATTTTGGCGTGATACGCACCTGATGATTAAAGGTGAGGCCGTTCGTGATTTGCAGCAGATTTTTATGCAGGATTGGTATTACATGACCAATGAAAGATGCTCGGGTGTGGATTATTTTAAAGATTTCAGTCATATGGAGAGTCGAGCAGAAGGCGTACAAATGATTGCTGGTGGTCCTGATAAACAGTGGGAAGTCATTAAAAATCTCTTTTTCTCCATGATTATCTCCGCCAAAAAATCAATTTGGATTGCTTCACCTTATTTTGTACCTGATGATGATATTTTGTCCGCACTGAAAATTGCAGCTTTGAGCGGAGTCGATGTACGAATCATTGCACCGAAAAATCCAGATAAACGCATTGTATTTCATGCGTCCCGTTCATACTTCCCCGAACTTTTAGAAGCAGGTGCGAAGGTATATGAATACGATCAAGGCTTTATGCATAGTAAGTTTATCATTGTGGATAGTGAGCTAGCATCAATTGGTACAGCAAATATGGATATGAGAAGTTTTCATCTGAACTTTGAAGTGAATGCTTTCCTCTATAAAACAAAAAGCACAGAGAAGCTGGTCAACGACTTCTTAGGTGATTTAGAGCAGTCGCATGAAATTGTTCCAGAAGAATTTGCGAAGAGACCTTTGAGGGTGAGGCTGTTTGAATCAACAGCAAGATTATTATCACCGCTTTTATAAAAATTGTCTTTTCCCCCTTTTTAAAAGGGGGATTTTTTATTTTACTAAGGGAAAGTAGGTTGAAATCGTGTTTTGGTACGATAAAAATTCATTTTCGATATTCGCTTCCTGATGAGAGAAAAAGCTATAATACGGTCATCAAAGAGCAAGGGGCGAAATATATGAATGCAGCGATCATGGAGAATGGCAAGCTGATTCGCATCACACAACATCTGACTAAAAGGCGGCTAGAGCATGTAAGAGCTACGTGCAAATTTTACTGTCCTGAATGTAGGCAGGAGGTTCTATTAAAGCTAGGTGAGCATCGTGTCCATCATTTTGCACATAAACAGCTCTCGGCATGTCCATTAGCGTCCACCGGTGAAACAGCTTATCATCAGGCAGGGAAAATGGCTCTTAAGGATTGGCTCACGCAGCTTGGATATGAGCCGTTACTAGAGAAATATGTTTCAAACATTCAGCAGCGCCCTGATGTGACCGTCGCTATAGAAAATAAAAGCTATGCCATTGAATTTCAATGTGCAAATATTTCGTGGAAAGAGCTACATAAACGAACGGAAGGTCTCCGTGCTGCGGGGCTCTATCCTATATGGGTCATGGGGGCGAATCGTTTAAAACGAATGGCTGGCCAGCTCTTTTCATTCTCCTCCATTCATTGGGGAATTTTAAGGCAGTCAAAGAATAGGAGACTCATTTTTTATTGTCCGATCCAAAATAGATTCATCCACCTGGATCAACTTCTCGTGTTTCAGCCAACGAAAATATGTGCCTCAATGACCGTTAGACCGCCTTCAGCTTATCGCCAACTACCAGCACTCTTATCTGTTTCCTCGAGCAATCATCAATTGTATAAAGAGTGGCTCAAGTGTATTCGGCAATTTAGGGAGCGGCCACCCCGCATTTTAGCAAATGAAAGCAAGCGTTTAAGAACCATTTTTTATGAGCATCATCAAACAGCATGGCCATTTCTACCGACAGAATTATTTATCCCCCTGACAGAAGCATATATCTTTTCAAGCCCTGTTTATGTGTGGCAAGGATGTCTTTATGATTGGATGGTTAGAAAGGGAAAAGAACAAGTGACCATTCATCTTCTTTTAAAAGAAATTGAGCGATGTGTCCAGAATAAAGAAGTGAAGCTCCGATATACCAATGTCACAATAGAAGAAATCAAAGGGGTGATCATTTCATATGTACGGGCGCTTGTGAATCTAGGGTTTTTATACATGACGAAAGAGGGTAATTATCAAGTAACGTCGAATCAAAAGCCTATACGAACAGCAGATGAAGCGATAAAACGAGATGCTTTCTTATTTCATTAGCATGTTTCATGCCCACTTTGATCATGATAAGAAAAAGGTGGTGCTGCTATTGAATAGAAAGAAACGCTTTTTTATCATTTTTTTAGTTTGTTTGGTATTTATTTCTGCATATGATTTGACAAATATAGTTCAAAACAAAGAAGATAAATACAACACCAATTTCTTTCACTTTCCGAAAGGTTGGTTCAACACAACTCATGCAAGGGGGATTCATATGACTTCACAAAATAACAACAATCATTTACCAGACAGAAGCGAAGTAAAAGAAGAAAACAAATGGCGCCTTGAAGATATTTTTGAAAGTGTCGATTCATGGAATAAGGAATTCGAAGCTGTAAAAAAAGAAATTTCGAAGCTCGCCCAATTTAAAGGCAAGTTGGCCCATTCTGCTGATGTCTTGTATGAAGCCCTAACATTTCAGGATCAACTTTCTGAAAAGCTTGGCAAGCTTTATACATATGCGCACATGAAATACGATGAAGATACAACAAATTCATCATTTCAGGCTTTAAATGATAAAGCATCCAATTTATTTACACAGCTGTCTAGTACATCTGCCTATATTGTTCCGGAAATTTTATCTATTCAAGAAGATAAGCTGCAACAATTTATTTTGGAAAAAGAAGAATTAAAACTTTATTCTCACGCTCTCGAAGAAATCAACAAAGAGCGTCCGCATATTTTAAGTGAGGAGCAAGAAGCTTTATTAGCTGAAGCCTCTGAACCTTTATCAACATCATCCACTACGTTTAGTATGTTTAATAATGCAGATATTTCGTTCCCTTCTGTTAAGGATGAAAATGGAGAAGAAAAGAAAATTACTCATGGCAACTTCATTACCTTTTTAAACAGTGATGATCGTGAAGTGAGAAAGAATGCTTTTAAAGCCGTTTATAAAACGTATGATCAGTATAAGA
This sequence comes from Bacillus sp. GbtcB10, assembly GCF_019091365.1. Lineage (NCBI taxonomy): Bacteria > Bacillati > Bacillota > Bacilli > Caryophanales > Bacillaceae > Bacillus > Bacillus sp. GbtcB10. The sequence continues at coordinate 262,557 of NZ_JAGXJP010000001.1, forward strand.
ATACTTTGGCGTCTACACTCAGCGGCTCGATTAAAAAGGATAATTTTTATGCGAAAGTACGTCATTACAAATCGGCAAGAGAAGCAGCGTTATCACGAAATAGTATTCCTGAAGAAGTGTATGACAATCTAATTGATACAGTTCATCAATATTTACCGTTATTACATCGCTACATTGAATTGCGTAAAAAGGTATTAAAGCTTGATGAAGTGCACAATTATGACTTGTATACACCATTAGTAAAAGATGCTGGCATGAAGCTGACCTATGATGAAGCAAAGGATTATATGCTGAAAGGGTTAGCGCCATTAGGAGAAGAATATGTTTCGGTATTAAAAGAGGGACTCGAAAATCGCTGGGTAGACGTTTATGAGAATAAAGGGAAACGAAGCGGCGCGTATTCTTCTGGAAGCTATGGCACGAACCCTTATATCTTAATGAACTGGCAAAATAATATTGATAATTTATTTACGCTGGCTCATGAATTTGGTCACTCTGTTCATAGCTACTATACAAGAAAGCATCAGCCATATCCGTACGGAAACTACAGCATTTTTGTAGCGGAAGTAGCTTCTACAACAAATGAAGCATTACTAGGCGAATACTTACTCAATCATTTAGAGGACAAAAAGCAGCGCTTGTATGTGCTCAATCACTTGTTAGAAGGATTTAGAGGGACGGTATTCAGACAAACGATGTTTGCAGAGTTCGAGCACCTGATTCATGTGAAAGCGCAAGAAGGGGAGGCATTAACGCCAGAGTTCATGACGAACCTGTATTACGACCTGAATAAGAAGTATTTTGGCGACGGTATGGTTGTGGATAAGGAAATCGGATTAGAATGGACGCGAATTCCGCATTTCTATTACAACTATTATGTGTATCAATATGCGACAGGCTATAGTGCGGCTCAGGCATTAAGTAAACAAATTTTAGAAGAAGGGAAACCTGCAGTGGAGCGCTATACAGACTTCCTTAAAGCAGGAAGCTCTGACTATCCAATCAACGTGCTGAAAAAAGCTGGTGTAGATATGGCATCAAAAGAACCAATTGAGGCAGCATGTCAATTGTTTGAAGAAAAATTAAAGGAAATGGAAGAGCTCATCTCAAAGACTAGTGAGTAACGAGAAGACTTCTGTCAGATGTGTGAGTGCAAACTCACCTTTTGGCAGGAGTTTTTTCTTGCAATAAAAAAGACCAGATTGTTGACAAAGGGCTAAAATGAACTTGATTTTAGCCCTTTGACTTCTTTTTAGCGTGATAGAAAACCTTTGCACGCAGGACTGACATCGAATGCGAGGGTTTGCCTACACGCTAGACCTCGTCTATATGAACGAGGTTTGTACATTCAATAATTACGCTTTAAAACCTTTGAAGGTGTTTCGGTGATTCATTCGATAGAGTGTAAAGAGAATGGAAGCGAATAGGAGTGGAGATGTCAGGTAAAGAGGCAGCATCTTCATTAAGCCTAATATATTTAAACAGAAACATAAGCCAATGGCAACAAGTCCAATGGTTGTGCTGCGCATGCAGATCCCCCCATTTTTTTGTTACTTTCACTATATGAAAGTGACAGTCCTCTTATGTTTTGTGACAAAAATATGAACATATAGTATATCGGTTGTCATAAGTCGACAAAATTTGATATACTACAGATGTGAAATTAATCACATACAAACATTACCCCTTTGTTTGACCGTGAAAAATTTCTCCCATCCCCTTTGTTGTCGTTAAGACATAGTGAAACCGCGCTTATCCCGGCGCGGTTTCTTCGTACTTATAAATAGAACAAGTGTTCTTTTGGAGGTAAAGAAAAAAACATGGGTCAGCACCCATGTTCATTTTCACAGCGGTAAACGTCAAGATCTGAATGATTGTCTCCTTCTGTATAACGCCAAAACATTTCTTGATGTACTTGTACACGTTCTACCTTTTTAGCAAATGCGAGCTTTTTCATCTCGCGTTCAACTTCTTCAAGGGTCAGGTCATATACAACGGCAATTTCTTTTGCTGATGCAAATTGAAAGTAAGCGATAAACCATTCAATTGGCGGTCGTTCTGAAGGTGTTGGTTTTTCGCCAATCATTTCAAAGAGAATTTCCTCGTAAATATCATAAGAATATGCACCTGAAATCTTTAATCCTTCTTCACCATTGATCGTATTAAAAAAGGCGAAAGTGGGAAGCTCAGACACATCCATTTCAGCTGCGATTTTCATATCACATTGGAGCGCTTTGACAGCACTTTGAGAATGGATATCTCGCTGGAACTCTTCAATGTCCAGTCCAGCCGTTTTTGCATTTTCTAGCAAGACTTGTTCACTGGTGACGTCCTGCTGATGGCAAAAAAGCGATTCTTGAATGAGTCGTAAAAATTTCATTCCGCATTTTCTGCCCTGAAGTTCAGCTGCTTTTAATGCAAGAGAGGCGAGATAAGGTGATGTCACAATTTGTTCAGACAGCATTTGTTCTTTTTTGGTCTGAGTTTTCGTGGCAAATTTCCCCCACGCTTCGGTTAGTAAATGTTTTTTTCGTTTCCGGTTCAAAGCATTAATACTAGAACTTGTAACCGTTCGTAAAGTGAAGAAACGGCCATATTTCATTTTCAACTTTTTAATTGATGGCTCTAATAACCAGCAGTCCGGGCTGAGAGGATCAATGAATACATAGATTTCAATCGGCTTTTGAGGATGTCCGTGACAATGTGAGAAATATTGCTCATGCGGATTGCAGCTCAAGATCGTCCGTCCTTTTCAGGTATTTGGTTGACCATGTGACGAGCCGTCAAAGACAGTCGCTCAAATAAAAAGTCACGAATATCGCCGGTTAGTCCTACTTGATCCATTGCATCCTCCATGCATTCAAGCCATGCGTCCGCCCGCTCCTCAGTAATCGGAAAAGGGAGATGTCTCGCCCGTAGTATTGGGTGACCATGCTCCTCAGTATAAAGCGGCGGTCCGCCTAAATATTGAGTTAAGAACTGTTTTTGTTTTCTTGCTGTTTCTTTTAAGTCATCCGGGAAAATAGGATGAAGCAAAGGATGACACTTTACATTTTCATAAAAAGTATCAACAAGTTGCGATAGAAGTTCCTCTCCAACCGCTTCGTAAGGTGCGTTAAACGATTGTACCATGTTGACTACTCCTTTAACTCGTAGCTAATAGGATGGCTCACCCTATTGCGAATTTCATGTATTTCAAAAGTGATATTCAGTTTGTTCTATTTTGTTGTTTCTATTCTTGTATACTTATTTTAACAACCTCTACTCAATTCCACAAACAAACCGCTTTGGTCCTTTGGGAATAGTGAGGGAGACAGGTTTCGTGTTCAATTGACCATATCATAACACATTCAGTCAAAAAAGGGTGAAAAGCGACATACAAAAAACCGAAGAGGTTATTCTCTTCGGTTTAGGCGAAATATTGAGCTGTGATTTTCTTTACATAATTTTGTGTTTCTTTAAATGGAGGAATGCCTCCGTACTTATCTACATTCCCTGAGCCTGCGTTATAAGCGGCTAAGGCAAGTGAGACATTTCCATTATATTTTTGCAGCATTTGTTTTAAATACTTCGTTCCGCCTTCAATGTTTTGGGCTGCATCAAAGGCATTGTTCACGCCAAGTGATTTAGCAGTAGACGGCATAAGCTGCATCAGTCCAAGTGCACCTGCATGGCTGACAGCATTCGTGCGATAACCGGATTCTTGCTTGATCACTGCGTGGATCAGTTTTTCTGGAACTCCGTGCTTTTGAGCCATTTGTGAGACGATCTGATTAATCTCTTTTGATGAAGAGCCTGAAACAGCTTTTTGAAGCGGTGGTGTGTAGCTGTTATTTAAGACGTTTCCAATACCATTTGCGGTATTCAATTGGCTGTCATTTGCATAAAGAGACTGAGATTGAAGCTGTTCACTGCCCGCTATCGCAGATAAATATGGGTTCATTCGTGCATATTGCGTGTTCGGAGACGTTGATGGGTCCGATCCCATGAAAGCAGAAATGGAAAGCGGGAGACGAGATAATTCTGATCCGCCTAAAAAATCTTGCAACAGCGACTGGAATGAAGTCTCAGCGCTTGATTCTTGTCCAGCTGTGAGTTGTGTTTGTCCATTATCAGATTGTAACGTTTTGAGTGCTTGAAGCTGCATAAAGGATTGAAGTTGATTGACGTTCATCATGTTCCTCCTTCAAGGAATTCATCTATTCTTTTGTTTTCATTTTTTCTTCATAAAAGCGTACGACTTTGTTTTTCGTGTGTCTTGGTGGGATCTGAAATTGCTGAAGCAATGCTGTAAAAGCGGCTTGTCCAATGTCTAAATCGCTCACTTCAAATTCAAGTTCATAGTCCTCTACTGTTAAATATCGGCTGTGATCCAAAACAATTAAGCCTTCTTTGATCATTTTTTCTGCTCTTGACGTTTCCAGTGAACCAAAATACACGATTTGATCCTTTTGGATGTGAAGGTGTACTAATCTGTCTGCCACTTCACCTTCTGGCAGGTGGAAATGTTCAAGACTTGCGGGAGGATCGATCGTTTGGTGAGTTTCCAAAAGGCCGATCTCATGCGGTTCCTTTAATGTGAGGACCCACTGCCCGCCTTTTTCTCTCATTCGTAATGCAGCGAATTTGGATTTTATATCAAATTGAGGTGTATCAAAATAATAGTTGGTTTGAGTGTGGAAGTCCTCGTCCTTTAATTGAAAATATTCTTTTAACTGTTCGAATTCTTCTTTCATTAATAATTGTTTTAGTTCTATCTCAATTTCCTGTGCCATTTTGACATCAACCTTTCATTTAGAGGAAATATGATTATTGTACATGAAAAGCGTCTTTTTTTCTTATTTATTCCTTAAAAAGAGACGTATATAGATGCTAAATGAGGCAAAATGAACAACGAAATGGAGAAATCAAATTTTCTCAAAAAGTTCGGTTTATCAATATTGAACTTGATATGATAAAATAAAGCTGTACTTTGTTGTAAAGGAGATCATGATGCAAAACAGAATTGAAATCACAGAAGCAACTTTAAAAGAAGACAGGCTGATCTTGACGGTCCAGTCAGATGAGCAAATTCAAAAAGCAAAAGCATCAGGACAAATGCTTGTTGATTCTGATCACTTTGCGTTCGTTTACATACTTGAGACTGAGGAGTCTTTTACGTATCTTATTTTAGGAGAACATACATGGGCTCCATTAAAAGAAGCAATGAATCGTGAAATCCCTGTCTATTTGGCGGCGGAAGAGCAAACGCTAGAACTCATTCAACTTCATCAGGAATTAAACTATTTAATCGACAATATTAAAGACAATGCCAATTACGGAGATATGGAAGAGAAAGTGAAGAGCACATTCCTCTGAAATAATTAGGTATTTGGAATTGGGGGAAGTTTCATGGACAAAAAACAATGGGATCAATTCCTCGCACCATATAAGCAAGCAGTCGAAGAATTAAAAGTGAAACTAAAAGGCATTCGAAAACTGTATGAATTTGAGGATGACCATTCACCAGTAGAATTTGTCACTGGCCGAGTGAAACCCGTTGCCAGCATATTGGAAAAGGCAAAGCGTAAAAACATCCCGATGCATGAGATTGAAACGATGCAGGATATTGCAGGGCTTCGCATTATGTGCCAATTTGTAGAAGATATACAAGTCGTCAAGAAAATGCTTCAGTCACGAAAAGATTTCGTGGTTGTAGATAAACGCGACTACATTGCAGAACATAAAGAAAGCGGATACCGCTCGTACCACCTTGTTGTGTTATATCCGCTGCAAACGATCAATGGAGAGAAGCAGCTCCTCGTCGAAATCCAAATCCGTACATTAGCCATGAACTTTTGGGCGACCATCGAGCATTCTCTGAATTATAAATATAGCGGGAATATCCCGGAGAAGGTCAAGCAGCGCCTTCAAAGAGCTTCTGAGGCAGCATCTCTTCTTGATGATGAGATGTCTGAAATCAGAGGGGAAATTCAAGAAGCGCAAGTGGCATTTTCCCGGAAAAAGAAAAACGATAGCTGAGCCTAAGCTTGATCAAATATGATGCTGCTTTCTCGTCGCAGCAAGGTGGAAAAGGAGAAGAATTCATGAAATTTGCAGTTTCTTCGAAAGGGAATTCTGTATCTGACACACTCAAAAATAAAATACAGACCTACTTATTGGATTTTGGAATGGAATTAAATGAAGAGGAACCCGATCTCGTCATTACAGTTGGCGGAGACGGAACCCTTTTATACGCTTTTCACCGGTATAGCAACCGTCTGAACGAAACCGCTTTTGTCGGCGTACATACAGGCCATCTTGGTTTTTATGCGGACTGGGTACCGAGTGAAATAGAAAAGCTTGTGTTAGCCATTGCCAAAACGCCTTATCATATTGTGGAATATCCGATTCTTGAAGTCATTGTCAGGTACAACGATGGCGGCCGGGAAGAAAAATATTTAGCAATGAATGAATGTACGATTAAAAGTATGGAAGGTACACTTGTGGCAGATGTTGAGATTAGGGGTCAGCTTTTTGAAACATTCAGAGGAGATGGTCTTTGTTTGTCTACACCATCTGGCAGTACAGCCTATAATAAGGCACTTGGCGGGGCTATTATTCACCCATCCATTAGGGCGATCCAGCTGGCAGAAATGGCTTCAATCAACAACAGAGTGTTTAGAACGGTCGGTTCGCCGCTCATTTTGCCGGACCACCATACGTGTGTGATCAAACCGATTAATGATGTGGATTTTCAGGTGACGATAGATCATTTGTCGCTGCTGCATAAAGATGTGAAATCCATTCAATGCCGAGTGGCAGACGAGAATGTCCGGTTTGCCCGATTTAGACCATTTCCATTTTGGAAAAGGGTGCAAGATTCCTTTATCGGCAAAGGAGAATAAGAAAGAGGTTGTTCTCGCTGGAATACTTTAAGATAAACAAAACCATATCAGCCAAAGAAGAAGGCAGGCTGTTGAAGGACTACTTAATCGATCTTGGCATTTCAAAACGAATGCTGACAGATATTAAATTTGATGGCGGTGACCTTCTGATTAATGGAGAGCATGTGACCGTGAGATATGAGCTGCGCGAGGGAGACAGGCTCACCATTTTATTTCCCGAGGAAAAAGTGAGTGAAGGGCTAAAACCTGCGGCCATTCCGCTTGATATTTTATTTGAGGACGAGCACGTGCTTGTGCTGAATAAAAAGCCATATATCCCATCGATTCCTTCTCGAGAGCACCCTGAGCATAGTATTGCAAATGGGTTGCTTCACCATTATGCTAAGCAGTCCGTTCGACTGACTGTCCACTTGGTGAACCGTCTTGATCGTGATACTTCTGGTGTCATGTTAGTCGCTAAACATCGCTTTGCACACAGCCTTTTATCAAAGGCGCAGAAAAAAGGGGAAGTCAAGCGAACGTATAGAGCCATGACACATGGCATGATCACGCAAAAAGAAGGAACAATTAGAGCAAAAATTGCTCGAAAAGGGGACAGCATTATTGAACGAATGGTGGATGAATCTGGTCAGGAAGCCGTAACACATTATACGGTGCTGGCGGTACATACTCATTTAGATATGTCTGATGTGTCCCTCACCCTTGAAACGGGAAGAACTCATCAAATTCGTGTTCACATGCAATTCCTTGGTCATCCGCTTGTTGGAGATACGCTATATGGTGGAACAAGCGAGAGAATAGGCAGGCAGGCACTTCATAGTGAAACCCTTGTTTTTCCGCATCCGATAACAGGGGAGTCCATGACCTTTTCGGCTCCTTTGCCGGATGATATGACATTATTGCTTCAGTAAACAAGTAAACCCGGTCACCTGTCATGGTGGACCGGGTTTTTTATTGCGTGAAATGCTGAAATCTTGAATCGTCATATGGCATAGATGAAGGAACAGATACTGTCTCAAGCTCTGGATATCTAAGGGCAGAGAGCTTGTGACCAAAGACGCAGCCTGTATCAATGTTAACCGTTCTACCGATAAATCTTGGTTCTTTTACGGGTGTATGCCCGTAGACAATCCATGGTTTTCCGTGATATTCCTTTGCCCAGTCCTTCCTGACAGGACGACCGTCTGGCCATGTTTCTCCGGTGACTGCTCCAAATAATAGATAAGACCTCATCTGTTTGTTCGGTTTTTTGCCAATATCCTTTTCCTTCATTGCTGCGTGTGCAATGATCAGTTCATTCGGAATCAGTACATCATAAAGCGGTGCCTTTTCAAATAAATGTTTAAATTCACGTGATAAAATGGTTTGTTCATCATGCGGCAGTTTTTTGATTTCGTTCACCGTTGTTTCAATGCCGTGCAGTAATTTTACGGGATTTCCTTTCAAATAGCGATACAGCTTAAAACAATGGTTGCCAGGCACATAGCGGATGGCGCCCTTAGAATAGGCGTGTATGACAAATTGCATCACGGCAACTGATCGAGGGCCGCGGTCTGTTAAATCACCAACAAGGGCTAGTGTTCTCTTATCAGGGTGGACAGGTAGTCCATGTTTGAGTTCGTATCCTAGTTTGTGTATGAGGTTAAGCAGCTCTTCGTAGCAGCCGTGGATATCGCCGATGATATCGAATTTCATAAAGGTTCCTCCTGATTTTTTCATCCATTTATCGGATATAAAGAAGTTTGAATTTTAGAAAATATAACGAATGGCTTTCATTTCATTTGGGCAATTGTTAGAATCAATGCTTTAACGTAAAACTTAAAAATTAAACATGAATGTTAGGAGGCTTTAGCCAATGGAGCATACATCTGTTTCATCACTCGTTGTCGTTATTATTGTAGCCTTTTTCACCCCCATTTTATTGCACCGATTTAAGCTGACCATCCCGGTCGTTGTCGCTGAAATCATCATGGGGCTCATCATTGGAAAAAGCGGTCTTCAACTAGTTGTTGAACACGACGCATGGCTAGATACGTTATCCATGCTAGGTTTTATTTTTCTTATGTTTTTAAGTGGACTTGAAATAGATTTTTCTTCTTTTGAATCAAAGAAGAAAGCGCGAGAACTACCAAATGGTTTAAAAGAACCGAATACATTTAAAACAGCGACCATTATTTTTGTTGGCGTATTTTGTATGTCCTTTATCCTGTCTTATGCGTTTGTTCTTGCAGGATTTATTCAAAATGCCTTTTTAATGACGCTTATTATTTCCACCATCTCATTGGGTGTGGTAGTTCCTACCTTAAAAGAGGAAAAGTTGATGCAGACGAATATTGGTCAAATCATTTTGCTTGTAGCCGTCATTGCTGATTTGGTGACAATGATTTTACTTGCTGTGTTTTCCTCCATTTATGGCGATGGAACAGGGAACATGTGGTTGCTCTTATTATTATTTGCGGCAGGTATTCTTCTTTATTTATTTGGCCGGGTATTTAAGACAAAGTCCATTTTTCAGTCCATGTCAAAAGGAACGGTGCAAATTGGGACAAGAGCCATCTTTACTCTCATTATAGTCTTAGTTGCCTTATCTGAATCACTCGGTGCTGAAAATATTCTTGGGGCTTTTTTAGCAGGTGTGCTGGTGTCTCTTCTTTCGCCTAATAAAGAACTCGTACAGCAGCTGGACTCGTTTGGCTATGGATTTTTAATTCCGATCTTTTTTGTGATGGTCGGTGTGGACCTGAATATATGGTCACTCTTTAAAGATCCAACCATCATGATCATGATTCCGCTGCTGTTTATCGCATTATTGCTTAGTAAACTCGTTCCGATTCTTTATTTAAAAAAATGGTATGACATGAAAAAAGTCATCGGTTCTGGTTTTTTATTAACCTCGACGTTATCCCTTGTCATTGCTGCTGCAACGATTGGTGAGCGGCTTGGTGTCATTGATCATAAAATGTCAGGAGCTCTTATTCTAGTCGCTGTGCTCACGAGTATTTTAACGCCTGTTTGGTTTAAGGCGTTATTTAAACAAGAACGTGAAACCAATCATAAAAAGCGTGTGACGTTTATAGGGGCGAATCAGCTGACGTTACCTGTGACGCTTGATTTGCATCAGGATGAATATGACATCCGTATTTTACACGTCTTTCAGGAAAATAAAGAAGCCTTGCTTGCTGACTCCATCTTTGAAGTTGAAGCGATTGAACAATATGACGATGATACGCTCAGGCAGGCTGGCATCGGGCAAGAGGATGTGCTTGTTGTGGCTACAGGCAGTGAAACGAAAAATAAGGAAATTGCTTTATTTGCAAAAGAAGAAGGGTCTAAACAAGTCATTGCAAGTGTCAACAAAGCGGAAGCCGAGCTGACTTTAAAGGAAGCAGGGATCGATACCTTTTCTAACTTCTTATCATCTAAAACGGTGCTGAGGGCATTGATTGAAGCACCTGATGCGATTCGCTTGTTAACAAATGAGGATTCTTCTTTGTATCAAATTCAAATGAACAATCATCGGTATCATAACGTCATGCTGCGGGAATTTCCTTTTACCGGCGATTTGGTGTTTGTCCGTATTTTTAGAGGAATTGACAGCTTAGTACCGCATGGGGATACGACGCTTAGAAGCGGTGACCGCGTGCTTGTGTCTGGCTCCCGGGAGTATGTGGCAGGACTTAGAGCCCAATTAGAGTTGCAATGAACCCTTGACCGATGAACAAATCCTGATTAAGATAGAGGTACAACAATATATGTTTGATCCACTAGGGGAGTCCTTTAAAAGGGCTGAGATAAAAGTGTAGACTTTTAGACCCTCATTACCTGAACAGGTTCATACCTGCGTAGGGAAGTGGTGCGGTGTTTGACTATGCTTTTTACAAATTCCAAACCACTTTCCACGCGGAAAGTGGTTTTTTTATATGGAAAAACAGGAGGAGAGGAACATGACATTTTCGAACGAATGTAAAGAAGCAGCAGCTAGATGGTGGAATGGGAGCTTTACACACCCTTTTGTGCAAGGGATTGGTGATGGCACACTTTCACTCGATCGTTTCACTTATTATGTGATGCAGGATTCGTACTATTTAACTCATTTTGCAAAAGTACAGTCGTATGGAGCCGCTATTAGTGAGGACTTACATACGACAGGCAGAATGGCATATCATGCGCAGGGTACGTATGAAGCAGAGCTATCACTGCATAGAAAGTTCACAGAACTGCTCCAGATCTCTGATGAAGCGCTGGCAAACTTTAAACCTTCTCCAACTGCTTATGCATATACCTCGCATATGTACCGATCTGTGAAAAGCGGTCGTTTTGAAGAAATTTTAGCCGCATTATTGCCGTGCTACTGGCTTTATTATGAGGTAGGAGAAAAACTGAAACAAACAACACCTGACCATCCGATTTATCAAGAATGGATTTTGACATATGGCGGGGATTGGTTTAAAGAGCTTGTTTTTGAACAGGTGAACCGTTTTGATGAACTTGCAGAAAAAGCGCCAGAACATGTGCGGGCTAATATGAAAGAAAATTTCGTGATTTCGAGCTATTACGAATACCATTTCTGGGAGATGGCGTATGAAAAAGAAATGTGGCAGACAGCATGCTTAGATGGGGTTGGTGCAAATGGAACTCCACGCAGTGACAAATGATACGCTTCCTATCAGGGAGCTCATCAAGCAAATAAAAGACATTGCGTCTGAAGTAGACTTTATTCATATTCGTGAACGATCGAAGGCAGCAGGTGAGCTGGTTCACCTTGTGAAACAACTTCTAGCAGAAGGTGTTCCGAAAGAAAAGCTGATTATCAATGACCGAGTTGACGTTGCGCTGCTGACCAATATTCACCGGGTTCATCTTCCTGGACACAGCTTTTCGCCAAAGGAATTAAGACAAAAATTTCCTCACCTCCATGCGGGGGTATCGGTTCATTCGATAGAAGAAGCCAGAGCAGCAGAGAAGAACGGGGCAGAGTATGTCATGTTTGGACATGTGTATGATACCGCATGCAAACCCGGACTACAGGCGAGAGGCATAAAGGTTGTGGAGGAAATGACTTCTACGCTGTCCATTCCAGTCGTTGTCATTGGTGGAATCACACCAGAACGACTGCCAGAATTGATGCATGTTGATTTAAAGGGAATAGCCGTCATGTCGGGAATTTTTGCTCATCCTCAGCCGCGCAAAATGGCGCAAACATTTTCTAAAAAGCGAAAGGAGAATCCTTATGAACAAGCATTATGATGTTGCAATCATTGGTGGTGGAATCATAGGGATGTCGATCGCTTATCACCTTGCAAAAGCAGGAAAGCAGATTGTCTTATTTGAGGCAAATGAGATCGGGAAGCAAACGACGAGTGCGGCTGCTGGCATGCTGGGTGCACATGCTGAAGGAGAAGGTGATAAAGATATTTTCTTTCAAGTAGGCAGACAAAGTCAGGCTTTATATGAAAAATTAACGGTCGACCTTCAGCATGAATCGGGCATTGATATTCGGACATCAGTGGGCGGGATTATGAAGGTGGCTTTTACAGAACAAGAAAAGCGTGCGCTTTGCCGGATGCAGCATTTGCCCACATTTGAATGGCTGGAAGCAAGCAGCGTAAAAGAACGTATGCCTCAAATAGCAGATGACATTGTAGGAGCAGGCTTGATAGCAGATGATGTACATGTCGAGCCATATGCGGTATGCAGGGCTTTTTGGCAGGCGGCTGTTCGGCAAGGAGCGGATGTGAAGGAGTTTACCCCCGTTATTGATGTAAAGAGGGGAAAAGAAACATTGACAGTCAGTACAGCTAAAGGCATCTTCACATGTGATCATCTGACTGTAGCAAGTGGTGTATGGTCAGGCCGTTTTTTAGAAGAACTGGGTTTATCACATTCTCTCTATCCCGTAAAAGGAGAATGCGTGTCTGTTTGGAATAACGGTCCAGCGCTTGCACACACCATCTATCATGATCATTGTTATATCGTTCAAAGGGATAGCGGTAAGCTAGTGATTGGTGCAACGATGAAGCCGAATGACTGGCAGGCCATTCCGACACTTGGCGGTATTGAAGCAGTTATTCACAAAGCATCTCAGCTCATGCCTTCTATTCGAGAGATGCCGATTGATCAATGCTGGGCAGGTCTACGGCCAGCGACAAGCGACCGGCACCCCTATATCGGAAAACATCCGGAAGACGAGCGTATTCTTTTTGCAACGGGACATTACCGAAATGGCATTTTACTTGCGCCGATTACGGGGGAAATCATTCGCGGCTTGATAGTAGGCGAGTCTGTGAATAAGGAATGGCTTCATGCGTTTCGTATTGGGCGAAAGGAGGCATTGTTCGTATGAAAATTCAATTGAATGGAAGAATGGTTGATTTCGATAAGGAAAATGGCACGATTTTTGATCTGCTATCAGCCTATCAACTTGAAAACCGAGTGGTGATCGTTGAAAAAAATCAAGAAATTATAGATAAAGAAGCCTTTCAACAGGTAAAAATTCAACCAAATGACACGATTGAAATCGTTCACTTTGTAGGAGGAGGATGACAACATGCTGCATATTGGCGGAAAAACATTCACATCTAGATTATTACTTGGTACAGGGAAGTACCCATCATTTGAAATTCAAAAAGAAGCTGTGAACGTATCAGAAGCTGAAATTTTGACCTTTGCTGTGCGAAGAATGAACATATTTGAACCATCACAGCCCAATTTTTTAGAGCAGCTCGATTTATCAGCCTATACATTGCTGCCAAATACTGCCGGGGCAAGTACAGCGGAAGAAGCGGTGCGGATTGCTCGTTTAGCGAAAGCTTCTGGACTGTGTGACATGATCAAAGTAGAAGTCATTGGCTGCTCAAGGTCTCTTCTGCCAGATCCAGTCGAAACGTTAAAAGCATCTGAAATGTTATTAGAAGAAGGTTTTATCGTGCTGCCATATACGTCAGATGATGTGGTGTTGGCAAGGAAATTAGAAGAACTTGGTGTCCATGCCATTATGCCAGGTGCTTCTCCAATCGGTTCAGGTCAAGGGCTTTTAAACCCTCTGAATCTATCGTTTATTATCGAACAGGCAAAGGTGCCAGTTATTATTGATGCGGGTGTAGGTTCTCCGAAGGATGCTGCTTATGCGATGGAATTGGGCGCTGATGCTGTATTACTGAATACAGCCGTGTCTGGCGCAAAGGACCCTGTGAAAATGGCTAAAGCGATGAAGCTGGCGATTGAATCTGGAAGACTCGGGTTCGAGGCAGGCCGTATTCCATTCAAAAACTATGGAACAGCCAGCAGTCCGCAGGAAGGAATGCCAGCATTTTGAGCACACGTTATTCACGCCAAGAGCTTTTTAGGCCTATTGGAGAGGAAGGACAAAAACGGCTACATGCCTCAAAGGCCGTCATTATTGGGGCTGGGGCACTTGGAACAGCGAGTGCTGAAATGCTCGTTCGTGCCGGCGTAGGATCTGTCACCATTTTGGATAGAGATTATATTGAATGGAGCAATCTGCAGCGTCAGCAGCTATACACAGAACAAGATGTTCTTGATCGGCTGCCAAAGGCTGTGGCTGCTGAGAAAAGACTCAAGCAGGTGAACAGTGATGTTCATGTGAGAGGAATCGTCATTGACGTGACCGCTCAAAATATTGATGAGTACGTCAGCGGGGCATCCATCATCGTGGATGCAGCGGATAATTTTGAGGTGAGAATGATTGCGAACGATGCGGCCGTCAAACATCAAATTCCGTTCCTTTACGGGGCCTGTGTAGCAAGCTATGGTATTCAATTCACAGTGATTCCTGGTGAAACACCATGTTTACACTGCCTGCTTGAGCATTTGCCTGCACAAGGCATGACATGTGATACAGCAGGAATTATTAGTCCAGTAGTGCAGCAGGTTGCGGCCTATCAAGTGGCGGATGCACTGAAGCTTTTAACAGGACACCACATCACACCGGTATTAAGATCGTTTGATTTATGGACAAACGAGCGATCTGATATTCGATCCGTTACGTCTTTAAAAAAGAAACAATGTCCAAGCTGCGGTCTTAAGACATATCCATTTCTCTCATATGATCAAAGAGCAAAAGCAGATGTATTATGTGGACGAAATACCGTACAAATTCGCAGTGCACTAGGGGCACCCCCTGCGCTGCATGAAGTAGCCCGTCAGCTAAAGAAAGCAGGAATGGATGTGTTGGAAAATCCTTATTTGCTTTCGTGTCAGAAGGATGAGTACAAGCTTGTTTTATTCAAAGATGGCAGAGCGCTTGTACATGGGACAAATGATATTGCGAAAGCGAGAACGATTTATCATCAATGGATTGGCTAATGAGAGGGTGAGATGACATGACGATTAAAAAAGCATTAACCATCGCAGGTACTGATTCTGGTGGTGGAGCAGGTATTCAAGCAGATTTGAAAACCTTTCAGGAGCTTGGTGTGTACGGAATGTCCGCCATTACGGCCATTACAGCGCAAAACACACTTGGCGTTCACGGTATTTATCCTCTGTCTATCGAGGCGCTCGAAAGTCAAATTGATGCAGTAGCAGAAGACTTGTTGCCAGATGCCGCTAAAACAGGGATGCTGTGGAGTGCCGACATGATCAGTGTCGTTGCTGAAAAGACGAAGCAATATGACTTGAAACTAATTGTCGATCCAGTCATGATTGCCAAAGGCGGCGCTTCTTTATTAAATGAAGATGCGGTCTCTGCTATGAAAACACAGTTACTGCCTGTCAGTTATGCAGTCACACCGAATCTCCCTGAGGCAGAAGTGCTGATAGGCATGCGCATTCAGACAAAAGACGATCGCCATAGAGCAGCAGAACGACTTTATGAGCTTGGCACGTCCTATGTTGTGATCAAAGGAGGTCATAGTCCTTCAGACGGCCTCATTACAGACCTTTTGTACGATGGAAAAAGCTTTTTTGAACTCACGAACGAACATATTGATACACCACATACACACGGAACAGGCTGTACATTTGCAGCGGCATTAACGGCAGAAATAGCAAAAGGTCGTTCCATGAAGGAAGCCTTTGAAACGGCAGAAACCTTTGTCCATGAGGCGATCAAATTTCCTCTGAATATTGGTGCTGGGCACGGACCGACTAACCACTTTGCTTATCAGCAAAACAGAGTCAAAGCATAAAAAGAAGACTGTCTTCACTTGTGAGGACGGTCTTTTTTCTGAAATAAAAACTTTCTTTCAACGGAAATTGTCAATATCTCATGATATGTGATAAGATTATGATCAGGTACTAATACTATGTCTTGAAAAAATAGGAGGCTTTAATACATATGAACTTTTCTTTAGAAGGCCGTAATATTGTGGTGATGGGTGTTGCCAATAAACGAAGCATCGCTTGGGGAATCGCTCGTTCACTTCACGAAGCAGGAGCTCGTTTGATTTTTACTTATGTTGGAGATCGTCTGGCAGAATCAGTGAAAGAGCTAGCAAGCACGCTAGAGCGTGATGATTCCATTATTCTTCCTTGTGATGTGACAAGTGATGAAGAAATCGAAAAATGTTTTGCAGCGATTAAAGAAAAAGTACAAGTCATCCATGGTGTTGCACATGCGATTGCATTTGCGAACAAAGAAGAGCTTGTCGGTGAATATTTGAACACGAACCGTGAAGGTTTCCTTTTAGCGCACAACATTAGTGCCTATTCACTAACAGCTGTAGCAAAAGCAGCACGTCCGCTCATGACAGAAGGCGGAAGCATTGTCACACTTACTTACCTAGGCGGAGAGCGCGTTGTCTCTAACTACAATGTCATGGGTGTAGCAAAAGCAGCCCTTGAAGCAAGTGTGAAATACTTAGCAGCTGATCTTGGAGCGGAAGGCATCCGTGTGAACAGCATTTCTGCTGGACCAATTCGTACGTTATCTGCAAAAGGAATCAGCGGCTTTAATACGATCCTGAAGGATATTGAAGAGCGTGCACCGCTTCGCCGTACAACGACTCCTGAAGAAGTTGGCGATACAGCACTATTCTTATTCAGTGATTTATCGCGCGGCATGACAGGTGAGAATCTTCATGTTGATTCTGGCTTCCATATCATTGCCCGCTAAACGAATAATTGATTTGCAGCATACCAATCACTGGTATGCTGTTTTTTATTTTTCTTCTGATTTGGGGTGTCCTCTCATATATATAAGGAATGAATCATTCGGGAGGGATCAGTATGTCAAATAAAGGTGATGAGAATCAAAAGCCGCTTATGTATATTGTTCAGCCGAGCTATGATGAATCAGCGCCGGCCATGCAAAATATTGTGAGAAAGCGAAAGAAGTCAGAAAAACCTTCAGAAACCAATAAAAGCGCCAAAGAGGATGCAATCGACGAGAGCGTGCAAGAACCTGTATCACAGGAAGTAAAGCAGAAAAAAGAAGAGCCGCCTGCACTACAGCAAGAGCGGGAGATCAATCAAGAAAAAGATGATTCACAAAATCGAGAGCCAGTACAAGAACAAGAAAAACAGCCAGAAGGCGTATTTCATGAAACAAAAGAAGAACCAAGAAGAAAACGAGTGAAGAAGCCGTTAAGCCAAATGAATATCGAGGAGAAAGTCGATTTTCTTACAAGTCTGCCGCATAATATGCCGAGAGCGCTTTGCCTCATTGAAGCCGATGGAAAAACATATAGAGGAATCATCATGGAGAAAAAAGACAATATGGTTGTCATCCGCACGGCAGGCGGCGGTAATCCAGTGGAATTAGCGATTGGTGATATTTCTTCTATTCATCCACTTGGTTTTTAATGAACATAAAAAAAGTCCCATAATGGGACTTTTTTTGTTAGCAGCTACGGTTGATGAGTCTTGGATTTAAGCACTCGATTGCGCAGAAGCAGTCAAGGTCTACTTCAATGCAATATTTTGATTTTTCTAAACGGAACACATCACATACGGAATCTTTATCTGTAAAATCTAAAATATGACGATCTTTGTCAAATGCAATAAGCAAGCTGAGTGTTGCGCAGTGATCAGAGATGTGTTCGACTCTGAAAAATGCAGTGCTGAAGCAAGGGCCAGCATCTACTTCTCCGACGTTTCCGAATGCGACGAATGGTTTTGATTTTGAGGTAAATAGAACAAATGGGACAGTGTCACCTAATGAATGTGATGGAGAAAGGAGATTGCTGTAACAGCTGGTCGGGCAATCCTCTTCGACGGCATTTTGTAAGTCGTTTATGTTTTCAACAGCCTCTGCTACACAGTTCCATGAATGTTTGCGGCTCATATTCAACCCTCCTATACAAGGAAATTTGTTTGAGTGTTTGAGCACTGTCATCATCATCTATAAGCTTTATTACGTGTCTCGCCGGTTGATGCATCTAATGTCAATCAATGCGGAAGCGGCCGCCTTTTGCTGACTGCTCCGCATGATTGGTTGTCATTCGTGAGGAAGGGGATGCTTTGACTTATGACAAGATAGATGAGCGGGCGATTGGTTTAGCCGTGGTGATGATGCTTTTTATCTTTTGCCGGCATGACTCTGTCGACAAGTTCTGGATTTAAACATTGGATCGCGCAGAAACAGTTCAAATCAACTTCGATACAAAAGTCCGCTTTTTCTAAACCAAAGAAGTCAGGATCGCAAGGGTGACAAACGCTTAGCGTATGTCCGTGTACATCAACAGGTCTTAATACAGATAATGTGGCACAGCAGTCATGCAATTTTTCAACCCGGAAGAAAATGGATTCGAAGCATTGGCAATCGTCAACAAATCCTCCAATGTTTCCGAAAGTAGAGAACAATCCGCCCTTTTTATCAAAAAGTAAAAACGGAATCGTATCTTTTCCAGAAACTGTCGGGCTTAATAAATTACTGTAGCAGCTCGTAGGACATTTATCTTCTACAGCTTCCTGCTCTGCTAAAATCTTATCAACCGCATCGCATACACAGTTTTCATCATGTCGGCCATGGTGTTTTCCGCAGCTCATGGATTTCAGCTCCTTTAACAAGGTATTTGACTTTAGTCCTTAACAACATATGTATGCGCCCTCTAGTTGGTGTGGGTAAATGACTATTTATCTTTGTTGTATTTTTAGAAAAAGGAAAAGCAGAGCTTTTCGCTCTGCTTTTGTACATTAGAGGATACCAATTGCAACGATCGTCGCAACAAGTGTCTGTGTAAGCGTTTGGATGGCAATAGAGATGTCCGCATCGATTGTAGAGACTGTAACGTTTCTAGAGTTTTCGATAACAAGTTTCTGGCGATTTGTTTGTTTATGGCTAGCTGCTTGTAAGAGATCTTGCGTGACGCGGTCAGCTAGGTCACCATCAGCGATTGAGATGTTTGTAATGGTGATGATCGCTGTTTGAACAGCTGCTTGGATAGATGCTGCAACCTGTGCATCAACAGAAGAGACGTTAATGTCACAAG
Organism: Bacillus sp. GbtcB10; assembly: GCF_019091365.1. Lineage (NCBI taxonomy): Bacteria > Bacillati > Bacillota > Bacilli > Caryophanales > Bacillaceae > Bacillus > Bacillus sp. GbtcB10. Next base: position 281,836 of record NZ_JAGXJP010000001.1, read on the forward strand.
AATCTCTAACGATAATGACTTCCTCAGATGTCTGCTTTGTCACACTCACTTGATCAAAGTCTTGTAAAACATCTTCATCATCATAATAGTTGCCGTCACAGACTGCTTTTCTTTCGTAGTTATGATGGTAATCGCCGTGGTGTGTACAGTTACGATCTAGAGCGACCCAAGAGTATGGTTTAGAATCCATTTCTTTTCCTCCTTCCGTTTACTTTATTAAATGCTGGAATGATTGGTTTTGTCTCGGGCATTTATCCTAGCAGGCAACCCATTTTTATTTAATCGTTATTTTGCTGCGCTTGACGGCGCTGCTGGATACGATCTCGAAGTGAATTTCGTTTAGGGCGCACTTGTGGTTCAGGCTCGACCTCTTCTGCATGTTTTGCTGCCTCTGCCTGACGCTTTTTCTCCTGCTGCTGCTGTACGAAATCATCTGCTTTCTTTTGTAAATCCTGAACCAGCTTCAAAATCATCTTTCTTTGATCTTCTGAAAGGTTTGCTTTCTGATCATCTGTGACATTATTTTTGTTTAAAATATCACTCACAAGAAGGCTTGTTAATGGATCAACATCAGTGTTGATTTGAAACTCCTTTTTTTCGTTCTCTTCAGCCACGATTATTTCACCTCTTTCATACATGATGTTAGAAAAAGAAAGGGTCAAAGAATGCCGGCTTCAACTAAAAGTACATTCAGTGTTTGAGTGAGAATTTGGACGGAGTTCATAATGGATGCATCAGATAATGTAATCGTGACGTTATAACAATTGATGATTTGAATCACTGTTTTCTTTTGAACTGTCACTTGTTGTGCAGCTAAAAGCTGTTCTGTGATGTCTGCAGCCAATTCATCATCTGGTACAAGAATTTGAATTAAAAGAGTAATGATTGTCGTTACGGTCGCTTGAAGGGAGAGTGCGGCTGTTACATCTGTTTTATGAATCGTGACATTTTCGGAATCCTTGATCTCGATGAAATCATCATAATTGCTGATTAATTCGTTTAACAGTTGTGTGTATAATAAATCAGCACTTTCTTCAATAGACAATACTTTCACTCCTTTCTTATCTATACATTATTTAATGCAGCAGAGGCTCAAGGTGGAATCGGAAAGCATGAAAAAGTACAACCCAATTTTATTTACACCCGATTCATCATGGCGGTCTTTCTTTTTGCATATATAAAGAAAGGACGGAAAAAGAAGAATGAAGGAGGTGGAGGTTCCATGAGCGGCGCTTTGTCATTTGCTATATTTGCCCTCGCATCCTTTAGGCTGACGAGATTGATCGTGTTTGATACGATTACAGCCCCCTTTCGCCGTCTATTTCATGAAGAGCAAGAAGAGGTAAACGAACAAGGTGAAGTCGAGACCTATATCGTCATTAAGGGGAAGGGACTGCGATCTTGGATAGGAGAGCTGTTAAGTTGTTATTGGTGTACGGGTATGTGGTGCACTGCTGCTTTACTTGCGATATACATATTTTTTCCTGTCATCAGCATGTGGCTTAATTTACTATTAGCGATTGCCGCCGCAGCAGGCTTGATTGAAGCAGTCGTGTCGAAGCTTGTGAAATAAACAGGCATTCTGATCAGACACGCTTAAAGAAAATGCATATACTAACATGGAATAGGAAAGGAAGGGTTGCGATGAAACCAACTGAAACACCGTCACATATGCTTCAAGGGTATCCAGCGCAGTCAAATCAACAATCTGTATATACGAAGAAAATCAAGAAGACTGGCTGCGGCTGCGGGAAGAAAAAGAAACCTCAATAGGAAAAACAAAAGCCGGATTTATCCGGTTTTTTTGTTGCCCTTTTTTTGGGTGATGCATATGTAAGAGAGAAGGGGTGACCAGAATGGATGCATTCGAACAATTAATCGGTTCCTTGTTCACTAAACCCCATGATGGGAAAGAGCAAGCGCACGAAAAATCTGAAATGGATCTAGCGAATAAAGCGAAGGATCTTGAAGAGCACTTAAAAGCATTTGGCGAGAAAATGGATACTTTTGCGAAAGAAACAGAAGCATTCATGATCCGTCATGGAGAGGCAGATTACGTCTTTAAACAGCAGAAATAAAAATTCCGCACTTTTTTATGTGATCGTCCAAACCATTTCATGTATTTTTCATATTTTGTAAGGGAGAAGAGGAGGTGCTTAAATATGAGTTGTTACGGTTACGGTGGCGGTTATTGCGGAGGTTATGGTGGCGGCTACGGCGGCGGTTATGGTTCAACTTTTGTTCTTGTCGTCGTGCTTTTCATCCTTCTAATCATCGTTGGTGCTTCTTTCTTTAACTAAACAGTAAGAAGGTGAGGGAAGCAATAGGGAAGCCTTTTGCTTTCCTTTCTCTTTGCTAACAAGGCAGCAGGATAGGCACATATCTCGCCTATTTTCATATAGTAAGGTGATTACTCCACAAAGAGGAGGCAAAGGAATGGATAATAAATTCTTTAAAAGCGTGGAAAATAAAACAGGTGTAAATATGAATGATGTCTTTAAGCTTGCAGGTTCTTTGCAAAACGCGAACTTTAAAGATGAGAATACCGTTCGAGGTGTCATTAAAAAAGTGGCGCAGCTTGCAAACAAACGTGTACCTAAAGAAATGGAAGACAAAATCGTTCAATCGATTACAAGTGGAAAAGAAAAGCTTGATTTTAATACAATCGCTAAAATGATGAACAACAAAAAATAAACAACAGGCTCTCCATTTAAAGGGGGGCCTGTTGTTTTTGTGTGAATAATTCACGATTTTTCTTTAAAAGAGGGTACAAAAAGCGGGAGCGGTGAGCCATTTTTCCTCTTCTATATGATGGAACGGATAGATAAAGGGATAGTTCTGCTCTCGTCATGGCAACGTATAATAAGCGCCGCTCCTCTTCAATGGCTTCTTCATCACCGTTTCTCAGCTCATCAAGTGCAAAGTCATGAGGGAGCGCCCCATCAACCACGCTCGTGATGTACACTGTTTGGAATTCTAGTCCCTTCGCACGGTGGATCGTCATGAGCTGAACGCCTGGTTCATCTGATTTTTCCTTTTCAGCAGATTTCATATGTTCGGCATGAGCGAGGAAGGCTTCAATTGTTTCAAAACGTTTCGCCGCTGTTTTCACATCTCGTACATCATCTGTTCCTTTTTCAAGCACATTCGTATCATTCACACGTTTTTTTAAATAATCACCAAGTCCCATCCTTTGTTCAATAAACGCTACAGCTTCAGATGGCTTTAACGATTTTAACGTTCGAAACAGGGGAACGATCGATTGTAGTTTTTTACGCTGAAACGGCTGAATGTCTGTTAGCTTTCCAAGTGCCTCTACCATAGAACAATCTTCCGTAATGGTCAGCGCCTTCATGGTATTCAGTGTTTGCTGCTTTAAAAAGAAAACGGGCAGCAGCAGCTTCATTGCGGCGACATCATCTGCATCCTGACTGAGCGAAAGAAAAGCGAGCAGCACCCGAACAATTCTTCTGCTATAAAAGGCTTTTACGCCAGCATCGGTTTGATACGGAATCGCCGATTGATGAAGACGTTCATAAATCGCTCGGCCTCCTGTATTCGTTCTAAACAGCACGCAAAAGTCATTCGGTTTTGCACCGTTTTTAATTTTCTCCTGAATATCTGCTACGATCATGGTCGCTTCCTCTTCCTCGTCATATGGATAAAAAAGAGTCGGCGGAATTTTCTCCACGCGAACGGCTTTTAACGTTTTCTCGTAACGATGCTGGTTCTTCTTAATAATGGCGTCAGCACTTGCGACAATCGTATGATGAGAGCGGTAATTTGCATGTAAATGGACGATCTCGGCCGAAGGATAGTCCTGTTTGAAGTCAAGAATAAAAGCAGGATTGCTTCCTCTAAATGCATAGATGGCTTGATCATCATCGCCTACACAAAATAGCTGCTCGGATTCTCCAGCTAAAAGCTGGATTAATTGATATTGTACGGGATTAATATCTTGAAATTCATCTACTAAAATATACTTGAATCGTTCTTGATATTGTTTGAGCAATTCAGGCTGCTTATTCAGCATGTGTAAACAGGCAATCGCCATGTCATCAAAGTCAAATTGTTGATTTTCACGCTTTTGCTGTTCGTATGACTGATAGATTGTCCACATTTGCTTTTCTTTTTCATCTTTCAGCTCAGGAAGTTCGTCTGGCAAAAAAGCATTTTTCCAATAGCCGATTGATTGCAGCACTTGATCGGTTGGATAGTCTTTTTCATCAAGTCCTTCATGCATGATTGCTTTTCGAATATACTGCTCTTTTTGCCAGTCGAATTTGATCAAATGCTGTCCGTTCCATTTGCCCCGATCATCGTGAAGCAACATTTTATAAAATAGACTGTGGAATGTGCCTGTCACAACTTGGCTCGCCTGTGAAGGATGAAGCTGATACTGCATACGCAGTCTTTCTTTCATTTCACTGCTTGCTTTTGTGGTGAAGGTCACGAGCAGGATATGGTGAGCAGGGATTTGATGGTGCGACATCAGATAAGCAGCTCTTGCTGTCAGTACCCTTGTTTTCCCGCTGCCGGCGCCAGCTAGCACAAGCATCGGACCGTCTTTGTGTGTGACTGCTTGAAGCTGCGGTGCGCTAAAGGTGATGTGTGGAAAGAGGTCAATGGTATGCACTTCTTCATTCTTTTCTAAATGAAAGGTTTCGCCAAATTGAATGGATCGTGGTTCCTGCCAGTCATCCGATTCTTCTGTTTGTGAGATGATCTGTTTGCCGGTTGGAAAGCGAAAGCCGCCAAGTTCTTTGTAGGATGCCTCTTCCTCTCGTTCAGCCGGTTTCTTTTCCTCTTGTTGTTCTCTTTTTTCGCAAATCTCTTGCTGAGATATTTGCTTATGGATAAAGGCAGGTTCTTCATGTATATTTAATCTGAAAAAGACGGATTCTCCGCAATATGGGCAAGATAAATGCCCTTTTTTCCCCTCATCATGGAGGAATTGATAGTGTTCTCTCGAATATGTATGTAATGAGATCGTTCGATCATGTCGTCGTGCGCATTTCAAAGCTAGTCCTCCAATAGTCAATCAATGTTAAAAAGAAACACATCTAATCATATCAAATGAGGCGTGTTTCAAACAGTCATAATTAGGGAATAGTAGAGTAGAAGAGAAGCAAAGGAGGCGTTCTTGATGGGATATATAGCCCCGATTCAGCCGGATCTGTATTTTCAATATATCAATCGTCCTGCTCCTCAGGATAAAGAAGACTATGCGAAAGTGACGAAGGTCACCCGCACCTTTCATGACAAGGTATACAGAGAGCTGGAGAAAAAAGAGGACTTAGTGACAGAAGCGGAAACGAAAGTACAGCAAAAAAAGCGGGAGCGCTTTGTACGAGATATGTTTATGGAAGAAGGTAAGGGCGTTCATATCAATACTTACGTCTAAATGACTGCGCTTTCTTCCTGAGCGAACGAGATGGAATCAATAAAAAGCCAGGGCATCCATGATGCCCTGGCTTTTTATTGTCGTTAAACGGATAGTGTTTTTGTCATTTTGACATGTGTAATTCCTGCTTCTTCAAACGGTTCTGAAACGGCTTTGTAGCCTTTCTTTTCGTAGAAAGGAAGAGCTTGGACTTGTGCATGCATGACAGCTTCTTTCGCTCCGTTTGCCATCGCTTCAGACTCAAGTGCTTCTAAAAGCTGGTGGCCAAGACCGAAAGAGCGCGCCTCTTTTAATACACAAATTCGTTCAAGCTTTGCCTTATGACCTTCAATTATGCGCAGTCTAGCAGCAGCTTGTGGTTTGTTGTCATCATTATAAATGACAAAGTGAATGGCTTCGTCCTCAAGTTCATCAATTTCAATCTCTAACGGGACTTCTTGTTCTTTTACGAAAACTTCTTTTCGAACATAATAAGCATCTTCTCGTTGTGTTTGTTCTTTTACGATGACTGTATTCAAATGTCTTTAACCCTCTTCTCCTAAGATAAATGTTTCATAAACGGTCCAAGAACCGTTCTCTAATTGATATAAAAGATGGAAGCGGTCAACCGTTTCCTCGTGGTCAATTTTTCTCAGCTTCAATGTGCCTAGAACGTCTGAATGCTCATCGTCTGATAACTTTTGAGCCACTGTCACATGCGGAACAAATGCATATTCAGGTGTACCAGCAAGCGGATCAGTGTACAACTTCTCATTGAGAGCCATTAATTCTTCGTTCGGTTCTACTTTCATATAAATCACGTTGTTTACAGGAGCGAATGAACTGAATTTTTTAATACGTAACGTAATAGGAGAAGCATTTTTTGCGTACTCTCGCAAGGTGGAGACGACCTCAGCTGCTTCTAGATCCGTTAATTCAAAAGGTGTTCTTAATGTTAAATGAGGTGGTATGAGTGCATAGTTCGGATCATAACGTTTCCGATAAGAGTTCGCAATGTCTTGCAATTTTTTTGATGGAAATAAAACAACTCCGTATTTCATCATGTTCCCTCCTGATTAAGAAAGTATTTATTATTTTTTATTATAACAAAATTCAGTTGATTAACGAATATGGGAGCATTCTTTTTAACGAAGGTGAAATGAGCGGCTGCCAAAACGTCCATTTATGATCGCCTTCGAATGTCTCAAATAAATAATCCGCACCGGACTTCTCCAAAAGGATCTTTAATTCTTCGTTCGGCTGAATAAAGTCAAGCACTTGCCCATCTGTCGTTTTCACAGCTGTTTCTTCTAACCCGATTTGATGGATAATGGCATAGTGAGCAAGGGATGATGACTGTTTGACTGCTTGCAGAACCGACTCATCCACGTAAGGAGACTGCAAAATCAGTCCACCAAATAACGAAGGATAATCAATGGCTGTCATAAGTGAGATCGTAGCACCTAATGAATCACCAATAAATGTACGACCTGATCCAACTTGATACGTTGGGTAGTGTTCATCAATATACGGAACTAGTTCATTTGCCAAAAAGCGTTTATACGCCTCGAACTTTGGTCCGTCTGGATGATACGTATTTCGCCTTTCAGTCACATTTTCATATGGGACACCAATGATAATCGAGCGTTCCATTTCTTTGTTTTGCATTAATTCTTCCGCCTGTCTGCCTATTTTACCTAGACGGAAATAATCATGACCATCCTGTGCAATGATGACATGATATGTATAAAGGGGGGAGTAATTGACTGGCAAATAAATCAAAATGGTCATATCTGCCCCAAGTTCTTTTGACTGTAAGGTTTCTTCTTGAATGATGCCTGTTTTCTTCACCATAATCCATTCCTCCAGCTAACCAAATTCATCATAAGTGAAACGTTTCCATTCATTGTAACACGAAAAACAGCGTTGTTCCTATATGCTAACATGCAATCAAATTGGCTGACATCCAATCTGCTGCAAAATACAGAAAATTTTAATTAATCGTTACATTTCCCCTTGAAAAATGAGGTTTAATGCGTTACAGTATTAAGAATTAGAACAGACAGACAACACATTCTTATCGTGAGAGGTGGAGGGACTGGCCCTTTGAAACCTCAGCAACCGGTATGCATCACTTCATGTGATGTACCAAGGTGCTAAATCCAGCAAGCAGCTTTTTTGCTTGGAAGATAAGAGGAAGCGATTAAACCCCTTCTTCTTATGAAGAAGGGGTTTTTCTGTTTTGAAATTAGATTTTTACTTAGGATGGTGTCAAATGACAGAACATGTGGAAACGAAGTTAGCGCAAATTGGAAACCGCAGCGAAGAGGCGACTGGAACTGTCAGTCCTCCCGTTTATCTTTCAACAGCTTACAGACATAGAGGCATTGGGGAATCAACAGGATTTGATTATATTCGGACGAAAAACCCAACAAGGCAGCTTGTAGAAGATGCGATTGCTTCACTCGAAGAAGGAACGGCCGGTTTTGCCTTCAGTTCGGGAATGGCTGCCATCCAAACGATCATGGCGCTGTTTGAGAGCGGGGATGAACTCATTGTTTCATCAGATTTATATGGCGGTACATACCGTCTATTTGAAAACGAATGGAAAAAGTACGGACTGCGCTTTGTTTATGATGATTTTTCAGATGAAGACTGTTTACGCTCTAAAATGACGCCAAATACAAAAGCCGTCTTTATTGAAACGCCAACAAACCCACTCATGCAGGAAGCGGATATTCAAAAGGTTGCGAAAATCGCAAAAGATCACGGTGCATTGGTCATTGTGGATAACACCTTTTATACGCCCGTCTTGCAAAAACCGATTACACTCGGAGCAGACATTGTCATTCATAGTGCAACCAAATATTTAGGCGGACATAACGATGTTCTTGCCGGACTTGTCGTCACAAAAGGGGAGCAGCTATCGGAAGACATGTTCCAGCATCAAAACGCCATCGGAGCGGTTTTATCTCCATTTGACTCATGGCTTTTAATGAGAGGAATGAAAACATTGGCGCTGAGAATGCGCCAGCACGAAGCAAATGCGAAGGAATTAGCTGACTTTCTAAAGCAGCAGCCGGAAATTCAAGATGTCCTTTACCCAGGAAAGGGAGGCATGCTGTCATTCCGAGTAGCCAAAGAGGACTGGGTCAATCCATTTTTGAAGCAGCTGAAAACGATTTGTTTTGCTGAAAGCCTTGGCGGAGTCGAAAGCTTCATCACGTATCCTGCAACGCAAACCCATATGGACATCCCAGAAGAGATTCGTATTGCAAACGGTGTGTGTAACAAATTGCTCCGTTTCTCAGTCGGGATTGAGCATGTGGAGGACCTAAAAGCAGATCTAAAACAGGCACTATCAAATGTGAAAGAGGAGGTACACACGAAATGACCACACACGATTGGACACTAGAAACACAACTCGTTCATAATGCGTTTAAAACAGACCGTTCAACAGGTGCAGTCAGTGTGCCGATTCAACATGCATCGACGTTTCACCAAAGCAGCTTCGATGACTTTGGTCAATATGACTACTCCAGATCAGGCACCCCTACACGTCAGGCATTGGAGGATACCATTGCAGCGCTAGAAGGAGGAACGAGAGGGCTTGCCTTTGCGTCAGGTATGGCAGCCATTTCAACCGCTTTTCTTCTATTATCAAAAGGAGATCATGTCCTTGTCACAAGAGATGTGTACGGCGGGACTTTCCGAATGATCACCCAAGTTCTTTCAAGATTTGGGATTGAGCATACCTTTGTGGACATGACCAATTTGAATGAAGTGAAACAAGGCATTCAATCAAATACAAAAGTCATTTACATGGAAACACCGTCAAACCCTACACTCGGTATTACGGATATTGAAGGTGTCGTACAGATTGCGAAAGAGCATGACTGTCTGACTTTCTTAGATAATACGTTTTTAACGCCTGCGCTTCAGCGTCCGCTGGACCTTGGTGTTGACGTTGTGCTGCACAGCGCAACGAAATTTTTAAGCGGCCACAGTGATGTACTGTCAGGCTTAGCCGTGGTGAAAGATGAGAAGCTAGGAGACGAACTTTATTCGCTGCAAAACTCCTTCGGGGCGGTACTTGGCGTACAGGATTGCTGGCTTGTGCTTAGAGGATTAAAGACCCTTCAAGTCAGATTAGAAAAAGCCAGTCAAACCGCATTAGAACTGGCTTCATTCCTCAAAGAACATCCTGCGGTCAAAAAAGTATATTACCCGGGATTAGATGATCACCCAGGGGCAGACATTCAGCGGAAACAGGCGAGCGGTGCAGGTGCTGTTCTTTCATTTGAACTAGAAAACCAAGCGGCTGTCAAAGAATTGGTCGATGGCGTCACATTACCTGTATTCGCCGTCAGCCTCGGAGCAGTCGAATCCATTCTTTCCTATCCGGCTAAAATGTCCCATGCCGCTATGCCAAAAGAAGAAAGAGAAAAAAGAGGCATTACGGATGGTTTACTTCGATTAAGTGTGGGCGTAGAAAACGGAGAAGACCTCAAAAGGGACTTCAAACAAGCACTAGATCAACTAAAGCCAGCTCTTGTGAACCAATCATAAAAGTTAGTGAAAAGCCGGTGCGTATACCGGCTTTTCACCTTTTTTGAACAAAACCATTGACGACTGATCATGATGATTATATAATAGAGACTGTCAGTAACAGAAACCCCAGAACTGATACATAACCCGATTCCGTAGCTCAGCTGGGAGAGCGCTACCTTGACAGGGTAGAGGTCGCTGGTTCGAGCCCAGTCGGAATCATCGTTTAAACCCTTGCCTAGCAAGGGTTTTTTGTTTTTCTGACAACGAATACTTGTTCTGTTTCTTTTGGTTGGGGACGAATTGGGGACGAACTTTATCCACCAGATTGTTTCTCAGTATTTTTAGGATCAAAATGATTAAAGTGTTCTGCGGTGTTAAATTCTAATTTGTTTGTGACATGACCATAAATATCTGAGGTTGTTTTAGCACTAGCATGTCCGGCTCTTTTCTGAATAGCATTAATGCTCTCACCTGCCTCTATAAGGAGAGCGACCATTGTATGTCTTAAATCATGTAGCCGAATGTTTTTTAATTTGTGTTTGTTTTTGATTTTTGACCATTTGGAAGTAGGGGTTGTGTAATGGAAAGGCTCACCAAAACCATTATGAAATAAATATTGGTGATCATCTCCTTGCCATAAGTCACCAACTAATAGTTTTTCTTTTTTCCACATGATATGGTACTGCTTTAATTCATCCATATACCAGTTAGGCATCTTTACAAAACGTTTAGAACTTCTTGTTTTAGGTTCTTTAACATAGGGTTTGCCATCAACTGTCTTAGAAATTGAACGATTAATATGAAAGCCTCCGAGATCCCAATCAACATCTAAATGCCATTCAAGTGCAAGACCTTCACCGCGTCTTAGACCGCCGATCATAGCAGCTAAAAAATAAAGTCTCCATTTAATATCAACTTCTTGATACAAAATTTTTATACATTCAGCAGCTTCGTCAGATTCAAAATAGTTCATTTCTTGCTTTTCATGTTCTGGTTGAGGAAGTCCTTTCATAGGATCAACTTTAATGATCTTCCATTCTTCAGTACCCGTTTTAAAAACAACTTGTAAAATTTTAAAAATGTCTTGGATAGTGGCTCCACTTAAACCTCCTAGTTTTCCATCCTTTCGTGCGCCATCTTTTTTTAAACTGTCTAAAAAATCTACAATATGAAGGCTTTTTATTTGTTCCATTTTTTTATTGCCAAAGACAGGGAGAATATGATTTTTTAAATGTCTCCAATATACATCGGAAGTAGTGAGAGAGTATGGTTTTCCGCTCTTTTGATAAAGCTTCTTCTCTTTCCACTTAGCTATAAAAGATTCAAATGTTAATTTTTCAGGTTCTATGTATTCTTCAGAAGAAACTTCGATTTTAAATTGATAGAGCTGATCTGAGAGATACTCTTGCAATCTTCTTTTCGTCTTTAATAGTTTAGTATCTTCTATGCGAATGGTTTTTGTTTTTTTCTTTCTTTTTCCGTTTACATCGTAACCAGTTTCAACAACTAATCTAAAAGAATTGCTTCCTCTTTTTTCAATGCTAGCCATATAAATCACTCCTACTATGAGAAATCTACAACAAATAATTTAGAGTCTTTTTCCTTTTTGAATAACTAAAACATTGAAGCTTACATATTAGTAAAAAGCATATTCAAGCATTGTTTTGTTTTGAATCTGATTGTAATAGTTTGGAAAGGTAATCAGATTACGATAGAACATTTCCAGTCTATGATGCGCAAAGTCAAATGAAACTCCAAAACGTCTTGATATAAAGGGCACAGCTTCATATATGGAGTTGGGCATATCTATTTTATTCAAAATGAAACTTGGAACTGCAAAATGATACATGAATGCATTTGCTTGATTTTCTTGCATTTGTTTAAAGAGATAATGTGTATTATTCTGTGCCCCAGTGTGTTTTAAAATGTGGCAAAGTTCATGACAAAAATCTTCTCTTTGTTGAAATGAGTCTTTCCTTTTGTCTATGACAATAACTTTCTTATTTAGGATACTAATCGCCTTTGATTCTGCTGATTTATAAATAAGAGAAATATCAAAGTGTCTGGCCACTGCTTCAATATTTAATGGGTTCATATCATCTAAAGGTAATTTGCTATAAATATCTTTCACTTCTATTTCTAATGCGGAATACATGTATTTCAAGAAAAATACCCCCTAGTTAAAGAATGTATGTTCGTATTTTATTTTAAAAAAATAAATACTCGAATTGAGTATCTATTTAAAATTTGACTTTAACCTTTTTCTCATCAGTAACAGTAGTTCCATTACCAACGGAGCTGTCAAAAACAAAAGTGATTTCTTTTATGTCTTTAGGATCACTTTCAAAAGGTATACCTTGAGTTATATCCTTTTTTGCTCCTGAATAAAGTTCCCATTCTCCAGAGTCAAGTAGTTGGTTTTCTTTAGCGTTAACTTGTTCTTTTGTGTTCAAGATAACATGTGATATTTGTGGCCATAGTAAATCAATTTTCCCCTTGTTCTCTGCTGAAAAAGATATTTGTATGTAATTAACGGGGTTTTTAAGTTTCAATTTAAGCCCCTGTTGATACGATTCGAGAAGATCATCTGAAATATTAGATATACTCAAAATTTTTACGTCCTTGATATTTATTGACAATGGATCAAGGTCAGTGGTTTCATCAACAACTTTAATATTTTTTAATTCATATATTTCGTTGTCCTCACCTTTATTCTTTTGACCAACTTTTGTCAAAGGACCATCGACGTATTCTCCTTGCTTTGGAGTCTCCTGTTTTTTCTCTGTGTCTTTTTCATCAGTACCAGCAGTATCGTTATTACCGCATGCACCAAGGAAGACTAAACAAAAAATCAGTAGAAATAACAATCTTCCTTTTTTCATTTAATTAGATCCCCCTGTTTTTATAACTCCGAATTTAATCTTTTTTACCAAAACCTTTTTTAAGGATTAATTCTAATAATTCACGAGCTTCTTCTTCGGTAATTTCTCCATCTCGAGAAGCGATTAATGTTTCCGGATCATTTAATATTCGACTTGTTTGTTCATCAATACTGTTTCTACCTTTGAGAAGAAAATCAATCGAGACATCTAAAATGTTCGATATAGCTATTAACGTATTATGGTCTGGCTCTCTTTTCCCTAATTCATAGGCTGTATATGCTGGTCTGGAAATACCAAGTTTATCCGCCATATATTGTTGCGTTAGTTTTTTTTCTTTTCTAATTTTTTTCAAATTATCTGGAAACATTTTATCACCTACCCTTTAATAAATACATTCTAACGTAACGTTTAGTTACATATAAGTGTATGTAACAAAAAGAAACTTTTTTTCTCAAAGGGGTTGATTTTGTAACACAATGATACTATTATAAGAGTAACGAAACGTTACTTTTTTATAAAAGGGGTGTTACAATGCGTGACTGGTTGAAATTAGCTAGGGAAAGTAAATCTCTAGTACAACAGGATGTAGCAAATCTTGTCGGTATTGAGAGACCTTACTACACAATGATAGAGACTGGGAGTAGAAAGCCCAGTGTTAAAATCGCAAAAAAATTAGCAGAAGTATTAGAAATCGATTGGACTTTGTTCTTTGATGACAATGCTTAAATTCAATAAGGAGGTTGTTAAATTGCCAACAAAAACAACTATGACTGTTCAAGAAACGGCTGATTTCCTTGGGGTACATCACGACACTGTTTACACAATGGTTCGTGAAAGACAAATACCGTTCTTCCGAGTAAGAAAAAGAATTTTCTTTAAACGAGAAGTTCTTGAAGAATGGCAATTAGCACAAATGGAATCTAATTTTCAGCCAGTTGAATGATTAATAATTTACCACCTTAGAATACAGCGGGTTTTTAGGTTTTTCTGTTCCAATTCGCAACATGTTCTATATAGGAACATTAAGGGGGTGAGGAAGTTGAGGTTGGGGGTAGTGCTCCGACAAGCAAGGAAAAGAGCTGGGATGTCTCAAGAGAAGTTGGCTGAATTGTTAAGTCGCTCAAGGAGCTGCATATCAAAATTTGAGAACGATCAAAAGATGCTTGATGTTCCTACATATGTACGGTGGATGGAAGCGACAAATGCAAAAGAAGCCATGATCGCAACCTTATGTGGTGTCGATCCACTTGCGGTCACGCAGCAAATTACAGCCATTATGGCTTTGTTTGGAGGATGAAGATGAGAAAAGCGATTTTCAAGAGTATTGATCATGAAGGGATAACAGCTGAAATGATCTGTATTGAACAACTACAAAAAAGATTAATGAAAGCATTAGAGAGTGCTGATACAAATACGGCATTGGCAGTTCACAAAGATATTGCAAAATCATTAAACCAAATTCAGCGTTACGAAAGCCAAGCTAAGGTTCATTTATTAAAACAGGCTGCGAGGATTACAAAAATCAAATATCCCAAATCACTAAAAAATAGATTGAGAGGATTGATCTAGATGAAATATTTGTTCACAGCAAGTCGCTTAATGAAGGCGAAAGATATCGTGAAACAATGTCAGATGCGTCATACAGAGGAAGGGCTCATTTTATTAGCCGCTCTGGAATTACAGATCAGAACGGAAATAGAAAACAGAAAAAAGCAGCAAGCTCCGACACTTACTGCTTAAATCATTTCAAACCATGAATAACAAAATGATCGATCTCATTATAGCGTTATTTAGAGATCACGACAAGGCTTATTCTTGTCGTCCGGCTTGCGAATGGGACAGTGCACACCTACCCCCTCAAATCATGCTCCATCCGCAGTCGGACGATGCGAATAAGCATCAAATAATGTGTTAAGGAGGAAAGAAGTCTTGAGAACTAAACCAGTTATTAAACCTTTCAGTGAGAGACAGTCTGATCAGTTCTATCTATCACAAGTGAATGGATCAATTGTGATGACTAACAAAGGTAAGCCAATGTTCCAATTTCCAGATAAACAAGCCTTTGAGAAATTTCAAAAACTAAAGGCAGATGCGATCCGCTCAAAATTAGAGATTTCTTGATGCTTACACCAAACAGAAAAGGAGGGAAGAAGATGAATATTGAGCATCCGATCATCACAGAGATTAATAGATACGGCTATCCAAAAGATGTGGTGAGGCAAGAAGAGCACTTTGGAATTGATTTTTATGGTTCAGAAATTTTGCTAGAAGATGACTATGTTGAGGATAAAAATTCGGGTGAATTGATCTTGCGAGAAAATCTAGAACGATATCTTGCAGAGGAGCTTGATTTTGAATTTAAAACAGCAAAATAAAAGAGCTCACTCCCACAAGTGAACTCATCTTAATAACCAGACACAGAATAAGGTGTCAACCACTATTATAAGCAGGTTGGCACCTAAATTCAATGGGGGTTTCTTATATGAATGGATTGTCAAATGTTGATTACTCAAACTATATGGCAGGTTCTCAGCAATCAACAGGAACTTCAGTAACAACAGAAGCTATGGTTAGTCGGCAGGCACAAGAAGTACAAGCAGCTATGGTCATAGCAAAGAAGTTTCCAAGAGACGTTTATGCTGCTTTTGAACGAATCAAGAAAGCATGTGAGCGTAGGCTATTAGCTGAGAATGCTGTCTATGAATATCCAAGAGGTGGCACAAAGGTATCAGGTCCTTCTATTCGTCTGGCTGAAGCTCTGGCACAGAATTGGGGGAACATTGATTACGGAATCATGGAACTTGAACAAAAAGCAGGAGAATCTTCTGTTATGGCTTATGCATGGGATCTTGAAACCAATACTCGCCAGACCAAAATATTTACGGTGAAGCATGAACGGAAAGCAAAAGGATCAATTACAAAGCTTAATGATCCAAGAGATATTTATGAACTGGTTGCAAACCAAGGTGCACGTCGGGTTCGTGCGTGTATTCTCGGAGTGATACCAGGAGACATTGTTGATGCCGCAGTTGATATGTGTCAAAGAACGCTGATTAGTGGTCATAAAGAGCCTTTAGAAGACCGTTTAAGAAAAGCATTAACAACGTTTAAAGCTGATTTTGGTGTTACGAAGGAAATGGTCGAGGAATATGTCGGTAGCAAATTGGATGCCTTTACTGAGCAAGATTATCTCAAAATAGGACGCATCTATACTTCACTTCGTGATGGAATGGCAAAGAAAGAGGATTATTTCAACGTCAAGTCTTCAGGTGCTACTAATGCTACAAAATCCAAAATTGAAGAAGAATTTCTAAAGCAGCAGGAACAAAAAGAAAGTGCTGAAAAGGCTGGTGAGCCAGCAGATGATAATTCCGACAATCAACAAGGAGAATTATTACTCTAACGAGATCGACCAAGCTTATATGTCAAATTCTCAATATAAGAGTTTCTTAGAGTGTGAGGCGGCTACAATGGCAAAACTCAACGGTGAATGGCAGCCGCCGTCCTCTGAGGCTCTTCTATTCGGACAATACGTTCATGCTTGGCTTGAAGGAGAGCAGGCATTTGATGAATTTAAGATGAACACACCTGCTCTATTTACACAAAAGGGCCAATTATATAAACAGTATCAATTGGCTGATCTCATGATTGAAGCTATACAGAATGACGATTTATGCCTGTTTGTTCTTCAAGGAGATAAAGAAGTGATCATTACAGCTAAGTTGTTCGGAGTGCCCTGGAAAGGAAAACTCGATGTGTACAACCCAGCAGGTGGACGCTTTGCTGATCTTAAAACGACTCGCTCTCTTAGAGAAAGAATATGGGATCAAGAGCTTGGCTATTGTTCATTTGTAGAAGCCTATGGATATATTGCTCAAATGGCCCTCTATGCGGAAATAGAAAGACAGGAAGCAGGACGTAGTGAATGGTTAGAGCCTTTGATTGTGGCCATATCAAAAGAAGATCCACCAGATAAAGCAGTTATCAATATTGATGAGTCAAGAATGGAAATTGAGTTAGAAGATATAGAAAAAAACATGGAGCGGATCGTTCAGGTTAAGCATGGCGGAGAAAGACCGAGAAGATGTGAAAAGTGTAAGTATTGTCGTTCTACAAATCGTCTAAACCACATTATTCATTTTTCTGAACTGGTGAACAGCTAATGAGGGAGAAGCTAATCATTAAAGTTCCTATTCCGTTTGTGTACCTGTCTTTATCTAAATCAAGTCGTAATCAAGCTGCGTTATTTAGAGCGTATGTAAAGGGTTATATCCAAAGAAATGAGCCAGGTCTTACTTTTATTAGGATCAGTGGAATGTACGCTCTATGTGAGGTTAAAAGGCCTTAAATAACGATGTTGGGGAGGAGGAAGTTATTTGTCTACTGGATGGGTAAAACTGCATCGGAAAATATTAGAACACGAATTATGGAATGACGTAACTACCTTTAGACTGTTCACTTTATTAGTTATGAGAGCAAGTCATCAAGATGGCTTCAAAATGAATGGAGTTGTTTTAAATAAGGGCCAGTACATAAGATCGTACTCAAAACTATGTGAGGACCTCGCTTATAAAGAAGGAAGAGGGCTAAAAAAGCTGTCTAAAAGTACAATTATGCGTTCAATTAAGAAACTCGTTACGAACAACATCATCACTGTTAGCGAAACGGAACTAGGAACACTATTCACCATTGTGAAATACGAGTCATATCAAGAGTTTTCGAGTGATCACGAAACAGAACCCAGAACGGAAGAAGAACCTATCGCAGAACGAAGACGGAACGAAAGCGGTACGAAGTCGGAACTATATCAAGAATTAAAGAATTTAAGAATTAAAGAAGAAGAGGAAGAAGAAAAGAGAGCCTCAGTAGAAAATGATTTAACTCCTTTCCAGCAGATCGAAGCAAAGTACTTATCACGAAAAGGTGGGCTGATGTTAACGCCAAAAGATTCAGCTGCCATTGAAAGGATTCTCAAGGAACGAATCCCACTTGAAGACATATTGGTGTGGATCGACGAGGTATTTGATCAATATCAACCAAAGCATAGAGCAGACAGTATTAAATCATTTGCATACCTGGAATCAGCGATTCTTGATCGTTGGTATGCACAGCAGCACCAACCTCAGCCTCTTAAAAACAATGTTTCTGAATTTAAACCAAAGCAGCATAGACAAAGTAATTTAGACGCTCTAGCTCAATACGCAAAAGAAAATGGGATTAAATTTGGAGGAGGTTGATGGACATGAATCAAGAACAAGCAATGTCTATCCTAACAAGAATTGCAGCTGCCTATCCAAGGTTTGAACTCACTACAGACACCATCGGAAAAGAAAGAATTAAACTCTGGCTTGACCACTTAAAGGATCAACCCTATGAACAGGTTTTGAAAAAGATTGACCAGCACATTGCTGAAAAGAGGTTCCCACCTGCTATCGCAGAAATCAAAATCAAACAACCAGAGCAAAATGAATTCTTAGCGAAACAGAAAGCGTGGGAACAAAATGCAAAATTTGCGAAACGTAGAGGCTGAACAGTTTTTATTAGGTTGTATCATCCTTGAGGGTGATCTGATTAAGGAAACGGCACTAGAGCCCAGACATTTTGCTGAAGAGCGGCATAAGAGGATTTTCGAAGCGATGAGGGAAGTGGACAAGCTAGGTAAGCCTGTTGAATTGGCCAATATCGCTGCATCTATGGGAGACCTTTTAAATTCAATTGGAGGCTTTGAATACTTAACCAATCTTGCAAGTACTGTTCCCTCAAAACATGCTTTCGAGACCTATGAAACATTAATTTACGAGGCTTTTAGACTCAGAGATTTACAAAGTGCTGCTTTAGCTTTTGCTAATGCCCCATGCGATGAGGGGATCACTGAGCTTTATCAAAAAACCATTGAGGTGCAAGAAGTTGGAGTTAAAGCCACTCGGACGAAAATGGATGTTCTGACGGAGATATTCATGAGCATGGAAGAAGATCAAGGAGATCTTACAGGAGTTGACACTGGTCTTGCGGATCTGAATGCTATGACAGGTGGTTGGCAAAAAAGCGATTTGATTATCGTGGCTGCTCGTCCATCCATGGGAAAGACTGCTTTTGCTCTTAACTTAGGATGTAACAACGCGCTAAAGGGTGGAGTAACTGATATTTTCTCGCTCGAAATGTCAGATACACAGTTAACTCATCGAATGTTAAGCAGCCTTGGGAGAATTGAAGGCACGAAGTGGAGAAATCCAAAAAAGTACTTTAGCGATCAAGATTATGATAGAGCTAACAAAGCCATGGGTGAATACGAAAAATTAGATATCTATATTCATGATCAGCCTACCCAAACAGTCGCAGATATCCGGTCCCAAATCCGTAAAACTAAAAAGGATCACCCTGATCAAAATCATTTAGTGGTCATTGACTACCTTCAACTCATTACCCCAATCGGTAAATTTGAGAGCAAAAACTATGAGGTTGGTGCCATCACCAAAGAGCTGAAGAATATGGCGAGAAGCTTTAATGTCCCAATCATTTTACTATCACAGCTCTCACGTGGAGTGGAACAGAGGCAAGATAAGCGTCCAATGATGTCTGATCTGCGTGATTCAGGAAGCATTGAACAAGACGCTGATATCGTTACGTTCCTCTATCGTGATGATTATTACAACAAAGATAGTGAACAGAAAAACATAGTTGAAATCATCTTTGCTAAACAGCGAAATGGTGAAGTTGGGACAATAAATGCTGCTTTTATGAAAGAGTACGGAAGGTTTGTAAACTTGTCGCGGCAAATGGAAGCCGCTTTATGATACGGAGGATGAATATGTCAAATATTAATAGCAAACAGCGTCGTGAGTACCTTTTAAGCGAATTAACTCGTATTGGATATTTAGCTAGTTTGGACAAGAACCCCGAAAATTTATCACTCTATGAACTTGAAATGCTTGTCATTTCTCTCAAGAGTCAACGTGGCAGCAGGGTGTTAACATATAACGCTAGGATGGAGGCATCTGAATGAAGATAGCATTCACCATCTACGGAGAGCCAGTTGCACAGGGGCGTCCAAGAGCTACTCACATGAATGGAATGACGAGATTATACGATCCCAAGAAGTCACGAGACTTTAAGCAATACGTGAAGTTGGCAGCAAGTGATCACCGTCCTGATCAACTTCTTACAGGTCCTCTGGAGTTGAGGGTTAAAGTTTACAAATCTACTTTAAAAAGTTTCAGCAAGAAAAAGGCTGCAGAAGCTGAAAGAGGCGAGTTGAGACCAGCCAAAAAGCCAGATGTTGATAACTACATCAAAGGGATAAAAGATGGCCTGAATAAAGTCATTTGGCAGGATGATAGCCAGATTGTTGATTTACATGTAAGCAAATTCTATAGCAGCTCACCGAGAATCGAAGTCGAAGTCTCAACTCTCACACCAACCCATGAGGAGGAACAAATATGTCTTTTGTAAATTTTGATGGATCAGTCAAGAAAGTAAATCACAAGCCTAAGGGTGTTACAGAATTGGTCCTTGAAATCTCAACGAAGGATCTAGGAAACAGCATTCAAAATCTTGCTGAAATGATTGATAACGATGTGCGTGTTGAAATTGAGAGCGATGTTGTCCGCTATAACGTGCAGATCAATGCTCACACTGAGCGACCTATCGTAAATTATCAAGTAGACCAGAGCGGCGTGGTTCACATTGCTGAGCCAGAACCAGAACAGTTAGAGGCTGAATTGGGCTTACCTGCAGAAAAACCACAAATTGAAGAAAAACCTATGGAAATTAAACGCGAAGTGGTGGATCAATTCATCCAAGAAGGTATGGCACCAGAGCAAGAAGGTTTCCCAGAGAATATGGCTGACATTGTGAAACGGCGAATTGAGGGTGAATCATACCGCAAATTGGCTTCAGAGCTTGAGATGTCATCCGGCGCAATAGTTGATCTGATCAATGACTACCGAGCTGCAGTGGCTCCACTCGCTGAAAAATGGTGGGATTGGAAAGAGGATCAAGCCAACGAAGCTGTGCCGATGCAAAAAAATGAAGAAGCAGCTGATGTAGATTTAGATTCCTCTCAAAGTGTGAAAGACGATTCTGACGGGAATGATCAAAAAGAAGAGGAAGACGGGGCTGCCTAAGATGGCACGCAAACAATCAAAACGGTGGTTCCTACTTTATCGCTTTAGAGGATGGACATCGTGTTCATCTCTATGAACTGCTTAGTCGGATCAGGAAAAGGTGGAGGATTATCAGATGAAAAACAAATTCTTAGAAGGAGACTGGATTAAAGCATCTAAGAAAGGAAAAAGAGAACAACTTAATAAAGCAGGTTATGTACTTAAAGTAGCCGAGGATGACATTTTAGTAAGGTTCCTTAGTGGTAATACCTTGGTTGTTCCAAAGTCTTGGGCTGAAAATTTGGATGAGGCGCTTACTGAAGATGATTTAAAGGTGCTGATTGACCTGTCTTTAGATTTAAGGGACGAACACCTCTTTAGATTGTGTGTACGTGATTTGCAAGATCTTCAGGGCAAATAAAAAGAACCAAAGCACAAGGCCCCAGTTCTATTGAATCTGCACAATTCATTATAACATGGGAGGCCTTGTGCATGAATAATCCTTACAAGATTACGGACTCAAATATCTCCATTGATAGCTTTATGACCAAAGGTGAAGTGAAAGTCATTATTTTAGATGGCCATTCCAATAATGTAGTGTTGGTCGAAACGCCGAATTATGGTAAAACCGAGATTATGACACGTGGTGGTAGATTAATCAATTTAAATTGCAGCAGTACTTATAAAATGTAATCGAAGCATCTTTTTTGTTTAGAACGTGTTTAGTATTAAGATGTTAGTATATAATGTATTTAATGAGTCATGAGAGAGCGAGGCTTTTATTATGAAAATTGAAATTAAAAATCTTGGTCAAGTTAAAAATGCCTTAATTGAAGAAGGTTCTGATTTAACGGTAATCGTAGGTGATAACGGTTCTGGCAAGACACTTTTTTTAGAGGCTAAAACGTTTATATTACAATCTTATGCTAATCTCTCCGCAACAATTCAGAGAGATTTAACTGAACAATATAAGAATGATTTGGAGTTTATAGCAGATTGGAAAAAGGTGAAAAAATTTATAATCCAGCACAATAATTATAACCATGATCCTTCAATGGATAGACCTTCTTTAGTTCTTCCTATTAAATGTAGCATTAATGAAGCTGTGAAAAAGGAGATAAATACATATATTAAAACAAAGTTTGAATCTTTACAGCAGAATATAGTTAGAGAACTCAACAAAGAAATACTTATGGTTGATGAATCTAATGTCAGCTTTAAATTTTTTGGAATACCTCATATACCAGAAGTGTTAGATATTAAATGCGTAATATATCCTGGAGAAGGTGAATTTTTTATTCTTGAGATGTCTATAAATGGAAATTTCAGTAATACCACTGTTTTTTCCATTGGTAATCCAACTCAATTAGATGAAAATACTGATTTGAATCTTATAAAAGAAGAGAAGCAAGATGATTATATCGAAGATATATTACACTCAATTACAGATATGATTTTCAGAGGCTTTTTTAAAGATCTAAGACTTAAAAGTAATATATTATATTTACCATCGGAACGAAATCTCTTTATGGATGATGCACTTACAAAAACAATTAAAGAAAGTTATAATAGTAGGCACTCATTTTCTAGAACGAATACTAAAGTTCGATATAGTGAACATATGTTTAATATCTCATATCTAAAATATAAGGACAGATTAGCTAGATTAACTCCCTTACTCCAGGCAGATTCGGTTGATCGTCACCTAGCAGAAATGTTTGGTGGTGAAATTAATTTTGATGAGGAAGGTGATATTAAAAGTATAAAGAAAAGTAATCATGAGATTATAAAACGTGAATTATTTTCAACTAAGCAGAATAGATTAATCCCTTATCTACTTATAAAAAGCCATAGGTTAGTGGGTAGCTATAGGAATGTAATTATCGAAGAACCAGAGTCACACTTATCTCTAAAAAGTATACGAGAATTAATTGCTTATTTAGAATATCTTATTCGAAGAGGAGTAAAAATCACCATTACAACTCATAGTGATGTATTCTTTTCGCACTTAAACAATCTAATACTGGAGAATAAACAGCTTGATACAAAAGTCTATGAATTGAAGTGCAGTGATGATGTTTCATATCTTGAGGAAAAAGAGATAACAGATCAAGGTTATGAAATAGATTTATTCACTCAAGAATTAGAAGATTTATTTGAAAAAACATTAAAAATACAAGATAAAAATGAACATGAGGAAGAATGAGGAGAATCTATGGTTTCTGCATTGGCTTTAATAAGAGATAATGATATTAAAAAGATAGATAATTCATGCAATGTATTTGAAAATCTAGATAAAAAAAATGTCCTAATGAATTTAGATATTATAAAGAGTTCTAATTTGAAGCTATACAAAGCATTTTGTTATCAAAAATCAAAAAATAAAGAATCGAGTAGGCTAGAGTTCTTTCACATAAAACAATTTCCTGATGGAATTTATTTTAGTGAAGATAATGGAAATTATCATTGTTATATCATTGAATTGAAATATATAGGATCGAATGATTTAGATAAATTGACTAAACAGTTGTTTTCTGGGTATATCCACTGTAAAACTTTGCTGTCTGTTTTGGAAATTGATCTAAACAAAGTTTCGTATTCATTTCATGTTGTTTATGTCAAAGAAAATCGTAAACAAGATGAATTTAATGAAAAAACTAATTCTATAAAATTTATACCAGGTAAAAGTATTAATTCTAGTCCAACTTATAATAATTGGCTAAAAAATAAATTAGTTTATACTACTAAGCAATATAAGAAAAATATGGATATAAAGAAAATATGTTTAAGCAATACTGAGCTAGACGGTGAGACTACTAAATATTCTAACAGTCTTATAATCTAACTAACTTTAATTAACTTCGAACCTTATGCCTGAATATATCTTTAGGAGGTTGATAAACATAGTAGCAGAGCAATTGTGTTTACTGCCAAAGATCGATGAGAAGCAAGTCCGAAATGCTCTAATTAAGGAGCTGAAAGTCTATAGGGCTTTGAAGGTTAAGGAAGAAAACAGGAAAGAACAGGAAGCAAACGGCGCAACAGGTCTTTTTCCTTCTCTCAGGAACCAGGAAGTTTTAAATGAACTGAAGGTCCGACAGATTGAAAGAGCGCTAGAAAACAGCCTAGATGAAATTGAGCAAGACATCATCCGGATGAAATACCTGACATCACGTGCGGTTAAGGATTTGGAGGTGTGTGAAGAACTGGGTCTGAAGAAAGACCGCTATTACAAATTGAAAAAGCAAGCGACGTTTAACCTTTCAACAGCACTCGGAATCATATGAGTGCTGTTTTTGTATCTTTATTCCTATTTAATGACAAGCATCACGTTGGTAAAATTGACCTTGTCAATGAATAGGAGGGAGTGACTTCTTCTGGGGAAGATACTTGATGCTAAAGCACTAACCAGTGCCATGGACGCAAGGGCGAAACATTATCAGGAACTCCGCGAACAAATGATTGATTTAAAAAAGGCACTACAAGGCGTGGCAAACCTCGGTGATGATTTCACTGGAAAAGGTGCGGATAACATTAAAAGTTTCTACAAAGAGCTCGCCGGAAATGTAGATATGTTTATCAGCTTCATCGATAAGCAGAAAGCCTTTCATGATGGTGTATCTGGTACGCTTGATGATACGAGCTTTGGCGGGGACACCTTTGTAGAAGAACACTTTTTAGACAACGCTGTACATATGGGAATCAAAAATTCCAAAAGCATTGTGAAGGATCAAAAAAATGCGCTTAAAACAATTTTTGAAGATATCGATGACCTCATTTCACTGGAGGTATTCGATAGCCAAACCTTTGATGAAAAAATAGAAGATGCGGAAGATGAACGAAAGAAGACATTAAAAGACTTAATAGAACTTGATCAAAATCTAAAAGATGAATATGCTTTGTCAGAGACGGAGCAACAAGCTACAATGGCTTTGTACGCAGAAATGATGAATGCGACAAATGACGGAAAATCCATTTCACCTATGAATTTTGACAAAAAAGCATTTCAAGATAGTGAAATCTACAAGGCAAAAAGTGATATTGAGAAGCAAACTGCTGAATATCTCAATATCAAAAAAGAACAAGAAGAAGCCCGCGAGATTGCAAAGGAACAAGAAGCGCTCGCCAACCGTTCTTGGTATGAAAAAGCCCTTGATTATGGGGGAAACATTGTCAATGAACTAACCGGTGTGAATGATGCAAAACGTGCAGCTACGGGCGTCGATCCAATCACAGGAGAAGAGCTCACGGCAGGCCAACGAGTCGCTGCAGGTGGCATGGCAGCAGCTGGTTATATCCCTATCGTTGGCTGGGCAGGACGCATTTTTAAAGGCGGGAAAGCCGTCTATAAAACCACCCAAGCTACATCAGCCGCAGTTAGAGCAGTCGACATTTATAAGACGTCACAAAAGTCCTTTGATGCCTTAAAAACATCGCAAAAAGGTTTATACGGCATCACTGCAACCAATGGCTTCAGCGAAGCGATCACAGGACGGGACATGTTTGGAAATAAGATTTCGAAGGAACAGCAGGAAGCAAGTATGAATGCGGCACTTGCAATGCTTTTACCGTTTGGTATGAAAGGGCCTATAAAGAAAACTCCAGGAGTTATCCAAAAGTCAAATAAACAAATTAGTGAAAGCTATGATGAAATAAAGAGATTCAGGGAAAAAGCGGGATTAAAACCTTATGCTATTGATTCTGGTGATACGGTAGCAGCAGTTAAAGTTAATGACAGGACATTTTTTGGAGTGAATTCTACTATCACTAAGGAGTCCCAACAAGCAACAAGAGAGCTAAGACAAAAGTGGTTAAAAGAAGTACAATGGGTTCCACCTAAAAAGAGTTCCCCTAAACATTTAGGGCATGCTCAGTCATTGACACATGCAGAATCTCATTCATTAATTAGAGCTTTTGAAAAGGAAGGGCAATTACCGCAAAAAGTAACTATGTTTGTAGATAGGAAGACTTGCAATATTTGTAGAGGGGAAATGCCAGCCTTGCTAAAAAGGTTGGGGGTTGATGAATTAGAAGTTTATAGTGGTGGATTAGAAAAGCCTTTAGTTATCAAAGCAACTAAATAAGGAGGAAATTTCGTGATTGTATATAACGGACCAGTTGAAGAACCAGTTGAAAACCCAGGAGAAGAATTTATTAAAAATATATTCTTTGAAAAAGAAGCGGATTATTGGAAACAAGGAAGTGGAGATTCTTGTTTTGAGGTAGAGGGAGAAGATGAATGGCTTATTTTCTTTTATGATGAGCCATATGGATTCTTTATCATGAGACATCCAGATTATTTAGTTCCTTTGAAAAAGGATGTTGAAATAGAAACAATAGAGCATTTGGTTGGTGGAGAACCAATGAAGGTACCATCATGCAGTTATGTAAGTCGAGAAGAAGCATATAGAATTGTTCAACACTTTTTAAGTACAAAAACTATGCCTGATTTTGTTGAATGGGTTGATTTATATGACATTGATTTTGAACATGATTTTTAAAACTAGAGTGTCCATCTTTATGGGCACTTTTTTATTTACATTGCAGAGAAAGAGCCGAGAAAAAGCCGACAAAAAGGGGGATAAACTGGGGACCTTTTTTCATGCGTGGGTCATCGTATGATAGAGACAAGCAAAACGAACGTGAATATTTTGTCCAGAAGGAAGAACCTGCGGACGCTGATCATTGAGCACTCTAAGTGCCTTGATTGGTGTCCGCTTTTTTTATTGGGAGACGCGCCTTTCCCTTATCAATGGCGTATCTGGATACGGAACAAAGGTGTTGAGGAATGTGGCCATACGAGAGGGACATTCTGAGCCTGGATAGCAGCTGGTCTGCGGCAGCCGTATCGAGGACAGTTTTTCATTTTACTTGATGAATGACTGTACTTGGCATCCTCTCGGAGTGTAGTCATCATTGCAAAATCTATTTAAGCGAATAGCGTAAGGTGGTGCTTATTCGGCAAGGAGAGTATGAACATGAAGATCAGAGATTCTTTATCCGTAGAAACAACGAAGCAATTAAAGCGCATTGCTCCTGGTTCTAATCGAAAGAAGAAGAGCAATGCTGATCCGATAACAAAGCGAGATTGGGAAGAAATCATGGGAACGAGACGCGAAACGTATCAACGACAAGGCGGCCGTATCCGGAGGAAACGATAACCTAATGGGAACAGTCGTCTTTTGGGTGTATGGCTGCACGTGCTTTGGTGAGGGATAGGAGCGCAAAAATAAAAAAGGGAGATGATGAGCATGGCATCAAAATTTGGTGTATCTGCTAATCCAAAAAAAGCGAACCATACTTTAGGAAAGGACAAGGTTGTGGTTGTTGCGATTCAGAATCACAATGATTACATTTGTGGGCCAAACCTTATTCCTCAACGAAAAGTAGAAGGGAAATGGGTCACAATCAAGACGAATTCACCTAACCCGTTGAACCCAGCAGAGAAACAGTACGATGAATTCAGCATCAAGGAATCACTTGATAACAAGAAAGGTACTTATCGATTTAGAGTTGATGTAGAACGTTACGACAAACATGGCAACCATGTTGCAACTGTTGGTACATTTTATACATCTGAATTTTACGTTAGATAAACGTACTATCTTGTTCTAAATATTAAATAATCACCTCCGATATAAATTTAGAGGTGATTATTTAATCAAACAAAAAATTGGCTTTGATTTGATAATAGCCCTGAAATCGTATTTGCAATAAGTTGAAATTCATACATAATTAGGACTGATAAATAATGCTGAACGATTGGGTGAGGGCTCAAGAATTAAAACGGTATTATTGGTTTAAATAAGATTTTAAGGAGATTAAAATGCTATATTATTTCACAGCCAGTGATAAAGCAGCACAAAAACATTTTTATGATACTATCCAAAATCCTTATCATATTAAACCCTTTTTGAATTTAATTGATGTGGATGTTGCAGAGAAACTAAAAGACCACGAGTTAGCAGAGCATGTTCATATGTGGGGTTCAACACCTGGAACAAGTAATATAAAGCGTTGGAGTAAGTTAAAAGAAGGTGATAAAGTTTTAGCTTATTCTAAGGGTATTTTCTATTATTATGGTACGATCTTTGCAAAAACTCGGAATTCAACATTGGCAGAGAAAGTATGGGGTAAAGACAAACATAATCAGACATATGAATATATTTATTTTATTAAAGGTCTTAAGTCAGTAAATTTTGAAACGAAAAAATTTGCTCGATTTTTTGGTTATAAGCAGAATTTTACTCCACAAGGATTCAGTAATATTAGAGAAGATTTGCTTAATATAAAATTAAATAAATATCACGATTTAGATGAATTGATTAATGACCTTAATAGCAACTTTTTACTTCCAGAAGAGGATGAACTGGTTGACAGTTATCAGGAAGCTTTAGATTCTAATTATTCTGATGTTATAGTTGAACCAGAAGATACTCCACATTCAAGAAAAAAACCTCAAAAAGTAAATGGAAAGCAAGTTTGGCCTAGAAATTCAAAGTTTGCTAAAGCAGCAATAAAAAAAGCTGATTTCAAATGTGAAATTGATAACTCTCATCAGACCTTCTTGTCTGAAACGAGCAAAGAACCATTTATGGAAGCACATCATTTAGTTCCAATGCATATGCAACATGAATTTGAAGTTAGCTTAGATAGAACATGTAACATTGTTTCTTTATGCCCGACCTGTCATAGGAGAATTCATCATGCTAATTCGAAAGATAAAAAATTGCTCTTAGAGCATTTATTTAACTCAAGACAAGGTGAATTAAAGTTAGTTGGTATAAATATTGAACTTGAATATCTACTTAACTCTTATAACATCATTAGTTAGGGATAATATAAAAGAAGCTTTACTTAAGTCAGCAGCTGTTGAAAGGCAGGACGGGAATGAATAAATTTCTCGTGTCACCACAAATTAATATAAATTCACTTTCTGTCGATAAAAAGGCGGGGGTGATAATATGACAAAGGAAAGTGGTTTTTACATTCCAGGTGATGAGTATTATGATTTGCTTAAGGTTTTAGAATACTCATTGGATAAATCAAAAAGTCCCGGATGGAAAGATAGTTTAGAAAAACTTCTGAATGAACTGAAGGCCAATTTAGGAAATAACCTTGAGCCGTGGCAAGTGATATGGATCACCAAAGCGTTACTTGAATATGTTCCTAAAGAAATAACAACAGAAGAAAATTAGTGATGGCATCCTGCGGGGTGCTTTTTTTGTTCACTGTAAACTGAAGAATGTGGTCAATCAAGAGAGTTTTGTTCGACAAATTTTGCAATTTATTCTAAAGTTCTTTTTCCGGTCGATATAATTATAGGGTGAATAATTATGTTTTCAAAATATGGAGACCACAAATATTTTAAAAAATACATAAAGAAAAGATATGGAAAGATAAGAGGGCTTACTCTAGCAAAAAGAGAAGAAAAAATTAAGCAAATAGTTTTTGATCACAGTAAGTTGGAAATTAACCGGATGCTAAGAGCAGCGCAGAATAGCATCGATGAAAACAATACTCATCAGCCATTTTTTCTCGTACCATTTACTATAATAACCTCAATGATTACGTTAATATCGACAGTATTCATAAACTTTACAAACAATACTATTAATAACTTTAGTCAAGTATCCATTAAATTATTTGAAAAGAAGATTGAAAAAGGAGTAAAATCTGAAGACGTTAATGAGATTATTGAAAGTTTGAGTTTGTATAGCCCTTATCAAGTTAATATCACAATATTAATGGGACTTTTTTATATATTACTAGCGGTCTTTTTTATTTATTTCATTGCACGAGCACGGGCTTACTCTTATCGTTATAATGTAAAGGCTCTAATGGAAGATTGTTTAGATGTTTATGATGAAGTAAAAGCAAAACAAATATTAGAAATTAAATAAGAGAAAAATAATTCAAACTCAAACTTAATTGAGCAGCTCGGAGGTGGGTGATATGTAATGGCTAGACCGCGTGATCCAAGAAGAGATGAAGCTTTTCGTCTTTGGAAAGAGAGCGATGGAGCCCGCTTGCTTAAAGACATTGCAGATGAGTTGGGTGTGACAAGCAGCACAGTCCGTAAATGGAAAGCGAACGATAAATGGGAAGATAAATTCAAAGGGAGCGCTCCTAAATTAAATAGGAGCGCTCCTTTACGTTCCGGCGCACCTAAAGGGAACAAAAACGCCAAAGGAAACAAAGGTGGTAAAGCGCCAACTGGTAACCAAAATGCTAAAGGTAATAGGGGCGGCGCAGCTCCAAAAGGAAATAAAAATTCTTTACGCACGGGTGAATATGAATCAATCATGTTCGATTATATGGACGACACAGAAAAGGAGCTCTTTGAGCAGATTGAGACCGATCCGCTCTATCAAATTGAATTGACCATACGTGAGCTTAGTATTCGAGAGCGGCGCATGATGCATAGAATTATGAAGTATGAAAATGGTTTAACTGATAATCAAAGACGTGTACTACAGCAACTTAGGAAAACAAAAGACGTTGCACCATCCACTAGTGAGAATGGTGTTGTCAAATACGTTCCGATTATCAATGAACGTCTTGTAGTCACTGAGGTGGAAGAAACTCAATTACCTGTGATTGACCGCATCCTTGAAATAGAGGAAGCATTGACGCGAGTAACAGACAAGCGTCTTAAAGCCATTAGGCAGAAACACGACATTATGAAAACTATGTCAGAGCATGAATTGAGGCTTCGTGGTCTCGATCTTGCAAACCGAACGAGAGAGGCAGAGCTGGAGCGGATCACCGCACGTCCTGTTGATGATTCGGTTCAAATTACTATAAAGAGAGCAAAGAAAAAAGGTGATGGCTGATGCAACTGATGGAGAAGGAAGTCAATCCACACTTTGAAGATTTTCTCTTTGACTGGGATCAGAAGTTTCAGTTCCTAGTGGGTGGTTACGGTTCATCTAAAAGCTATCACATTGCCCTGAAACTCATCTTAAAGTTGCTCGATGAAAAGAGAACAGCCCTTGTGATTCGTGAAGTCTATGACACGCACAGGGATTCAACATTTTCGCTGTTTGAAGAGATCGTGAATGATCTAGGAGTCGATCATGTCATTCAATGCCGGACATCACCGCTCATGCTTAAATTCCATAACGGCAGCCGGATCATTTTCAAAGGTTTGGACAAGCCAGCCAAGCTGAAGTCGATCAACAACATCTCGATCATTTGGATTGAGGAATGTTCTGAGGTTAAGTATGAGGGGTTCAAGGAGCTACTTGGTCGTTTGCGTCACCCGACTTTTGATTTGCACATGATCCTATCAACGAACCCTGTCGGTCAGGATAATTGGACGTACAGACATTTCTTTAAGGATGATCAGAACAACCGCTTCACCCTTGATGACGAGACACTATACAAGGAACGTACTATCGTTATCAACGATACGTACTATCATCATTCTACAGCTGAAGATAATCTTTTCCTTCCGGTTAGTTATATTAAGCAGCTGGACGAGCTAAAAGAATACGATCCCGACCTTTATCGCATAGCCCGAAAAGGTCATTTTGGCATTAACGGAATTCGTGTTCTTCCTCAATTCGAGGTGCAGCCGCATGAAGATGTCATGCTGGCCATCTCAAATATCAATCGGCCTTTGCTTAGAGCGGGAATGGACTTTGGTTTCGTAGAGTCATATAACGCTTTGATTCGACTGGCCGTCGATCACGAAAAGAAATATCTATACATCTATTGGGAGTATTATCAAAAAGGCACAACCGATGATGAAACTGTACAAGAGCTCATAGAATTTGCCAAAACAAAAGAGCTGATCAAAGCGGATGCAGCTGAACCGAAAACCATCGCATACTTCAGGAAGATGGGTTACAACATGGTGGCTGCACGTAAGTTTCAGGGATCACGCTTGCAGTACACAAAGAAGATCAAGCGGTTCAAGAAAATCATATGTTCCGATTCATGTAAAAACACGATCTATGAGCTTCAGCCGCTCACATACAAGACAGACAAGAACGGTAACATCATAGAAGACGAGTTTAAGATTGATCCTCATACCTTATCGGCCATCTGGTATGCGCTTGATGACTATGAGGTCACCGATCTGAAAGAGAAACCAAAAGAGCGGACACGCCCGAACAGAGAAAGGAGGTCACGCTGATGAAAACGGTCAGAGCAACAGTGATGAAAGCCAATGTGTCTGCAACCACTAAGCAGATTTATGAGGATGGATTTAATTATGAGGCTGATGGCGTTATTGA
Source organism: Bacillus sp. GbtcB10 (assembly GCF_019091365.1). NCBI lineage: Bacteria > Bacillati > Bacillota > Bacilli > Caryophanales > Bacillaceae > Bacillus > Bacillus sp. GbtcB10. The sequence continues at coordinate 313,997 of NZ_JAGXJP010000001.1, forward strand.
GCCGCCATACAATATCAAGGAGCTCAAACAAATAGCCGAGTATTCTACCATTCTTCAACAATGTATAGATGCATATAAAACAAATATTCTAGGTTTCGGCTTGGGAATTGAATACGTTTTTGACTTCAATGCGGAGAATGCACTAGAAGGAAAGAAAGCCACTGCTGAAAAAGAATGGACGAGGCTTGAGGAGCTTGTGCGATACATGAACTATGATGAATCAGCCGAAGTGGTTCTAGGGTATGTGATAGAAGATCGGGAGCGGACAGGGAATGGCTTTCTTGAAGTTTTACGTAATGGCACAGGGCAACCAGCAGGGATTGAATATTTAGATGCTCAACACATGCGAATATGTAAGACAGGTGATCCTGTCGAGATCGACTTTAAATATACCGATCATGGTCAAGTCAAATCTCTCAAAAGAATGAAGCGGTTCAGAAAGTATGTTCAGCAGATAAACACTAAAAAAGTATTCTTCAAGGAGTACGGCGATCCAAGAACATTGAACGCTGCTACGGGAGAATACAGTGAAGACACCCCTTCTAATCTTGTGGCAAGCGAAGTCATTCACTTCAAGATCGGCAGCGGTACATATGGTGTTCCTCGTTGGATTGGAAACATCGTCAATATGTATGGAGCGCGCAAAGCTGAAGAGCTGAACTATCTGTACTTTAAACAAGGGCGGCATGTGCCGGCTGCAATTACTGTAGAGAATGGAATGCTTTCTGAATCCTCGTATGAACAACTGCAGGAATACATGAACGGCATCGAGGGCTCAGACAATGCACATAAATTCCTGTTACTCGAAGTGGAAGGGATTCCGAAGAAGGATGAGCTATCGAACGATGAAGAGCCGGCTAATGTGAAGGTGGATATAAAATCACTGGCCGAGATTCTCCAGGAGGATGCGCTGTTCCTTGAATATGATGAGAAAACGAGAAACAAGATCCGTTCCTCATTTCGTCTGCCGCCGATCTACACAGGCGAATCACAGGATTATAACAAGGCCACAGCTGACACCGCTCGTAAGACAACTGAAGAACAGGTATTTCAGCCGGAAAGAATGATCATCACTGGCAAGCTCAATACACTCTTTCTTCCTGATCTTGATCTCTGGCATGTGCGGCTTATATTAAATGGTCCAGACTTTCGTGATCCGCTCGAAATTGCAAAGGTCCTTACGCCATTTATTCAAGCAGGAGCGGTTTCACCGAATGACCTGCGTGATCTAGCTGGTCGTATTCTTGGGAAAACATTAGAAGAATGGCCAGAGGAAGAATATCATCGACCAATTGAAGCGAAGCCAAAGGCATCAACTAGCTTGCTTGATACGGTTTTTCAGAAGTCTGCGGGTTCTCAAGAAGATCTGATCCATCTCTTAAAAGATGTTAGGGATGAACTAGAGGAGATTCGCAAATGAGCAAGATCGATCAGCTGATAAAAAACATCAATACCTTTGTAAAGAAAGCCGAGCAAGATGAGGTCAAAGAACTTGAAGCAGCTGTAGCAGATTTCCCTGAGCTGAAGGATGTTCCCTCTTTGGTGGAAGAGTACGAGAAAACTATCGCTAGATTGTTCAGATTGCAACGCAGGACGTTTTTGAATGAACTGAATGGTTTTATATCCAAGGACGATTCGGAGACGTTAGAATCAATTCTAGCGTTCTTTCAAAATGACTTGTTTGCAGCTGATGAATTTGCGGAGCTGTTCGGAAAAGAAACGGCCATATTCTTGACTTTGACTGTCACGCAGCTGGCTGAGAAGATCATGCATTCCATCGATGCAGATATTCCTTTCAAGGTCTTATCTGAAAGAACCACAGAGTGGATTGAATCATGGTCGCAGGAGTTGGCGCAGCTGATGCAGCTGAATACTCATACAGCCATTGAGCAAACCTTGAAAGAGGGTATAAAAGAAGGCCGCTCTATCCAGGAGATTGAACTGCAGTTGAAGGATCTTCCTGAATTCAGCCGGAAGCGTGCACGTGTGACAGCTGTAACTGAAGTGTTAACTGCATCATCTGTCGCTCAACATGAATCGTATGTACAATCCCCGGCTGTAACGGGGAAGAAGTGGAAGCACAGTGGCGGAAAAAAGAATCAATCAAGGGATAGTCATGTGCAACTAGACGGGATGATTATTCCTCTCGATGAAGAATTCGAGATACCAGGCAGCGGAGAGCGGTGCATGTTTCCGAGAGATACACAGCTTACGCCAAAAGAGCGAGTAAATTGTCATTGTGCGGTTGGTCCTGTGGTTGATCCTGTTATTCTAGGATTGTCAGCTGAGGAAAAAGAAAAAATTAGAAGTCAGCCCTTGTAAAAACTTTTTTTCAAGAAAATTCTAGTATATAAATAATTCCTCAATGCAAATTAAGGTTGTATTCAACTTTAAGGAGGATTATTTATGAACAAACTTGAAATTTCTCTGTCTCAAACAACTCTTGATTCATTTATAAAAAGGAATCTAGAGAATTTCAAACAAGAGACTACTTTAAGTGAAGTTATTATTGAACGGTCAGGGGTTAAAGTAATTGGAAATGTGCATATCGAAAAAATAAAAATAAACAATCTTAGTCTAAACGAGCCAAACCTTATTGATTTGAATAATGTTGAGGTTCAATTCAGATTGTTAAATATAGTAATTGAAGTTGACATTGAAAGAATACATGATGAGCTTAAAATAGGGGGAGTAAGAGTATTTAGTTGGGATTTCTTTGGTGCAAACCCTGACATCAGGTTAACTATTGGGCTTGAAGACTTTGTTCAGCCTAATTTTTCTGCAAGCATGAAATGTTTTGTGAATAATAGGGATATTATAGTGGGGTTAAATAATTTTGATCTTCATAGCTTAAATCTACCTAATGATATTGCATCTAGGATACAGAACAATGTTATTGATGAAATGAAGAATTACATTAAAGATAAAATTCCTGGAAAATGGGAAGACAAAATAATAGACATTATTGGCGATTTGGCGAGATATTTACCAATAAGCAACTTGGGTGATTGGATATTGCAACAGATTTCAAATAGTAAGGTCTTAGAAAAATTAATAGAAAAAGCAGTAAGAGATCAAGTGAAAGATGAAGTTGTTTATTCTGTTCCTCCTGCAATCGAATTGGGATCAGGTAATAAAAAAGTGTCAATTGTTTTTGATGAAACTCAACCGTTCAATGTAGAAGTAAAGGAACAACAACTTATTTCAACAGTTAATTTTAAAGATCTTTAAATAAGAGCTTGAAAGGGGGTGAAAATATGCCACGCGAATTGATAAATGCAAAAATCACACACGTTTCATACGTGGACAGGGCTGCTAATCAAAAGCAGTTCTTTTTTATGAAGTCAGAAAAAGAAAATGACTTTGAAAAACAAATCAAAGTCATTGTCAAAGCTGATGATGCACAGCGTCTTGTGTACGGTATTGTATACGAACCAAACGTTGCCGATGCACATGGGGATTACATGACACCAGAAGAGATCGAAAAAGCGGCTCACGGATTCTTGAAAGACGCACGTGAGATCGACAAGCAGCATGATTTCCAAGGCGGTGTCGGGGAAGTCGTTGAATCGTACATTGCTCCGTCTGATTTTGAAATGGGCGATGAAGTTATCAAGAAAGGATCGTGGGTCCTTGTGACAAAAGCATCTGATGAAATCTGGGAACAGATTCAAAAGGGTGAGATCACCGGATACTCAATGGCCGGAACAGCGGATATAGGAAAACAAGAGGATCACAAGCCAGCTTCTGATGAGAAGGGGCTTTTTTCTTTGCTCAAAAACTTCTTTTTATCAAAAGGAGAAGTGAAGAACAGGTACGACAAAGGACGCATGCATCGTGAGTTTTGGGCGGCACAAGATGCCTTGAATTCTGTTTTATTTAAATGGGGTTCTTACGATGATGATGGTCTGGAGACTGATCCTGAAAAGGTTAGGGCAGCACTACAAGACTTTGTGGAAATCACACAAGAGATTCTGCTTACTGATGACTTGGCTGGGATCCAAACTGATCCACCTGAAGAAATCATAAAAGCTGGCCGAAAGTTTTCAGCTGCTAACTTGAATGAGCTAAAAAATGCAAGAGCCGCTATCGATAATCTGTTAAGTCAAGCGGAAGAGAAGGAGGAAGAAGAAGTGAACAAAGAAGATCTGCAAAAAATGCTAGAGGATACAATTGCACCGGTCGTAAAGCGTCTGGATGACCTTGAAAAAGGTGAAGACGAGCAGCAACCTGATCCGCAAGAAAATCAGCCGGATGAAGCTGTAGCAAAAGAAATGGCCGCAGCTGTAGAAAAGGCATTGGCTCCAGTTGTTGAAAGAGTCGAAGCCCTTGAAAAAGCACGTCCGCAAGGTAATGGAGTAGAGGATGCACAACAACAAGACGTACAAAAATCAGAAGCGTTATGGAACGGCTTGCTTTAAGCCGAGAAAAAGGAGGAACTAGAGTGAGAAATCAAGAGGTAATTAACAAAGCGGAAGTAACGCTTGCTACTTTAAAGACAGGCGGTCTCATGAATCCAACCCAATCTAGCACATTTATTCGTATGGTGCAAAATGCACCAACACTGCTACAAGATGCACGTGTCATTCCAATGGATAGCGATGCACAAAAAATCGAGAAAATTGGTTTTGGTCAGCGCATTCTACGTGCTGGTCAGGAAGGTGTAGGTTTAACTAATGAACAAAAGTCTGCGCCAACAACAAGCACTGTGGAGCTGAATGCAAAAGAAGTCATCGCTGAAGTAAATATCACATATGACACACTTGAAAACAACATCGAGGGTGATAATTTACAGAACACCATCATGCAAATGCTCGCTGAGCGTGCAGCCGTTGATATTGAAGAATTGATTTTGAATGGTGATACGAAATCTAGTGATGCATATCTAGCGCAACTTGATGGTATTCGTAAGCAAGCAACATCCCATATCGTAGATGTAGCTGGCGAACCACTTACACGCCAAGTATTCAAACAAGGATACAAAGCTGTTCCATCTAAATATTTGCGTATTCCACAAGAGTTCCGTTTTTACACATCGCCAGGACAAGAAGTCGAGTGGAAAGACAAAGTAGCGGATCGTCAAACGAATCTAGGGGATGCAGCTGTACAAGGTGGGCTTTCTTCTGCATTCGGTGTGCCGGTCAAAGGTATTGCAAACATGCAGTCATATGAAATGGGAGAGGACGGAACAGATGTTTCAGACATCTTATTGACTCATCCGAAAAACATTATCCTTGGCTTCTCTCGTAACATCCGCATTGAAGTTGATAAGGACATCCGCAGACGTAAATTCATCATTGTGTTGACTGCTAAGCTCGACAGCAAATTTGAGGAAGAAGATGCTGTTGCTAAGATCGTCAAGGTCAAGGAGTGATCAACATGTATACAGCGGTTTTGATCAAAGGAAAGACATACGCTGTGAAGGGGCATGTCTTTCATTTAAATCAGGAGAAAGAGATTGAGAAAAAGGTATTTCAATATCTCGATGGCAATGAGTTCTTTGATTGCCAAGAAGTGAAAACTTCTGTTGATGATCCAAAAACGGATGAGCCGGAGAAAGAGGAAGAAGAACCGGTACAAGAAGCAAAAACCTACACTGAAACTGAATTGAAGGATATGAAGAAAGATGGACAAGAAGCCGTTATTGTTGATCTTGGCGGCGATCCGTCTGAGTTCAAAAATGAAGGTGAAAGAATTGCCTTCATCCTTGAAAACCAAGAGCAACAAGAAAAAACAGGAGAGTAAGGCCGATGCTGATCTCTCCTGAAGAAGTTAGGGCGTATACCGTATTCGAGAGCGTGAAAAACCGCTCGGATGAATTATTGAAAAGTGACATCATTGAGGCTGAAGCTGAGGTATTTAAGATCGCAGGTCATGATTTCACAAGTGAAAAATATCAGCCGCTTCCTGAAAAGGCAAAGATCGCATTGATTAAAATGGCGCAGTTCTTCGCACTGATCAACGGCGATGAATCAATTATCAAAGGGTACAAGTCAGAAAAGATTGGTGACTATTCATACACCTTGGCAGATGGTAACGCCGTTTCAAAGCCAGATGTGTATAACCTGTTGATAGATTTCATTGAACCAGGGGAACCGCCAGAAGATCCAGGCAACGTCAAATTAAGGTTGAGATCGCTATGAGCTATCAATCATTATTAACTGATCGATGCGATATATATCACCTGCAGGAAGAACAAGCAGCTGGCAATCACTATGGAATACCTGTCCAAGATGCGCAGCCGGTCTTTTCATATTCTGATGAGCCTGACCAAGTTGATCAAGCATGTTATTTTACGGAGAAAAACCAATCCATCACACAGCAGGAGCCAAACGCAACCATTCACCAATCGTACCTTGTTCATTTTCCTAGTAATGCTGATGTCCGAATAAATGACAAAGTAGTATGGGAAGGCATTACTTTGAAACTGCAAAAGCCTAGGAGGATTAAAAACCATCATATTGAGGTTATAGCGATGAGGAGTGAAAGCCTATGAGGATTGATGGTCTTGATCAGTTCATAGAGGATTTAGATTGGGCGATTGGTGGTGGATTACGTGCCGAATATGAAGAATGGCTTGAAGCGATGGGGTATCAGTTTCTTGACATTGTTCAAGATGAAATTATTCGCACAAAAACGGTTGATGCTAGGCGTCTTCTGAATTCATTTCAAAAGGGAGATCGTGAGAACGTTTTTTCTATGGATCAAGGCGGTCTAACCCTAGATGTAGGGACCAACTTGGAATATGCATCTTACACAAACGATGGCCACTTTACGATTGATCCTAGTAAAAATCAGGACAGACGATGGGTTCCTGGTAGATGGGTTGGGGACAGATTTGAATATGACCCAAATGCCGAAACAGGGATGCTCCTGAAATTTCAATGGGTTGAGGGCAGCGGATATTGGGATAATGCAATAGCCATCTTTGAACAGATGTTTGAACGATCATTGGACCGCAAGCTGCAGCAATGGATCGATGAACGATTTGGACGGTGATTAGATGAATCAAGAAGTCGGCGCCATCATGAATTATTGTTACAAGCAGTTTCCGGTGAAGGTTTACGAAAAGAAAATTCCTGAACAATTTCAGGTCCCATCCATGTACTTTCCAGCAGCATGGGTCAATACAAGGAACGATACTGTGTCAACTTTCCTCAAAACATATACGCTGCATGTTAAAGTGTTTCACAAGGACTCTGGACAGGCTCATGATGCAGCTGAATCGATTGTAGATGCCTTATCAGCGGATCGGAATATCATTCAGATGGTCAGTGAAGAAGGTGAACCGCTTGATGATTATGTCCGCATTAAGAGAGCAGAAACTAGGAATGGTGATCAAGGCGTGGCAACGATTGTCCTCACATGGGATAGTGCCTATTGGTACAACCGAGACGAGCAGCCAAGCCTTGATGACATAAATTTTTCAGATGGGGTGATAAAAAGTGGCCAAGAATAAAAATGAATCACAGGTTAAAGAAGAGAAAGCCGCACCAGTTATTCCGAAGGAACCTGGCTTTTCATTTGAAGCCTTGAAAGAGCACAGCAAGGAATTGTTTGGCGTAAAGCCTGAAATCCTTGAGGGTGCTCTTTTTTATATCAAAGATCAACCAATTACAAAAACAGAAGCAAAGAAGCAGATTGATGCTTTTTTGTCTAAGGAGGTTTAAGCATGAATGGAGGTACTTTTACACCAGGTACAGAGAAAAAGCGTTCTGGTATCTACTTCAATTTCAAAACCACAGCACAGCAGCGAATTACTTTAGGCGATCGCGGCACCGTTGCGCTTCCAATCACAATGAGTTGGGGAGAGCCTAAGACGTTCATCTCTATCTCAGGCATCGAGGACTTAAATAAAAAAGTCGGATTAAACATCGATGACAAATCACTGCTTCTTTTCCGAGAAGCGAAGAAAAAAGCACAAACGGTTCTTTTGTATCGTTTGAATGAGGGGGAACCTGCAAAGGCTCAGATCAGCGAGAATTTCAATGTGCTTGCCAATTATGGCGGACAGAAAGGTAATGAGGTGACAATCCAAGTCACTGAAAACGTATTGGACAGCTCCAAGCGTGATGTGGTGACTTACGTTGGTACAGACATTGTTGATAAGCAGGTTGTCACTGATGTCAAAGAGCTGAAGCAAAATAAATACGTTCAATTTTCAGGTGAAGGTGAAGTGACAATCACAGCTGGCGTAACACTAAGCGGTGGAAAAAACGGTGTGCCAAGCGTGGCAGATTACACAGCATTCCTTGAAGCAGCTGAAACAGAATACTTTGATGTGATCGCTCTGCCTAATAACACTAGCGAGCAATTAAAAGCGACATTTGTGGCTTTCATCAAACGGTTGCGTGATGATCAAGGACGCAAGGTGCAAGGGGTTTTAGCAAACTATTCGGCTGATCATGAAGGAATTATCAATGTCACAAGTGGTGTTTTGCTTGAAGATGGCACAGAGATCACGCCAGCCAAAGCAACAGCATGGGTGGCCGGAGCATCTGCAGGAGCAAACTTCAATCAGTCGTTAACCTTTGTTGAATATGAAGGGGCTGTTGATACGTTAGAGCGTCTTGATAATGATCAAGTGGAATACCGCTTATCACAAGGCGAATTCTTGTTCACGTTTGATGCGAGAGATCGCACAGTGAGCGTTGAGAAGGACATTAACTCCTTAACGACTTATACAACCGAGAAGAACAAGACATTCGCTAAAAACAAGATCATTCGTGTGCTCGATGCGATCAATAATGATCTCACACGTGAATTGAAGGATTTAATTAAATTACGCAAAGCAAATGGCAATGACATTCCGGCATCTGATGACGGGTTGCAGCTGGTGAAAACACTCATCACGCAATATCTCACGCAGCTCCAAGATGGATCTGGAATCACTGGCTTTGATTCTGAAACGGATATCACGATCAGCTTGAATGAAGATCGTGACGGTTTCTTGATTGATCTAGCTGTTCAACCAGTTGATGCAGCTGAAAAATTCTATTTCAATGTAGAGGTGAAATAAGATGGCTTTTAAAGCGCAGAATACCATTTCAGGTAAGGAAGGACGCTTATTCCTCGATGGTGAGGAATTGGCGTTTATTAAAACATTTGAAGCGAACGTGGAGAAAAACAAATCAGAGGTCAATGTCATGGGCCGTCGTATGACCGGTCACAAGACAACCGGTGCGAATGGTACTGGCACAGCGACTTTCTATAAAGTCACATCACGTTTCGTTCAGCTCATGCTGAACTATGTAAAGAAAGGACAAGATCCATACTTCACTATTCAAGCTGTACTGGATGACAAATCATCTGGCCGCGGCACAGAGCGTGTCACATTGTTTGATGTGAACTTTGATTCAGCTAAAATTGCTGGACTAGATGTCGATTCAGAGGCACTTGAAGAAGAGGTTCCTTTCACGTTTGAGGACTTTGATCTTCCTGAGAAGCTGAAAGATTCCTTTTAAAATTTAATCACCATAGAAAATGTAACAAAAGAACTGACTAGTGAGTGTTTTTAAATAAGGTATTTTCACTTTTTTGTACAAATATGATATACTTTTGATAAATGGGATAAATGGGATACATGGGATAATAGTGAACCCACCATTCACCATTCGAGAAAAAACATGTTTACATGCAAAGTGATTTGCATACAATAAAAAGAAGCCAGGATGCGTCAACATCCCGGCAATGTACAATGAGGCCCTTCAAGGGGCTGGCTTATCAATTAGATAGTTTTAAGGATAGACTTTCCCTTCAACCGTCCAAAGCTCAAGGGGAGTCTATTTTTTGTTTATATACGTCAACAAAGCAAGGATAAACATCCCGAATAAAAGCATTAGGGAAATCGCTTGGAACGTTGACATGAGCATCACCCCCTTCCTATCGGGGATGAGCCAGACACCCTTGAGCAAGCCGTTCAATTGTACGTTCTCAATTATACATGAAAAGATTGGAAAGCACATTCAAAAAATGGATGTGCTTTTTTGCATTCAAAAAAACAAATCAAAGGGAGTTTTTAAACATGAGCGAAAAACAAACAAACAACGTATATGATCTTTCATTCTTTATGCCAGGACAAACAGCTGAAACAGAAGAAATCAAATCAATCATTTCAAAGCGCTTTGTTGATAAAAAGGGTGAAGTGATTCCATTCGTATTCAAAGCCATCACAACTGAACGTATTGATGAACTGGAGAAAGAAAACACAACTTACAAGAATGTAAAAGGTCGTGGACGTGTGAAAGACTTAGATTCTCAACGTTTTTACGCACGTATTGCGGTTGAATCAACTATTTATCCTGACTTTAAGTCAAAAGAATTGCGCGAAGCATACAACACCCAAGATCCAGTCGAAGTGGCAAAACGTGTCCTATCTGTCGGCGGAGAATATGCGAACTGGTTAAACAAAGCCATTGAGGTTAACGGTTTTGAAGATGAAATTGAGGACCTTGAAACTGAAGCAAAAAACTAATAAAAGACGGGAACAAAGAGGCTGTGTATCTGTATTACTGCATGCATGAGCTTCATTACTCCCCGTCTGAACTCTTAGAGGTCTATGAAGCGCCAAGGCGTTTCAAGGGCTTTTTGTTTGGGTTAATAGCACATAAATTAGAAGTGCTTGAAAAGGAATCGAAGAAAGGAGGATAAGACATGGCTCGTTTAACAGCACGGTTTGATTTACAAGACCGGATCACGCGTAAATTGCGTTTGATCAGAGGGGACTTAGAACGACTTGATAGATTGCGCCGCAGATCAGAGCGGCCAATTACTTTAAGAATCAGGGACAATGCCACAATTGCATTAAGACGTGTGCAGCGGTTTGTTTTGCGTGATCTTGCTCGAACTTATCAGCTGACGCTTGATGTAAATGATCTGGCCACAAAAGCACTACGAAAGTTCAATGGCTTTGTGCAGCGCAAGATGCCGCGTACTCATAGCGTGTTGATGCGTATTAAAGATCAGGCAACACCAGGGCTTGTCAGGCTGCGTCGTTATATCAACCGTAACTTTGGTAAAGTAGAACGGTTTGCCATAACGGTTCATGATCGTGCGACCGCAGGGATCAAACGTATTGCATCATATGCAGCGCGTCAGCTTGGTCGAGGATACAGCTATACCATTAGAGCCATTGATATGGTCCGACGTACAGTCAGCCGTATAGCGTCTTATACACGGAATACGTTAGGTACTGAATACAGGGTGGCGATCAATGCGATCGATCGTTTCACCGCTCCAGTACGTGGAGCTGTCTCATTTGCAAATACCCATTTAGGACGGACTTACACAACCACAATTAAGGTCCTTGATCTTATCACAAAGCCATTGAGAGGGATCGTATCAGCTGTCACCAGTACACTTGGATTGCTTGGAGTCGGTGCCGGTGCAACAGGTGGTATTGTCGTGCCGCTCAAAATGGTAGCGGATCGACAGAATATGACCACTGCGTTTGAAACTTTGCTCGGAAGCAGGGGTAAAGCAGATGCACGACTGGATGAACTGACAGCATTTGCTGGTCAAACGCCATTTACTCGTGATGAGATTTATGAGTCAAGTCGAGTTCTTCAGGTGTTTACGGGCAATGCCCTTTCTACGACTGAAGGTATGAAGCTAGTCGGGGACGTTGCCGCAGGTGTTCAACGGCCGTTCTCAGAAGTTGCGCTATGGATGGGGCGTTTATATGACGGCATTAAATCGGGGCGTCCTATCGGTGACGCAACGGCAGCGCTTCAGGAAATGGGGGCTATCTCTGGTGATGCCAGGGGTAAACTCGAAAAACTTGCAAAGAGCGGAAAAGACATCAAGCAAACATGGCCGGAAGTTACGAAGGAATTTGGCAAATACAACGACATGATGATCAAAATGTCCGATAACTTGGCCAACTTATTCCTAGGTGTTAAATCATTTATCAATAACAGCATCCTTATGCCTTGGGGTAAAGGACTAGCAGCTGCGTTCCAACCTGCACTAGAAGCATTTAGAACGTGGCGCGGGGAATATTCCTTCGTGCTGACTGATCTATCAAACAAAGCTGAAAAGGCGGGTAAGAAATTTGCTAACAGCTTCCTTGATCCGACAAAGAGTGTTTTCGGATTCATTGGTGATCAATTTAAAATTCTGTTTCCTGGTGAGAAGTTAACCAAAAAGCAGACACAAGAACTCAAAGTGAAATTTAAGGACAACCCTAAGCTGAAGAAGCACTTTGAACAACTAGAAAAATACAGAAAAATGGACTTTGAAACTCGGTGGAAGCTAGTTCTTGATAATACGAAAGACGTTTTTGGCCAATGGTGGGAAAAGACAGGAAAGCCTGGTCTTTTCAAAATGGCCGAGAATGTCGGGAAGACTTACGGCGGCATCATAAACGGTGTTATCAACGGTCTACTTGGTATTGATGACAAATCAACTGAGGACAGTTTTACTGATGCAGGAGCAAAGGCAGGAAAGATATTCATTGAATCGTTTCTTGAAGCTCTTGATCCTGCGCAATTGGGTATTCGTATCGCCAAAAAGATTGGCGAGATCAACTGGAATGCTCTTACTGGAGAAGGATCAATTGCTGGTGCTTTGATTGCCAATGCATTTGCACTCGCATTCCTCGGAAAAGTGGCCACGTTATTAAAGCCGCTCAAATCCATTCTTTCTGGCGCTTTTGCTGCCTACAAATGGGGCAAAGGTTTAAGAGGAGGAATGGGAGCAGGAACGAGCGGTGGTGTAATTGGAGGTTCTGGAGGAGCCGGGCGACCGCCAAGGAACCAACGACCTCCTGAATATCGTCAGCCTTGGATCAATAGAGGGGAGCCGGTACGTCCAACAACGCCAAACCAAGGGCGTGGCGGTGGATTCTTAGGAAATCTCGGTAAAGGTGCAAAGAGTATTGGAAAACGCATTCCTATTCTCGGTACACTAATTGCCGCAACAGAGTTAATCGGTATGAACAATGATAATAAAGGCGAGAAGATCGGTGGGTTCACAGGAAATCTAGGTGGCGGTATTGGTGGAGCCGCAATCGGAACAATGATCGCACCTGGTATCGGAACAGCTATCGGTGGAATCTTAGGAAGCATCTTTGGCGGTGATCTTGGCAAATGGATTGGAAAGATGTTCGATAACGGTACCATCAAGAAAAAATGGGATGAGATCGTCAAATGGTCAGAGGATGCAATCAAGTGGATTAAAGATACATGGAAAGATATTTCAACTTGGTTCAATGACAACGTTGCTGAACCAATTGGTGGTTTTTTTGAAAAAGCATGGACAAAAATTAAAACTACTTGGGAGAAAGTCTCTAACTGGTTCATGGAAAAAGTATTCATACCTATTTATAACTTTGTTGTACCAATCATCAACTTTGTGGTTGGTGTTTTCACCGTTGCTTGGAACATTATTAAAACCATATGGGGTGTTGCATCAACTTGGTTTATGGAAAAAGTGTGGAAACCATATGGTCAATATGCAGTAGAAGCCATTGGATGGGTATGGAATAAACTTGTTGATACATGGAATTGGATCAAAGAGACATGGGGAGTATTGTCTGAATGGTTTAATGAATATGTGTGGACACCATTTAAGACATATGCCATTCCAGCAATCATGTTTATCTGGAATCTATTCAAAGGTACATGGAACTGGATTAAAACAACATGGGTGATACTTGCAACTTGGTTTGATGAGTATGTATGGCAACCGTTTAAAACTTACGCTTTGCCAGCCATTATCTTTATATGGAATTTGTTTAAAAATACGTGGAACTGGATTAAAACCACTTGGATTATACTTGCCAAATGGTTTGATGAATACGTGTGGCAACCATATAAAAAATATGCAGAACCAGCGATTTCCTTTGTGTGGGAGAAATTCCAAGATGCCTGGAGAATTATCAAAGGTATCTGGAAGACAGTGAGTGGATGGTTTGAAGAGAAAGTATTTAATCCATTAAAAAAGCATGCTGAGAACTTAAAAAAGACATGGCAAGGAATCTTTGGAGTTGTAGGAAATGTAGTCGGTAAAATTAAAGAAATCAACGGAAATGTATTTAAATTTTTTGAAAAAACAGGTGAAGAAAAGACAGGGTATAAAAAAATCCCTACTAAGGGGAAAAAGCCAGATCAGAAAGCCACCGGTGGTTATATCACAAAGCCAACACTTTCATGGATAGGCGAAGCGGGGAAAGAGTTTGTCATCCCGACTGAAAACAATAAAGGTCGAGGAAAGATGCTACTTGCTCAGGCTGCTTCACATCTTGGAATGTCCGTAGTGCCAAACGGTTCATCACCTACCTCTCCAGCAAGCTCATCATCTCCTATGAGACCGGCAGCTGCTTCATCAGTTTCCACTTCTGCAAATGGATCAGTATCAATTGGAGACGCAGGCAACGCATCAAAATACGGGGAACAGTTTAGCACTGATTTTGAAAAAGGGTTAAACAGCAAAGTCGTTTCGCTTGAACAGTGGAAACAAGCCAATATCAAGCAACCATTTACTCAAATTCAGACATCGACTCCGCAGTACGGAGCTCAAACTGTCACCGGCTTTGCTGCAGGTCAAAACATGACACCAACTGGCACAGGTCAATTCTTAGATCAAAATGTAAGACAACCTTTCTTATCCGCTCGCCAAGAGTCACCTACATGGGGAGCTGGACTAATTGACGCATTTAATAGCGGTATGAGGTCAAAAGGAAGCGAAGTGACACAAGCAGCCAAGGACATGGCCAAGAAAGTGGAACAAGCTTTCCGCGAAGAATTAGACATTCATTCTCCTTCACGCGTCATGATGAGTCTTGGAAAATTCGCATCGATCGGTGTCGTCAAAGGTCTTGATTCAGTTGACGTGAAGAAATTCGCAGAGAATCAAGCCGGTTCCTTAATCGCTGCGTTTAGCGGAATGGGTGCATCTAACCTGAGTGTTCAACAATGGCTCATGGCTGCTCTAATGGCAACCGGCACATCAATGAGCTGGCTACCTGGTTTGATGACGATCGCGCAGAATGAGTCACGTGGAAACCCGAAAGCGATCAACCTATGGGATTCAAACGCCAAGAGAGGAACGCCGTCTAAAGGATTGATGCAGACCATTGATCCGACCTTTAATTCTAACAAGGCAAGCGGCATGAATGACATCTGGAATCCGATCCATAATGCTGCAGCTGCTATCAATTACATCAAAGGCAGATATGGAAGTGTCTATAATACGCCTGGTCTTAGAAGTATCAGAAACGGTGGACCATATAAGGGTTATGCAAACGGTGGTCTAATAACGCAAGAACAAATCGCTAGAGTCGGTGAAGGAAACAAGCGTGAATGGATCATTCCTGAAGAGCGTGGCATACGTGGTCGCTACTTGTTGGCTCAAGCTGCACAGGCTTTAGGAATGGACGTATACGATCCGGCCACCGCTACATCTTCTGAACTTTCACAAGGGCAGGTGCAAACAGTAACAGCTGGCACAGCAAATGCACCGTCTGCTTCAGGTGGATCAAAACAGATCATCATTAATTTTAATGGTGAGCAGCATTATCATAATGGCCAAGACGCAGAAGGGCTTGCAGAGAAGATCAAACAGATGTTGATTGATGAGTTAGAGAATGAAATCAACACAGGAACGAAGGGAGTCGTGATTGATGGCTAAATCAAAATATCAATTATGGATTTCGCAAGGGAAGGACAAATTACGATTCCCTGTTCTTCCTGAGAAATTGGAACTCAATAACAACGTACAAAATGAATCTATAAAAGTTGCAAAATTTGGCGAGCTCACATTCTTGGATGTACCAGGGGCTCGCCAAATTTCATTTACAGCCTTTTTTCCCAAGAAGTATACACCGATTGCTGAATATAAAAGTATTCCTTCACCAGAGAATGCGATCGCCAAAATAGAGCGATTCATGAAATCAAAAAAACCTGTACGCTTTATTGTCACAGGGACCAAAATCAATATGCAATGCAGCATAGAAAGCTTTAACCACAATGAAGGTACGTATGATGTCGGGGATCGTGAATTCACGCTGCAGTTAAAAGAATACAAAACCGCATCACCTAGAAAAATCAAACGGAAAGCCAAAAAGAGCAACAAAAAACGCAGCTCAAAAGGTGCACCAAAAGTGTACACCGTTAAAAAGGGTGATACCTTGTGGGATATTTCTGGCCGTTTCTATGGTGATAGCACAAAATGGCGGCGCATTTGGAATGCGAATAAAGCCGCGATGATCAAAAGAAGTAGACGCAATATTAGACAACCAGGGCATTGGATTTTCCCTGGTCAAAAATTAAAAATACCACAATAGGGGGGCTGACATTGATTGAGCTTTTTGCCATCAGAAGCGGGACCATGTACGAGCTTGTGACAGAAAGTGTGACACTTCGGGGGCAAAGGTATCAGGCCCCTCGCTCAATACAAGCAACTATCGTGACTAAACAGGGTTCACAAAAATATTACAGCATCAAAGAGGGTGACACGGTTTTTTTCAAGTGGAAAGGAAAAGAGCTTTTCAGAGGAACAGTGTTTGCAAGAACGCCGAAGGACGAAAAACTCACTTTTACTGCTTACGACATGCTTCAGTATTTGGTGAAGAACCAGGATGTCTATGTCTTTGCAAATAAGAGAGCTGATCAGATAATGAAACGGCTTGGTCAAGATTTTCAGATCCCGATGACGTCAATCGCTAACACTGGCCATGTCATTAAATCACTTGTATTCAAAAACGATACAAGCCTATATGACATCATCTTGCAGGCTCTCAGGGAAACAAAAAAGCAAACAGGACGTAACTATCAAATCTATTCTGCTAAAGGAAAGATGGGGCTGAGAGCGTGGCCTGATCCGTCCGAAGTATGGGTCATTGAATCAGGCGTGAATCTCATTGATTATCAGTATAGCACCTCGATTGAGGAAACAGCCACACGTGTAAAGATGAGAGCGACACATGTGGAAAAAATTAAGGTGCTGAAGAAGGAAAAAAAGAAATCAAAGTCTACAGACAAAGAGAAAGATAAGAAAACGGCCAAACCAACAAAGCCGAAAACTGTTACGCAAAAGAAAGAGATTGAGATGCTGGCTGTGGCGAATGATAGTGCTGCTAGAAGTAAATACGGCATCCTTCAGCACGTTGAAAGAGTGTCAGGAGAGATCAACCAAGCACAGCTGCAAAAGAGAGCAGATGTCCGACTGGCTCAAAAGAAAGGCGTAAAAAAAGAGCTGAAAAGCATTCAAGCTCTAGGTATTCCTGGATTACAAAGCGGTATGCCAGTACGCATTATCATTCCTGATATCGGCATTAAAAAAACGTACTGGATCGATCAAGACAGCCATGAATTTAAAGGAACCAAACACACCATGACGATCGATGTCGTTGAAAAGAATACAATCCCAACGGGGAATCAGTCATGAAACTAAGCGAGGCAATTAAGCGATTGGCTGTCGATGCTGTGGATGCACAATCGCCAATGGAATTGATACTCGGTGATGTTGTGTCTGTTTCTCCTCTTAGTGTTAGGCTCAACGAAAATGACAAACTCATCATTCCTGAAGAACTCTTTATCTGGCCAGCCCGATTAGATGAGGGGGAAGATGATGAGCTAGAAGAAGGCGATAGTGTCATGGTCCTTGCGATGACAGGCGGTCAGATGTTTTATATCTTAGATAAAGTAGTAGGAGGTGGTTCATGATGGCACTCTCTCCAGAAGAAGAAATTGAGGATTTGGATGAGGAAGAAGAGGATATTGTTGAACCTTCGACCACCTATCGCATTGACTTCACATCTGGCCGTCTAACCAATGAAAAGATTAATGGTCTCGATGCCATTCGCCAATTCGTCTATATGGCCCTAAGAACTGAACGATATTCGCATGTTGTTTATAGCCATGACGTAGGATGCGAAGTGCAGGAAGCTGTTTCTGATGAAGAATCAACGGACGAATACAAAGAGATGGAGATTCCGCGGTTGATAGAAGAGGCTCTTTTAGTTGATGAAAGAATTGAAAGTGTGCAAGATTTTGAGATCACTAAAGAGGGGGCAGCCTTTAAGGTGATATTTGAAGTGGTGACAGATGAGGGAACCTTGGAGATCGAGGAGGTGATTGGCGAAGATGTTTGAAGAACAGTCATATGAAGCCATCATGGAGCGAATGCTGGAACGAATACCTGATGAAATAGATAAGAGAGAAAACAGCGTTATATGGAATGCGTTGGCTCCTGCAGCTGCGGAACTTGCTCAATCTTATATATGGCTAGATCAGGTATTCGATCTTGTCTTTGCAGATACAGCGCAGGGAGAATTTTTAGATAGACGAGCTGCTGAAGTGGGGATCACTCGTAAAGCGGCCACAAGTGCTGTATGGTCCGTTGAAGTCTCGCCTGAAGGTATTAGAATACCAACGGGATCAAGATTCTATATCGATAATCTGTACTTTCAATATCAAGACGGCACGCTGAAGTGTGAAACAACTGGTGCTGTAGGCAATGGGAATTTTGCAGAACTGCCGCTTCTATCACTTGATAACATACCAGGGCTGGAGTCTGTCATATTTGAAGAATTGAAGATACCAGGGCAAGAGGAAGAAGACGATGAAGCTCTTTATGAACGGTACTTGATGAGGGCAAGACGTGAAGCTGTCAGTGCCAACAAAGCTCACTATAAAAAGTGGGCTGAAGAAGTAGAAGGAGTTGGCAGGGCAAAGGTTTTTCCTCTTTGGAACGGAGAAGGAACGGTCAAAATTGTCATCACAGATGGTAATTTTGATGTTGCGACGGATCTGCTCGTCAATAAAGTGCAAGAGTACATTGATCCGGTTCCAGGAGAAGGGGAAGGCCAAGCACCAATCGGGGCTACTGCCACCGTTGAAAGCGCCAAGTGGAAAGATGTTGAGGTGTCCGTATCGGTGGAGCTTAAAATGGACTATTCACTTGAAGATGCTCAACAAGAAATAGAGGAGAAGATCAAGGCTCTCCTAAAATCACTTGCTTTCGAGGAAAATGTGATCAGAATGTCAGCGATCAATGACATTTTATATCATGCGGATAGTGTATCGGACTATTCGAATGTCTTGGTCAACGGTGAAGCCAAAAACTTGCCCCTCCAAGACATTGAAATCCCGCGTCTAGGGCAGGTGATCGTCAATGAGCAAATATGATGATATGAAAGCCTATCTACCTTCCTATCTAACGGAAATCACTGAATTTGATGAATTAATGAAATCAGAAGCTCCTGAAATGGAAAGGCTAGACGATTCTATTTTTGATATGACTGATCAGCTTTTTCCGATCACTGCCACGTGGGGGCTTAATAGATGGGAAAGGATGCTGAAGGTGCAGCGTGAGTCAGGTGACTCGATTGAATTGCGAAGGGCACGTATTTTGAATCTCATGTCCAACATTCCACCGATCACATACGCATCTTTAGAAAGGGCTGTGAATCGCTTTCTGAAGAATCCTAGCGCAGTGGTTCGTCTAACAACTGGCCGCTATCATTTTTCCCTTCGTGTTAATTTGGATGACCTGCAAAACACCAGGTATATTGTAGAAACGTTTGAAAACTTGAAGCCAGCTCATTTGGCTTACAAATTCACAAGCGTTCATCACACAGACGTTAACGAAATAAAAGATTATCATAACCGGCTCACACTGCGCAGCAGAGTGGGCTTTTTTGATCACATCCCGATTCTGTTAAATGGAGAGTTTTTACTTAATGGCACTTTTTATTTGAGTGGATCGCGCAATTCAACTGACATTCCTGTTCGATTTAGGCAGTCTTTAAAATTGGCCATGAAACTAAAAAAAGAAATGAAAGTTTCTGGCCGTACAAGATATGTCATGGTAGGAGCCATAAACGAAACGGATCAACAAGCAGCTCTTACACTTCGATCTCGTTTCAAACACGTAAATAAAGAAAAAAGGAAAGTAACATTCCGCATGGCTGCTCATGTATCAAATGAGCAAAGCGGAAGTGTAATCATTAAGCAGAAATATTGGACGCTTGATGGCTCAGTACCGCTAGACGGTTCAAAATATCTAGCTGCCACGTCTAAACAAATAGATTTATAAAGGAGGATCATTATGGCTGATCAATTAACCGTTACAACGCTTTATGCTCGCCAACAAATGGCGAAGGCTAGAGCGGAGGGAACGAAGCTCACGAAAGTGGTCAAGATGGCTTTTGGGAATGGTGGGACGAAAGATGGCAAGCCAATCTCTCTGGATGGAACAGAACAAGAGTTAAAGAGTGAACTTGTTCAAAAAGAAATTGATTCGTTTACTTTCATGGAGCCAGCAAAAATCCGCTATACCTGCACGATCGCCGAAGGAGAACTTGCAGGAGAAGTAATCAATGAATTGGCTCTAGTTGATGAAGATGGAAAGTTTACGGCGATCCGCACCATGACAGACAAGCAAAAAGACGGTGACATTGAATTCATCTTTGAGATTGATGATATTTACTAGGAAAGGAGTGCTCATCGATGGATATTAAATCTCCTAAAGTGTTTGAAACAAGTGACAAGGCTCATGCGGATCTGTTCAATGACATGGTTAAAGTGTTGCTTGAAAATGATACTGGACTGTTAGATCAACTTGGTGGCCATATTGGCGATACTAAGCCGCATGCATCTGAATCGGAAAAAAAGAAATGGGATGAATCGCAGATATATAAGATCACAGCTGATGACGGCAAATACTTGATTTCTGTTCCTGCTGACAAAAATATTTTTGATGCGATCAAGGACAAGGGAACCTGTACTTTTATCGCTTCTCCAGGTGTAGAAGATTCCCCTGCACCCAGCAATGCCTATTTGAGAGGTATTCAGACGGTGGGCCAAAACAACATCGGAACCGGTTTTGCGGTAGACACGTCAGGTAATGCCTATTACTTCTACTATAATTCTAGCCATATATCTATCACTTGGACGCAGCTACCGTCAGTTGCTGAAAGGAATAAATGGAATAATGGTCAGTTATATAGACTCACACCAGACGACGGTAGAGTGGCAAGACTGCCAAACGGTACTGATATATTCACCTTACCGACAGGTCCATACATGGGAGCTCAATTATTAAATCTTCCTGTAGATAATGATCAGAGCTTTTATTACATTGAGGTTTTAGAAACATCCCATATATCAAACGGTGAAATTCTCAAAAAGATAACTGCAACAAGATCGTTTGATAATAAAACTTGGATCGGTACTTTTCATACAAAAGGTTTTATAGGATGGGAGAGGATTATAACTAGTGGAGATGCAAAACTCGACTGGAAGTTTCCGACTATCAGAAATGGATGGAAAACATATAAGTCTGAGGTCAATAATGACTATCGGGTTCGCGTTGCAAAGGATGCGATGGGAATTGTTCATGTTACAGGAGCCATCGCAGGTGGGACACTTGGGGATGTACCTGCCTTTACGTTACCAGAAGGATGTGAGCCGCCTTTCCCACTCTATAATGTTGGGATCGCTTCTAGTACCGGTGGTTTTAAAGGACCTCAATATAGTAGGCAGTATATTGCAACAGATGGCCGATTTTGTATACAAGATACCACGAGTAATAAAGACTTCATCGTGGTGAATTGCATGTTTAAAGCAAAGGGGTGAACCGTATGAAACCTATATACGCCTATGATGAAAATTTTAAGTATATACCTGGTGGGGATAAAGAAATACCCGATGACGCTGAAATTCCAGAGGGGTTTACAGATGTACAACCTCAAGAAGGGTTATATATAGCTGAATACAATCCCACAAGTAAGACATGGAGTGAGTCAGCAACCCAGGAGTACATTGATAGCTTACAAATAGAGCAACCACCGGATGATATAGATTTATTAAAACAGCAAAATGCGGTCTTAACTAAACAATTGACTGAACTGACAAAGGAAGCAGCTGCAGCTAAATTACGTGAAGCACAAATGGCAAAACAATTGGCTCAACTCATGACTGAGATACAGGAGTTGAAGGGTGGTGAAAAATCATGATATATCCAACAGTTGCGGATATAAAGCAATTTTGGGACTGGCAGTGTTACGGTCCTGAAGACATTGCCTTTTATGTAGAAATCGGTTGGATTAACAAAGAAGATTATCAAGAAATAACGGGAGAACAGTACGAAGCCTAAAAGGGCTTTTTATTTTGCCTTCTTTAAGGGGGTGGACAAAGTGAGGTAGGTGAGTATGGTGGAAATGGATTTGGCTCAATATCTGATGACACAAGGACCCTTTGCGGTTCTTTTTTGTTGGGTTTTGTTTTACGTATTAAACACAACAAAGGAACGAGAAAACAAGCTCAATGAACAAATCGAAGCGCAAAATGAAGTGTTAGCAAAGTTTAGTGAGAAGTACGACGTAGTAATCGACAAGCTCGATAAAATTGAACGGAATTTAAAATAATAGGAGGAAACAATTATGAAAAACTTCGACAAAGGCACTGTGATCCGTACAGTGCTTCTTTTTATGGCATTAATCAACCAAACTTTAATTCTATTTGGCAAGCCAATCTTGCCGATCAGTGAGGACCAAGTCACTTCGTTGGCTGAGACATTGTACCTTGCCTTCTCAATGGTCTTTACGTTAGTAACAACTCTTGTCGCATGGTTCAAAAACAACTATGTGACAAGTCGAGGGAAAGCCCAAAAAGAAGCGCTGCAACAAAAAGGATTAACGAAGTAAGGAGCTGCCATGAGGTGGCTCTTTTTATGTTTAATAGACCAAAAAGGAGACGATGAACGTGGTAAAAATCATTAAAGATTATATTCCGAAAAGCAACAAGAACCGTCCTGGCAACTACATGAAGCCTTTATATATTACGGTCCACAATACTGCTAATACTAAAAAAGGAGCAGACGCAGCTAATCACGCTAGTTTTGTTAAGCGATCTAGCACGGGGGTAAGCTGGCACTTTACTGTGGATGAAAATTGTATCTATCAGCATTTGCCGCTAAACGAAAACGGTTGGCATGCGGGAGATGGTCGGGGAACCGGCAATATGAGATCAATTGGTATCGAAATTTGTGAGAATGCTGATGGGGACTTTGAAAAGACAGTTGAGAACGCCCAATGGCTAATTCGTCAGCTGATGACTGAGCAAGGCATTCCATTGGCCAACGTTGTGCCACATAAGAGATGGAGCGGAAAAAATTGCCCTCGAAAGCTGCTTAATCGCTGGGACAGCTTCAAAGCGGGTATTGCAATCGCTCATACGAGTAAAAAGGCAACAGCAAAGCCTGTGAAAGCAACACCTGTCAAAAATACACCATCCAAGCCAATAGCGAGTAAGCCTAAAAAATCGTTTAACTTGCCATCTGGCATCATTAAAGTAACAAAGCCTTTGACAAAGGGCGCTGGAGTAAAAGCATTGCAGGAAGCCCTGGCTGCTGTATATTTCTACCCTGACAAAGGTGCAAAAAATCATGGGATTGATGGCTACTATGGACCAAAAACTGCTAATGCGGTCAAGCGGTTCCAGATTATGCATGGACTTGTTGCTGATGGTATTTATGGGCCTAAAACTAGAGTGAAACTTAAATCATTATTAAAATAAGGACGAGCTCATCCGTTTGGATGAGCTCTATGTTAATTCTTTTATTTTGAGCTTGAAAATATTATAAAGTCTTTTTCCAAGAAGATAATTTAATTCTTGTTTACGTCTATAGAAAGAATTCTCTAGAATGCCGGGATAAACAATGATTAGCAATTCAATCATACTACTTAGGATATTTTTAATGTTAATAATAACAGTCTTTAAAACTTGTAGAGTGAAATCATCATTTTGAATCGTTTCACAAAAATATTTATGAATATTATTGTGAGCTTTTATATTGCTATGAACTACTAAACAACATTTTCCATACTCTCCAGATAGATAATCGAAAAGCTGCTTAGTTCTAACATCCGTAGCGAATTGCGTTGTATTTTCTCTAAACAATTCATTAATTCCAGTCTCATCCGAATTACCGAGCTTCAGCATACATCTATGAAAATTCTCTAAAAGCGATCTAAGAACAAAATTGTAATATCTTATAGAATTGCTACTAGATAATGAGTGCATTAAAGAAAGTAAATCATGAAAAAATGAACTTCTATAATGATTTGATGGTAAGTGATCAATAACTGTTTTTGAAACAATTATTAATTTTGAGATTGATACCAATTCTGGTTGTTGGGGGAGGGGCTTTTTTGAACACACCAGGGCTAAAAAATTATTTATTTCAGCTTTTAATTCAGGTATTGCTTGAGAATTTATAGTTAATTCCATATCAAAGTCCTTCTAACCATTTCTTCATTTTTTCATTAGCAGTGTTTCTTTTTGAAGATTTAACTTTATCCGATTCCTCATCGGATTTAAAGTAATCCAGGATTTTTAATTTAATTTTATGTATTTCTTCTTCATTTAATTTTACGAGTGTTCTTGATACTCTAGCTGCAATTAAAGTTCGTGATTTCATAACGTAAGGGAGAAACTGTAAATCGAACACTTTAACAAGAAAATTTTTAAGGTCTTCGTTTTTTTTGAAAATTTCTTTTGAATAAATTAGAGCTATGCTTATTCCTAAGACTTCTATAGAATCAACGGATTCATATAAAAGCCTGTTGAGGTATTTATCCATTTGTAATTGAGAGCTCATTCAGTCTCTCTCCCCTCTATTTTCGTAAGAAATTCAATACATATGTTTTTAATGTCATCTTCAGACTTCTTATAACGAGATGCAATATTACCTTGATATCCAACAGTTAGATCATTTACCAGATGTGTAAAGGAATCAAAAAGATCAATTTCTTTAACAATATCGGAAGACTCAAAGGTTTCTCTTAGTTTCTGAACTTTTTGCCTGTTCATATTATCTACCATAGTGTATACAATTCCGAGCGGATGAAGGTTTAAGTCTTCATCGAATTTAAGTCGGTCGATAACCTGTTTTAATAATTTTATTCCTAATATAGAGTACCGGTCTATTCTGTTAGGGACAATATAAAAATCTGAAGCCTTAAGAGCGGCATCTGTGTAAAATGAAATTGTCGGTGGGCAATCTATAAAAATATAGTCATACTCTTCTTTTAAAGCAAAATCTTTAATGAATTTTTTAATTCGCCTAGATTTTGATCCATCATTTTGATTATCATCAAATATCAAGTCAATATTACCACAAATAAGGTGGATGTTTGGATAGTCATTGCTGCTTATTATAATTTCAGATGGTTCAGGGAAAGCAAGTTTGTGACTTATTGTTTCTTGTGTTTGAAAAAGCTTTCTAATAGATTTATTATGTCTGTATTCATTCATGTATTCATCTTCGAGATTTAATAAATCTAATAAAGTTTGAGTGGTGTTAAACTGCGGATCAACATCGATAAATAAGATTTTTTTATCCATATAATTAGCTAAATACTCTCCCATACCTATGCAGAGGGTTGTTTTACCTACTCCACCTTTCATATTGATGAAGGAAATCACTTTACCCATTTTACTCATGATTGATACCCCATTTTTTGTATTTTTTAATTACTTATATCACATATAGAATGTCGAATACTTGAAAATAATGTCGAATAATATTAAAAAATGTATTTTATTTGATCTGAATATATTATTTGGTAATTTATGCGGGCTATAAAAACAGCATTAAAAATCTTAAAATTACCTTAAATATCCTATAAAGTATTTATTTGAATTTGAAGAGACACTATACTAAAGTTTCTTCAAATTACATAAATAGGAGGATTATTAGGTGAAAATCACTAACAAGTTTTTGAGTTTGCTATTAATATTTTCATTGTTTGTAGGTGCTGCAGGTTTTATTCCCCAAGTTAATGCAGTGGGTCAAGACGAAGATGAAGCATATCTAGAAGATAATAGCGTACTGATTGAGGAAGATAATGAATCAGATGCGTATGAAGAGCTTGAAGAACTTATGATGGACGAAGACTCTGTGGAGATTTCTAGTTCAAATAAAAGTCCAGTAATAACAACGTTCATGAATAAAGATATGGGAGGAGGAAACGGCTATCCTGCCGGTGGAGGAGGCATAGGTATAGGTAAAGTTAGACCAACTCCAAAACCTAAACCAACTCCAAGATCTAAGCTTCCTGCTAAAGGTTTTAAATCTGGTGCAGCAGGTGAAAAATTCCTAAATGATTATGTAGGTGGAATTGGGCATAAGGTTTATAAAAATGTTCGAGTATATGATCATAAAAAAGGAAAATGGGTAAAAGAAAAAAGAATTGTGGACGCTTATGTTCCAAAGACGAGAGTGGCACATGAATCAAAAGTTGGTTACACAAGCCTATCGAATTTTGTTAGAAAACAGATTGATAAAGATGCAGCTTTAAGAAAGGCTGGTCAAGTGGATGGAGTGAAGTGGCACTTTTTTAAAAGTGCTAAAACTGGTAAAATAGGAGCGACTAAAAATTTAAGAGAATATTTAAAGAAAAAGAAAGTTCCTTATCAATATCATGACTAATGTTTTGGAGGCTATTAAATGGATTACCCTCTAATGGAACCACCTTTCGAAGTGGGATCACACGAATTACTTTCTAAAAAAAAGGCGCAAATTCTTTTTGATTGGTTTATTGATGAAATACCCCAAAGGATATCTGTTTTAGAAGAATTTACGAATGGCGAAGTGGATTTTAATTATACACCGGAATCTTTAATTGAGGTATATAGCTGGTACTTATCTCAAATTGAAATATATGAGTTATCAGAAGAAGATATTGGTAGAGAACTGGAAAGTTTAAGTCAATATCCTGACTTTATTTATCAAGATGAAAAAGAACGATTACTAGCTAATCCTGTTGAAATTGGAAAAGTTGATTATGCGATAGCAATGGATATCGGTATATATTATGGGGAAACCATTAGGAGAAACTATCCGCAAGTGAAGTGGACGTACTTTACTAAGCCTAAATCACATCCCTTTTTAAATAAGCCAGTATTATATTTTAATGATGCTGATGATGACATGATATCTTATGAAAGAGAACCAATTGATATGATGTTTGTTCTTAATCAAAGAATAAAAAGAGGAGAGATTACAGATCACAGTCTGTATGAACTTTATCAATACGATGTGAATGAAATTCTGGGCATCTTTGAGGATCCTGAAGATTAAGATAAAGGGGCAACTTCTGACTTGGAAGTTGCTCTTTTTAGTGTATCAGACATTTGGATACAGAAAGGATGGTTAATTGATATTAAAACCGCCATTCTCTTTTCTCTTTATCCCATTTCAATTCTTCTTTTCCCAGAAGTTTTTTGACTGCTTGCCTAACAGTCTTTTCGTCTTTACCTGTTTTTCTTTTCAGATCATCAATTGTTGGATTCTTACGGAAGCGACTCATATTATAAATAATTCGATAAATCTTTCTCTCGAGATCAGACATATAATCACCACCAAAAACAGTTTGTTAGAATATATGTTCGTAAATAAGTTTTGTTAAATGACACTAGGAGGAAATAAACTTTGAAATCTTTTTGGGAAATAGACGATGAAGGTTACTATACGTTAAAAAAGATCACTGCAGAAGAAGTAGCTAAGGCTGAAGATAAACTTGGGGTCACTTTGCCAGATACATATAAAAAGCTCATATTAGAACAGAATGGTGGTTATACAGTTCATAATGCTTTTCCAACGACTCACTCTAATTCATGGGTTGAGGATCACATTCAATTTAATCACCTGCTGGGAATTGCTGAAGATGAAGGTATTATGGATAGTGCCTATTTGATAAAAGAGTGGGAGCTGCCAGAAGGGCTTGTTTTGATTAACGGGGATGGCCATACTTGGGTAGCAATGGATTATAGAAAAACGAAAGAGAATCCTGCAATTCATTATTTTGATGTTGAGATGGAAGAAGACTTTAAATTAGCAGATTCCTTTGATGAATTCATTCAGGGGCTTTATACAGTTAAGTACACTGTTGATGAGGAAGCAGAAGCAGCAGAGGGTGAATATGAACTTTCTGAAGTTCATTTAAGCAAAGAAGAACTTGAAGCCATATTTGAATTGGACGTCCTTGATGAAGGTAATCTGTATAAAATTCAGTATTACCCGATGGTTGATTTGAAAGAAATTGAATGGTTTTTTAAAAAGATGCAATATCACATTGAAAATACAAAAGATGAAGATGCGCTTTATCAAGTAGCTGATACGATTCTCTGCATTTTCTTATTAAATCAAAATATGCCGATCAACGAAAAAATTAGTGAGATTCTTCATCAAATAGCTAAATTTTTAGAAAAGAATGATGACCCACTGCTAGTGAATCTAGGAGAAAATATTGCGATTGGAACAGAACTTCTATCTTAATAGAGCGATTCTAAGTTTTCCTTTCTAGAGAAATTATCGGGAATGGCTAAAGAAGCAGTTGCTAAATTTAAATAAAGAGTGGCTCTTTAAAGCTACTCTTTAATTTCTTCTTCTTTGTTATCCAGGAAGGGTGTAATATAATCAACATAGAAATATTCTCTGTGCTCTTTTCCGTAAATATCAATTAAGCTTACTCCGAATTTAACTCCTCTCTTTCCATTAAGAGGATTAAAGTACTTAACATCATTATTAAAAAGAAACTCACTATTCGAATCTCTTGTTATCAAAAGTGTTAATTTTAAAGGAACAATAGATCCTGCGGATAAATCAAACGCACTATGTTCTGCGGTTACTCCATTAATATTTATTTTAGTTATATCAAAAAGACTAAAGTGATCAGATTCGTAGAAAATAAATACAGACTGGATAGCTGTAGGTGCTTTCCCTATATTGAAAACATTTATAGAAATAGTCGTTTCGATATGATCTGCATATGAGCGGTTCTCACATTGTTCTTTCCCCCACTTGTCTAGTTTGAAGTATACATGCAAATTAGGCTGGCTAACTCCTATTTTAATTTTTGCTTTATTTTGTATTGCTTCTTTGAACCAGGCTAGTAAAAACCCAAGTAAAACGCCTAATATTGGAAGGAATACCTTTATATCTTCCATATGTAAAATCCCCCTTTATAAATATCCTTATATTTATCGGCATCCATAAGGAATCTTTAATCACAGAGGGGCTGAGTTTTTCGATGGGAACAAATGTTTGATTAACTGTTTTGTTTTCGTTATAATAAGAATAAGATTGACCCTTCATGAACCTGGCTGACATTCAGTCAGGTCTTTTTTATATCTACTTGTGAACTCGTTTTCTTTTATATAGGGACAGTCAATGCTGCGTAATCTTGCAGGAGGTGATTTGAGATGGAAGTCAAAATCATTGAAGGCCCAAATGTTGATAAGCGTCTTAATGATTGTTACCACTATTTGATTAAGTGGTGGAGAAAGGAGTTGAAACGTGATAATAATTTACACGAGGGAATTTCTCAAGGTGTAACCAATAAAAGGGCAGAGGATGAACAGCACGATGAAAGCAAAAGCTGAACTACAAAGTTATGTGTAGATAAAGGTTTCTCATTAGATAAATTAAATTAAAAACAGACCTTTAAGGGTCTGTTTTTTATGGGGACGGATTGGGGACGAACCCTTTCAGTTTTCTTCAGAAATGCACATTTTTTATCAGAAAGGCTCATCATAGAACCTTATTAAATCAGTCTTTTTCAGGGAAGGTCTGTTTGCTTCGGATGAGGTCATTCACCTTGACAGGGTAGAGGTCGCTGGTTCGAGCCCAGTCGGAATCATCGTTGAAACCCTTGCCTAGCAAGGGTTTTTTTGTTTTTATCTTTCCACATAAAACAAAGATTTCGACTTGTGGGGCCATTCTTTCAAAAAAAGTTATGAAATTGATCAAATGGTCTATTAATATTTAAATTAATTTGCGGTTTCGCTACGAGCTGTTTTAAACACATCGAATTTATCAGCTGCATCTTTATCAACTTTTTCTGTTACATGACTATATGTGTCAGAAAGAACTTTAAGGCTTTCATGACCACTTCTTTTTTGGATGGCTTTCATTTGAGCACCAGCTTCAATAAGAAGAGTAACCATTGTATGCCTTAGATCATGAAGTCTTATTTCTTTTATCTCAGCTTTTTTTCTAAACTTATCCCATCGAGCGGTTGGAGTTGTATAGTAAAATGGTTTTCCGCTGCCGTTGTGGAATAAAAATTCAAATGTACCGCCTTCCCAATCTTCACCAACTTTCATTTTTTCTTTCCTCCACCACAAATAATATTTCTGTAAATCTTCCATATACCATTCAGGCATTGAAACGAAACGACTTTTTTTGTTTTTAGTGGCTTTTATATACGCTTCTCCATTTTTAGTCTTGGACAAACTGCGGCTTATATTCTATCCTCCTTTATCCCAATCAACGTCTTTCCATTCTAAAGCCAGACCCTCACCTCTTCTTGTACCGGCAATTAACGTTGTTAAAAAGTAGAAATGCACAAAGCAGCTTCTTCTGAATCAAAAAATCCCATCTCTTTTTTTCGATTTTTGGTGGTTTTAGTCCTTTCATAGGGTTCTCAGGAAGGATACAACGAATGTTCTACAATGTCCAATCAGGTATTTATATGGATCCAGATGAATTTGAAAGTTTTAACGACATACTCGGGTTAGCACGTTATAAAGTGATGCAGTTCACAGGATTGAAGGATTGTAACGGCGTTGAGATTTATGAGGGGGATTTCGTAAAAATCATCTCAGCCTACAATGGACAAGAGATCATAGCAACAGTTAGATATGAAAATTCTCTTGCGTCATTTGTGTTTGAAACAGGAGAAGATCAAGGGTATTCGAGAATTGATGCAAGTTTTAAAGGGATCGAAGTCATCGGGAACATCTATCAAAATTCTGATCTATTGGAGGAAACACAATGAACGAAAACAACCTGATCATTACAAAAGTGATTGAAAAACTACATCGCCAGCAGGAAAAAGGCCTGCAAAAGTACGGGGTTGAGGTTGAAACCTCATCCCACGACTTAAAAGGATGGTTGCGACATGCGCAGGAAGAAGCAATTGATTTTGCGACATACCTTGAAACGGCCATTCAGTTGCTGGAAGAACAGGTTAATAGTAAAGACGAGGAAATGAAGTTTTATGAGGTAAACGAGCCGTATTACGCACTGATCAAAGCGAAAAACGATGAAAATGCTATGACAATCTATACTGATGTTGTCGCTGATGATGATGGCGGATTATCAGAAGAAATAACCGAAGTTACAGAAGCATATGCAACAATCATATACAGCCGAGTAAATGGAGAGGACAACAATGTGATCCCGGTCAAAGAAGTGCTTGAGCATTTAACAAGTGAAGAAGAAATGGTGCTGATTATTGATGGCAGCTTGATATAAATAAAAAAGAGAGAGTTTTCCCTCTTTTAAAAGTAATATTCACGTCAATGTCGAGTACCAGCAACGCTCATATGCGCCATACCAAATACCTGAGTAAGTTTGCGCACCTTTTAGATACCAATTATAGGTGCCGTCGTTATAAATTGCTGGTATTGCATTTCTTGAAGAGTATGGACCAAATATTTCAGAAGTACAATGCTTCCATGTTTCGTTAGGAGTAGCAGCGTCTGCTTGTGCAGTAAAAAAAGCAGATGAAGAAAATAGCAAAGCGAGTGATAGAACTGAACTTGCAATTACTTTTCTGATTTGCATGATTGATGCTCCTTTTCATTTGGGATAATAGTTTTACAAGTTTAATAATACTATATATTCAAAAATAAACCATATGAAAATTTATTTAACTTATATGGGAATAAATATCGGGGGTTGTGAAATGAAAAAACTACTAATCACACTAACTATTATTATTGCGGCGGTGCTTTATGCGCCGTCTGTTGCGGCAGTAACAAGCGAATATAAAACAATTGGAGGGCATACAGTCAGCGTGTCGACGGATGCCAATTCATACACGCCGAGAGCCAAAAGTATTGATGTCACGGCACGTAAAACGGGAAATGAGACAGTATACTACCGCTTGACGTTACAAAAGAAGGTGAGCGGCTAATGGAAAGATCAACGGTTTAGTCTCGTTGGATCGTTTAAGACCGCCACGCCTGCAAAAGAGTTTCACACAGTCAATCACACTGCTGGCACGCACCGTACGTAAACGAGCAGGGAATTTTGATTATACGTTCTATTACACTTATAACCCGCCAAAACGTAAGCAAAATTGGGTTAACAAGAAGTATGAAACGTCATTCCCTGCTGGGAACACGTATATTCATCATTCAACATACCTAGACAACCCTCATCTATCAAAAGCGTTTATTAATGAGGCTGAGGAAATAAAAGCCAAAAATGATAAGAAATATAGATGGGAATATCTTGGGGAGGCAATCGGAACTGGCGTTGTTCCATTCGATAACCTTCAAATCAAGAAAGGCATCATAACTGATGATATGGTCCGCTCCTTTGACAATATACGTCAAGGCGTTGACTTTGGTTATGGTCCAGATCCGCTTGCTTTCGTCAGGTGGCACTATGATAAGAAGCGAAGCAAAATATATGCACTTGCTGAATTATATGATCACAAGGTTTCAAATAGAGAGCTGGCGAAGTGGATTAAATCAATAGGCTATGAAAGCAATGAGATTACAGCCGATAGCGCTGAGCCAAAAAGTATAGACGAGCTTAAAAAGGAACACGGCATTAGAAGGGTTTCAGGAGCAAAGAAAGGCCCTGACTCGGTTCAATATGGCGAGGAATGGCTTGGTGATTTAGATGAAATAGTCATTGATCCATTGAGAACATTGATTATCAAACAGATAAAGACGGCAACCTTAAACCACGCCTTGAGGATAAGATTAATTAATTTGTCTTATTGGTCAATATCATCAACAACTACTTTGTAATCTTCAATCTATTCCAATTTCTTTTTTCTTTCATTCACTATAAACACCTCCATGTTCAAGTATTTCTAAAGAGAGGTGCCTATATGTAATTGATGGCAATAAAAAAGACCTTCAAACCAAGGCCATTAATTGAATTTCTTTTTTAATCCATCCATCATATCTGCATCATAAAAAGATTGTAAAAGCTCGTCCACATTAATTTTTTTATCCTTCTTGCTTAGAAATTGATTGATAATCTCTTCATATTCTTCTCTAGTATTTCCTTCAATATCTGAAAGGTTTAATTCTTCACCAAAGTGTCTAATGAACGCTGTCCTTGTTATATCATATGCCTTTTTGTTTTCTTCTTCACAGGTGCAAAATGCTCCTGAGAGAGTAATGAGGAATTGAACGTCTTCATCGTCTAAACCATTTGATTTTTGAAACTGAATGAATTGATTTTGTGACATATATATGTACCATCCTTTTATCTAAAGTATGAGTAAATCAGCAGTGAGAACAATGTATTCAACAACAAGTCCGATTGTATCAGCTACACCTGAGTCTATATGTTTTTTAAGCTCTGCAGAAACAACTTTTCGAGCCCTACTTGCTGCATTTTTTGGAGTATCAATAATTTTTTCTAATTCTTTAATGATCTTGTTTGCATTTTTGACAGTACCATTTACAGCTTCCTTTCCAAAACGTTGCTGTAAAACCCATTTTGCCCAGTCGTTATTCACTAAGCCTTTAATTACTTTGATTGCTGCCTTAATAGCCGCACCCTTAGGGCCATTTGTAGTAGCAAGTGGATCATTGTTAGCATTCTCGATAGCTTTAAATACTTGAAGCAAGTCTTCTTGTTTTTCTAATGGTATATCTCTTAAAGCAAGTTGTTTTTGTAGCTCAGTAGGATTGAAAGTTACTGCCAAATCTTCTTTCTGTTCGATCTTTTCTGCTGCATATGTAGCTGTTGTTGGAATGAAAACAGCTGCTGATATGAGAACTAGCAACATCTTAACAAAAAACTTTTTCATTTGAATACTTCCTTTCTAATCATTTTTCAATAGTGAGGATATCACAGAAAGGAATTAATTTTACATAAATTAGAATAAATGGGCTTTAAATCACATGCTGTTTGTCTTTGTTTAATTCGATGTGTTACTCATTTCTTACATCTTGAAAAGGACATATTTAAGCATGAAAAAACCATCTACACATCAATGTAAGTGGCTACTTGTCTATCTAATTTTTTATTTATTTGATTGAATTCATTCTTTACATCATCAATGAATTCAATAATATTGTATTCAATTTCTTTTTAGATGTAAGGTTAATAGATGAGTTACTATTTGTAACAATCATGAGCACATTAGGGCTATTCCTACTGCTCATGATTGTCATTTCTAGCTGATTAGAAAAGTGTTGGCGCACTATCTAATCTGATGGATTGGTACGCGCCCGTGATACCAGCCCATTCTAACTTAATTTAGTTTGTATTCAATAGGTCGTGCATTTTACGAGGCAAGTAAAGTTTACCTCACCTAACTAAATAGGATTAGTCTATACTCCTAGATCAAGGTGTTGTCTTTAGTGATGCCATTTTTAAGGATAAGACTGTCGTGGAATGTGCTAACACTTTAAACTTAAAAGGATAGTGACTCAGCCGATGCGATAAATGAGGATAGGATACCACTGTGCTTCACTATTTGCACATGTATCTGAAAGGCGAAAGCTGCCATTAAGTGCTGTACGAAGGATGGGTGTATCGTTTCTGACGATGCAGGCCAAGCCACAAGTATCAAAACGCAAAATTGCGTTCAGAGAAACTGTTAGGGACACTTGACACAGTAGGCTTGTTTGGGGAATAACCAACGGCAAATAGGGTGACACATACGGATACCATAAGCTTGATACACTATCAAGATGATCAGTCGCCTGTCTGAGTTTGTTTATTTTTTTTACAAGCAAATTCAGGCAGACAACTTGTCCAGCCGTTGTCCATTGCTTTCAACCTATCAAGCCAAAAAGCAAACGACAAGTCAAGACCAATAGTGAAAGAAAAAGCCTAGTATCTCTACTTATTCGAAAGGTAAATATTGTGATATTATGGAATTACTATGAGAAAAGGGGATTTGTAAATGACTACGGTGTTAGAGCAAAAAATAAACAATTTCACATGTGCTGTTAAGAAAGCTATTCAAGATGAAAATTGGTACGCTGCACTTGCGATAGCTTTAACCTTACCTGATATATGCGGTAAGCTTCAAAATCCTAGCTTAGGATCAACAAAAAGGTATATTGGTTTCTTTAATGATTTTCTTAAGCCTAAATATGTTCATAAAATAGGTGCTTTACAGAGGGAACATGAGTTTTTAAATGGAAATGATATGTATGCTCTAAGGTGTTCATTTTTGCATTCAGGAACTATAGAGATTTCAAATCAACGGATACAAGAAGTTTTAAACAAATTTGTTTTTTTGGCGCCTGATAAGGTTAATGGTCACATTGTTCATATGCATCAACTGGATAAAACACTACAATTGCAAATTGATATGTTCTGCTTAGAGGTAATTGATGGAGTTGAAATATGGATAAAGTCTTTTAAAAATGATGAAGAGATACAATCACGAGCAGATTCAATGATCGATATCATCGACTCTTCCAATGGGGTTAGTATTTAGTGATAATTGTTACTAATTATTACCCAGCTACAAAGAGCAAAATGATAAAATAGTAATGATTAGTATTAAGTGATTATATTAACTTTTGTAAGCAAAGGATGATTATATGAGCACCGAAAAAGAATCAAAAAGTGCGTCATGGGTTAACGACATAATTAAGATGAGTCCAAAATATCTTATTGCATTTATGCTATTTTCTGGAGTGAGTTTGCTTTTAGGTAATAGTCAACTAGGAATAAGTCTGGGTTTGAAAGAATCAATCGATGAATATAAAGTTTATTTAGGTATTGTTTTTTTAGCGTCGAGTTGTTTCTTAATATCTCATTTTATTTATTGGTTATACTCCATTTTGAAATTTAAAATAGAAAACAAAGTACGCAACAAAGAAATGATTAATAGACTTAATAATTTAAATGACTATGAAAAACGAATATTGAGAACCTTTGTATTATATAATGAAAGATCGATTCAACTAGAAATTAATGATGGTACTGTTGCTGAGCTTGAACTTTTGAGAATTCTTTTTAGAAGTGCAAATATTAGCAGTGGTGGAATGATTTTTCCTTATAACTTAAATCCTGTAGCAAGGGATTATTTAACAAAGAATCAAAACCTTCTATCTGATCCAATAGAGCGTACTTTCTAGAAAGGGGGTTGTCAGTAAATGCTCAAATCAAAGTTAGTTGTTTGGACTTTTATCGTTGTGACTGGATTCTATATGCTGGTGAGTATATGGAACATTGCTGTATTTCCAGATAAAACATGGACAGATTACGCAGGACAGATTTTGATTGTAGTTTTTGGAAGTATGGTGAATGGTTTAATCGCTGCATTCTTTATGTACGCAGCAGCTATGTTAGTGAAATATATTAATGGTGATAAAGCTTAAAACAGGTTATAAAAAAGTAATAAAAAAGGTAACATTTTTTTCGGTTTTAAAAAATACGAAGGAACACCAGAGGATCTCAGTGATACTCACAGGATGTCATATACCTACCTTGACAGGGGAGAGGTCGCTGGTTCGAGCCCAGTCGGAATCATCGTTGAAACCCTTGCCTAGCAAGGGTTTTTTGTTTTTTTCTTTTGGTTGGGGGCGAATTGGGGACGAACTTTATCCACCAGATTGTTTCTCAGTATTTTTAGAATCAAAAAATCCCTTTTCCATACCGATCACACACTTTTAATAGTATCAGCATATCCAGTTTAAGAGGTTACTTACAAAATATTTAGAACTTTTTAGTAAGAATCCTCAGAAATGTAATACGGTTTTAAGTATTTTCATTTATAATTCTCTATTTGTCTATACTTTTCATATCGCTGTTGTATAAGCTCTTCCGAGGATAATCGTATCAATTTTTTAAGAGATGATTCGATTGCAGATTCAATCAATTTTGCCTGTGATTTTATATCATTTTGTGCTCCACCCTTAATTTCAGGAATAATTTCATCAATAATTCCTAAATGCTTTAAATCTTTTGCTGAAATTTTCATGTGTTTAGCAGCTTCTGGAGCATACTTAGCATCCTTCCATAGGATAGAGGCTGCTCCTTCTGGCGAAATGACTGAGTACCATGAATACTCTAACATATGGATATGGTTACCGACACTAATACCAAGAGCTCCACCACTTGATGCCTCTCCAATTACAATACAAACAATTGGCACTTTAAGTGTAGCCATTTCCAATAGATTTCGAGCTATCGCTTCAGAAATTCCACGTTCTTCAGACCCTTTGCCTGGATAGGCGCCAATTGTATCAATAAATGTAATAATAGGGCGATTAAATTTATCAGCTTGTTTCATCAGTCTTAGCGCTTTTCTATAACCTTCTGGATGTGCCATTCCAAAATTTCTTTCTATATTTTCCTTTGTACTTCTCCCTCTTTGATGACCAATAACCGTAACGGGCATCCCTTTAAATTTTGCAATACCACCTATCATTGCTTGATCATCACCATATAATCGATCACCATGAAGTTCGAAAAAGTTTGTAAACAATAAAGGTATATAATCCAATGTCGTGGGCCGGTTACGTAGCCTTGCAATTTGAACTCGTTGAAAAGGTGTAAGATTAGAATAAATTTCATCTTGCATTTTATTTAAACGTTTTTCTAATTCTTGAATTTCTGATGATAAATCTACATTATGTTCTTTCATCATTTTCTTTAATTCATCAAATTTCTCTTTTAGTTCAATAATAGGACGTTCAAAATCCAAACTCATTTTATCCTCCAAAGGGTATGATTTACCTCACTCTAATCAAAAGACTTAGAAATAGAATCAATAAATAATTCAAAACCATCCACAACTATTTTTTGTTCTGATTCTGATAAATTACTGAGGATACGTTGATAAAATGTAAGGGATTGTTCTCTTAAGCGATTCACAGTAATGTGGCCTTTTTCTGTGAGGTGCAGAAAAAGTTCTCTTCTGTTTTTTTCATTTACTTCACGATAAACAAGTCCCTTTTTTACTAACTTATCTACCAATCTACTTACAGTTGAAGTCTCTAATCTAAGTTTATTGGATAGTTGCCAAACAGTTAATTTTTCCATCTCTAGTTCCTCTAACGCCATCATTTGAGAGGTTGGTAGAGGTTTTTCAAATGGTCCATTGGGCAAATTTTGAGATTCAAAAACCCCAGTTATTATAATCATTTTCTTAATATCTGATCTTAGTTTTAAGGCATCTTCTCTTTTCAAAAAAGGTCACTCTCCTAAAATTCATGTATTATACATCAATTGTATTATACAT
Source organism: Bacillus sp. GbtcB10 (assembly GCF_019091365.1). Taxonomy (NCBI): domain Bacteria; kingdom Bacillati; phylum Bacillota; class Bacilli; order Caryophanales; family Bacillaceae; genus Bacillus; species Bacillus sp. GbtcB10. The sequence continues at coordinate 352,194 of NZ_JAGXJP010000001.1, forward strand.
GAATTTGTTTTTTTCACAAGTTTAACGTAAGCCAATATGACAACATAGACAAGAGATTTCTTCTTGTTAAAATGGTTTAAGTGGATTGATCCATAGTCGATCCACCTGATTGATAGATGCATCAGGATCTTACCCTAAGTAATTGCTGTTTACTATTTTCAACAAAAATAGGCAAGTATGAAAAATAAAGAGAGGGGGAGAAAAATATGAAGTCATTTTTACTAATTGGACAATCTAATATGGCGGGTCGAGGCTTTAAGCATGAAGTGCCACCAATTTATAATGAAAGAATCATGATGTTGCGAAATGGTAGATGGCAAATGATGACTGAGCCCATCCATTTTGATAGACCGGTAGCTGGCGTAGGACTAGCGGCTTCTTTTGCGGAGGCTTGGTGTAAAGAGCATGAGAGAGAGAAGATTGGTCTTATTCCATGTGCCGAAGGTGGCAGTTCCATTGATGAGTGGTCACGAGATGGGGCATTATTTCGTCATGCAATAAATGAAGCTACATTTGCAAAGGAAGATAGCGAATTGGCCGGGATATTATGGCATCAAGGAGAAAGTGACAGCCAAGATGGGAAATACAAAGAATACAATGAAAAAATACGAAGATTATTTCATGAACTGAGAACGGAATTATCTGTCCCTAACATTCCGCTTGTGATAGGTGGTTTGGGCGATTTCTTAGGAAAGACAGCATTTGGCGCAGGATGTGTGGAATATCAACTGATCAATGAGGAACTACAAAAATATGCACATGATCATGAAAATTGTTATTATGTTACTGCGAAAGGTCTTATACCTAACCCGGATGGAATTCACTTCAATGCGATGTCCCAGAGAATATTTGGTATAAGATACTATGAAGCATGTCGAAAAAAAGAACATTTACATGGACCATTACCAAATGAACATGAGTTAGTGAATGAATGTCATAATAGAATGAATACTTCAGCGGAGAAAACATATATAGCACTAGAAAAATTCACGTTGGGCAAGATGACTTATGAAGAGTTGCTGGAGGCTTTAACGTAGGCAAAGCTCCTCATAGTAGTCTTTGAATAAACAGAAACATGATATATCTTGTGAAAGGATGATTGTGGTGGTAAAAACAGATAAAGTTTCCTCCTGAATACAAGCAATTACATTCAGGAGGAGATAAAAAATGTTTAAACAAATAGATGAAAATTATCCGAGAAAAGAGCACTTTCATCATTATATGACGTTAACCCGATGCACATATAGTCTGGTGATCGATCTAGACATCACAAAATTGTATGCAATATTAAAAGAAAAAAGGCTAAAAGTATATCCTGTGCAAATTTATTTGTTAGCAAGAGCTGTGCAAAAAATACCGGAATTTCGGATGGATCAAGTGAACGATGCACTTGGTTACTGGGAGATTCTCCATCCTAGTTATACGATTTTAAATAAAGAAACAAAGACATTTTCAAGTATTTGGACGCCTTATGATGAAAACTTTGCTCAGTTTTATAAAAGCTGTGTAGCGGACATGGACACTTACAGCAAAAGCAGCAACCTATTTCCGAAACCTCATATGCCAGAAAACATGTTCAATATTTCAAGCCTGCCGTGGATTGATTTTACTTCTTTTAACCTTAATGTATCTACAGATGAAGCTTATTTACTGCCTATATTTACCTTAGGTAAATTTAAGGTGGAAGAAGGAAAAATCATCTTGCCAGTCGCCATTCAAGTACATCATGCTGTTTGTGACGGTTATCATGCCGGTCAATATGTGGAATATTTGAGGTGGCTTATTGAACATTGTGAAGAGTGGTTAAATGATTCAATGCAAATTACCTGAAGACAAAAGGTATGCTCATGGAAATCTAGAAGATGAAGGCAGACTGAAATGAGTCTGTCTTTTTGTTTTGTGATGAGAATGAAAATGTTCCAAAGGTTTACTAAGGCTATATTTGTTCTTTTTGCGGTTTCTTTTCGGTGCTTTGTAAATTCTTGTATGTGATAATAAATGTCATATAAGGGAGTTCAGTGGAAGGGGGATAAGGGATGGAGAAAGTTCTTTCTTCACATGTAGGTGTGAAAATCAATGAATGGTATAAAATGATTCGACAATTCAGTGTACCAGATGCAGAGATATTGAAAGCTGAGGTCGAACGAGAAATTGAACGAATGGAAGAGGATCAAGATCTGCTCATTTATTATCAATTGATGTGTTTTCGCCATCAGCTTATGCTCGATTATATTAAACCTTCAGAAAAACGATCTCCTTCTGTTTCTGAATTGGTTGATAAAATTGAGAATTCTAATCATCAACTTTCCGGTATGTTGCAATATTACAATGCTTTTTTTAGAGGAATGCATGAATTTAGTAAGAAAGAATATGTACAGGCTATTCAATATTACAAGATCGCTGAAAGGCAGCTTGCACTGGTTGTCGATGATATTGAGCAAGCGGAGTTTCACTTCAAGGTGGCTGAGGCCTACTATATTATGAAGCAAACGCATGTGTCTATGCATCACATCATAAAGGCGCTAGATATTTATAAAGAACATGAGCAGTATAAAGTTCGCCAAATTCAAAGTCTAATTGTCATTGCAGGAAATTATGATGATTTCATGAGATATGAAAAGTCGTTGCAACATTTAAAGACTGCTTATTCAATTGCTGTGGGCGCAAACGATCAACGTTTAGTAGCAAAAACATTATTAAATATTGGTAATACATATGATAGGCAATCAAAGTATACAGAGGCAATAAAGCATTATAAAGAAGTGTTAGATGTCATTTCTTCGGAAAATAGTGACATAAAGCCAATCACTCTATTTAGTTTATGTTGGTCGCTGTACAAGTCTAATCAAAGTGATGAAGCGGATCTGCTCGTTGAAGATGGACTTATATATTCCTTAAAGGTAAATGATTCGCTAAGTGTCTTGTTATTTAAAGCATTAAAAGCTATTTATATGGATACTAATGAACAAGCTTTGAAAGAAGTGTTTGATATTTTTGAAGAAAAGAAACTACATGTCTATGTGGAAGCATTTGCTCAAAGTGTCGGGTTATTTTATGAAAAAAAAGGGGACTTTGAAAAAGCTGCCGAATATTACAGAAAGGCTCTTAAGGCTCAAAATGATATTCAAAAAGGAGAGTGTCTGTATGATTATTAAAAAATTACTAATCATTGTATCCATTGTATTGTTAAGTGTTTCAACAGCAGAAACTTTAAAAATCATTGAAACGAAATCAATTCGGAATACAACAATGGAGGAACAAAAATCAAATCGAAACATGACTATGATTGATCGAAATACAACTTCTGAAAACGTATAGACAAGATTAAAACAGACTTTAAGAGTCTGTTTTTTTATACAGTAGAATGAGTAAATGAACAGTTGGTCAATGTTATACTTATCTCAAATAGATACGAGGAGGCATCCACTTTGTAATCATTCTGGGAGAAAGAAGAAGAGAGTCCTTTTACGTTAGAAAAGATAGATGAGGCACAAATTCGTGAAGCAGAGGGAACGCTTGGTGTCACTTTACCTGATACATACAAAAAACTCATTTTAGAATGGAATGGTGGTTTTACAGTTCGTAATGCTTTTCCAACCGATCGGCCGAATTCATGGGCAGAGGATCATGTTCAATTCGACCATCTAAGAGGAATCGCCAATGATGATGGAATTATGAATAGCGCTCAGTTAAGTGATGAATTGGAGCTGCCCGAGGGACTTGTTTTCATCAGCGGGGAAGAAGATACATGGATCGCCATGGATTACCGAGAAACGAAGGAACATCCTCCTATTCACTATTTCGATTTAGAGATGGAGGTAGATTATAAGCTGGCAGATAGTTTCGATGAATTTGTTGAGCGGTTATATACAGCTGACGACGCCATGGTTGAAGTAATAGAGATTGAGAAGGAAGCTTCGGATTTATATATCAGTAAAGAAGAGCTTGAACACATTTTTGAGAGAGGAGACCTTCGTCAGCAGAATCTCTTCAAAATGGCACATTATCCGATGGAAGACATTGAAGAGATCGCATGGTTTTTCTTGCGCATGAAACAGTGCATCAAACAGATAAAAGATCAACATGTCTTGTATGAAACAGCTACTGCTATTCACTCCAACCTTCTGTTAAACCCAGATATGCCAAGGAATGACCGTATCAATAAAGAGCTGCAAGAAATTGCTGAAATTCTAGAAAATAGTGGAGATCCGAATACCGCCTTTTTGGGAGAGGACATTCATCCAGTGAAAAAACGATAGTGAAAGAAAAAAGCCCCTAAAAAGGGCTTTTTTTAATCTAATTCATGAAAAAACTGTTTGAGTTGATCAATGAAAACGGATTTGGATTTTCCTTTTTTATAAATGAACTCGATATTGATGTTGAAATGAATGGATGGATCGATTGAAATTTGTTTTAATGTTCCTTGTTCTACTTCATTTCTAACACAATGATGAGGAAGAAACGATAGTCCCATTCCTTGTAGCACTAAATTTTTTGCAGTTTCCATATGATCAACCTCAATGGAAATGTTCGGTGTGATGTTGTTTTTTTGAAATAATCGGTGGAGCATCAACCAATCAAATGACCCATAGTCAAAGAAAATAAAAGGTTGTTCTTCTAGTTCATTCATATTGATGTTGCCTAGGCTGGCAAGCGGGTGATGAGTTGGGACGAACAGCCCGATTGGATCGCTGAAAATCGGGATTGATTCAATTTGAGGATGTGTTTCAGTCCTGACAATGCCAAAGTCTACTTGGTTGTTAATCACTTTTTGGACAACATCCTTTGAATGTCCTGTTACAATTTTCACTTTCAGATTTTCGTATTTTTCTTTTAGGGCGGGCAATATGTTAGGCAATAGATTATTGGAAATAGAGGATGCGCATCCAATCGTCAATTCATAAGGGAGCATCGTTTGTTTGAGACTATGCTTTGCTTCTTGATAAGAATGGAGAATCTTTTTGGCATGCGGGTAAAACTGTTCACCTTTTTCCGTCAGAGATAGTTTATTTCTCTGTCTATCAAATAATTTCAGGTCTAATTCTTTTTCTAACGATTGAATACGTGCCGATACAGAAGGCTGGGTTAAATACAATGCTTCTGCAGCTTTATTGATACTGCCTAGCTGGCATACATAAATAAACGCTTCTATATTCTCAATATTCATGTTATCCCCTTATATGACGTTCTTTAAATGTTTAGTTTTTCAAGCTCATACACTAATTTTACAGCTTCTTTCGCCAAAATGACAGTAGGGTCAATCACTTTCACAGCTTTGGTTGACCTTAGAACTAAAGGAATTTCTGTACAGCCGGCAATGATGGCTTCTGCTCCTTGATTGATTAAAATTTCTGCAGCTAACGCCAGTTCACTTTCGCCTTTACTCAATTTCCCTGCTTTCACGGCATAAATCCCATTCATCACACTTTTCTGAAGATTTTCACTAGGAGTCATGACATCAATCTTGTGATGGGCACAAGCTTTTTGATAGAGCTGGGTTTTTAATGTGCCATCAGTACATAGTAAGCCCACAGACGTATAGTGATGTTTGTTCAGGTGCTTTGCGGTTTCTAATGGCATATTCATGATAGGGATATGAGTGGATTGTTGTACGTTTTCTAAAAAGAAGTGAGCGGTATTGCATGCAATCAGAATAAAGTCCGCTCCTGCGCGTTCTAATCTTTTAGCTGATGCAATCATATATTCTGTAGGATCTTCGCCTTTCCCAAATATGGCATTGGTTCTATCAGGAATTTGAGGATCATTATCAGCAATTACATGGAGATGATCCTGATCTTTAATAGCTGGTGTATGAGAGATAATTTTTTTCATCAGATCAATCGTCGCTAAAGGGCCCATACCACCCATAATACCAATTGTTGTAGACATGCATATCACCACATTTCATTTTTTTCTATTATAAAAAAAGAAAGGAGGGTGAGTGTTATAGAAAAGTTCTATTTGTATATAGAAGGTTGATCAAAAGCACCTTTTATTTTCTTCTTTATCTGTTTTGAGGTATGAGTTGCAATCTAATTAAAAAACATTAGAATAAAGAAAAATTGATAAAGGAGCAGCCATATGAATTTCAATTTGAATGAAGCTTTAGATATGTTGAGTCGAACTCCTCGTACATTAGAAAGTCTTTTGTCAGGTTTATCGAAGGATTGGCTTCACAGTCGTGAAGGGGAGGGAACGTGGAATCCCGTTGAAGTCATTGAACATTTGATTGAAGCAGAGAAATTCAACTGGATTCCCCGATTAAATGTCATTCTTGCTGATGGAGAGAATACCCCATTTCCTGCATTTGACCGCTACTCCCATTTGAATCAAACTGAAAGACAGATAGAACAAGCACTAGCGGAGCTTCATCATGTGCGGATGGAGAATGTGGCATACATTCAGCGTATGACACATTCAAGTCTTGATCTAGAGAAAAAGGGCGTCCATCCAGAATTCGGCGTCGTGCAAGTGAGCGAATTACTTTCTGCGTGGGTTGTCCATGATTTCACCCATATTTCCCAAATTGTTCGGGTCATGGCGGAACGATATCGAACCGATGTAGGACCTTGGAGCGCTTATTTAGGGATTTTGAATAGGAAATAAATGATTAATGACGCTTCGCGGCCCATTCGGATTGAAGAATCGCATATTGATACTCATCGACCCAATGTCCTTTTGACATATAATTTTGTAGCAAATGTCCTTCGCGTCTCATGTCTAAACGTTCCAGCACTCGAATAGATTTTTCGTTTCGTACATCTGTAAAGGCAATGATTTTATGCTTGTTCAGTGTAGTGAAAATATATTCGATCATTGAATTCAAGGCTTCATGAATATAGCCCTTTCCTTGAAATTCAGGCGCGAGTGTAAATCCTAGTTCAACGATTCTAGGCTCGCTGCCGAGTGTATGAATGGCGCAATCTCCTATCAACTGATTGGATTCAGATAAGGCAATCGCGTATTGAAACCACGTCCCTGGTTGATTAGGTTGTTGCGTCATTTGGTGTTGTACAAATGATTCAGCGTCTTCGTACGTGTAGTTTTCCCAGGATTGAAATGTGGCAATAGAGGGATTTGATCGGTATTGATAAAATGCTTCAATATCCTGCTGATCAAACTGACGAATCACGACCCGGTTTGTTCTTGTAAATATGCTGTTTGCATTCTTCATGTGTTACCCTCACTTTTTAGTTTGTTCTTGATTTGAAAAAGTCTATTAGCCATTCAGATAGCTGTTTTTGCGCTTTGGTCACAAATCGATCGGCATAATACGTTAATTCAAGATGCCGAACAGGAGCAGGGGCAGAAATAGGAATAGAGACAATATTAGGCCATGCTGAATGTTGCTTTAACAGCCCTCTTGGCTGGATGGTGGCGCCGATCCCGGCTTCAACCAGCTGCAATAATGAAGTGGCAGACCCAACATCCATGACCGTGTCCAATTCAAAACCGTGTTCTTTACATACGTCATCGACCAAATCTCTTCCTAGATAGCCTTTTGGATACATGACCAGTGCATGCTTTGTCAGCTCTTTTAGCGTCACTTCACGCCTTTTTGCCAGTTCACTGTCTGAATGAACAAACAATTCGTAGGGCTCATCGCCAAGTGGAATTTGAATCAGTCGTTTATCCGCAGGCCCGCGCAGCCCAATTCCGATATCGACTTTATGTGAGAGCACCTCGTCACGAACAAAGATGGTCGAAAAAGCCTTTAGGTTGATCTCTGGATACAGCGTTTTAAATTCTACAAAAAGCGGAACAAGCTGAAAGTCAAGATCAGAGGGAAGGACGGCAAGCCGAACGGTACCCCGCTGTTCAGATAACAGTTCTTTCATAGCATTTTTGGCATCTCGTTCAGCCTGAAGCATTTTTATGCCATATTGATAAAGAAGCGTACCAGCTTCGGTAGCAACGACTTTTTTGCCGATTCGATCAAAGAGCGGCATCCCAACTTCTGCTTCAAGCAGCTGAATCTGTTGGCTTAATGTAGGCTGTGATATACCTAGTTGCTCTGCAGCCTTTGTGAAATGTAAATGATCGAATACAGCCATAAAATAGGTAATGTGACGAGTATCCATATGCCATCCTTTCATTAATGATAGTATTTTCCTATCATCATAATACGAATTATTGTATTGATCAATGAATGAAGCGGATTTATACTCATAGTAACCTCAACAAGATGAGAGAGGAAGAAGAGTATTGATAAAAAAAGTATTTTATTTAGCTGCTTTATTTTTAGCTGCCTTAAACTTGCGCCCAATCATTACATCCGTAGCTTCTATGATGAGCATGATTCAATCAGACCTTGGCGTTAGTGCACTCACGGCAAGTCTTTTAACCACTTTGCCGGTCTTGTGCATGGGAGTGTTTGCCCCTGTAGCAACGAAACTAAGCCGCCGGTTTGGATTAGAGAGAACTCTTTTTTTCTCGATTTTTCTTATCACAATTGCGACTGGACTGCGTGGTACAAGTCAAACGGTTACCATCCTTCTCATGACTGCTTTTGCAGGAGGAGTTGGAATTAGTTTTGCCGGACCATTGTTGTCTAGTTTTATTAAAAAGTATTTTCCGAAAAGTCCTGGGATTGTCAGTGTGTACTCTATATCGATGACAGTTGGCGCTGCACTTGCTTCGGGCTTGACCATTCCGATTTACCTTCGCAGTGAGCATAACCTTCCACTTGCGTTAGCCTGCTGGGCGGTTTTAGGCGTTATTGCACTGATTTTATGGCTCGGTCTAGCTCGTAAAAACCAACAAGCAGATCATGCAGACGTGCCGCTGAGATTACCGCTACGAAACAAAAAAGCTATTCAATTTACTTTGTTCTTTGGCTTTATGTCTAGCATGTTCTATTCGTTAACAGCGTGGATTTCACCCATTGCGCTTGATTTTGGGAATAGTCCGCAGTATGCCGCCATGCTGCTTACGATATTTACGCTCATTCAGATTCCGGTGGCATTACTTGTTCCAGCAATCGTTAATCGTCTAGGAAAGCCGAAATTATTTCTGATCTTATGCAGTTTGTCAGAGCTGATTGGCCTCATATTCCTTCTACTGCCAATGCCGATCCTGCCAGCTGTTATTTTTCTAGGGATTGGAGCAGGTGGATTATTTCCTTTGGCGCTTATGTTGCCTATTATTGAAACGCGTACGCCAGAAGAAGCCGGTACATGGTCAGCGATGTCACAGATGGGCGGGTATATCATGGGAGGATTTGGTCCATTTTTAATCGGTTTGATTTTCGATATCAGCGGACATTTTCAAGCTGCTATTGTCGCAATGCTCGCCATCGTGATGCTGATGATTGGCGTGCAGTTATCGATGAAGTTAGGGAAAAAACGTGATGAGGTATCCAATTAAAGATCAATATACCGCTGCTTTTATATCATGACTCAATTGAAATCGCCATAGCCTATTCCTAAGTAGGCTATGGCGATTATTTTACTCAATTTTTAAAAGATGCACCTGAATGAATTATCGTGCCAGATTTTTTTCAACTTTACGAGTGGCCATTTCTGCAGCCTCCATGATCATTTCACCTAATGTTGGGTGAGGATGAATCGTCATGGCTAAATCTTCTACTGTAGCACCAATTTCAATAGAGAGAGAAAGTTCTGATATAAGAGTAGATGCCTCTGCACCTACGATCTGTGCTCCTAAAATAAGGCCAGATTCAGCATGGGCCACAATCTTCACAAATCCTTCTGGTTCTTTTAATGCCAGTGCTCGACCATTAATAGAGAACATTGTTTTTCCAATAACAGTCGGAATTGATCTTTGTTTGCAATCCGTTTCGCTCAGTCCAACACTCGTCAATTCTGGGCTGGAAAACACAACAAGTGGGATCGCTTTATAATCGATCATCGAAGGTTTCCCGGCGATTGCCTCTGCTGCCACCTTCGCTTCATAGGAAGCTTTATGAGCCAGAGCAGGACCCTCGGTGATATCACCAATTGCATAAATGTGCGGAATGGAAGTTCTGCATTGTTCATCAATTTTAACTAGTCCGTTAGGGGTAATGGACAAACCGATAGAATGGAGACCTAATGTTCCATCTGTATTCGGTTTTCTTCCGACTGTAATCAGTGCATAATCTGCTTTCAACGTGTAACTTTCTTTCTGTTTCTCATAATGAAGATCAATTCCGCTCATATGTTGCTCGGCACCTATGACGTTTGCTCCTGTAATCACGGTGATGTCATCTTCTTTCAATTGTCGAACAACAGGAGAGACAAGTTCACTTTCAAAACCAGGCAATACTTGATTGCCGCCTTCTAGAATGGTGACTTTTGATCCAAACCTTGCAAACATCTGTCCGAGTTCAACACCAATATATCCACCCCCAACTACGACAAGGCTTTTAGGGATTTCGGGAAGGGATAGTGCTTCAGTGGAAGACAATATACGACCTCCGAAAGGGAGTGATTTAATTTCAATTGGACGAGAGCCGGTTGCTAATATAAGGTGTTTGAAGTTGATTCGTTTTTCAACTTTTTCGGCATGTTGAATCACCGCTGTATGCTGATCGAACAAGCTTGCATCGCCTTCCAAAATGGTAACTCCCGCTGACTTTAACAAAAATTGGACACCTCCAGCTTGTTTTTCCACAACAGCTTTTTTGAACGCTTGAGCTTCATTGAAAGAGCCGCCATCTTGAAAACCACCCCATTGTGTGCGGAGTTTGAACCGCTCTGCTTCTGCTATTAGCGCTTTAGAAGGGATACAGCCTACATGGGTGCATACGCCACCTAACTGATCACGTTCTACTATCGCTGTCTTCATGCCGAGATGAGCTGAACGTAACGCCGCCACGTAGCCTCCCGGACCTGATCCAATCACTAATGTATCTACTGTTTCTAAATGAATCATTTCTTGCACCTCCAATTTCAAAATATGATGATCATAATATATTATAATCATCATATTTTGGCGAAGTCAATCCCATTTGAGTGAGGAAAGATGGATTTCAGTCAATTGACACATGATAATATGATGAATATAATATTTTAATAAATACACTTAGATGAGTTAAAAGGAAGGAGGGAGAAAGAGGTTGCCTTATCCGAAAGGTCATAAGTCAAAAGTGAGAGAGCAGATCATCGCTAGTGCTGCACGAGCATTTCGAACAAATGGCGTCCGTAGTATCAGTTTGCCATACATTATGAAAGGGGCAGGTCTAACTCATGGAGGGTTTTACGCTCACTTTAAGAACAAGGATCAGTTGGTAATAGAGACTTTTCATTTTGCTATTACTGATACGATCAAGCTGCTGCAAAGTGTTGCAGATAAGAAAGTAGATCAGCCTCGAATTCAGACTATCATTGACTTTTATTTAAGTTCCGTTCACCGTGATCAGACGGAGATCGGCTGTATATTGCCTGCACTGGCAGGGGAGATTGCTCAATTATCGCAAGAGGTACGTAAAGCCTATACAGATGAATTGAAACGGTTTATGGCGTTTATAGCTGATACGGGAAACATAGATCTCTCTGCCAGTTACGCACTAGTAAGCAGCATGATTGGTACAATTGCTCTTGCACGAGCTGTCAATGATTCGCAGTTCAGTGATCAATTGTTAATGGCAGGTAGAACACAGGCAAAACACATTTTAAATTCAAATTAAAAAACATAGGGGATGTTGCGATGTTGATTAGAGAAGCAAGCATAGAAGATTATCCACAATTAAGACAAATCTATTTAGAATCCCGACGTCAGAGCTTTCACTGGCTCAATACAGAAGAAATCAAACTGCAAGATTTTGATCAAGATACGAAAGAAGAGCAAATTTTCTTAGCTGAGGAGAACAATAAAATCCTTGGATTCATCTCATTATATGTACCAGATCGTTTTATTCATCTCTTGTTTGTACATCCAGAAGCTGTTGGTCAAGGGGCTGGCGATCTGTTGCTGAAACATGCGATCAAAGTGCTCGGAACACCAGTCACCCTCAAATGTGTATCCGAAAATCACAAAGCTTTGTCTTTTTATCAAAAAAGAGGATGGAAGGCTGTTGTAGAGGAAGGGGAACCTGGGGCGAAGTACTGGGTGCTTATTTATGAATAGAAGTCATGTTATCTATCATTCACACGGCCCTTTATAGGGCTTTTTTGCGGTTTATTTTCGGTGTCGAATGATTCATAAAATGATAATATATGTCATTATAGGGAAAATAGAGGAAGGGGTAAGAGCTGATGGAGAAAGTGCTTTCTTCTCACGTCGGTTTGAAAATCAATGAATGGTATTATCATATTCAACGATTTAATGTACCGGACGCCGAAGCATATAAAGAAGAAATCAAATCAATGATTGATCATATGGAAGAGAATCAAGATTTATTATTGTATTTCTCACTCATGGAGTTCAGACATAAATTAATGCTAGATTACTTGAATCCTTTAGAAAATGGGAAAGAACGAGCGAACTTCAGGGAACTTGCAGTGAAGATAAAAAAAGATCAAGAGAAATTAACAGGATTGCTTGAGTATTACTTTAATTTTTTCTATGGGATGTATGAATTTGAAAACTACGAATACCTCAATGCGATTACCTTCTATAAGCGAGCAGAAAAAAAGCTGTCTCTTGTCAGCGACGATATTGAACGTGCCGAGTTCAATTACAAGATGGCGGAAATCTATTACCACATGAAACAAACCCACATGTCCATGCACCATATCGCACAGGCGATAGAATGTTACCGAGAAAAAGATACATACACAGTCAGAGAAATCCAGTGTTCTTTTGTCATTGGATTAAACTATATTGATATGGGCTGCCCCGAAAAAGCCATTCCACATTTTGAACGTGCGCTTGAACAAGCTGCAGATCACTCAACAAAAAGACTAAAAGGGTCAGCGCTCTATAATTTAGGGTTGAGTTATTTCCATCATGGTGACCTAGCACAAGCAATTGTTCACTTTAATGACTCGATTCGAGCATTTAAAGAGCAGGGGTACGAGCATTTAAATCGAATTTTAGACCCTCTCGTTATGTTATCAAAATCCTATTTTAAAAAGAACGCACAGGATCTAGGTACGTATGCATTACATAACGGTATAGAACTATCTGAAAAGCTGAAAGATCATGTGTTGTTACATATCTTTACGTTTTTAAAATCACTATACGTTGACAACAATTTTGAACAACTAGAAAAAATTTCAGAATGGTTAGAGATGAAGTCCATGTATCCTGACCTTGAAGACTTAGCAAAAGATGCTGCAAAATATTATAATGAGATGGGAGATAAAGACAATGCGATGCATTTCTATGAAAAAATTCTTTATTTCCAAACTCAAGTAAAGCGGGGGGACTGTCAGTATGAAATTTAAAACGTTATCAGTAGTATGCGCAGTGATCAGTGTCATCAGTATTGTTAGCTATTTTACATCTGAAGTGACAGCAAGTCATGATGAAGCTAGGAGAGGTCATACGGCAAGTATCGGTTATACTGCTTAAATAAAAAGCCCCTTAAGGGCTTTTTATTTTAAGACGGTATATATGCTATGAATAAAGAATATTTTTCCCATAGAAAAGATATTGAGGAGGAAGTAAAATGACAATGTTAAAATCCAAATTATTTCGAAGGATTTTCATTATATTCTTTGCTTTAACCTTTATGATTAGCCTGTTTAATATGGCTGTATTTCCAGGGACGCCAGTGTCTTATTATGTTGGTCTGATTTGTAAGATGTTGTTAATCAGTTTGTTAAATGGTATGTTTTTCGGAATAATAATCTATTTGATTGTCAGTTTTCTTAAAGCCATTTCTTCAAAGGAAAACCAATAACAAGTGAGCGGCTAAAATCCGTTCTTTTTTTATGATTAAAAATTGGACATCTTATGAATGAGAATATGAGATTCAATTATTTTTAATATCCTAATGCATTATATTTTAAAGGGTGTTACCGTTGGATGTAAGGAATGATTGGCCAATCTTCCAATAAGAGTTGGAGGGTAATCATGAATTACAAAATTGAAATGTTAACGAATATGAAAATGGTGTATATGAGAAATATAGGACCGTATGGTAGTAAAGAGAATGTGGAGATGATGAAGAAATTTAAAAAATGGATCAACGAACATCAATTCAATGATGAATTAAAGAAGCATGGAATATACGGTGTCCCTCAAGATGATCCTGCAAGAACTTTACCTGAAAATTGCAGATATGACCTCATGTTCATGACAAATAGAGATTTCTCCAAAGATCAACTTGTTCAGACTGGTCATGTTGAAGGAGGAAAGTATGCTGTGTTTACGATGACACATACAGCCGAAAAAGTGAATTTGTTTTGGAGACAATTACCTCAAATGATCCAACACAATCAATTGAACATACGCCATGCACCTATTATGGAGAGATATAGAGAAGATGAAGGCGAAGATAAGGTGTGTGAATTCTTACTGCCTATCTTTTAAACATTTTATCTAACTTCAATGAAAACAGACCTCTTGTGGTCTGTTTTCATGAATGTAAAATCTACACGTTTAAATAATTTAGGACTCGTTTCTTTAAATAACGATATTGAGCCTTATTCGTATCTTGAAATGCTTCTTCCCGATTTGAAGGTACATCCAAATAAAAGATTTCTTCTGAAGCACTTAATCCAGATGCTATACTATGGCTAAACCAATATGACAATAAAAGGTCATGTCAGGAGGAGCATGGTGTGATATTCATCATAGGAATTGTAATCGCTTTTATTGTTGCTATTTTAGGCTTTACTGTTTTCGTAGATGTAGGTAATGGGTTGGGAACAGCTTTTAGCATTATTGGGGGAATGGTCATTTTATTCATAGCGGGAAGGCTGCAAAGACAAAAAGAAAAGAATGATCCAAACATCTTATTAGATAAGATGATGATGCTCTTTCACGAAGACGGGTTTCAGTCCTCAACATACATCTTTTCGCAAAATGTTGATAAAGGATTTGCGATTGATGACGAGCGAAAGAAAATGCGCTTTATTACATATCAACCTGGCAGCTCATCTCAGAAATTCAGGTTTGAAGTCACTGAACTTTCCTTGCAAGAGTTGAAACAAGTTGACGTGTTAGAAGATGGTAAACCCATTGAACATTCTACTGAGAGTGATAATAATGAAGAGATTTCTACACTTCAATTAAGATTAACGATGAATGATCAAGAAGCATCAACGATTACGATCACCTTCCTGCAATTTGATGTGCCAGTTCGTAAGAGCACCGCTGAATATTTGATTGAACGAGAAAATTTGGAGGAAATTTATCATCAAATTGATTCAATGATGAAACCTGTATATTAACTAAATTCCTGTTCATAAAGAAGAAATCACATTTTGATGTGGTTTCTTTTTTTATCTCAATCAAGTCAAAGCCAGTCCAGTCATTGTAGTTGAATGTTTTTCACAAAAATGAATAAAGATAGACTAGACACGAAAACGAACATTGATATTGAAATGACTCATGTGATGAGGAGGAAGCATACATGCAAAAGCTTTGCAGGGAAGTCTGGATTGAAGTCAATCTTGATGCGATTAAAAGAAATATCGAAGCCATTCAAGCGCATATTCCAAGAAAAAGTAAGATCATGGCTGTCGTGAAGGCGAATGCTTATGGACACGGTTCAGTGGAGGTAGCGCGGCAGGCACTAGAAAGCGGTGCGACAGAACTTGCAGTTGCTAGCTTAGAGGAAGGCATTGTGCTGCGAAGAGCAAAAATTGAAGCGCCGATTTTGGTTCTTGGATTTACACCGCTCGACTGTGTGAAAAGGGCCGCAGCCTGGAGAATTGATCTATCTGGCCTTCGTGAAGATTGGATTGCTCAAGCAAATGAGATCTTAGCGGAAGAAGAAAGCCAGCGCCGGCTTGGGATTCATGTCAATGTTGACACAGGGATGGGGCGATTAGGTGTACGGACAAAGGAAGAGCTGTTAGCGGTGGTGAAGGCGCTTGAAAAGAGTGAAAACCTGAGGTGGGATGGAATATTTACGCATTTCTCCACTGCGGATGAGCCTGATCCTGATTTTACGTTGCTTCAGCATAGCATCTTCATTGATTTTCTTCGGTTTTTGAAAGAAGAAGGGATCAAACTGCCGACCGTACATATGAACAATACAGCTGCTTCGATTGCGTTTCCTGAATTTAGCGCCGATATGATCCGGCTTGGTATCGGACTTTATGGATTGTATCCCTCGCAATATATTCAAAGCTTAGACGCTGTTCAGCTAGAGCCCGCTCTCAGTTTAAAAGCAAGAATTGCGTTCGTGAAGAAAATGGTGACAAAACCAAGAACCGTCAGCTATGGGGCAACCTATGTGGCAAAGCCTGACGAAGTCATTGCGACCATACCGATTGGCTATGCAGATGGGTACTCACGTGCTTTATCCAATCGAGGGTTTATGCTTTTCCGCGGAAAACGAATGCCGATTGCTGGCCGAGTCACAATGGATATGACGATGATCAGCTTAGGAGAGATGAAAGCAAAGCAAGGCGAGGAAGTCGTCATTTATGGCCGTCAAAAGGGCGGAGAAATTTCTGTTGATGAAATTGCTGAAATGCTCAATACGATTAACTATGAAGTCATTGCAACATTAAGCCGCCGTGTTCCAAGGTTTTATCGTCGAGGCGGGAAGGTTATTAAAATATCGACACCTGTGATGTATGTGTAAAGGTAAGGAGAGCATGAAATTGCAAAAATCCCCCTTTATATGGAAAGGGGGATTTTGAGTTTCATGTCTCATTACGACTTAAGCTCGATACTCTTTATCTAAAATTAGAATTGGTTTAATCGTAGATCCGTTTTTAGAATCTTCAAAAGCTTGTTCAATCTCTTCTAATTCGTAGAATTTTGCTAGTTTCTCAACTGGGAATTGTCCATTTTTAAAGAACTTGACTAGTTTAGGAATGAATAGTTGAGGAACGGCATCTCCTTCTATCACACCTTTTAACGTGAGCGCATTGAGCATGAGATCATTGGTCACATTAAACGTTAAATCGCGTTTTCCTACTGCTACTGTTGCACAAGTTCCTTTGACACGCAGGCAGTGAAGGGCAGCTAGTGTGACTTCTGGTACTCCAGTTGTTTCAAATGAGTAATGTGCCCCTTTTCCTTCTGTGATTTCCTTGATTTTTTCAGTTGGATTCTCATGTTTACTGTTGATGACATGTGTTGCACCTAATTCTTTTGCTAACTCAAGGCGGCTATCATGGATATCAACGGCAATAATCGGATCACAGCCTGCAATTTTTGCTGCCATTAACCCACTTAAACCAACAGCGCCTGTACCGAACACAACAAAGCTTGTACCTGGAGCTGGAGCAAGTGAATTTAAGACAGTACCGCTCCCAGTCATTAAGCCGCAGCCAAATGGTCCTAAATAACGTAAATCAGTTTCTTTGTCTACTTTCACCACATTTTTCTCATCAACCGTTGCATATGTACCAAATGACGATTGACCAAAAAATTGTGATACATCTTGATGATCATGTGTATGGATAGGCGTTTCATTATGTTTATTACGACCAGAAAAATTCAGTGGAATCATGTTTTCACATCCACCAGCGTTCCCGTCAAGACAATTATGGCAATGACCGCAATAAGCGAAACCTAGTACAACGTGGTCTCCTTCTTGAACGGTTGTGACATTAGAACCTGCTTTCACGACAATACCAGAGCCTTCATGTCCTAATAAAGCAGGACGTGGGACAGGAAGCGTGCCATCTAATACAGTGGCATCCGTATGACAAACGCCAGATGCAACAATTTTAACAAGCACTTCATCTGCTTTTGGATCATCTAGTAATAGTGTTTGTTTCTCGAAATCTTTTTCATTTGTTGTGACCATCGCTTGAATTTCCATATCATGTGCCCTCACTTTTTATATAGTATGATATTCTAAAGAAGTTAGATCAAATGTCACAAAAAATTCATTTCTTTATGACTAAGTTGATTGTAGGACGAAAGATTTTCCGTTTCAATCAGCAAAAAATCTTTTTTGTATAGGTTTTCAACACAAATGAAATTATTTATCTCTAATCAACATTTTTTAAAAAGTGTCTAAAGGAGGGGCCCATGATCAAAAAAGAGGATCGCCGTGTTGAGCGAACAAAAGAAACACTTCGTCAAACATTCAAAATACTAGTAAAAGAAAAAGGATATTCGCACGTAAAAGTGAAGGATATTGTGGAAAAGGCAAACTATAATCGGACGACGTTTTATGTGCATTATGAAAGTAAAGATGAATTAGCAGCAGATGTTATTCACCGGGAAATGGTCGATTTCGAATATGAATTTTGTAAGCCGACTCGTGAAAATCCACTGTTGGATTTAACTCGCATGAAACCAGAGGGCACTGATGTATTTCAATATATCGTTGAAAATCGCGACTATTATGATTTATTAGTGATGGAAGACCGAATTCCCCACATACAAGAACAATTGCTTAAGAAAATACAATATATTTTCCAAAATAGAATGTCGTTTGTGAGTGATCAGTATGCAGAAATCAACGACAGTTATTTTGTCCAGTATCGCTCATACGGCATTTTCGGTTTTATAATTGAATGGATCAGAAATGACTACAATGCATCTCCCTCAGAAATGGCACGCCGCATTATCAATTTATTATATATTCAATCCTCACTCATGATTCAGCTGAAAGATGAAGAAGCGATTATGAAAAGGTAATGTCAGATAAATTTGATATATGTAGAAAGATATTAATAGAAATAAGTGCATCCTGAATTTATGATGGGGCACAATGATAAAAATTAAATTTTATTCCAAATATGTCGATAAAAGGAGGGATATTTAAGATATGGGGGAAATAAATGATGAAAAAAGGATTATTTTTAGTGCTTTTGACCATTTTTATGATGGTCACAATTCATCCGTTAAATGCTCATGCAGCTGAGACAAATGGTTGGACGAAGCGAGCGGACTTACCGGAAGAGAGACTTCATTCTAGTTCTGTAGTAGTAGATGGGAAAATTTTTGTTTTTGGGGGAAGCAGTCAAAAATCACATAGTAATAAAAATACCTACATGTATGATCCTTACAAAAATGAGTGGAGCTCAAAAGCTGATATGCCAAGAGAAAGAACAGATAGTGCGGCAGTGGCGATAGGGAAAAAAATATATGTCATTGGAGGAGCATATCAAGATAGCACAAAAACAATTGATATTTATGATGTAGAATCCGATACATGGTTCGAAACACCAATTAATATACCAAACCTAGCTGTGACAAAAGGTGATATAAGCGCGAGTGTTGTAAATGATAAGATTTATATTCTTGCAACGAATAAAAGTCCTTATCAAGAACATAATTTTTATAGTTATGATACAAAAACGGATACATGGCAACAATTGAAAATGTTTCCTCAGCAATTTACTGGTATGTCTATGTCAGAAGTTATTAACAACAAAATTTATGTCACAGGTGGAGAAAGAACAGTTAGTAATGCCAAGAATGCCCAAGTGTATGAATATAACATTGAAACAAACCAATGGGTACAAACGAAATCAAAGTTGAAGTTTTATCAACTAGGGGCAGCGTTTACAACATATCAGGGAAAATTGTTTATGGTAGGCGGTCAGTATGACGATGACAGATCCAGCCCAATATCACCATATTCACAATATTATGATGTCGATTCTAATTCTGTGAAAAAAAGTATAAGTGAATTGCCTGAAGCTAGAGTGGGATCAAGTGCTGTAACTCTTGGCGGTACGATATATATCATAGGTGGGAGGAACTTTAAAGAATATTATCATTCCAAATCGGTTAAAAACGACTTCAAATCAGTAATTTCTATCTCAATAAATGGCTTACAAATTGTTGAAGATGAAACAAAGCCAGATGATGGGTCAACCGAAGAGCCAAAAGATCAGGACGGGACA
>NZ_JAGXJP010000001.1:372173-869707 GCF_019091365.1 Bacillus sp. GbtcB10
AAGCCAGGTGATGGTACAACCGAAGAGCCAAAAGATCAGGACGGGACAAAGCCAGGTGATGGTACAACCGAAGAGCCAAAAGATCAGGACGGGACAAAGCCAGGTGATGGTACAACCGAAGAGCCGAAAGATCAGGACGGAACAAAGCCAGGTGACGGCACAACAGAAGAGCCGAAAGATCAAGACGGAACAAAGCCAGGTGACGGCACAACAGAAGAGCCGAAAGACCAAGATGGAACAAAACCAGGAGAAGAAACTGCGAAAGGTATACTTTCCATTACCATGATCAATGGGTTACAAAAGGATTATCTGCTCTCAATGAAAGAAATCAACGATTTTCTTAATTGGTATAAAGAAAGAAGCTTTGGAATCGGAATGAACTTTTATGAGATCAATGATGAACACAATAAAGGACCTTTCACAAGTAAGAAAGATTACGTGGTGTACCAAAATATCTTAATGTTTGATATCAAGCAATATTAATAAAATGAAAGCTGCTAAAAATAGGTTAGCAGCTTTTTATATTTTACATTATTGTTAAAAATAGGATTAATATCATAAAAAAACAAGATATTTTTTAAAAATCTGCTAAACATCCCATAACCACGTCCGATAATAAAATTGTCAGGGTTGATAAGCCCTAGAATAAAGGACTTTTTTCAGACAAGGACGTCTGTCAGGTCCCACATACATGGAGGTAATAGGAAATGAGAATTAACCACAATATCGCAGCACTTAACACATTAAACCGTTTGTCTTCAAACAACGCTGCTAGCCAAAAGAACATGGAGAAACTTTCTTCTGGTCTTAAAATCAACCGTGCAGGAGATGACGCAGCAGGTCTTGCAATCTCTGAAAAAATGCGTGGACAAATCCGCGGATTAGAAATGGCTTCTAAAAACGCACAAGATGGTATCTCACTTATCCAAACAGCTGAAGGTGCATTGACTGAAACTCACTCAATCCTTCAACGTGTTCGTGAACTAACTGTTCAAGCGGGTAACACTGGTACGCAAGATGCAACTACAGATCTTAAAGCGATCCAAGATGAGATCGACAACCTTTTAGATGAAGTAGATGGTATCTCTAATCGTACAGCATTCAACGGTAAAAAATTACTTGATGGTACTGCAACAGATGGATTTACTTTCCAAATCGGTGCTAACAAAACTCAACAATTAACTGTTAATATTGGAAACATGGGTACTGCGGCTACAGGTCTTGATATGTTGAAAGCAGACTATGTTGTGACAACAGCTACAGCTGCTAACACAGATGCTTTATTAGACAAAGTAGATGCTGCAATCAATAAAGTATCTTCTGAGCGTGGTAAACTTGGTGCAGTTCAAAACCGTCTAGAGCACACAATCAACAACCTTGGTGCTTCTGGTGAAAACTTAACAGCTGCTGAGTCTCGTATCCGTGACGTTGACATGGCGAAAGAAATGAGTGAGTTCACTAAGAACAACATTCTTTCTCAAGCTTCTCAAGCAATGCTTGCACAAGCGAACCAACAGCCACAAAACGTACTTCAATTACTACGTTAATGAAAGGCCCCTTGATGGGGCTTTTTTTTATGCTGTTTTTTCCTTCGCATTTTCTCCAGTCTTATGATTCTTAAATCCCTCTGATAAATCATGAAAAATGACCTATAAATTTGGCATACTCTAGCGAAACGATCATAATGAATAAGACTTTTTCCTTATTTATTCCTTTTTTGTTAAACATATTCCATTGAAGTTCGATAAATGGATTGTAAGGCTTACAAAAAAATTCTAATTTAGAACTTTTGGACATGGATGTCTAATTGGTTCAAACACATGGAGGTCATTTAATATGAGAATTAACCACAATATCGCAGCACTTAACACACTGAACCGTTTGTCTGCAAACAATGGGGCAGGACAAAAGAACATGGAGAAGCTTTCTTCTGGACTTCGTATCAACCGTGCAGGAGATGACGCAGCGGGTCTTGCAATCTCTGAAAAAATGCGTGGACAAATCCGCGGATTAGAAATGGCATCTAAAAACGCACAAGATGGTATTTCTCTTATTCAAACAGCTGAAGGTGCATTAACTGAAACTCATGCGATTCTTCAACGTATGCGTGAATTGACAGTTCAAGCAGGTAACGTTGGTACACAGCAGACTGAAGATTTAACGGCGATTCAAGAAGAACTTACTGCTTTGGTTGATGAAATTGATGGGATTTCTCAGCGTACAGCATTTAACGGAAAGAATCTATTAGATGGTAGTGTAGAGGATGGATTCCAATTCCAAATTGGAGCGAACATTGAGCAAAATATCAACGTAAAGATCGGCAAAATGGACGCTGAAACATTGACTGTCAAAGATATTAAAGTGAATGAAGATGGTTTTGACTTTGACGTTGAAGTAGCAAAAATCGACGCTGCAATCGGTGCGGTATCTAAACAACGTTCAGCACTTGGAGCTGTCCAAAACCGTCTAGAGCACACAATCAACAACCTTGGTGCTTCTGCTGAAAACTTAACAGCTGCTGAGTCTCGTATCCGTGACGTTGATATGGCGAAAGAAATGAGTGAGTTCACTAAGAACAACATTCTTTCTCAAGCTTCTCAAGCAATGCTTGCACAAGCGAACCAACAGCCGCAAAACGTACTTCAGTTATTACGTTAATTAAAAGCCCCCGTTGAGGGGCTTTTTTTATGTTAGTTTAATTTTAGCAATTGATGTAATTGAAAGTCTGGAACAGCTTCATTGAAGAAAGCTCGATTTAATTCCTCATTCTTTTGATCCCACCTATGCCACCAGTGGCCGACATCACCAGTGAAGTCAGCTTGAATCATGTCTTGCAGCTGCTCTAGGTTGATGATTTTTCTCGGTTCTATTAAGAATGAATGCATACGATGATACGCCTCAAGGTATTTAGTTTGTTTTGTTTGAACGGCATATTGTACATAATAATTTAAAAATTCTTGTACAAATGTCAGATGGGGAATGGGGGTTCCTTTTAACTCG
This sequence comes from Bacillus sp. GbtcB10, assembly GCF_019091365.1. Lineage (NCBI taxonomy): Bacteria > Bacillati > Bacillota > Bacilli > Caryophanales > Bacillaceae > Bacillus > Bacillus sp. GbtcB10. The sequence goes on from NZ_JAGXJP010000001.1 coordinate 375,174, forward strand.
ACGCCTTCCCATGCCATATCCGCAATTGCACAAAGCCACCAGCCAAGCTCATTGGCATGCTGCATTTGTTGTAAGGTATGCCGTTCAAAAGAAATAAGCTCATCTTCTTGTGCTTGTTTGAGCATATGCTCAAGTGTTTGTGCCTCAAGAGCTGCCTTTGTCATTCCTTGACCATGTATTGGATCTAATGTGCACAAGGCATCACCCATGACCAATAATCCGCTTGGCCAATCTTCCATTTGTTCATAGTGGTTTCTGACACAAGCCGGAACTCTAAATCCTTTTGGTTTCGTATAGGGAATTAAATGAGTGATGGCTTCTGCTATAGAGGGATTGGTCAGCCTAGCGGTCTCTACATCAAACTGATCAGCGTCCGTTGTTGGATAATGAGAGCCGCCAGCTGCAGAGAGAAGAACAGCTGCTAAATCATGATCTACTCGTTCAAACAGTCCTGTTGGAATTTTCTTATTTGGCTGTCCAACGATGACCATTGGTTCTAGGTTCGGTGCCTCAGCTGGTATTTGGTAGTATCTTGTGCTATAGCCAAGAGACACGATTAACTCATCTGTCTGCGGCAAGGTCAGTCCTGCGCTTTTCAGCCATTTTGGCAATTTAGACATTCTTCCAGACGTATCGATCACTAAGTCCGCTTTCAATTTGTGAATGATTCCTGGCTTTATCCTCCGATCTTTGACCTGTAGTCCACTCACTTGAGTCGTTTTTTTCTCAAAAAGAAGAGAGATCGCTTCATGTTTTTCAAAAAATTGAACACGTTCCTCACGTAACATTCTTTGCATCAGCACCCACTCTAGCATGGCACGTCGTGTGACAGCTGTTTCTTCAGTATCGGTGAGTACTAACTCGCCATCTTTTGTCATAAATCGAGATGTCTGATGCCATGTGTTGTACCCGCCCAATTCTAGTAATTCTTTTGTATAACCAGGAAATAGACGTTCCACTATTTGTTTGCCTAGTGGCAGCATTCTATGTGGATGAAAGGCTTGAGGCGTGCCAAGACGATTCTCAGGAGAGTCTGGCAATTCGTCCTTTTCAATAATCAATACTTCAAGGTAGAAACTTGATAAAACCTTTGCAGCGAGCATTCCCGTTATTCCGCCTCCGATGACGATCGCCCGCTCATACTTCATGGGTTGTGTCACAACATGCGCCTCCAGTGAATATATAAAATGGTTACATGACCATTTCATCATATGTTGATTTTCTAAGTATAGCAAATTCTTGTTTTTTTGAATATAGAAAGGAATTGGCATACTTTTTACTCGTAAATATGAAAAAAACTTCAATCTTGATCATTATTTTTAAAAAATAATGATCAAATTTAAGAGGAATGACCGATAAATACATTAAGGGGGTAGAGAGAATGGATATACTACAGAGTATTGTAACCGCAGCACCTTATATGATGAAGATTTTAAAAGATGAAGTGACGATGGGTGTCATTGATCGAGAAAAATTCTTGCTGTATTTGCCATCAAAAGATGTGGATTTTCAAATACGGACAGGAGATCCCATTAAACCAGATGATCAGAATATGAAAAATGCGCTTAGAGGCGAAACATCAAGTACATTCGTACCTGAATCGGTGTATGGGACGCCTTTAAATGCAATGGGATTGCCGATTTTCGATGAAAATCATCAAGTCATTGGTGCAATCGCTTTAGGTTTTCCGCTTAAAAATCAAATAGAACTCGAGGCGTATATGGAGTCATTGAACGACATCATTCAAAGTATTCAAGAAAAAGTACATGTGGTGGCGGCTCATTCAGAAGAGCTCTCTGCGACAAGTGAGGAAATGACATTCCAAACACAGCAAACACTTGAAAGCTCGAAAAAAACTTCAGATATTACAAAAATGATCAAAGGTATCTCTAAACAAACGAGTTTGCTAGGATTGAATGCTTCAATTGAAGCGGCCAGGGCAGGAAAAGAGGGAGCGGGTTTTAGTGTGGTAGCGAGCGAGGTTCAAAAGCTCTCAAGCGAAACCTCACGTGCAACGGAAAATATAGAAAGCTCATTACAAGGGATTTCCTCTAATATACATACATTACTTGAGAGTATGGGCCATATGAAAGGGTCATCTTCAGAACAAGCTTTATTAGTGACGGAGTTTAGTGAAATTGTAGATAGGTTGACGATGGTTAGCAAAGAAATGAAAGAATTTATGCAAAAGGCGATGTTAACGTAAAAAACGAATCCAAAAAGGGTTCGTTTTTTTGTTGGCTCGTTATTTTCTATTTTTCTGATCAAAGCGATAATCGTATGTTTCACCTTTGACCACATTTAAAAACTCATGTCCAATTTGAACGAGCTGTGCATTTTCCCATTTAATCAGAGGATCTTTATCAGGGTACTTCCAGTAGATTGTTTTCTTGTGATGGGTGAGTTTGTTTTCAATTTCTGCTCTGACCGCATTCTCTTTTAGCTTTCCTCCGCTATGTCGATATGTGTTAATGGTATAGGTTCCATCAGGTGATGATATCGAGCGGATGAATGTTCCGTGAGACACGCCTTGAAGAGAGAAGCATTTCCAGTAAATAATTCCGGCGAAGCTAAGACATAAGATGGCAAGGATGATGGTGGTTTTCTTTTTAAACATGAATTCCTCCAGGTGTAGATCGCAATATTCTAATATATGAGAGAGATTACAAAAAGATTCATATAGTCCAAAAGTTCTATTCATTTCAATTATCGGTCATTTTTTCTTAACATTCAACAGTTAGCCCGTAAAGATAAGGAAAATTTAAGGATGCATTCAGATCACACTGGTCATTCGAAAACACTTTACAAAAGAATTTGCGATCAGTAGACTTATGCTCATATAGAGAAATGGGGCAGATGGAATGAATCGAATCATAGATACGTATCAAAATTATGAAGAGCTTTCCGCTCATGAAAGAAAAGGGATTGACTATCAAATTCTTCATCAGCGGAAAGGGGATCAGCTTCTCGTCCTGTCACCTCATGCGGGCGGAATTGAATCTGGTGTGAGCGAGCTGGTCCATGAAGTAGCAACCGATTATTCTATGTATTTATTCGAGGGCCTTAAAGTGAAAGGCAATCATGTTCTTCACATTACGAGCACACGTTTTGATGAGCCGATTTGTCTTTCTCAAGTGCATACACATCATTATACGTTTGCACTCCACGGCTATGGAGAAACAGATGTCCTACAAACTTTAGTTGGCGGTACCGACAGGGAAAAAGCTGCTGAAACAGTGAAGTGTCTCACACAAAATGGCTTCCATGCCTTGCTTTTATCTGAATCGGATCAATTTGCTGGAACACATCCTCAAAATATCAATAATCAATGCCTCACAGGAAAAAGTGTTCAAATTGAAATTAGCCAAGCTCAGAGAAGAGCTTTTTTTCAAGACTTTAGGCGGAGCCGTAGACGTGATACACAAACCGAACAATTTTATCAATACACAAATGCGCTGAAACAAGTGTTAAGCCTTTATGAATAAACTTCTGACGTCACGTGTGCTGACGCTTTTGTTTGATATGTAGCTTCATTTTCTGCCACCTTGCCGGCTCTCATTAAATAAGAAGTAAATTCTTTTTGAAATTGAATGCCGGCTCTTCGCTGTTCAAATAGAGCAAGCCGTTTTTCAGCAAAAGCCCGAGTGACATGAAATGTTTGAGCAATATGCAAAATGGCTTGCTGCCTAAGGTTTGGGAGCGTCATTTGCAGCAGCATAAAAGTCGGAACACAAAAGTGATACATGAATTGTTTTGCTTGAAACTCTTGCAGTTCTCGAAAGAGCTTGTGCATGTTAAAGTGGTTGCCTGTATGCTTCAGCACATGACAAAGCTCGTGGGCGAAATCCTGCCACTGTTCTTCTGACGATAAGGATCTGTTTAAAATAATACTGTAAAGACCTTGATGTTTGATCATCATGCTGCCAGTATCCTCGTAGTGTACCCATACATGAAATTCAGCTGCGATCCTATGCATGTCTACATAGGCAGGACCGCTTATTTGCAGTTGAGTGTATAACCGTTTAATATCTTCTTCTAAATGGGTTAAAAAATAAGTCATGTCAAAACCTCCATACAAACGTATGTTCTATTTTTGCCGTAAAAGAAAAGTCCATATAGGACTAAATGGCTAATAAAGCTATCGCTTACTTTTTATATCGGCTTATTTTTAACAATTTTAACATAAAATCAAAGAAAATTGGAAGTTTTTCCTGTTTTTTTTGTTCTATTTTTTATTTTTTACAAAGATAAAACGGCGATTGAATTCAAATTTTACCATAGTCTTATGACGAAAACAAACAAATTTGTCTTACGTTTGCCACCGATTGATGAGCAAGATCAAACATCAATTGAACAAAAAGGAGTGCAAAACATGGTACAAATTTATCAAGATTTTATTCCAGTTGGAAACGGAAATCGGCCAGGATATACTATGACGCCGCTTTATGTAACTGTGCATAACACAGCCAATACATCTAAGGGAGCTGACGCAAAAAGTCATGTGGCATATGTCAAACGCTCAACAACAGAGGTAAGCTGGCACTTCACAGTGGATGACAGAGAAATTTTTCAGCATCTCCCTTTAAATGAAAATGGGTGGCATGCTGGGGATGGACATGGAGATGGCAACCGAAAATCGATTGGCATTGAAATTTGTGAAAACGAAGATGGAAACTTTCAACAAGCTGTCAAACATGCCCAGTGGCTTATTCAAAAGCTTTTAAAAGAACATGGCATTCCATTAGCAAATGTGGTGACGCATCAGCATTGGTCAGGAAAAACATGTCCACGTCTGCTGCTAGCTACATGGGATGAATTTAAAAGAGGAATTGAGACTGCAGGTGATCCGGAAACGGTGATCACATATGTGGTGAAAAGCGGGGATACGCTAACGAGTATTGCCAAAGCCCATGGTGTTACAGTGAGTGATTTACAGACATGGAATCAGATTAGTGACCCGAACATGATTCGAGTTGGACAAGTTCTCAAAATTTATCGTGCAGAAGAAAAGCTCAGTTATGAACTGCCGGATGGGGTGTTAAAGGTGACATCACCTCTGACAAAAGGGGAGCATGTACGTCTCGTCCAAAAAGCGCTTGCTGCTGTGTATTTTTATCCTGACAAAACAGCTGCAGATAAGGGCATTGATGGCGTTTATGGGGAAAAAACAGCCAATGCCGTCGCGCGATTTCAACTGATGAATGGTCTAACAAGTGATGGAGTATACGGTCCTAAAACAAAAGTGAAGTTGCTTCAACTATTAAATCAGTGAGTCTTTCTTTTTGGCCGCTTGAATGACGGCTTCACTTTTTTCATGTAATCGGCAGATATAAGGGGATGGCTTAAATTCAGCAAACTGAACATACCTCAATTGTTTAAGTTTCTTTTTCATATTGGCACCTCAATCGTTGCAGCAGTTGGTTTTATTGTATGCAAGTAGATGTGAAAACGGAAGTAGGACGCGGATAAAGTTCCGCGTCCTTTAGTGTAATCAAGCTTTTTTATTTTTATACTCATCTAGGAGCTGTTCATTCTTTTTGAAAATACGCTCCGTATGGGGACTTACTTTGTAATCAGCCATACTAATATGGCGCTTTTTCTTTAAAATCTTAAATGGGTTTTTCTTGCGATTGTTATTATCCCCTTGAAGTGCGTGTTCCATCTTCATCACCTTCCTCTTCGTCAGGCAAGATTAGGTCATAAATCGTTGTAAGTGAAGTCATTAATAAATAGTCGAATTCAGTGACAATATCCTCAGAGGTCAGCTTAATCACAAAGTGTGCATCCGCTACTGAAAACGGGATGAGAACCAATTTGCCGAAATCATCGTAATACACTTCCTGCCTGTCAAGCTTTGCTTGAATAAGTGCTCTCTGATCAAGTGTCCGCAGCAGGTCATCTTTTTGCTCCTGCGTATCATAAGGACAAAGAACTGCTTGAATATTCATTTTTTCTGCAAAAGAATAGATCAGTCGTTCAATTCCCTCTATATATGCTTCTATACTTCCATAATATACATGGATCGGTTCATTTTTCAATAGGTATTGGTACGTTTTTAGTTTATTGAGGTAAGAATGAAGCAGGTCGTTATTTTGTTCTAGGAGTTGATGGGTGTCGGTTTCAAGTTCATGATTTCCGAGTTTTTTAATATAGGAGCTGAGGAAAATAAAGGCATCAGTTAATGCGAAAAAAACAGCAATAATCAGGTAGTGCATCCAATCGGTGAAGATTGAAGCAGGGTCATTTGTCCAGTACACAACAGCACCTGCTACATAAATCCAATACCACGTTTTACGAATCGCAAACATCTTTTCTTTTACTTTTTGTTCAAAGCGCCATACCGCAAATACATATACAGCAAGAGCACCTAGCAATAACCAAACAGTCAATTGAAAAAATAATAGCATGTTCTTCTCTCCCATAGACAGATGGATACTTATTTATTTCTATGGATATGATTGGAAACCCTGCTTCATGAAAAAATGGCTTGCAGAAAAAGAGCATTTGAGGATGCGAACAAATAAAAAAAGACCTGTTAGACAGGTCTTTGATATTAGAGAATCGCATTTAACACAAAGTATATAAGTGCCCCTAGAGTTCCCGAAATCGGTAATGTGATCACCCAAGTGACAAGCATACGTTTTGCCGTACCCCAGTTGACTCCTTTTACTCTATGTGCAGAACCTACACCTAGAATAGAAGATGAGATCACGTGAGTGGTACTAACCGGTAAGTGAATAAATGTTGCACCGAAGATAATAGCTGCACCCGTTAAGTCTGCAGATACTCCGTTTACTGGACGAATCTTCATGATTTTACCGCCGACTGTTTTAATAATCTTCCAGCCGCCAATAGACGTGCCAAGTCCCATTGCAAGCGCACAAGAGAATTGTACCCAGAAAGGAATGTCGTCTGTTGTATGCAAATTACCTGCAATTAAAGCCATCGTAATAATTCCCATCGCTTTTTGCGCATCGTTTGTTCCGTGGGTATACGATTGCAGTGCAGCCGTTAAAATTTGAACACGTCGGAATTGTTTATTTGTTTTTGCGAGATTGTTGTTTCGGAATATAATTTTGATAATGGTATACACGATATATCCCAAAACAAAAGCCAGGATAGGTGAAAGCAAAAGTGCTTGAATGATTTTAATGAATCCCGAATAGTTTAAAGCGCCAAAACCAGCAGAGGCAATAACAGCTCCTGCAATTGATCCGATCAGTGCATGTGAAGAACTACTCGGAATCCCGTAATACCAAGTAAGCAAGTTCCAAGTAATCGCTGCAATTAAAGCAGCCAAAATGACGACAGATCCGTTTTGAAGTGTAAAAGGATCTGCGATGTCTTTTGTAATGGACTTTGCCACACCTGTAAATGTCATTGCTCCTAAGAAGTTCATAAACGCTGCCATAATAATAGCATGTCTTGGCTTTAACGCCTTTGTTGAAACTGAAGTAGCAATGGCATTTGCTGTATCGTGGAATCCGTTAATGAAATCAAAAGCAAGTGCACAAATGACAATAAGTATGGTAAGGATGAGTAATGTATCCATGTTTAACTAACCCCGTTACGCATTCTTCATAATGATTGTTTCTAGATTGTTGGCAACACTTTGACAGGAATCTGCGATTTCTTCAAGTGTTTCGTAAATTTCTTTGTATTGAATGACCTTAATTGGATCTGTTTCTTTTCCAAACAAGTTCTTTAGTGATTTGCGGTGAAGATTGTCACAATTATGCTCAATCTCTTTAATTTTGATTGCGTGCGGATGAATATCTTTCAAGCGATTATCAGCCAGTAATTCAATAGTCGTTAAAATTTCTTTCGCACATTCTCTGATGTAGTGGCTGAATTTGTCGATATGTTCGTCAGAGCTTGTAATTGAATAAATTTCTAAAGTTGCTGAAAAATGCTCAATGCCGTCTAAAACATCGTCGAGGCTATTCGTCAATTGAAGAATGTCTTCACGTTCAATCGGTGTAATAAAGGCTTTATTCAGCTCTTTAATCATGGTATGAACATGATTATCACCTTTTGTCTCATATTCCTTCAATGTGTCAGAAAATTCTTTCAGAGTGGTTTGATTTGTTACTTTATAGCTAACAAAATACTCAGCAGTTTCATCTAAATTTTTAGCAATTTCCGTTAACAAGACGGAAAACTTGTCTTTTTTCCTTTTTAACATGTAAAAACCCTCCATTGTATAAATGAGACAATGCACACATCAAATAATTATATATTCTTTTGTCGAAAAAAAACAGGTGTAGTCGAAAATTTCTTCACTTTTTCTATTTGATCTTATTCTGACCTAAAGATGTGATCTCAACTCACCTTTTTCAGAAAGGGGAAAAGAAAGCAAAAAAGCGGACCATTTTTGGCACCGCTTAAACGTTAAGAAGCTGAATAAACAAGCTTAAACCGCTCACAAACAAGAAGCATATCTTCCTTAAATGTTAATCCGTACGGCTTAAGGGCTTCTGTGAAAAATTCTTCATGTTCTTTGTACCAATAGTCATATGAAAGATCGCCTTCACCTTCTGCTTTTGCAAATGATTCAGGAACCTCATTCATTGGCATGATATCTACTTGTGTGATCTCTATGATGGCTTTTGGTTCCTCCTGGCTGTCCAAAATGACCGCATATTGACCGGGTTTTGGAAGAGGCTCTTGTTCTTTTTCGTAAAAAAGGTATCCAGAACAAGTGGCTGTTTTTTTTCCTTGTTGTACAAGGTCAAGCAAGTGATCTGGATCTGCGCCAAATGCCCAAGCAGAAACAGAGGCGTGATCAGGAGTTTTTCCTGATTTTTCTTCCCAATAAGATTCCCAAAATAAAGTGCTTTTGTGGTTCATCCTTTTTCCCCCTTTGTTATGAGTTTATTATATCGTGAAGTTTCAAACTTGGAAATCGTATGTCTTTATTACTACGAACTGTGCATGTCATATGTTTTGAAAACATGCGTTTTGTTTGGCAGATATAGGATGATATAATGAAAAATTTTGAAATTTTAGAATAATCTATTGTATTCTGGTCAAGAAGTCGGTAAGGTCAAAGTAAGAATATGGAAGGGGTGTTGTTCATGAAACGCATTTCTCTAACTGTTTTGTCCATATGTCTGTTTGTTTTCTCGTTTTTTCTGCCGGTCAGCCAAGTCACTGCAAACGAAACTCATGGGAATAAAGTAGCTGTTGGTAAAGATGGTATGGTGGCTACTGCACATCCGCTTGCATCGGAGATTGGTGCTGACGTATTGAAAAAAGGTGGGAACGCAGTGGATGCTGCTGTTGCCATTCAGTACGCACTTAACGTAACAGAGCCAATGATGTCAGGAATTGGCGGTGGCGGATTTATGATGGTTTATGATGGGAAAACAAAGGAAACTTCCATCATCAATAGCAGAGAGCGAGCACCACAGGGCGCAACACCTGACATGTTTTTAACAGATGATGGAAAAGTGATTCCGTTTGCTGAGCGATCTACACATGGAAATGCGGTAGGTGTTCCAGGGACTGTAAAAGGTCTTGAAGCTGCATTAGATAAGTGGGGTACTCGTTCTATGAAGGAATTGATTGAGCCCTCCATTCAACTTGCAGAAGATGGTTTTGAAATTGATTCTGTCTTGGCAAAAGCGATTGATGATCACCAAGGGAAATTGAAAAAAACGGCCGCAGCGCCAATTTTTCTTCCAAATGATCAGCCGCTCGAAGAAGGAGATCTGCTTGTCCAGCCAGGTCTTGCAAAAACATTTAAACTCATTGCGAAAAAAGGAAGCAAAGCGTTTTATGAAGGAAAAGTAGCAAAGGCACTTGCAAATACAGTTCAAGATTTTGGCGGGACGATGACTTCAAAAGATATCAAACGTTATGAAGTCAAGACTGACAAGCCAATCTGGGGAGACTATAAAGGATATCAGCTTGCAAGCATGCCTCCACCAAGCTCAGGCGGGGTGTTTATGCTACAAATTCTCAAAATACTTGACCATTTTAACCTGTCTCAGTATGACCCCAAATCATTCGAAAAATATCAGCTGCTTGCTGAAACAATGCACCTCTCCTATGCTGACAGAGCCGCATATGCCGGCGACCCCGAATTCGTAGATGTTCCACTAAAAGGACTACTAGACGATGATTACATTTCAGAAAGAGCCTCTCTCATTCAATTAGATCAAATGAATCGCAGCCCGAAAGAAGGAGATCCTTGGGCATATGAGGATGAGAAAAACCCATCCCCAATTGTTCCTCAGCCAGAAGATAAAACCATTGGTGAGACGACCCATTTTACTGTTGCAGATCAGTGGGGAAATGTTGTGTCATTTACAACAACCATTGAACAATTATTTGGTACAGGGATTCTTGTTCCAGAGTATGGATTTTTCTTAAATAATGAACTAACTGATTTTGATGCACGACCTGGCGGTGCAAATGAAGTCCAGCCCAATAAACGCCCATTATCAAGTATGACCCCGACGATCATTTTTAAAGATGGAGAGCCTGTCATGACTGTTGGATCTCCTGGTGGAACGACGATCATTGCTTCTGTTTCACAGACGATTCTCAATTTACTTGAATATGACATGGAGCTTCAGGATGCGGTAGAAGAGCCAAGAATCTACACAAACAGCTTAACTTCGTATCGTTATGAAGTAGGTGTCCCTCTAGATGTAAGAACAAAGTTAAATGATATGGGTCACCAGTTTGGCAGTTCCCCTATTGATATAGGGAATGTGCAAGCTTTACTGATTGATCGAAAAGCAGGGACATTCACTGGAGTAGCTGATTCAACGAGAAATGGAACTGCTGTTGGTGTCAATCTAAAGGTAGCTGCAGATCAATAGCATTTCCCGGGAAAAGAAGCGCCTCATCAAGAAGGCGTTTCTTTTTAGTTTTCATTAAAATAAAAACACAGTTGACACCTGTGAATAGTTTGAATAATATATAGACTAACATCAATCATACATAGCTGATCGGACAACCGAAGGCTCTTGGCATTGACGTACAGGACTTTTTTGTACTTCAATCGCTGAGGGCCTTTTTTGCGTATAGAACTGAAAACGGCAAGGTTGGTGTCACTATTCAATGTGAAAGGGAGCGGATAACATGAAAAAAAGGATATGGATGTCTATTGCGATGACACTTTTCATCATCACAAGTGCTGCATGCTCAAATGCGAATGAAGCCTCAAATCAAAAGGGAAAGATTGAGCTGTTGAATGTGTCATACGATCCTACACGTGAATTGTATCAGGAATACAATCAAGCCTTTCAGATTTATTGGAAAGACAAAACCGGTGAGGATGTGACGATACAGCAGTCTCATGGAGGATCAGGTAAGCAGGGGAGATCGATTATTGATGGACTCGAAGCAGACGTGGCTACACTTGCTCTTGGGTACGACATTGATGCCATTGCAGATCGAGGGCTACTTTCAAAGGATTGGCAAAGAGAATTTCCAAATCAGTCCACACCTTATACGTCTACGATTGTGTTTCTTGTGAAGAAAGGAAACCCCAAAAATATTAAAGACTGGGATGACTTGCTTCAGCCAGGTGTATCCATCATCACACCAAATCCAAAAACGTCAGGCGGTGCAAGATGGAATTATTTAGCCGCATGGGCATATGCCGATAAAACCTTTCATGGGGATGAAGAAAAAACGAAGGATTTTGTGAAAAAGTTATATGAGCATGTCGAAGTACTCGATTCAGGTGCTCGTGGCGCCACAACAACTTTTGTCGAGCGCGGTCTTGGTGACGTGTTAATTGCTTGGGAAAATGAAGCCTATTTGACACTGCATGAATTAGGTAAAGACAAATTTGAGATTGTCAGTCCCTCCATTAGTATTCTAGCAGAGCCGCCCGTTGCCGTTGTCGACCAAAATGTGAAACGAAAAGGAACAGAGAAAGTGGCAAAGGCTTATTTAGATTATTTGTATTCTAAAAAAGGACAGGAAATAGCGGCTAAAAACTATTATCGACCAAGAAATCAAGAAGTGCTAAACAAATATAAAGATCAATTTAAAGAGATTGATATGGTGACCATTGATCAGGCATTTGGCGGTTGGCGAAAGGCGCAGAAAAGATTTTTTGATGATGGCGGATTATTTGATCAAATATATAGCGGACAAAAATAGGGGGCGACGTGATGAAGAAAGGCTATGCTGCCGCCAATAAAAGAAAACGTGTATTGCCTGGATTCGGGCTGAGTCTCGGAGTGACACTTGTTTATGTCAGTGCGATTGTCGTGATTCCTTTATCTATGGTATTTATTTGGACGGCTTCATTAGGAGCAGAAGGAATTTGGAATGTCTTTAGTGATGCGCGGGTGCTAAAGTCGCTGCAGCTTACGGTTACGACTTCTTTTGCAGCTGCACTCATCAATGCAGGTTTCGGTGTACTGATCGCATGGGTTCTCACGCGGTACTCGTTTCCAGGAAAGAACATCCTGGATGCCCTCATCGATTTGCCGTTTGCTCTTCCAACGGCAGTGGCTGGCATCGCTTTGACGACTCTATATTCTCCGAATGGGTGGATTGGGCAATTTTTGCATGTGAAGGTGGCTTACACCCCGCTCGGTATTATTTTGGCACTGATTTTTATTGGCATTCCATTTGTCATAAGAACGGTTCAACCGGTCATTGAGGGGCTTGAGCAGGAAGTGGAAGAGGCTGCAGCCATACTTGGTGCTACAAGAAAACAGACCTTTTTTCATGTACTGCTGCCTGCCTTGTTTCCAGCGGTAATGACTGGATTTTCTCTTGCATTTGCAAGAGCACTCGGTGAATATGGCTCCGTTGTGTTTATAGCGGGAAATATTCCGTTTAAAACAGAGATTACACCACTGATGATCATGTCTAAGCTTGAGCAGTATGATTATCAAGGTGCCGCAGCCATTGCTTGTTTCATGCTGCTCTTATCATTTGTCATTTTGTTATTGATTCACGGATTGCAGTGGTTTGTCGAGCGGAAAAAACAAGTGGAAGTGAGGTGAGACGATTGGAAAGGGAGCTTCTTAAAGAGCACCGCATCAAGTACAGGAGTCCTGTGACGGAATCAAAAGCGGTGAAGAGTATGTTGATTGGTGTGGTGTATGTTTTTTTGATTTTGTTTTTACTCGTGCCGTTGATTGCTGTGTTTTCAAAGGCCTTTGAGAAAGGATGGAGTTCTTATCTTCTTGCCATCTCACATCCAGACACGATTGCGGCAATCAAATTGACTGTTTTCATTGTGATGATCACATTGCCGCTTCAAATGATTTTTGGGGTCAGTGCTGCTTGGCTCATCACAAAATTTCATTTCCCGGGAAAACGTTTGTTAACGACTGTCATTGATCTTCCGTTTGCGGTGTCACCTGTCATTGCAGGACTTGTATTTGTACTTTTATTTGGTTCAAATGGACTTTTAGGACCGTGGCTTTTAGCAAATGGATGGAAAGTGATTTACTCTGTACCGGGGATGATTCTTGCGACCATCTTTGTGACATTTCCTTTTGTTGCGAGAGAATTAATTCCGTTTATGCAAAATGAAGGCATTCATGAGGAAGAAGCATCGCTTACGCTTGGTGCCAGTGGGTGGAAGACCTTTTTCCTTGTGACACTTCCAAATATAAAATGGGCCCTTTTTTACGGCGCCATTTTAGCAGGGGCAAGGGCGATTGGTGAATTTGGTGCAGTGTCGGTTGTATCTGGTCATATACGCGGAATGACGAATACGATGCCGCTTCATATAGAAATTCTATACAACGAGTATCAATTCCAAGCGGCTTTTGCTGTGGCCTCTCTCATGGCGTTTGTAGCGGTCATTACATTAATCATCAAGCAGATCATTCAGCAGAGAGATCACAGGCTTGGCAAGCGTTCAAAATGAATGGAGGGATCAGCCTTGGGGATTACAGCGAAACAAATATCAAAGCAATTTGGGCAGACGAAGGTTTTGCAAAACGTGGATTTGACGATCGGAAATGGGGAATTAATATCCTTACTAGGACCATCTGGATCAGGTAAGACGACTTTATTAAGAATTATTGCAGGGCTTGATGATGCGAATGCAGGACAGATCTTATTTGGAGAACAGGATTATACTCACATCCCAGTGCGAAAACGGCAAATTGGTTTTGTCTTTCAGCAATATGCGCTTTTTCGAAATATGACGGTATTTGATAATGTGGCTTTTGGATTGAAGATGAAACCTAGAGGTGAAAGGCTGCCTAAAAAAGACATCAAAGAGCGGGTGCATGAGCTGCTGAAAGTCGTTCAATTAACGCAGTATGCACACCGTTATCCAGAGCAGCTGTCAGGTGGACAAAAGCAGCGTGTAGCACTTGCACGTGCTCTAGCCGTTAAACCCAAAGCTCTTCTCTTAGATGAACCTTTTGGTGCACTAGATTCAAAGGTGAGAAAAGACTTAAGACATTGGCTGAAAAAAGTTCATCAAGAATTTCAAATGACGACCATCTTTGTGACGCATGATCAAGAAGAAGCGTTTGATATCGCTGATCGTGTTGTGGTGATGAATGAGGGCAGAATCGAAAAAATCGGCACAAAAAAAGAAATGACAGAGCAGACAGACAACCTTTTTGTAGCTGAGTTTTTAGATATAGGAAGCCATATTTAACAAGAAGTTGATGTGATGTAATGAAAGAGATGCGGCAAAAAGCTGCATCTTTTTTTATAAAAATTTTCCTAGGAACATTGACTTATAATTTCGAATATTATAATATCTTTACAAAGGTAACAGTATTGAACATTTTATAAAACATCTATTTGTAAGCGCTTTACAAAAGGTTCTATTTTAAAATGTTCATTCTTTTTGTTACATGTGTTCATATTTATACCAAATGAAAGGGGTGGTTGTTTGAACAGCTTGTTTGAGTTAGATCAACAACTGATTGAGCTGCAATACGAAGCATCTTCAAGTGAGGAGGTGACTGCCTATTTAGCAGAAAGGTTAGAAACTGGAGGATATATTAAATCGAGCTTTTTACCAGCAGTGCTTGAAAGAGAAAAAACATATCCGACCGGTCTTCCTCTTGCGACCTTTGGGGTGGCCATTCCCCATACAGATCCTGAACATGTAAACAAACCGGCGATCAGTGTAGCGACATTAAAGGAACCTGTTATTTTTCATAAGATGGGAAGCCCTCACGAGACAGTTCAAGCCAAAATTGTGTTCGTTCTGGCAATCTCTGAACCTAGTAAGCAGCTCGTGATGTTAGAGAAACTGATGACGCTTTTCAGAAAAGAAGAAGTAATGACAAGTTTATCTCAGATGACATCGTATGAAGAAGCTGTTGATGTACTTCAAAAAGAATTAAACCAATAGTTATTCACGACATAATGTAAGCGCTTTATCTAAAATCAGGAGGTGGATGTATGATCAAGCAAGCCGTCGATTTCATCTTAGACTTAGGGCCAACAATTATGCTCCCAATTATTATGACGTTATTCGGTATGATTTTAAGGCAAGGATTTAAAAAATCCTTCCGTGCAGGTATTACGATCGGAATTGGATTTGTCGGGGTCAATCTTGTCATTAATTTACTTGTAAGCGGTCTTGGACCAGCAGCCAAAGCCATGGTCAATTCTCTTGGATTAAAGCTTGATATTTTAGATGTCGGCTGGCCGATTGGAGCCGCCATTTCATTTGGTACACCTGTTGCCCCTTTGATGATTCCTCTTGTGCTCTTGTTAAATGTCATTTTGCTGTCTGTTAACTTTACGAAAACATTGAATGTGGATATTTGGAATTTCTGGCATTTGATTTTCGCTGCTTCTGTTACTTACTACGCTTATCATAATATGTTCTTAGCTCTTGCCGTTGGTTTAATCGTTTCTGCGATTACACTAAAACTCGCCGATTGGACGGCACCGACGATTGAACACCATTTCGGATTAAAAGGCGTATCGATGGCTCATGCTGAAACGGTCAACTTCGCTCCGCTCATGTATGCGTCAAACCGCGTGATTGATAAAATCCCTGGTTTAAACAAAATTCATGCGGATCCAGAAACTTTGAAAAAACGTTTTGGCATCTTTGGTGAACCGCTTGTGATGGGTCTTATACTTGGTATCATTATTGGTCTTCTTGGCGGCTATGATGCAAAAGGTGTCATGACTCTTGGAATTCAAATGGCTGCAGTGCTTGTGTTAATGCCAAGAATGGTTGCTTTATTAATGGAAGGACTTATTCCAATCTCTGAGGGTGCTCGTTCTTATATTCAAAAGCGTTTCCCTGGAAAAAATGTCTATATTGGTTTGGATACAGCGATTGTCATTGGTCATCCAGCGAATATGGCTGTAGCCCTTTTGATGGTGCCAATCACCATTTTGCTTGCTGTCGTCCTTCCTTACAATG
Source organism: Bacillus sp. GbtcB10 (assembly GCF_019091365.1). Classification (NCBI taxonomy): domain Bacteria; kingdom Bacillati; phylum Bacillota; class Bacilli; order Caryophanales; family Bacillaceae; genus Bacillus; species Bacillus sp. GbtcB10. Next base: position 391,519 of record NZ_JAGXJP010000001.1, read on the forward strand.
GTATGCTGCCGTTTGCAGACTTATCGGTTCTGCCATTTACAGTCGTATGGGCAGTAGCAGCCGCTCGTGGGAATATTATTCGCGGCCTCATTAACAGTATTTTTACTTTAATGATTGTTTTCTTCATTGCAACGAACCTTGCACCACTCGCCACCACAATGGGGAAAGCAGTTGGTTTCGACTTCCCAGAAGGGGCAAATATGATCTCTGGTATCGATCTTGGTTCTCACGTCATTCCTTGGATCATGGTGAGACTTCTTGATCCGAGCAATCCTTACTTCATTGCAGCGATTGTGTGTGCACTGGCATATGCGCTTCTTTGGTACTGGGTGCGAAATGATATTAAAAAGCAGTATGCAAAAGAAATGGGCTTAGATCAGAAAGATCAATAAATGAGCTGGAGGGATTCTCATGGCAAAAAAAATATTAGTATCTTGCGGAACGGCAGTTGCTACGTCAACGGTTGTGGCAAAAAAGGTAGAAGAGACATTAAAGGAAAAAGGATACGATGTCATCGTTGAACAGTGTAAGGCATCTGAGGTTCCGCAGAAAGCGGAGGGTGCTGATTTAATTGTGACGACAACGCCTGTTAGTGATACAAAAGGAACGCCTGTGATTCAAACGTTATCTTTTTTAACGGGATTTGGCATTGAAGAGGATATTGAAAAAATTATCGATCATATTAAGTGAACGATGATTGCGTGGAGGAGCTGCGAAAGCTCCTTCCATGTCATTTGAAAGGAGGAGCTCTCATGCAGCAGCATGCTTATAGCCGAACGTCTGCCATGTTTTCTATTTTCCTTCCGGCCTTGTTAATATGTGTGTTTTTTCTCTGGTCTCTTTATACGTTGATGTCGGCAGGACCTGAGCCATTAGCTGTGTTAGGTGTCTATACGCTGCCTATCCTTATGCTTTCTAGCATCACTGGCCTGAATCAGCCAACGAATATCATGATTAGTGAAGATGAGCTGAAAATAGGTGCTTTTGGCAGGTGGCACACATATGTCGTGTCCGATATTAAAGGAAAATTGTTTTTAAAACCATATCCTCATATCGGGAAAGTATATGTCAGAGTGGGACCTGCGCGAATATTTGGCGGACGCTACTGGATTTCAAGTGAGATGAGTGAGTACAAGCAGCTCGTTCAATCCTTGCAGAGTCTTGCGACATGTGATGAAAAGGAGGATGCGGCTAAATGAAATCAGCTGTCTTTTATTCTTCAGAGGACATTCGTTACGAGGAGCGGAAGCGGCCAGCCATTGGTGATGATGAAGTATTATTAAAAATGCGTGCCTGCGGGTTATGCGGGACGGATATTTATAAAGCGACACATGAGACGGTACCTCCTGGCACAGTGCTAGGGCATGAAATCGCTGGTGACATTATCGAAACAGGCCGTCACGTCACACATGTTCAAACGGGAGACAGGGTGTATGTAGCGCATCATGTCCCTTGTTTTACTTGTGACTTTTGTCAAAGAGGATTTTATACAATGTGCCCGCAATTTGCAGCCACAAATGTAGAGCCGGGCGGTTTTTCGGAATATATTCGTGTTCCTGCTTTACATGTGAAGCATACAATGGGCAAACTCCCACATGACGTCTCATATGAACAAGGAGCGATGGTCGAACCGGTTGCCTGCTGTCTTCACGGCTTTGAAAGGGCGCCCGTTCATCCTGGAGATTCGGTGTTGATTCTTGGAGCGGGGCAAATTGGCTGCATTCAATTACAGCTTGCCAAATATTATTTGGCTGGAAAAGTGATGATCACAGACGTAAATGAGAACAGGCTCCTTCAAGCAAGAAATCTTGGGGCGGACGTCGCCTTTCATCCAGCATCTGAGCCAGTAGAAAACCGCGTCATGAAAGAAACAGGTGGAAAGGGAGCGGACCTTGTCATTATTTCTGTGGGGAGCAGTGCGCTTTTAAAAGAAGCATTTCAAGCTGTCGCAAGAGGCGGAACGATTTTGGTCTTTGCTCACTTTCCGAAAGGGGATGTCTCCATTCCAGCAGAACGTTTTTTCCATGATGAAGTGAAAGTAGTCGGAGCTTATTCGTCGCATCCATACCATTATCGTGAAGCGCTGGAGCTCTTAAAAGCAAAGGTCGTTCATACAGAAAAAATGGTGACGCATCGATATCCATTAAGTCAGCTTCGTCAGGCGATAGAATGCGCTAGGCATCCAGAAGGTGAAAGCGTCAAAATCATGATGTATCCAGATGAATGAGAATGTACGAGATGGAGAGAAAGAGAAGGTCTTTGGAAAAGGGCTTTGCCTTTCTCTTTTTTTCTGAAAAAAGATGAAAACGCTTAAAAAATAAACGGAAATGCTTGACTTCAATGAGAGTTAAACGTATGATAATTACAAATGTAACACATAAGAACAAATGTAAAGGGGAGAGAAGAAATGCAAAAACAAATCACTTTGCCTGAACAGATTAGTCATGAGAAATTAGCAGATTTATATAAACAAATGTGGTTAGTAAGATATTTTGATGAAAAGGTCGATCAATTCTTTGCTAAAGGATTAATCCATGGAACGACCCATTTATGTGTTGGACAGGAAGCATCGGCTGTTGGATCTATTGCTGTGTTAAAGGATGAAGATAAGATTGTCAGTACACACCGCGGACATGGTCACTGTATTGCAAAAGGTGCAGAGGTCAATAAAATGATGGCTGAACTGTTCGGACGTGAAACAGGTTACTGCAAAGGAAAAGGCGGTTCCATGCATATTGCCGATTTAGAAAAAGGAAACCTTGGGGCAAATGGAATTGTTGGCGGCGGTATTCCACTTGCAACAGGTGCGGCGCTCACGTCCAAGATGAAAAAGGAAGGCTTTGTGGTCCTTTGTTTCTTCGGAGACGGCGCCACAAATGAAGGCAGCTTCCATGAAGCGCTGAATCTTGCTTCCATTTGGGATTTACCTGTTGTGTTTATTTGTGAAAACAACCAATACGGCATGTCTGGTCCTGTGAAAGAAATGATCAACATTGAAGACATCTCAACAAGAGCAGAAAGCTACGGAATGCCAGGGAAAACAGTTGATGGAAATGACATGGTTGAGATCATGAATACAGTAGATGAAGCGGTAAGCCGTGCAAGAGCTGGAGAAGGGCCATCACTCATTGAAATGAAAACGTATCGCTGGAAGGGTCACTCAAAGAGTGATGCGAAAAAATACCGTACACGTGAAGAAGAGACAGAATGGAGACAAAAAGACGGAATTAAACGCTTTAAGTCACTCTTAATGGAGCTAGATGTTCTGACAGAAGAGCAGGCTGCTCGTTTACAAGAAGAAGCGAAGCAAGAGATCGAGGCATCTGTTGAATTTGCGAAAAATAGTAAAGAACCATCAATTGACACACTATTAGAGGATGTATACGCCTAATTAGGAGGGGAATCACGTGACAAACACGACAGTGAGAGAGATTTCATATTTAGAAGCCGTTCGAGAAGCAATGAGTCAGGAAATGAGAAAAAATCAAGATGTCTTCATTTTAGGTGAAGATATCGGCGTATACGGTGGCGCATTTGGTGTCACGCGCGGGATGATCGAGGAATTCGGTCCAGAACGCGTCCGCAATACGCCGATTTCAGAGGCTGCCATCGCAGGAGGCGCAGTCGGAGCGGCTTTGACAGGGATGCGTCCGATTTTAGAACTACAATTCTCTGACTTTATTACAATTGCAATGGATCAGCTTGTAAACCAAGCAGCGAAAACACGTTACATGTTTGGCGGAAAAGGGAAAGTGCCGCTTGTTGTCAGAACACCAGCAGGTTCCGGGACAGGTGCCGCAGCGCAGCACTCCCAAAGCTTAGAAGCGTGGATGGCTCATATTCCTGGACTAAAGGTGGTTCAGCCTTCAACAGCTTATGATGCAAAAGGACTTTTAAAAGCAGCAATGGATGATGACAACCCTGTCATTTTCTATGAACACAAGCTTTTATATAAAACAATTGGTGAAGTACCAGAAGAGCAGTATTCGATTCCTTTAGGGAAAGCGGATGTGAAGAGAAGCGGAAAGGACGTCACAATTGTCGCAACAGCCATTATGGTGCACAAAGCGCTCGAAGCAGCGAAGGAACTAGAAGCGGAAGGAATCGATGTCGAGATCATTGATCCGAGAACGCTCGTCCCATTAGATGAAGAAACCATTATTGAATCTGTGAAAAAAACAGGCAAATGTATCGTTGTGCATGAGGCAGTGAAACGAGGCGGCTACGGCGGAGAGATTGCGAGTATGATAGCGGAAAGTGAAGCCTTCGACTATTTAGATGCACCTATTAAACGACTTGGCGGTCTTGCCGTTCCAATACCGTACAACCCAACGCTGGAAAAAGCAGTCATTCCACAAGTGCCAGATATTATTGAAGCAGCAAAAGAGCTCGTGCGCTCTTAAGTAAAGGGGGAGAAGATCATGCCAAAAGAGATATTTATGCCGAAGCTAAGCAGTACGATGGAGATCGGTACCTTGCTTCAATGGTTTAAAGAAGAAGGAGATTCGGTTGAAATCGGTGAGCCTCTATTTGAGATTATGACAGACAAAATCAATATCGAGGTTGAAGCCTATGATGATGGCGTTTTTCTAAAGAAATATTACGAAGCAGATGATCAGATTCCAGTCAATGCTGTCATTGGATATATCGGAGAGGCAAATGAGCAGGTACCGAGCGAGCCGCCAGCGCAGTCAGATGAAGCATCTTCTGAAGACAGCGGAACGTCATCACCATCTGAACCATCTGTTTCGACTGACGTTGAACCAACGGTGGGTGAGAAAGTACGCGCAACACCTGCAGCGAGAAAAACGGCAAAAGATCACCAAGTAGCCATTCACGAAGTATCTGGTACAGGACCAAAAGGCAGAATTCAAAAACGGGATGTCGAAGCGGCCCTTCATACGAGCGAGGAAGGTCAGCGAGTATCACCTCTTGCAGGAAAAGTGGCTGCTCGTGAAGGGATCGACTTAGCGAATGTTGCTGGTTCTGGCGTCCACGGAAAAATCATGAAGAGTGACGTAAAAGCAGCAGGCGCACAAAAGGCAGAGGCTGCTCCAGTGAGAACACAAAAACTAGCCGGGATGAGAAAAGTGATCGCAGATCGCATGTCACAAAGTGCCTTTACAGCGCCGCACGTCACATTAACAAGTGAAATTGATATGACAAAAGCAAAAGAAGTGCGCAAACAGCTGCTCCCAGCGATTGAAAAAGAGACAGGCTACAGATTGTCGTTTACAGAAATCATCATCCATGCGGTCAGCAGTGTCCTCACGCGCCATCCGCAAATCAATATGACGTTTGAACAAAATGAGCTCCATTTCCATGAGGATGTGCACATTGGTCTCGCGGTTGCTGTGAAAGACGGCTTAATGGTTCCGGTCATTTCTCATGCAAATCAAAAAGGGCTGAAACAGCTCACAAAAGAAGCAAAAGAAATTGGTCGAAATGCACGCGATCAAAAGCTGCTGCCAGACCAGTTGAAAGGGTCTACATTTACCATTAGTAACTTAGGGATGTATGCCATTGATACGTTTACCCCAATTATTAATCAGCCGGAAGTGGCGATTTTAGGTGTTGGACGCATTCAAGAAAAACCTGTAGTGATCGATGGAGAAATTCAGGTGCGGCCAATGATGGGTGTCAGCTTATCATTTGATCATCGAGTGGTAGATGGTGCACCAGCAGCGGCCTTTTTAACAGACCTTAAAAAAGTGCTTGAACAACCATTTGAATTGCTAATGTAGGAGATGAATCGGATGACAAAAACGTATGATCTGACAGTCATTGGCGGAGGGCCTGGCGGATACACTGCCGCCCTTCAAGCCGCTGAACGTGGACACAAGGTTGCATTGATTGAAGAGGATTTTCTAGGGGGGACTTGTTTAAATCGAGGCTGTATCCCTTCAAAGACACTGCTCAAACATGCAGAAGTCATTGAATCCATTGAGAAAGCAAAAAGCTGGGGAATCGAAACAGGTGAGATGGTTCTTTCTTTTGATAAAATGAGAAAACGTAAAGATGATGTCATCGAAAAACTCAGGGGCGGAATCGCCTTTTTATTAAAGCAAGGAAAGATTGATGTATATAACGGCAGAGGGACAGCTGTCACAAAAAATCGCATTGACATTGAAAAACAAGATGGGTCAGAAACGATTGAAACAAAAGAGCTGATCATTGCCACTGGCTCATCACCTGCTATTCCGCCTATTCCAGGGCTCAAAGAGATTCAATTTGACACAAGTGATACGATCTTTGACATCCCAGATATTCCTGCATCTGTCGTCATCATTGGCGGGGGTGTAATTGGTCTTGAGCTGGCCTGTATCTTCCAGAGTCTCCAATCAAAAGTCACCATTATAGAAGCCGCTCCGTCGATTATTCCGCAGGAAGATGAAGAAGCGTCGAAATTACTAGAAAAAGAATTGAAGAAAAAAGGCATCCATATCGCAAAGAAAACGACGGTGACAGAGGTAACAGAAAGCGAAGGAGTCAAAGCGATTCATGCGACAGACGATAAAGGAGAGACGCACATCTTTACGGCTGAAAGACTGTTAGTTTGTGTCGGAAGAAGACCAAATGTCTCTGCTGTCAGTCAGCTGGATCTTCAGCTGGATGGCCCTTTTATTAAAGTAAACGACGAGATGAAGACAAGTGCTGAAGGTGTATATGCAATTGGCGATGTAGCCGGCGGCTATCAGCTCGCTCATGCGGCGATGGCAGAGGCAGCCGTTGCGGTTAGCAATATATGCGGCGAGCCTGAAAGAATGAATCACGACATCGTTCCTAGATGTATTTATACATTGCCAGAGGTAGCGAGTGTTGGACTGACTGAGAAAGAGGCGAAAGCGAAAGGGCTGAACGTGCGGGCAGAGCGATTTGATTTAGCTGCAAGTGGAAAAGCGTTGGCAGCAGGTGTTCAAACCGGCTTTATTAAACTCGTGTACGATACCGTATATGGTGAAGTCATTGGCGCTACAATGGTTGGTCCGCATGTAACGGAGATGATATCAGAGGCTTCCTCATTTATGTATTTAGAAGGAACAGCTGAAGAGATGGCCAAAATGATTCACCCGCATCCAACCATCTCAGAAGGCTTTTATGAAGCAGCTCTTGATATTGTGAGTAAGCTGAGAAAATAAATGCCAAACAAGGGATAGGGAGGAGATCCGTGTGCACGTCCAGCTTCATCAGAAAGTGGCACTTGTGACAGATAGCACAGATGGATTTGGAGAAGCCATCTGCCTGGCTTTGGCCCAGGCAGGTGCACATGTTTTCATACACGCTTTTGGTGATGAATCAAAAGCAAAGTCGATAAGCGAAGACATTGAAAAATTAGGCGGCCAATCGACTGTTGTCATCAATCCGCTTGAGACACCGCGTGATGCTACGCTTATGCTAAGACAAGTCATCGATACATGCGGCAAGCTTGATATTTTAGTCAATCAAGCCGAGCAAAAAGCAGATGAGGAGATTGATGACGTAAGTCCTGAGATATGGGTCGATGAAGTGGAAAGATCCGTAAATACAGTCTTTCTTTCCAGTCAAGCCGCTGTGTGGCATATGGTGGATCAGAAGCAGGGCTGCATCATTAATATTTCCTCATCAGGCAGCATAACAGGTGATGGCGGGATCTCACATGCTACATCAAATAGTATGTTGAATGCCATGACAAAAGGATTAGCGCGCGAATTTAAAGACAAAGGCATCCGGGTATTGGCACTACTTCCGCCGCCTCTCCATTTGCTTACTGACAAAGAGCAAATCAAGGAGACGGTGGCTCATATGACGGTTTTCTTAAGTACATCGTACGGTGCATTTACAGATGGAGCAGCAATTATGCTTGATGGGGGTGAGAGCGCTGGCTAATCAACAAAAACCAGTTCTCATCGTAGGTGGCGCCCAAGGAATCGGCAAAGAAATTGCTCAGCGTTTTTTAAAAGAAGGGCATCGTGTAGCTGTGTCAGATATAGATGAACAGGGACTTTCGCTTTTAAAACAGCAACATCCTCAGCTGCTGACGTTCCAAGCTGACGTTTCATCGTGGGAAAGTGTTCAGCAAATGGCGTCAGCAGCTGAAAGGGAGTTGGGTGGCATTGGGCATCTTGTCTATTCAGCAGGAATGACGAAATCCCTTCCTTTTTTAGAGGTTGATTTTTCACTTTGGAAAAAGACACTGGCTGTGAATCTATATGGTCTTTTCTACTGCATCAAAGCATTAGCACCCTATCTATGTGAGCGGAAAGAAGGCAGCGTTGTCATTATTGGATCAGGATCTGCGATAACAGGCTCTGGCGGCGGCATCCAGTATTACGCGTCAAAAGCCGGGGCATTTGGTCTCATGCGTTCGCTTGTAAAGGAATTGGGTTCCCATCATGTCCGCATCAATGTCATTGCACCGCGCGTCATTGAATCTCAGATGCTTGATACGCTCTATCCGACTGAGCTTGAGAAAAGTCAGCTTCGATCCCTTATTCCTATCGGGAGATTAGGAAAACCAGAAGATATTGCTGGAGTCACTTTATTTCTCGCAAGTGACGAGGGAAGCTATTTGCACGGACAGATACTCTTATTAGATGGCGGGAGAACGTATCAGCCTAAATATAGCGAGGGAAAAAGAGCGGAGAGTTAATCGCTCTTTTTTTATTTTCATAACAATTGTTCCAATTAGAAACGAATGTTTGGTATACTGGTAATCATAGTATATTAAAAGGATGATGTCACATGCTGAATTGGGAAGAAAGACGACAGCTCGTCAAGGTTGCTCATCTTTATTATACAGACGGGTGGACGCAGCAGGAGATTGCAAAAAAGCTCAATGTCTCAAGACCAGTCATTTCAAAGCTCTTACAAAAAGCAAAAGATGTGGGAATCGTTGAAGTGTACATTAAAGACGAAAGTATTCATACAGTGGAACTTGAAAAGCAGCTGGAAACGACCTTTCAATTAACGGATGCTGTCGTTGTCCCAAGTGTCGGGACAATGTCTGAGATGGTCAAACGGGCAGTCGGTCAAGCGGGCGCCTATTATCTTTCTAAAAACATGAAAGGCGCTGAGAAAATCGGTATTTCATGGGGAACCACACTTGCCGAGCTAGTGAAGGAATATCCATTTGAGCGAAGAAACGATGTCAAAGTCATTCCTTTAGAGGGCGGAATGGGCAGGCAGGCAGTCGACATTCACGCGAATCAGCTGGCATATGAGCTGGCAAAGAAGATGAATGGTACGTGCTCCTATTTATATGCACCTGCGATTTTAGAAACAGAAGAATTAAAAGAGCGGCTGATGGCGATGCAGGACATAGAAGCTGTGCTTGAAGAAGGCAGAAATGTTGATATTGCCCTGATCGGTATTGGGAATCCGCATAAAGGCTCTACATTGAAAACAGTCGGTTATTTAAAAGAAGAAGATTTGTCTGGTTTAAGGCAATCAGGAGCTGTTGGTGATATTGGTTTTCGTTTCTTTGACGGGGAAGGGAAACCAGTCCAAGATGAGCTGAACCAAAAGGTGATTGGATTATCGTTAGAACAATTAAAGAGCGTGAAAAAAGTCATCGCAGTTGTGGAAGGAACCCATAAGGCTGAAAGTATTTTAGGGGCTTTAAACGGCGGCTTTATTCAGGTGCTCGTCACCGATGAATTGACTGCGGCAGCTATTTTAAAGGAAGCATCTGTCCAATAAACAGCTGACAGCCATCGTATTGTATAAAAAGAGCAACATCAAACGAGAAAGGAGCTGTGTATCTTGAAGAAAACCGAAATGGAAGCAAACCTACACTGTACTCGGTGCCAAGAAGAGACCCTCCACAGCATCGTTTATGTGAATGATCAGATGAAAAGCGTTGAGTGTACAGAGTGTCATCAGAAGATCAGTGTGCAAGTCGACATCATGAAGGAATTTTACAAAGAAGTGTATGAAAAAATTGCCACAAAGCCGAAGCGGATGACGCAGGAGTATAAGGCGAATCTGAATGGATTTATTTCAAGACTCCCCATCCGGGTTTTAAGTAAGCCATACCGGCTGATGAGATATTTAAACGAATCTTATAAGGTCATTAAGCAATATAAAAAATAAAGCAGAGGCTGTCTTAGCGCTCTGCTTTATTTTGTGTTTTTTTCATGTAGTAATAAATCGGCAGTCCAGCAATGCCGATCAGCATGGAGATCAGGCAGCTTTGCCAATCGGTGATCATGGTGCTGATTAAGACAAAGAAAGAGCCGATAATTGCAATGATCGGTGTGAGCGGGTAAAGTGGTACGCTATAAGCGCGCTTCATTCCCTTGTTTTGTTTTCTTAGCTTAAAGACAGCGAAAAAGGCCATCACATAAAAGATGTAAATCATGAAAATCGAAACTTCTGACAGCTTCTCGGGATTACTGACGATCATAAACACAATGGCAATCAAAATCTGTACAAATACAGCGATCCAAGGTGTTTGAAAAGTAGGATGAATGCGTGAAATGGCTTTGGCAAACGGAATTTGTTTTCGTTCTGCCATTGCAAAAATGACACGCGGGAACGAAAGAACCTTTCCATTCAAACAGCCAAAGATACTAATGATGATTCCGATACTAATAATTTTACCGCCAATGGGACCAAAGAGCATTGTAGCAGCTGTGCTTGTGGCATTTTCACCTAGTTGAACGATTTGATCAGCTGGTAACACATGCAAAAGGGCGATGTTAATAAAGAGATAACATGCTGTGACAATTAAAATACCGCCTGCCATCGCGCGAGGAAGCAGTTTCTCTGGATTTTTCATTTCACCGCCAAGCGCTGCAAGCAAAATCCAGCCATCATAGGCGAATAATGTTGCCAAAATTGCTGCACCGAAGTTCATTTGTGCGATACTCTCATTGACGGCTGTGAAAATATGTTCATTTCCTTTCCATAAGCCAAACACAATAATTGCTGCAATTGGAACAAGCTTTCCGATCGTGGTCAGTCCTTGGACAAAACCACCGTATTTTGTTCCCATGATGTTGATCACACATAAAAAAAGAACGGTGATAATGCCAATGGTTGTAGCCCATAAAGAAGAAAGAGAAAATAAATTAGCTAATAATGAACCAAAATAAAGACCAAGAGCACCAATAATCGCTGGTCCGTAAATAATAATTTGCACCCAGCCACATAAGTAGCCCCAAAATTCACCGTATACTTCTTCAAGATAGGCATATAAACCGCCAGTACGCGGGATTTGTGTACCAATTTCAGCGACTGTGAGTCCGCCTGCAAGGGTTAAGATCCCGCCTAACAGCCATGCGAATAAGGCGATGCCTGAGCTTCCTGAATAAGAAAGGACGTTGCCAGGCTTCATAAAAACGCCAGATCCAATAATTGTTCCGATGACAAGAGATAGGGCAAAAAATAAGCCGATGTCTTGTTTTAACGCTGGTTGTTCTTTGTTCATTACACACGACCTCCTGCATCACTTTCGTACGTTACTGTGACATGTATTTTGTTCATTGTAATACGATTTTAGGAAAACAAGAATTAAAAAAATTTTCTGATTTTCGTATTTGTATTTAAAAGTGTTCGTTTATTGGAGATATTAGGATGAATGTTATCTTAAAAACGAACAATATAATAACATTTTCGATTTAATGTTAATTTAATAGGCGAAAACCGAACATCCAATAAAGATGCAGCCGAATGGTTGACTTTTCTTCTAAAATGACCTATTTTATTCATAAGGATATTATCTTGAATTCGAGATATTTTATAATAGGAGTGAACACAATGAAAATAAATGGGATTCACCACGTATCAGCACTAACAGCAAATGCTCAGAAAAACGTTGATTTCTACCGCCAAATCCTTGGCTTAAAACTGGTGAAAAAAACAGTCAATCAAGATGATCCATCGATGTATCATCTATTTTATGGAGATGAGGTCGCCTCACCTGGTACAGAGCTGACGTTTTTTGAAATACCGATGCTCGCCCGCCGGCTGGACGGAACAAATGCGATCTCACGCACAGGTCTGATTGTCTCTTCAGAAGAGGCACTCACCTTTTGGGAAAAGCGCTTTGAAGAAAAAGGTGTAAAGAAAGAAACAGCTTCTTTAAGAGGCGGCAGACCTACCTTGAAATTTACAGATCCAGAAGGACAGCAGCTGTTTTTGACTGTAGAACCAAGCGTGCAAGATGGAGCGAAGCCGCCAGTGCATGATGAGATTCCTGCTGATTTTGCGATCAGAGGTTTGGGACCAGTAGAATTAACAGTCGCAGAAGCAGATAAAACGATCAGTGTGTTAACGAGCATCCTTGGTTTCACAGAAAAAGCACGTGAACAATCAAATGATGGGGAAATCGTGACGATTTTTGAATCAGGACAAGGCGGAGCTGGAACAGAGATTCATGTCATTGAAAAAGCAGAAGGACCTGCTGAGCGATCTGGCAGAGGGAGTGTTCATCACGTAGCCTTTCGTGTAGCGGACGCAGAAGAGCTTGAAAAATGGCATGATAAAATAGCCAAAGCCGGTTTCACCAACTCTGGTGTTGTAGAACGTTTTTATTTTAAAGCCCTATATTTTAGAGAGCCAAACGGCATCTTGTTTGAAATCTCAACAGACGGTCCTGGATTTACAGTGGATGAAAGCGTGGATGAACTTGGTGATCAATTAGCACTTCCGCCATTTTTAGAGCACAAACGAGCAGAAATTGAACAAAGATTGGTCCCAATCAAGTGAACATGAAAAAAGCAGCTCAATTTTTATGGGCTGCTTTTTTCGTTAAGAGCTGACTTGCTTTGATTCAGATTGTGTTAATGTCACTTGTTTTGTTTCTTCTTTTCCATTACGAACGAGTGTGATGCTGATGGTATCTCCTACTTTTGCATTCGTGTAAAGCTCGTGACGTAATTCACTGCCGGTTGTCACTTTTTTGCCATTGATGGCGGTGATGACATCCTCTGCCTTTAATCCAGCTTTTGCAGCAGGTGAGCCAGCAGCGATTTCTTTTACGTACACGCCTTTATCCAGCTGATTGCTAGTCAGTCCAAGCGTTTCCTTCTGATAAGCATCTGGTACTTGTTCGAGATCCAGCATACTGATACCGATATAAGGTCGTTCGATTTTTCCTTTTGTGAGAAGCTGCTCTGCAATTGGTTTGACATCATTGATTGGGAGAGCAAACCCGATACCTTCCACACCTGTTTCAGAAATTTTCATACTGGTGATCCCCACAACCTTTCCGTCTGTTGTTAAAAGCGGTCCGCCGCTGTTACCGGGGTTAATGGCGGCATCTGTTTGAATGACATTAATACTGCTTTCGCCAGCTGATGTATCCATAGAAACTGTTCGATCGACACCGCTGACAATTCCTTGTGTCACTGTTCTTGATAAATCTTCACCAAGCGGGTTTCCGATTGCGATGACGGTTTCTCCCGCACGAAGGGATGAGGAGTCTCCAAGTTCAGCGACTTTTGTAACGCCGCTGCTGCTAATTTCCACGACAGCAAGATCAGTCAGCGGGTCAGAACCGACCACTTTTCCTGCTACCGTCTTGCCATTATGCAAGGAGACTGTTAATTTATTTGCTCCTTCAATCACATGGTTGTTTGTTAATACATAGGCTTTACTGCCGGATTTTTTGAAAATAACCCCTGATCCGGTACCGCTTTCTTGTTCTTGACTGCTGCTGTTTTGATTTTGCTGTGATCCATCAAAAGGTGTGTTCATATCGCCAAAATCTGTGGTTGTTTGACTTTGTGTTTGATAGTTTGTAATGCCGACGATGGCTGGTGATACGTTTTCGACCATACTTGAAATACTGCTGGTCGAATTCGATGTTTGTGACGCTGTTGTTTTTGACGAATTTGTACTTGTATCATTTGTCGATACAGCGGCTGTTTTCGTTGACGAATCAGTTGAACTATTTTCTGAATGCTGAGCATATGGAGTTAGAACGTAAACACCTAACGCTAACGTACCTCCTACAATCCCGCTGACAAATGGCTTCAGCCAGCCACTTGGCTTCTTCTGCTTTTGTTTCGGCTGTTCAATGGTTTGTAATTCATAAGAAGTGTGTTTTTCATCTTTGTGATGTGTCATCAAGATCACTCTCTTTCATCGATTTTTACATGTATGTGTTTAAGGTGAATGACTGTATGTGGTGGATACTGACTTTATCGTAAGAAAAAAGTGTGGGATAAAAATGAAAACATTGTGGGAAATTGTTAAAATAAGTAGTGAATCTAAGCAAAATAGAGGAGATTAAACTGTGGAGACTATTGGAATCATTGGATATGGAAGCATGGCAGATATGATGGTACAAAAATGGCTGGACAAAGGAGTACTTCATGCCAGTCAGTTTATGATCCATACAAGAAGTGAAACGGAGCGGCTGCAACAGCTGAAAGAGAAGAACCAGCATGTCAACATTTGCTCTTTAGATGACATCTCTGCATCATGTGATGTCGTGTTTGTTTGTGTACCACCGCTTGCTGTACTTGATGTCTTAGATCAGCTGAGCCCCGCAAAGACATCTCTTCATATCGTATCAGTGGCAGCGGCTGTCACGTTAGACAAATTAATGCAACATACGAATCAGCCGGTTTCTAGATACATTCCCACTTTGACATCAGCCGTAGGGACGGGTGTATCCCTTGTGGCGCATGGTGAAACCACTGGACAGGAGGCACAAGAACGACTCCACCGCCTGCTTTCAGCTTTTAGTATCGTCAGGGAAGTAGAAGAGGACCGGTTTGATGCGGCGAGTAATTTGACAAGCTCTTCTCCGGGCTTTATTGCAGCAATCTTTGAAGAAATGGCGAGAGCCGCTGTTCGGAATAGTGAGCTTTCTTTAGAAGAAGCCTATGAATTTTTAACATATGCGCTGCTCGGTACAGGACAAGTTCTTGTTGAACGCGGACTGACATTTGCTGAAACGGTGAATAGGGTCGCAACAAAAGGCGGGATTACAGGAGAAGGCGCTGCAGTCATCCAGCAGCAGGCACCGCAAATGTTCGATGACTTGTTTACACAAACGATGAAAAAATATGCGCAGCTAAAATCGCAAATCGATGAAGCAGACAAACACCACTAAAGACATAGCTAGTGGTGTTTTTTCTGTCAAATAAATCCTTTCGCATCAATGCTTTTGACCTGTATTACCTGAGTCTAATTTCCTTATTTTCAGACATTGTATTGAAAAATCAATCAAGTTCTCATATAATTTTTTAGAAAATTTAGAAAAATATACACAAATTTTAAGTTTAATTAAAGGGGGATGGGGATGAAGCTCTATGTATCAGTCGATATGGAGGGAATTACTGGTCTAGCTGATCATACATTTGTTGATAGCCGCCAGCACAATTATGAGCGCGGGAGAAAAATCATGACAGGTGAAGTGAACGCCTGTGTAGAAGCTCTTCTTACACATGGGGCGACCGAGATTTTAGTGAATGATAGCCATTCTAAAATGAATAATCTGTTGATTGAAGATTTGCATGAGGAAGCATCTCTCATATCAGGGGATGTAAAGCCTTATTCAATGGTTCAAGGATTAGATCAAACGTATGATGCCGCTGTTTTTTTAGGCTACCATGCGAGGGCATCAATGAAAGGTGTGATGTCTCACAGTATGATTTTTGGTGTCAGACATTTTTACATAAATGATCATCCAGTTGGTGAAATGGGCTTTAATGCGTATGTCGCAGGCTATTATGGTGTTCCGGTCATTCTTGTATGCGGAGACGATCAAGCGGCACTTGAAGCAGAAAAGTTAATGCCTGGCGTGAAAACAGTGGCGGTGAAAGAAACCATTTCAAGATCTGCTGTGAAATGTCTTACTCCTGCCAAAGTCAACCAACTAATCTCTCAGCAAGTGGAAGTCGCAATGAAAGAGATTCATCACATCAAGCCGCTGACGCCACCTGATCAGCCGCTGCTGAAGATTGAGTTTGCCAATTATGGACAAGCTGAATGGGCGAATTTAATGCCTGGTACTGCCATTATTGATGGGACAACAACGGTGACGTATCAAGCAGAGAATATATTAGAGGCCTACCAAGCGATGCTTGTCATGACAGAGCTTGCCGCACGTACAACATTTTGTTAAGCGAGGGGGAGACGGCAGATGACCAGCTTTTTGCTCAAGCGTTTGATTGCGATGATTGCCACGATTTTAACGATTACGACGTTAACGTTTATTTTAATGAAGGTCATCCCAGGATCGCCCTTCAATGAAGAACGAAATACAAACGAAACTGTCCAGCGAAACCTCGAAAGCTACTATCACTTAGACGAACCACTCTATGTTCAATATATGATCTATTTAAAATCCATCGTTACTTTTGATTTTGGTCCTTCCATTAAAAAGCCTTCTGAAAGTGTCAATGATTTATTGGCGAGAGGTTTTCCAGTCTCATTAGAACTTGGTCTTATCTCTATTTTGATTGCTGTCATCTCCGGCATCTTGCTCGGAATCATGGCTGCCCTCCGGCATAATGGCTTGATTGATTATATCGCCATGACGATTGCTGTTTTCGGTATATCCATACCAAACTTTATCTTTGCTACCTTATTAATTCAGCAGCTTGCTGTGAATGTAAAGCTCTTTCCTACAGCGATGTGGACAAGTCCAATGCATATGGTGCTTCCTACCATTGCACTGGCGGTAGGTCCAATGGCGATCATTGCCCGGTTAACGAGATCGAGCATGATAGAAGTGCTGTCGCAGGACTATATTCGAACTGCAAAAGCGAAAGGACTTTCCCCTTATAAAATTGTGTTTAAACATGCCCTGCGGAATGCACTTTTACCTGTTGTCACGATCCTTGGCACACTTGTCGCAAGTATTTTAACAGGCAGTTTTGTGATTGAAAAAATATTTGCGATCCCTGGAATGGGAAAATATTTTGTTGAGAGTATTAATAATCGTGACTATCCTGTCATCATGGGAACCACTGTTTTTTACAGCATCATCTTAATTACCCTTCTTTTCATTGTAGATGTGACATATCGTCTGCTTGATCCAAGGATCCAGCTGCATCAGAAAGGAGGAAAGGCATGAGTATACACCTTCAGCATGATCAAACGAATCAAGCGCATGAAGTGCCAGATGAATGGTTTGCTCCTAAAGAACAAAAGACATCTGAAGTCCATGCCATTAAAAGACCTTCACTTTCGTATTGGGCGGATACTTGGCGACGGTTAAAACAAAATAAACTCGCTATGTTTAGTTTATCGGTGCTGATTTTTCTTTTCTTCATGGCTGTATTAGGCCCACTCCTTGCACCGATTAGTGTGACAGAACAGCGGCTTTCCATGCAAAACTTGCCACCATCAGCTGCTCACTGGTTTGGAACAGATGAACTTGGACGTGATGTGTTTACACGTACTTGGTACGGCGCACGCATTTCATTATTTGTGGGCGTGATGGCCGCTCTCATTGATTTTGCAATCGGTGTCATCTATGGCGGTATTGCAGGCTATAAAGGCGGGAAGTACGACCATGTCATGATGCGGATCGTCGAGGTGCTTTACGGTCTGCCGTATTTACTCGTCGTCATTTTATTGATGGTTCTGATGGGGCCTGGCCTTGTCACTATTATTGTGGCGCTCACTGTCACAGGATGGATCGGGATGGCAAGAATCGTGAGAGGTCAAGTCCTTCAGCTGAAAAGCCAAGAATATGTCCTTGCCTCGAAAACCTTTGGCGCAAAAAGTTTGCGCATCATCCGCAGAAATTTACTGCCGAATACGATGGGACCGATTATTGTCCAGATGACGCTGACTGTACCGACAGCGATATTTGCTGAAGCGTTCTTAAGTTTTCTTGGTTTAGGGATTCAAGCGCCGTTTGCAAGCTGGGGTGTGATGGCCAATGATGCCTTGCCGACAGTGCTGTCAGATAATGGTCACTGGTGGCGTTTATTCTTTCCGGCATTTTTTATTTCGCTGACGATGTTTTGCTTTAATAATTTAGGTGATGGCTTGCAAGATGCGCTTGATCCGAAGATGAAGAGGTGATGGCGTGATGAAAAAAATGCTTCGGATTATCGATCTGCATGTTAGCTTTCGGACATATGGCGGTTCTGTTCAAGCGGTACGCGGGGTGAATGTGGATGTGTATGAAAAAGAAACCCTCGCCATTGTAGGAGAATCAGGCTGCGGGAAAAGTGTGACGTCTCAAAGTATCATGCGGCTTCTCCCTGCATACAGTGCACAAGTTGATCAAGGGGAAATTTGGTTTCGTGATCGCAACTTGCTGTCATTATCTGAAAAAGACATGCGCAGCATACGTGGTGTCGATATCTCCATGATTTTTCAAGATCCTATGACGGCACTCAACCCGACGCTGACAATTGGAGATCAGCTGATGGAAGCTGCAAAAGTGCATCAGAAGCTGACAAAAAAAGAAGTGAAAGAAGAGGCGCTTCGTATGCTTGACTTGGTGGGGATACCGCAGCCGAAAGAGAGGCTGAAGCAATATCCGCATCAATTCAGCGGTGGCATGAGGCAGCGGCTCATGATTGCAATGGCTCTTATTTGTGAGCCGAAGGTGCTGATTGCAGATGAACCGACAACTGCACTAGATGTCACCATACAGGCGCAGATTTTAGAACTATTTAAAGAGATTCAGAAAAAAACAGGCGTGACGATTATTTTAATCACACATGACCTAGGGGTCGTAGCACAAGTCGCTGATCGAGTGGCTGTCATGTACGGGGGGAAAATCGTTGAAGTTGGGACAAGGCGAGATATCTTTTACAGTCCGCAGCATCCCTATACAAAAGGGCTACTGCAATCCGTTCCAAGGCTGGATATGAAAGATGAGCTCATTCCTATTGAAGGAAGCCCGCCTGATTTATTTGCCCCGCCAAAAGGATGTCCATATACTGATCGATGCCCGTCTGCGATGAAAGTGTGTGATCATATCATGCCGCATGAAACGCAGCGTTCACCTACACATGCAGTACATTGCTGGCTTCAAGATGAACGAGCGAAGCAAACGGTTTTATCTTCAACACAAAGGGGGAGTTTTTCATGAGAAAAACAGGTTGGATTCTCAGTATGTGCTTTATCGCAGTGATGCTGCTTGCAGGATGTACAGCCAATGAGCAAGCAGGCAAAGGATCTTCAAGCAAGGGCGATGAGAAAGTTTTGACATTAAATAACGAAAACGAACCGACATCATTTGATCCGCCCATTGGTTTTAATAATGTGTCCTGGCAAGGGCTCAATAACTTAATGGAAGGATTAACGAGACTGAATGAGAAGCACGAACCATCTGCTGCCATGGCGGAAAAATGGGACATTTCAAAGGACGGAAAAACGTACACGTTCCATTTAAGGGATGGGATTAAGTGGTCAAATGGTGACCCAGTCAAAGCAAGTGACTTTGAATATGCGTGGAAGCGGCTGCTAGATCCAAAGACGGGCTCTTCTGCGGCATTCTTAGCTTATATGATTGAAGGGGGCGAAGCGTTTAACAGCGGAAAAGGGAAGAAAGAAGATGTAAAAGTCAAGGCTGTTAATGATCAAACGCTAGAGGTCAAGCTAGCATACCCGCAGAAATCTTTCTTAAATATGACCGCAAACCCTGCCTTTTTCCCGGTGAATGAGAAGGTAGCGGAGAAGGACCCGAACTGGGCCAAGGATGCGAAAACCTTTGTCGGTAATGGACCGTTTAAGCTGACAGAGTGGAAGCATGATGAAAGCTTTACAATGGAAAAAAGTGACACGTATTGGGACAAACAAACGGTCAAGCTGGATCAAGTGAAATGGCTCATGATCAGTGATCGAAACACAGATTACCAAATGTATCAATCAGGAGATTTAGATACGGCCTTCGTTCCGGCAGAACAAAGTGAAGACCTGTTAAAAAGCAAAGATGTGCAAATTGAAGATCAAGCAGGGCTGTTTTTTTATCGTCTAAATGTCAACATGGAGCCTTTTCAAAATAAGAACATTCGCAAAGCCTTTCAAATGGCGATCAATCCTCAGGATATTGTAGAGTATGTAACGAAAAATGAAGAGAAGCCAGCACGTGCCTTCGTTTCACCAGGAATTTTAGATTCAAAGGGTGAAGATTTCAGAGAAGCTGGCGGCGACCTTGTCAAACATGATACGAGTGAAGCCGTAAAACTATTAGAAAAAGGGTTGAAAGAAGAGAACTATTCAAAGCTGCCGCCCGTCACATTAACATATAGTACAAAGCCTGAAAATAAGAAAAAAGCAGAAGCCATTCAGCAGCAATTAAAAGAAGCGCTAGGGGTAGATGTGAAGCTTGCCAACATGGAAGCAAATGTGTTTGCAGAAGATCAAAAGGCACTCAAATTCCAATTCTCGCAAAGTTCATTTCTAGCTGACTATGCAGACCCAATCAATTTCTTAGAGAGCTTCCAAACAGGAAATGCGATGAACCGGACAGGTTGGTCAAATGATACGTATGACCAGCTGATCAAAAAGGCGAGTCAAGAAGCAGATGAACAAAAGAGAAATCGTATGCTGCATGATGCCGAGGCACTTCTCATGGAAGAAGCACCGATCATTCCCATTCATTTTTATAACCAAGTCTATTTACAAAAAGAAGGCGTAAAGGGCATTGTCCGTCATCCTGTTGGTTACATTGATTTGAAATGGGCGCAGGTAGATGGAGAGTAAATGGAAAAATGAGAGAACGGGACGCTTTGAAAAAAGCGTCTCAGCGTGTAGACAAACCCTCGCATTCGGTGTCAGTCCTGCGCTTCGGTGCTCACGAATGTCAAATTCGCTCCGCGCCGATGCTCGTCCTTCCTAGGGCTGCAAAGGTTTTCTATCACGCTGAAAAGAAGACAAAGGGTTAAAATAAAGTTCATTTTAACCCTTTGTCAACAATCTGGGACGCTTTGAAAAAAGCGTCTGTTCCTTTATTCGTTCATGTTATGAAGAAGATGCCCATAGATTGAAAGAAACGAAGAGAAAGAGGGGATTGGCATGAACCAGCTGCCAGTGGCACTTCAAACAGGAGATACAGTGGGAATCATTGCACCAGCAAGCCCGCCTGATGAGCTGAAATTAGCAAGAGGTATTTCTTTTTTAGAAAGCTTAGGGCTAAAGGTGAAAAAGGGGAAGTATATCGTCTCCCGGTATGGTTATTTAGCAGCTCATGATCATGAACGAGTGGAAGATATTCATCACATGTTTCAAGATCCAGATGTGAAGGCAGTGATTTGTGCTTGCGGAGGATACGGAACAGGAAGAATTGCAGAAGCCATTGATTATGACCTCATTCGCCGGAACCCAAAAATCTTTTGGGGATACAGTGATATTACATTTTTACATACAGCCATTCAGCAGCAGACGGGTCTTGTCACCTTTCATGGTCCAATGCTCTCCTCTGATGTGGGACTTGAAGAGGTTCATCCGTATACAAAGGATACCTTTTTACAGCTATTCACTCCAAAAGCCTTTTCGTATACGAACCACCTGTCACCTCTTCACACTTTTTATCATGGCACGGCTTCAGGCGAAATCACCGGAGGAAATCTTGCCCTTATCGTCACGACACTTGGTACACCTTTTGAAATTGATACAAAGGGGAAGCTTTTATTAATAGAAGATATTGACGAAGAACCATATAAAATCGATCGAATGATGCAGCACCTAGCCTCTGCAGGAAAATTACATGATGCGGCGGGATTTATCATTGGTGATTTTCATCAATGTGAGCCGAAAAAGAAAGAGCAGTCGTTAACGCTGGATCAGTTATGGGAGACGTATATTGTCCCGCAACAGAAACCTGCACTTGGCGGTTTTCGGATCGGTCATTCATCTCCAAACTTCGCCGTTCCAATCGGCGTGCAGGCTACATTAGATGCTACAGGGAAAAAACTGCATATTTCCCCAGGTGTTGCAGCGAAAGAGGCGATCAAATGAAAATCGTAGATGTTCGCACATGCAGAACGAGTGTACCGCTAAAGAAGCCTTTCAAAACAGCATTAAGAACGGTGTATGACGCCGCATCTCTTATTGTGATCATCACCTATGATCAAGGTGATGTCAGCTATGGAGAGGCAGTGCCGACATCGGTCATTACAGGTGAAACACTGGAAAGCATCGACTATGCTATTTGCGCTGTGATGAGGCCGATCTTGATTGGGGCCTCATTGTCACAATATGAACAAATCTTTTCAGCGATCGACCGTGTACTTGTAGGCAACACGAGTGCAAAGGCTGCAATAGATATGGCGATTTACGATGGTTTAGCGAAGCAGGCTGGCCTGCCGCTTTATCAATATCTTGGTGGTTATCGTAATCAGCTGGAAACGGATTACACGGTTAGTGTCAACCGTCCGCTAGAAATGGCAGAGGATGCGAAGCAATATGCAGCTGAAGGCTTTCGTACCTTAAAGATCAAAGTGGGAAAAGATGATATAGATACGGATATTCAGCGGATCAAACGGATTCGAGAAAAAGTCGGGTCGGATATTCAAATCAGGCTTGACGCCAACCAAGGCTGGACATGGAAGGAAGCGATTGTCGCCATTCGAAAAATGGAGGCACTCGATATTGAACTAGTCGAGCAGCCAGTGCCTAAAGAAGACATCGAGGGTCTGCGCCGGGTGACGGAAGCAACAGACACATTGATTATGGCAGATGAAAGTATTTTTAGCCTCCATGATGCCATCAAGGTGTTAGAAACGAGAAGCTGTGATCTCATCAACTTAAAATTAATGAAAACAGGCGGTATCAAAAAAGCGCTGAAAATCAATAGTTTAGCAGAAGCATACGGCGTCAAGTGCATGGTTGGCAGTATGATCGAATCAAAACTAGGGATTACCGCAGCCGCTCATCTTGCTGCAAGCCAACCGAATATTACCCGTTACGATTTTGATGCGCCGCTTATGCTCAAAGAGGACTTAATAGACGGAGGAATTATCTATCAAGGAAAAGATATTCTCTTTCCGCCGCATCATGGGTTAGGCATTCAAAGAGTGAAAGGGGTCTTATGATGTTATATGAATCAAAGGTTCCAGTCGCAAATATATGGACAGCACCGCAGTCGCCGAGAGAAATAGATCGACACGTTCTTCAAAGTTCCGTCCAGATCAAAGAATGGATTGATGAGCAAACATATGAACAGAAATTGGCCTTATGTGAAGAAAATCTTATTCAAACCCAAGTACTGCTTGGCGAACGAGTCATTGGGCTGGAGGAAACAGATGGCTGGATGAAAGTTGTCATCCCGCAGCAGGCAAGCCGGAAACACCCGCAAGGCTACCCAGGTTATATCCCTGTAGAGCAATTAAATGAAGTATCAGAGAGTGAACCACCTGCTAGTCCCTTGATTGTTTGTCAGAAAAAAGCGGTTTTATATCAAAACGGAACACCGGATATGGAGGTTAGTTTTTTAACAGAACTAGCACTTGTTGAAGAAATGAGCGATTCCTTTGATGTTCTAACTCCAGTAGGAAGAAGAGAAATCAAAAAAGAAGATGTGCGCCGTGCTTCATCACCTTCTTCTATGAGCGGTAAGGATGCCTTAGCCATAGGAAAACAATTTATTGGACTGTCATATTTGTGGGGCGGCATGAGCAGCTATGGCTACGACTGTTCGGGTTTTGTTTACAGCATGTACAAAGCATGTGGATGTTTATTACCGAGAGACGCAAGTGACCAAGCAGTTCAAGGAACTCCAGTCGCATCAAACCATTTGGCGCCAGGTGATCTCATGTTTTTTGCCAATGACAATGGGAAGGGAGCAGTTCGCCATGTAGGGATGTATGCTGGAGATGGCATGATGCTTCACTCGCCTAAAACGGGCAGACAGATTGAACTCCTTTCTCTTTCTGGTACTTCATATGAACAGGAATGGGCAGGAACAAGGCGGTATTTGAAAGCTGAGAGGGGGAGATGTGATGGGAAGTGAACCACTTCTGCAAGTCAACAACTTAAAAAAGCATTTTCATCTATCGAAAGGAAGAACGTTAAAAGCATTAGATGGTGTCACCTTTCAGCTGAAACAAGGCGAAACCTTTGGTCTTGTTGGTGAGTCAGGCTGCGGGAAATCTACACTTGGAAAAGTGCTCATGCGGCTTTATGACCCGACAGAAGGGGAAGCTTTGTATGAAGGGAAAAGTCTCCATCACTTATCGAACCGAGAATCATTTGATTTCAATAGGCAAATTCAAATGGTGTTTCAAGATCCGTATTCTTCTTTAAATCCTAGGCTCTCTGTAAAAGATATTATGCTAGAACCGATGGAGATCCACCAATTGTATGGCAGTCAAAAGAAAAGGCTCGAGCGCGTGAAGGAACTGCTTGAAGCGGTGGGGCTAAGTCATGATTTTGCTACACGCTATCCTCACGAATTCAGCGGAGGTCAGAGGCAAAGAATAGGGATTGCTAGAGCACTCGCCTTATCGCCAAAGTTTATCGTGGCAGATGAGCCGATTTCTGCACTAGATGTATCCGTTCAAGCTCAGGTCGTGAATTTGCTGAAAAAACTGCAAAAAGAAGAAGGATTGACGTTTTTATTTATTGCCCATGATTTATCGATGGTCAAATATATTAGCGATCGAATCGGTGTCATGTACTTAGGACATCTCGTGGAGATGACTAGCAGTGATGCTTTATATAAAACACCGCTTCATCCATATACACAAGCATTGCTGTCTGCTATCCCGATTCCAGATCCTGATGTGGAAGATAAACGCAAGCGGTTTATTTTAAAAGGAGAAATTCCAAGTCCAGTGAATCCGCCAAGCGGCTGCGTATTTCGGACAAGATGTCCTGCTGCAATGGATGTATGTGCGGACAAAAAGCCAGTATTACAAGCAGTCGAAGAAGGGCATGAAGTGGCTTGTCATTTATATGATAGGAAATAGATAGAGGGAAGAAGGTAAGCATTTAAAAAGCCAGCGAGTAGACAAGCTGGCTTTTTGGCTTTTATGAACGCCTAATAGGTAATGTACAGCATCTAAAAGAGCCGCCGGATTTAATGATTTCTGAAAAATCTACTTCAATGACGGTGTAGCCGTGGGCTGTTAATGCAGCATTTGTTTCTTGGTTGATTGGTAAGCTGATGACTTTTTTCTGTCCAATGGACAACACATTTGGTCCAAGTGTGAACTGCTCTTGCTCACTTATTTCAATGAGATCATAATGCTTTGTGAGCATATGAAGATCCTTTTCCGTAAAAGCTTCAGGGTAAATCAAGATCTCATGATGAGAAAGAATATTCATCACACAATCAAGATGCAAAATGTGAGAAGGAAGATGAATAGGAATGATGTCGTGATTCGGCAGTTCTTTTTTGAGCTGCTGGATGGCGGCTAGATTTGTTCTTTTGCTGATCCCCACAAATACCCGGGTTTGGTCTACAAGCACATCGCCGCCTTCAATCGTTCCATCATCCAGCGTGATGGTTGTCCATCCTTTTGTCTGTGCCCATTCTTTTAAGGAATGTTCTTCTCCTTGTCTGACAGGGGCTGCCATATTTGAAACAAATAAAGTCTGTCCAATTGTAAATCCAATATCCCGAGTGAAGACTTGTTCAGGGAAACGTTCATTTGCAGGAAGAAGGACAGGCCGGACATGATGGTTTTTCAGCGTTTGGATGAATTGCTTATGCTGCGTGAGGGCTTTGATTTGAGAAATATTTTCTCTTGCAAAATGCTTTTGGGTTTCATTGATGATCTGTTTAATTTCCATATAAATTGGACTGCATAAGAGGACTTCTTGTAAATCATCATATTCACTCATACATTGCGGCGTTTTATACACTTTCTCTGATTTCATAGAATCCATCAAAGGGCCTCCTTGTTTATCGATAGTTATATTATTCCTCCTTCTAGTAAATGTTGAAACATTTCCGAAAGAAAATCTCTCATGAGAGACTAAAGCAAAAAGTTTAGACAAACCTAATAGAATAGTGTTTAATAAAAGTCGTTCCGCATCAACGAAAACAGCAAGAAGGAGCTATGACGATGAGTGAAGAAAATTTCAAATACTGCAAGGAATCGAAAGTTGTGAAAACCAGCAGGGTATTTCCCCTCGATACGAATAACCACCAAACGTTATTTGGCGGGAAATTAATGAGTTATATAGATGACATTGCTTCCATCTCGGCAGCAAGACACAGCCGTAGTGAAACAGTCACCGCATCAATGGATTCAGTTGATTTTTTAGAGCCGATTGGACAGAAAGAGTCCGTCTGCTTAGAATCTTATGTGACATGGGTCGGCACATCTTCTATGGAAGTATTCGTCAAAGTCATTAAGGAAAACTTGATGTCTGGAGAGCGCAGACTCGCAGCAACTTCATTTCTTACCTTTGTCTCGCTTGATGAAAACGGGAAGCCAAAACGAGTTCCACAAGTCATGCCGGAAACAGAGGAAGAAATCATGCTTCATCAAACAGCGAAGCAGCGGGCAGAGGAAAGAAAAAGCCGCCGGAAGCATAGTAAAGCTTTGGCTGACGCACTTGGGACGGATAAGCCTTGGGCGTAAAAATCACCCTTTAAGCGGTGATTTTTTTTTGAGTCGGTATCTTGCATGGCAAGATAGTGTGTGGTAAGATCAACCTATCTTGTCATGCAAGGTACTGAAAGCGGAGGATCGATGATGACACAATCAACACAAATGCTAAAAGGAATTTTAGAGGGATGCCTGCTGTCGATTATTTCTGAAGGTGAAATTTATGGCTATGAAATGACAAAGAAGCTTGCTCACTATGGGTTTGATCAAATTAGTGAAGGCAGTATTTATCCGATCTTGCTGCGCATGCAAAAAGAACAGCTGGTCAGTACGTCCACAAAAGCATCGGCGAGTGGGCCGAAAAGGAAATACTATACGCTCACACAAAGAGGTGAAGAAGCGCTGACGGATTTTACCATGCGATGGAATGAGCTGTCAGGGAATGTAGAGCGATTATTACATAAAGGGAAGTGAGAAGATGGTAACAAAAGAAACGAGACACATCTTATTAGAGCTGCAACTCTATCTCATATCAAAAGGGAAAAATCAGGACGAGATCGACGAAGTGATGGATGAATTAACGACACACGCTGTCGAAGCTGAGAAAGATGGGAAAACAGGGGAAGATGTATTTGGCGGAGATCCACGGGGCTTTGCTGACGAGCTAGCGAAAGAGCTCTCTAGAAATCATAAAGACTGGGTTCCGTTTGTCAGTGCTTTTTTAATTGGATCTCTTTTTTACATGATGTTAGCAGATGCCATCAGTCAAAGTTTATCGTATTCTTGGTATGCACTCATTGGTTATCCGCTCATCATAGTGGCCAATGTGGTCATGACCATTGTGATGTTTAGAGCTTCTGCCTTTCAAACAAGCAGGAAGGCATTCTTTTACTTTTGGATATTAGGTGTTTTTCAGATGACAGCCTTGATTACAGTGAAATTATTGGACCAAAAACTTGGTACTCCTTTACTTGTGCTGACCTCGAGCCAAAGATGGGGCGTCATTCTTCTGTTGCTGCTGTGTATTGTCTTATTGAATGCCATATTAAAGGCGAATATGATGTCGCTCATTCCGGTGATCTTCTTTGGACCGCAACTCCTATTCGAATGGCTCGGATGGACATCACCTCTCATGCTTCTTTTCACAAGTCTGGTATCCATTGTGATTTTAGTCATGCTCACAATCGCTTTTTTACGGAAAACAAACAAGAAAAATGAACATTTAATGTAAATAGAGCACATCACTTGCGATGTGCTTTTCTTTTTCTAAAAAAATGTAGATATGGGATCACATTTTTCTTTACAATGAGAAGAGGACAAAAATGAAAAGGGGTTCTGTGATTGGATATTGTATGGGGGTATGTACTCGTTTTTATATTGGCTGCTTTACCTTTCTTTGAAGTGGTTGGTGTCGTTCCGCTGGGGATTTTAAGTGGTCTGCATCCTGTGACAACGGCAGTTATTGGATTCGTCGGCAACTTTCTTACCGTCTTGCTACTCATCGTCTTCGTAGACCGATTTAAAGCGTGGTGGCTGAAGAGGAAAGAGGAGAAACATGATGAAAAAGGAGAGAAAAAACAGCTGAAAGCCAGAAAGGTTTGGGAACGGTATGGTCTCCCTGGTTTGGCACTTATCGGTCCTTTTATCATTGGCAGTCATTTAGCGGCTTTTATGTGTATGAGCTTCGGTACGAAAAGAAAACAAGTCACTGTGTGGATGACGGTCAGTTTAATCATGTGGACCGCATTAGCTGCTAGTTTAACGGGTGCGGGGTTCCATTACTTTGCCCCAGATTCAAATGGGTTGTTCGGAGATATTTTTAGCAAGTAAGCAAGGAGGATAAAAAATGGCATATCAAACACGGATCGTGCTTGAAACAGAGCGCCTCAGACTGAGAACAATGGATGAAGACGATGCGCCTTTTTTATATGAAAAGCTGTTCCAAGATGAAGAGGTCATGAAGTATTATCCTTCACTAAAGGATGAAGAGCAGACAAAAGAGTGGATTGCTTGGAATCAAAAGAATGACCGCACGTATCATACATCCCTGTGGATCATTGAAGAAAAAGAAACGAAAGAACCACTTGGACAAAGCGGAATTGTTCTCCAAAATGTCGAAGGACAAACAGAGCTTGAAATTGGCTATATGCTAAAGAGATCGGCATGGGGAAAAGGATATGCTGTTGAGGCTGCAAAAGGCTGTCTTGCGTATGGTTTTGACGAAATGAAGGTGAGGCGAATGGTCAGCTTAATTCGTCCTGACAATGAAGCGTCAGTCAAGGTCGCAATGAAAATGGGAATGAAAAAAGAAAAAACCATTTCAAAATGGGATCAAATGATTGATGTTTACAGTGTTACTCGTGACGGAAAAAGCGGCTCGCTTGAATCATAAGGAGAGCCGCTTTTTCTTTTGTTCTAACTGAAGTAAATATTTCTTTCGTTCGATTCCCCCGCCATATCCGCCAAGTTCACCGCTTGTTTGAATGACTCGGTGACAAGGAATGATGATGGCCAACTGATTGGCACCATTTGCATTTCCAACTGCCCGAACCAAATGGGGATCGCCAAGCATGATGGCAAGATCTCGATACGATCTCGTTTCGCCTGGTGGAATCTGTAAGAGAAGATCCCATACCCTTTTTTGAAAAGGGGTGCCATGTATAGCAAGTGGCACAGTAAACTGCGTGAGTTTCTTTTCAAAATATAAGGCCAATTCCTTTGCTAATTGCTGATGAACGTTTGTTTCTCCAACTAAAATACGGGCATGATGTTTTTTTCTGATGTTCTCAATTTCTCTTTCTAATCCTCGCCTGTCCATAAATTCAAGCAAATACACATGGGTTGCATCTGAAATGCTCATCATCCGCCCAATCGGGGTAGAAATAAAATTCGCATGTAAAATATTGACTTGCGCCTTTTTGGGTGGATTTCCCATGATTTTCGTAAAGGCATCATTGAAGGCACTGGAAGACTCATAACCGAAGGTGACTTGCTGATCAATGACTTTTTTTCCGTTCAGAATCTCTTTAAACGCTAGCCCCATTCGGCGTGATCTAGCATATTGAACAAATGTCATTCCATAGATTTCTTTGAATTTTCTCCGAGCTGTTGCAGAGTGAATACCTAATTGGCGAAAATCTTCTTCTTTCCACCGTTTCTCAGGACTCTCTTCAACTGCTGATACAAGTGTTTTGACTTCTTCTGGAATGCTGTTAGGATATGTTAAAGGCGTGCATCGCTTACACGGCCGATACCCTGCAAGCAGCGCCTCCTCTGCTGTAAAGAAAAACTCGCAGTTCTCATATTTTGGTTTTCTAGCAGTACATGTGGCATGGCAGAAGATGCCGGTTGTTTTAATACCAGCAAAAAACGTGCCGTCATATTGTGGATTCTTATCAACAAGTGCTTGATAAAATTCGTGTTTTTGTTCGTCGGTCATCATCATTTGATCCACCTCTTGTTTTATTATATCAGTGATGTGGTCGTTCCTCTTTCTAACATTTAGTATACTTCGCTTTCATCCACTTTCTTTCGAAAAATGAACAAGTATATTTGAAGGGGAAAAGCAAAGTGGTAGACCGGCATATCAGGGTGTGATACACTTTTTCATACAGAATCGGCTTTACGCTAGATCTGCTTATCATGAATTGGTTTTCTAGGGTTCCGTGCGGCAGCGCAGTCTGGACCGAGAGAAAACACATAGGGTCCTCTAAGAATGGGCCGTATGGACACGGAGGGATAAAAGCCCGGGAGATTTGATCAAACGATCGATTTCCGGGCTTTTTTTATTGCTTGGAATCGGTAAGAAAGGAAGAGATCGAATGAAATGGGGAAATGTTTTGATTGCAGCCGTATTTGAAGTCGGCTGGGTAATGGGGTTGAAATATGCTGACTCTATATTGGAATGGAGCGCAACCATCGTTTGTATTGTCGTCAGCTTTTATCTACTCCTGAAAGCCACGACTGTACTTCCAGTTGGCACACTTTACGCCGTTTTCACTGGACTTGGAACAGCAGGTACGGTCATAGTAGGGATGGTCATGGGTGAGCAGGTACAGCTAGTAAAATTACTTTTGATTATGGTCCTTTTAAGCGGTGTATTAGGACTCAAATTGACCACAGGTGAAAAGAAAGGGGAGGCTGAATCGTGAGCTGGCTTTTACTCATTGGGGCAGGCATCTTAGAAATGCTTTGTGTCACCATGATGAATCAATTCCAGAAAGATCGCCATGTCAAATGGATTTTCTTCATAGCAGCTGGCTTTTCGCTATCTTTTTTGATGCTGTCTCTTGCGATGAATACAATTCCGATGGGAACGGCGTATGCGATTTGGACAGGAATCGGAGCAGCTGGAGGAGCGATTGTTGGGATGCTGTTTTATGGTGAGTCGAAAGACGCAAAACGTATTTTATTTATCGCACTCATTTTATCAGCAGCGGTCGGGTTAAAAATCATTGAATAAGAAAAGGCTGGCAAACATGTGCCAACCTTTTTGCTACATCGAATGATGATTGGAATCGTTTTCATTTTTGCGGTAAAGCTGACTCACAAGCAGAAAACATACACCAAATGTAAGTAAAGGAATGAGTCTTTCTCCGGTCATAAATAGATAAATGCCCGTGATGAGACATACGATGCCGAGCCAAAAGCTCACTTTACCAAACAAAGTCATGTTTTTCATCTCCATCACTCCTTTTGTGATAAAAGGTCTATTCATATTATATCACGCTAGGTGCAGAATTGAATGAATATTCAATAAAAAACACGACGCTTAATTGCTTTTTCTCTTTCCAGTCCAGTATAATATTTCATTAGAATGAAAAATGTAAATGAGGTCATAAGACATGAGAACATTGATTACAGAGAAACTTGAATTACACAGACAAAAGCATGAGCAAAAAGGCAGGCTTTTAGTCAGCTGCCCGGATCAGCCTGGTATTGTGTCAGCTGTTTCTACTTTTTTATTTGAACATGGAGCAAACATCATTGAATCTAGTCAATACACAACAGATCATGAGAGCGGCCGGTTCTTTTTAAGAATTGAATTTGATTGGAAAGACATTTCTGCCAACTTAGATCAATTGAAAAGCAGCTTTGAGCCAATTGCGCAATCATTTCACATGACGTGGAGCATGTCGCGTGCAAGTGATCTGAAAAAGCTGGCGATCTTTGTGTCCAAAGAGCTTCATTGTTTACATGAACTTTTATGGGAATGGCAAAGCGGTAATTTAATGGCTGAAATAGCGGTTGTCATCAGCAATCATGAAACGGCAAAAGATACAGTCGAAGCACTCGGCATTCCATTCCACTTCGTGAAGGCAAATAAAGACATTCGCCAAGATGCAGAAAAACAACAGCTTGCATTATTAGAAGAATATGATATTGATGCGGTTGTGCTTGCAAGATACATGCAAATTTTAACGCCAGCCTTTATTGAACAGCACCCGAACAAAATCATTAATATTCATCATTCCTTCTTGCCGGCTTTTATAGGGGCTAACCCTTACAAGCGTGCATATGAGCGAGGGGTTAAACTGATTGGCGCGACTTCCCATTATGTCACCAATGATTTAGACGAAGGACCAATCATTGAACAGGATATTGAGCGGGTAGATCATAGAGATGATGCAGAGGCATTAAAAAATATCGGCCGCACGATTGAGCGCAGCGTGCTTGCCCGTGCTGTCAAATGGCATCTAGAAGATCGAATCATTGTCCATGAGAATAAAACGATTGTGTTTAATTGACCGCTTGACTTTTCTGAAGCAATTGGTGATAATATAAAAAAATTAACGAGCGTTGAGAAGGAATAGTAAGCAGGACCTGCTGTGTAAAGAGAGCAAATGACATGCTGAAACATTTGCCGCAGACAGCTGCTGAACCTACCCTTTGAGCCTTAGAGGAAAAATCTAAGCGCATGCCTGGCGTTACAGGAGTTGAGTGGAATAAGCAGACGTATGCTTATTCAATGAAGGTGGTACCACGGAAAATCCCTTTTTCGTCCTTTACATAAGGAGAAAAAGGGATTTTTTATGTGGTGAAAGGTATAGCGGAGGGAATCAATGATGAAAAAGCAAAGGATCGTCATAAAAATTGGTAGCAGTTCATTAACAGAGCAAAAGGGAGCCATTGATGAACAAAAAATGCAGGATCATGTCAAAGCCATTGCAAAGCTAAAAGAGGCAGGACATGAAATCATTCTCATTTCGTCAGGTGCCGTTGCGGCGGGATTTGGCAGTTTAGGATATCCGTCAAGACCTGTGACCTTAAAAGGGAAGCAGGCTGCTGCTGCTGTTGGTCAAGGCTTGTTAATGCAGAAATATACAGAACTATTTTCACAGTTTCAGATGACGCCTGCACAAATGCTTTTAACACGTAATGACTTTTCAGATCGTACAAGATATCGAAATGCTTACGCAACGATGATGGAGCTGCTCGAAAGAAAAATTTTACCGATCATTAATGAAAATGATTCTGTGTCCATCGAGGAGCTTACCTTTGGTGATAATGACATGTTATCAGCACTGGTGAGTGGCTTAATTCATGCAGACCAATTGATCATTTTAACAGATATCAACGGAATTTATGATGCCAATCCAAGTGAGAATCCTGATGCGAAGCGGTTTGATGTGCTGACTCACATTTCAGATGAATTGTTCTCATATGCGAAGAGTACGGGTTCAAAGGTTGGAACAGGCGGGATGAAATCTAAGCTTTCAGCTGCACAAACAGCTCTCTCCCTTGGCGTTAAAGTCTTCATTGGCACAGGTGCAGGAGAAGACAAGCTTCTTCACATTCTCGCTGGTCAAGGGGACGGCACATATATTGGTGAACAAGACTTATCATCAGTCAATAACCGTCGCCAATGGATTCAATTCCACTCACGAGTCTCTGGGAAGATCATGATTGATGCGGGAGCAGAGGCGGCGATTTTGCATAATGGAAGAAGTCTTCTTCCAGCTGGTGTCATTGATGTAGCTGGTGAATTTTCTAAAGGAGAGGTCGTCGAAGTTGTTGGTCCAAACGGGTTAGTCGGTAAAGGGCAAACATTGTATGATTCAGATGAGCTTCTTGGCATTAAAGGGATGCGAAGTCATGAGCTTTCTCATGAAAAACCTGAAGTCATTCACCGAGATCACTGGGTTCAGCACGTACAAAACTGAGGAGGGAAAACGATGAATGAAGTTCTAGAAAAAGCAAAAAAGGCAAGCGCAGCCAAAGATCAGCTGCTATTAAAAACAACTGAACAAAAGAATGCTGCATTAGACGCTATTGCAAAAGCATTAAAAGCATCTTCAGCGTATTTAATTGCCGAGAACCAAAAAGATGTTCAGGCGGCTATAGACAAAGAGTTCACGCCATCTGTGATCGACAGAATTACATTAACAGAAGAGAGAATTGAAGCGATTGCAGACGCTACGCATCAACTCATTCAGCTCAAAGACCCAATTGGTGAAACATTAGAGACCATTCAAAAAGAAAACGGGCTTTTCATTGAAAAAGTACGTGTGCCTCTTGGAACGGTTGGGATGATTTACGAAGCAAGACCAAACGTGACAGTCGATGCGGCCACTCTTTGCTTGAAAACTGGAAATGCTGTGATTCTTCGAGGAAGTTCATCGGCCATTCATAGTAATAAAGCGATTGTGAAAGTCATTCACGAAGCGCTGCAACCAACGGATATTCCAGTAGACAGTGTACAATTGATTGAAGATACAGGCCGTGAGACAGCTAAAACCCTGTTCACTTTAAATGACTATCTAGATGTCCTGATTCCACGTGGCGGGAAACATTTAATTGATCTTGTTGTGAGAGAGTCTACTGTTCCAGTACTTGAGACGGGTGCAGGGAATTGTCATATTTACATTGATGAAACAGCCCAAAAAGAAATGGCTGAACAAATTGTTCTGAATGCGAAAACACAAAGACCATCTGTTTGTAATGCCATTGAGAGCATTGTCATTCATGAAACATGGGCAAAAGAACATGGTGCTTCGCTCTTTGAAGCACTTCAGACACATGGTGTAGAGATACGGGGCGATGAAGCAGTATGTGCACTTGCACCGAGTGCCACATTAGCTAAGGCCACTGATTTTGAAACGGAATTTTTAGCGCCGATTGTCAGTATTAAAACCGTCAAGACCATGGAAGAGGCGATACAGCATATTCAAATGTATAGCTCTAAGCATTCTGAAGCGATCATTACGGAAAACGACCAGCATGCGGCACTTTTCTTAACAGCCGTTGATGCTGCCGCTGTGTATCATAATGCATCTACCCGGTTTACAGATGGCTTTGAATTTGGCTACGGAGCGGAAATCGGTATTAGCACACAAAAATTGCATGCTAGAGGACCAATGGGTCTGCCAGCCCTAACCTCTGAAAAATTTGTCATTCGTGGGCAAGGACAAATAAGAGAATAACCGATTCAAAAAGAGAGTCTTATCGCACAAGGCTCTCTTTTTCCTTTCATTTTTGTATTTCTTCGGTCAAGTATGATAAAATATGGTAATGTTTTATATTTTGAGAAGATTGGAGAAGGCAACGTATGGCGAAAATCATTCCCTCTTCGGATATTGGAGTGAAAATCAACAAGTGGTATGAATTAATCCGCAGATTTGATTCAGAACAAGCAGAACAGTTAAAGCAGGAAATTCGCACCTCTCTTGATTCAATGGAAGAAGATCAGAATTTGCTTCTCTATTTTTCTTTAATGGAATTCAGGCATGAGGTCATGCTCGATTATTTAAAGCCATTAAAGGAAGGAAAGCTTCGCGCCAACTTTTCCGAGCTTTCGAAAGAAATAGATGAGCATCAAACGCATGTCACAGGCATGCTTGAATATTACTATCATTTCTTCAGAGGCATGTATGAGTTCGGCCGGAGAGAGTACATTGCTGCCATATCGTCCTATCAAAAGGCAGAGCACAAGCTTTCTTTTGTATCCGACGATATTGAACGTGCAGAATTTCATTTTAAAATGTCAGAAATATATTATCACATGAAACAAACACACATTTCGATGCACCATGCCAAACTAGCGCTGGATGTCTATATTCAGCACGAACTATATGGGCTTCGTACCATTCAGTGTGAATTTATTGTAGCCGGTAATTATGATGATATGAGAAGGCATGAAAAGGCATTGCCACATCTCGAAAGAGCACTTGCAAGATCAAGAGACTTTCAGAATGTGCGTTTTATTGCTTCTTCTTTGTTTAATATGGGCAACAGCTATTACAGAATGGGAGACTTGAACCGCGCACTCGACTTAATGAAAGAATCCATCTCATTATTTGATCAAAATCAATCTGATCATCTTCGTCGATCGATAGACCCTCTTTATACAGCCGCTCAGATCTTATACAAACAAGGTAAAAACAATGAAGCATTATATTACAGAGAAGAATGTATGAAACGAGCAGAAGCTCTGCAGGATGACATTCATATTCAGAAGACCATTTTTTTAGAAGCATTGTACTTACGACAAGATGCAGAGCATATTAAACGAATTTTCCATTTTTTAGAATCTTCCTATGCATATCCAGATATAGAAGAGCTGGCTTTAGACACCGCAAAGTATTATAATGAAATGGAGGATTATGAAAAATCTTCCATGTTCTATGGGGAAGCGGAACATGCTCGTATCTATATTCAGAGAGGGGATTGTTTATATGAATTTTAAAAAATGGGCAGTCGTCTGTACAAGCATCACGATCTTGGCATTATGGATCACATCACCTAATGCCGACCCCGATAACAGAAACCATACGCTAGAAAAACCGAATCCGCAACATATCACGATCTAAAAAGCCCTTTTTAAAGGGCTTTTTTTATTGACCGCTTCAATCATCGGAGGTTGCACATTCATAAAAATAAAAAATGGAGGAAAGATGAAAGTGAGTGTTTTTCATTGACTCTTGAATTTAAATTGTGTACAATTCAATTGTAGAAAATATTAATAGAGCGAAAGAGGGTTATATTCATGTCAGAAGTTTTATTTACTGCAACGGTATCAGCTGTAGGAGGAAGAGAAGGTAAGGTTGTGTCAACAGATGGCGTACTAGAGCATGATGTAGCAATGCCAGGAACGCCAAGAGCGAAAAAGCTTGAGAAAGCAACGAATCCAGAGCAATTATTCGCAGCGGGCTATTCTGCATGTTTTGATTCAGCTCTTCAAATGGTCGCAAGACAAGAGCGTATCCGTTTTGAAAGTGAAGTAACGGCACATGTAAGCTTAATCAAAGACAGTTCAGACGGCGGTTTCAAACTAGGTGTCAAATTAGAAGTAAAAGGAACTGGAATTGAGCAATCTGCACTTGATGAACTTGTTCATAAAGCACACGGCGTTTGCCCATACTCAAAAGCAACGCAAGGAAACATTGAAGTAGAATTAGTAGCTGTCGCTCAATAATAGACATCAAAAAAAGGCTGAGGGAATATTCCCTCAGCCTTTTGATTGTGTTAATTTTTGCAAAAGCTCATGTAAAGAAGCGCGAAGTGTTTTCAGCTCTTCTTCTGATCTGCCTGTTCCAGACAGCATTTGAAATGGAATCGAAGTGGCCTTCTCTTGTAAAGCTTCTCCGTATTCTGTTAAACGAATTTGGACCGAACGCTCATCCTCTTTCGAACGTTCACGGATGATGAGTCCATTTTGTTCCATTCGTTTTAGCATAGGTGTGAGTGTACCGGAGTCTAAATATAAAAGCTCTCCCATTGTTTTCACATTTAATGTCCCATGCTCCCATAACAAAAGCAGTGCCAAATATTGCGGGTATGTGATATTTAACTCTTCTAATAATGGTTTATACTGCTTTGTCATTTCTCTTGAACTTGCATATAACAAGAAACAAAGCTGATTTTCCAGCTTCATATGTTCAAATTCATTTGTCATATCTGTCACCAACTATTTTTTGTCATACTTATCATTGTATAAGATTTTCTTCCTTTTTAAAATAAATACAGACTAAAAATGAAAAATTCTTCAATGTGCCATAAATGTTTGAGCAACGAATAGAACGTGAAAGGTATAAGTAGAAGAAGGAGGAGATCAAGATGAAACCATTATTTACTGCAAAAGTAAAAGCACAGCACGGAAGAGCAGGACATGTTCGTTCTGATGATGGTGTGCTTGACCACAACATTGTGATGCCAAACGCAAAGAAAGATGGAGAAACTGGTACGAATCCTGAACAATTATTTGCAGCGGGTTATGCGGCCTGCTTCGGAGGGGCGCTTGAACAAGTCGCTAAGAAGCAAGGTGTCGAAATTGAATCAGAAGTAGAAGGACATGTTAGTCTATTAAAAGATGAAAGTGATGGCGGTTTTAAACTTGGCGTGAAGCTGATTGTTTCCGCTAAAGGGCTTGACCATGACAAAGCGAAAGAGCTTGTTGAGGCTGCACATGAATTCTGTCCATATTCAAAAGCAACAAGAGGAAACATCGAAGTAGAGCTTGAAGTGGCGGAATCATGAAAAGAAAAAAGGGCTAAAATTTAGCCCTTTCTCACTGACACCTGCTGTGGAGCAGGTGTCTTTTTTTAATATTCTTTCTTTTTGTCGTATGTGTCCCATGCTTCAAATGGAGCATGGGTTTTTTGAAGGGTCAGCTGGTAAAATGGAATGTTTCTTGATTCGTATTCTTTGTTGATTTCTTCATAAATAAAGGAGTCATCAAAACCAGAAGTCGCTGCATCCTTGTGTCCAGCGGCAAAATATACGGCCTTTGGTCTAGCCCAATAGATAGCACCAAGACACATTGGACAAGGCTCACAGCTTGTATACAAAATACAGTCTTCTAATTGATATGTATGTAGTGTTTGGCACGCCTTTCGAATAGCTGTCACTTCTGCATGTGCAGTTGGATCATTACTCGTTGTGACATTGTTGCTTCCCTCTGCAATAATCTGACCGTCTTTGACAATGACCGCTCCAAAAGGGCCGCCTGTGCCACTATTTACTCCTTCTACTGCAAGATCAATTGCGCGTTGTAAAAAAGCTTCGTGATTCATTGTCTTCCTCCCTTTGTTCGACTGACTTCTCTAGTATAAACGAATCATGATAGAAAAGGAATCATTGTAGGAGG
This sequence comes from Bacillus sp. GbtcB10, assembly GCF_019091365.1. Taxonomy (NCBI): domain Bacteria; kingdom Bacillati; phylum Bacillota; class Bacilli; order Caryophanales; family Bacillaceae; genus Bacillus; species Bacillus sp. GbtcB10. The sequence continues at coordinate 430,009 of NZ_JAGXJP010000001.1, forward strand.
AGATCGAACAGGACAATTTACGCATAAAAAACCCCTGCCAAATGTTCAGCAGGGGAAGAGTGAGTCCATTATGCGTGCTGCGCTAGCTTTTTACGAGCGACTTCAGCAGCTGTCACCATGTTTTTCAAAGCAGCAATGGTTTCAGGCTCTTGTCTTGTTTTCAGTCCACAGTCAGGGTTGACCCAGAAGCGATCTGTCGGACATACGTTCAGTGCATCATCAATGATTTTACTCATTTCTTCAACAGATGGAACGCGCGGGCTGTGGATGTCATATACCCCAAGTCCAAGACCTTTCAAATACGGGTGTTTTTCTAAATAATCGAGGAACCCGCCATGACTGCGTGAATGTTCAATCGTAATCACGTCTGCATCAAGGTCTTCAATCGTATCAACAATATCCTCGAAGTTGCTGTAGCACATATGTGTATGAATTTGCGTTTCATTTTGAACAGACGATGTCGATAGACGGAATGACTCTGCTGCCCAGTTTAAGTATGCTGCCCAATCACTCTCTTTTAAAGGAAGACCTTCTCTTAGCGCAGGTTCATCCACTTGAATCACTTGAATACCCGCTGCTTCTAACGCTTCTACCTCTTTGCGTAAAGCAAAAGCGATTTGGAAGGCAATGTCTTTACGAGAGATATCTGTTCTTGGGAAAGACCAGTTTAAGATCGTGACAGGCCCTGTCAGCATTCCTTTGACTTTTTTCTCTGTTAAGCTTTGAGCGTAAACCGTCTCTTTCACTGTCATTGGCTCTGTAAATTCTACATCTCCATAAATGATCGGCGGCTTCACGCAGCGTGATCCATAAGATTGAACCCAAGCGAATTTTGTAAAGGCAAATCCAGCGAGTTTTTCACCGAAGTATTCAACCATGTCTGTACGTTCAAATTCTCCATGAACGAGTACATCTAGGCCAATCTCTTCTTGAATATCAATCCATCTTTTTGTTTCTTTTTTAATAAATTCATCATACTCTGCATCTGTCCACTCATTTTTGCGCCATTTTTGACGAGCACTGCGCACCTCAGCTGACTGAGGGAAGCTTCCGATTGTTGTGGTTGGAAGAAGCGGCAGTTCAAGAGATTCATTTTGAATGCGTAGTCGTTCTTCAAAAGCAACTGGACGTTTAAAATCTTTTGATGAAAGATTATTGCGTTCTGCTGTCAGGTCCGCATTCGTTCCTTTCGCGAATTCTTTTAACGTCAGAAGTGCTTCATTTGCTGCATGGATGTCTGCATCAATGGCAGCCGCTCCTTTTGATAAGCCTTCTTTTAATAGCGTTAATTCAGCCAGTTTTTCAGTGGCATAAGAAAGTCCGTTTAATAGTTTTTCTTCAAGCTGTTCGCTTGGATGTTTTGCAACTGGGACATGTAGCAGGCTGCTTGAAGGCTGCAGCCATACTTCTTTTGGCTGCACGTCAGCAATCACTTCAGAAATAAACGATAATCTTTCTCCTAGATCTGATCTCCAAATATTTCTGCCGTCGATGATACCGGCTGCTAAAATTTTATCTTTTGGGAAGCCGTGTTTTTTCAATTGTTCAAGGTTTCGTCCTTGATCATGGACAAAATCAAGACCGATGGCTTCAACAGGATACGTCACAAGCTCTTCATAGGCATCTACTGAGTCAAAGTATGTTTGAAGGAGAACGTTTAAGGCAGGTACAGCTTCTTTAATCGTTTGATAGATGGCTTTTACTGCTTTCACGTCTTCACTTGAAGCTGTGACTAAAGCAGGCTCATCAATTTGAACCCATTTTACACCGGCTTCTTCAAGCTCTTTTAACAACTGAGTATAAAGCGGCACTAGGCGTTGCTGAATCTCTTTCACTTCATTGGCTTCATAGCCTTTAGAAAGAGAAACAAATGTATAAAGACCGAGAACGACAGGTTTTGTTTCAACACCAAACGCTTTTTTCACCTTTTCGTATGCTTCAAGCGGTTTGTTATGTGTGAGTTTGAATTCTGTGCTTTTTTCATATTCTGGAACGATGTAGTGATAGTTTGTATTAAACCATTTTGTCATTTCACTTGAGACAGCATCTTTTGTTCCTCTTGCTATCGCAAAGTATGTATCTAGCGGGTCTTTCAAGCTGCGGAAGCGCTCTGGAATCCAATTGAACATAACGGCAGTATCCAGCACATGATCATAGAAGGTGAAGTCGCCAGAAGGAACAACGTCAATTTGTTGATCAATTTGAGTTTTAATAGCGGCTAAAAATTGTTCATCGAGTGTGCTTAAGAGGGTTTCTCGGTCAGTTTGACCTTTCCAATAAGACTCAAGTGCTTTTTTCCATTCTCTGTTTAAACCAATTCGCGGGAAACCTAGATTACTTGTTTTAACAATTGTCAATTCCAATTCCTCCTCTAAATATAAAAAGACACTTACACTCATGGTCAAGATTGATGAGGGCAAATGTCTGGTTTAAAAAGACAAAATGTGTGTGCGAAAGAAGGCGTAAGTATCAATGACGAACGCTTTTCCGACATCTCCTATCAACCGTAGGGGGTTTGATGTGATAGAGCGGCTGGTATCCTGGCTCGTGAATCTGCAAGCTTTTCATCCTTCCCATCTTTACGACAGTGGATGATTAACGAAAAGCTCTCCTCACTTACAGTGGCGGGACCGCGCCGGATTTTCACCGGTCTTCCCAATTAAAATTCGACGTGTGATCGAATTACCGACTCTCAAACTATGAATTTATTGTGTTCGATTATATAACGTTCACTTCATTTCGTCAAAGTAAATTTTGAATAATTTTAATTAAAAAAATCCTGAGAAAATTCTATCTTTTCTCAGGACCTAACATGTACCTATAGAGACAAAAGTTCTGCTTCCAATGTTTTCTCAAGAAGCACATCTGGTGCAGTTAAATATAAAAACCCGTTTCCTACAAGGGTTTTTGATTGTTTTAGCGGAAGGGTTCTCCGTACGAGCTGAGCATATACCTCAGGTTCTGTCAGCTTACGCTGGAACGCTTCTTCTTCGGCATTTTTAATAATGGCGAGTGCACCGCTCACATGAGGGGCAGCCATGGAAGTGCCTGTTAGTCTTCCGTATTTATGGTTAGGGAGAGTGGATAAAATGTCTTCACCTGGAGCGACGAGGTCGATTTCTTTATTCGCATTGGAGAATTCAGAGGATTCTCTTGCAAGAGAGACAGAGCCGACGGCAATGACCTCATTGTATGCAGCTGGGTAGGAGAACTCTTCAGTACGCTCGTCTCCGTCACCTTCATTTCCTGCTGCGCAGACAACAAGCACACCGCTGCTTACCGCATGTTGGATGGCCTTTTGCAGTTCTGGTTCATTGCTTGGCCCACCGAGAGACATGGAAATGATATCAACCTTCTGCTCAACCGCATAGTTAATGCCATTGATAATCCATTCGTATTTCCCGCTGCCATTTTTCCCTCCAAGAACTTTTACGATCAACAGCTTGGCTTCAGGTGCAACACCTAAAATGCCGCCATTTTGATCCGTTGCTGCAATCGTTCCTGATACATGGGTACCATGCCCGTTGTAGTCTTTTACATTCTCAGCATCTCCATTGTCATCATCGGTAAAGTTTTTTCCTCCGATAATCTGATCTTTTAAATCGGGATGCTCCGTGTCGCAACCTGTATCAAGGACAGCAATGGTTATGCCTTTTCCTTTGAAGCCACTTGACCAAAGTTCGGGTGCTTTAATCTCCTGAATACTTTCCGGCGTCTCTTTCGCTTCCATCACATTGGCTTTTACTTCATACGGAATTAAGCGAATTTCACCTTTCATAAGAAAGCCCTCCTTATTTTGTTTTCAAAGTAGATTCAGGTTGCGTAATGTTATTGTATAAAACAAATGTTTGATCGGAAAGGGTCAATTGTAATAATTTTTCAAATAATCAAATAATTATTTATTGTGCAGTTCTCCTCATATCTTGCCGAAAGAAGTCACCTTTTGAAGAAAACTCTTAGTATCATATGAAAAAGAATGAAATGCTGCATAGTGAGCTTGCACCTGTACAGATGAAAATGGGTGAAAAGAACTAAAAAAGGCAGATCGAAAAAAACATCATATAAAGAGATAGAGGATGACAGAAAAGAAAAAGGTACATGCCATGTGCAGATGATTGTTTTTTCATTATAATGATCGAAAGAATATAGAATGTAAAAAGTATTTGACATTTTTTAAGCGGATGATATGATTAAAATGTAAAAAGTATTTGACATTTTGATTGGGAGGGGACTAACCGTTGGATGTTGTCAAAGTTGTGTATTCAGTCATCTTATTAGTGGTCGGACTATTCATCTTTATCGCGCCTATGATTCTAAAGGGTGATGAAAGAAAGAGATTTATCTACTCAAAGGCTCAATCGTATGCATTTATGGTGGTCATTGGTATGCTTTTATTAGAAGTCGCACAGTCCATATTTTTAACGACCCAAGGGAACAATTCTGATAAGGGGTTTGGGATTTCTCCCATCATGTTCCTAACTGTAATTTCGGTCATATATTTAGTTACATTACTCATATACAGAAAAAAATATGGTGATTAAATTGCAAAATCATATAAGAGAACTAAGGAAATCCATTAAATTATCCCAAGAAGAACTTGCTAAACGGTGTAAGGTCTCGAGACAAACCATCAATGCCATTGAAAACGATAAGTACGACCCTACTTTACAATTAGCCTTTGACATCGCCTCTGTTTTGAATACGACTGTAGATGAGCTTTTTGTCAGTCAACCTAAAAAGAAGTAAAGGACCAGCCTCAGAAAAGAGGCTTTTTTTGTTGATTTGTGTAATGTGAAAGGATCAGCTGAAAATAAAAATCAACCATATTACATAACAATTCCTCATTCATGAAAAATAAGATATGAAGATTGTGACTGTTCCAATGGAGAAAGGCAACATATAATAATGGAAAGACAAGCTTGCCTTTCAGATAGGAGAGATAGAGATGAACAAAGGGAAGATACTCGTGGTCGAAGATGAAAAGAAAATTGCAAGAGTGCTGTCATTAGAACTTGAATATGAAGGATATGAGGTCACAGTCCAAGATACAGGGATGAAAGGGCTCCAGGCGCTCGAGGAGGAGAGTTTTGATTTAGTGCTTCTAGATGTCATGCTTCCAGAATTAAGCGGACTTGAAGTGCTTAGAAGGGTTCGAAAGACAAATACGGCAACACCGATCATTTTGATTACCGCAAGAGGAAGTGTTCCCGATAAGGTCAGTGGTCTTGATCTTGGGGCAAACGATTATATTACAAAACCCTTTGACATAGAAGAATTATTAGCGCGAATTCGTGCACAGCTGAGGTTCAATCACAATGCGCAAGAGGAAAAGGACATTGAGCTAAGTATTGCAGATTTAACGGTGAATGAGAAAACAAGAGAAATTCAAAGAGGCGGTCAGACGCTTGAGCTGACACCGAGAGAATATGACCTGCTTGTTCATTTATTGAAACATCAGCAGCAAGTGCTCACAAGAGATCAGCTTTTAACAGCTGTTTGGGGTTTTGATTATTTTGGTGACACGAACGTGGTTGATGTCTATATTCGCTATTTAAGGAAAAAAATCGATTACCCGTTTGAAAAACAATTGATTCACACAGTGAGAGGTGTGGGTTATGTGATGAAAGGATAAAGCATGAGATTAAAAAATAAGATCCAGCTTTATACATCGTTGTCCTTGTTTTTAATGGTGCTGCTGTTTCATACAGCGATTTATTTTATTTTTTCGATGACCTTGACGCAAAAAGATATGTCCAGACTGTCGGAAGTAGCTGAAAATATTGCGATTGCACTAAAGAAGTCAGAAGAAGAGGGCCTTCCATCTTCAGAGCTTCTGAAAGCGTATCTGCCTCAAAATGGTATGATCCGTGTCGTCACAGAGAAAGGTGAATCAAAGCTGACCGTCACGAAGGAATCTACGTTCAGCTCACTTCCTTTTACATACGAATCTGGTCAGACAGCAGAAATTCAAGAATACAATAAGCATATGATTGCGTTTGCGGCTATCCCTGTCATTTGGACAAATGGGGACATTGTGTCGCTGCAAGTATATGAAGAAATTGAAAATACAGAAGAGAACTTGGCGTTATTAAAAATGATTTTAATCACTACTGGCGTTTTGTTTATTGTGCTTTCTTATTTTGCAGGCCACATTTTAACGAAACAAATTGTCCGCCCAATTAGCCGAATGACCAATACGATGAAAGCAAGTATGAGAGAAAAGGCATTTAAACGAATTGAATTAACAGGCGATTCAAAGGATGAACTGTATCAAATGGGTCAAACCTTTAATGAAATGGCCGAAATTCTCGAGAAACATTATGAGAAAGAGCAGCAATTTTTACACGATGCTTCTCATGAATTGAAAACACCCATTACCGTCATCATGAGCTACAGCAATTTACTAAAACGCTGGGGGCAAAGCCGACCAGAGGTCGTAGAAGAATCCTCTCAAGCCATTCATGATGAGGCAAAAAAAATGAAAAGGCTGACAGATCAACTACTCACACTGGCGAAAAATGGGCAGCCGCTTTACTTGGACATGAAGCCGGTTGATCTTGGTCAATTGTGTAGCCAAGTCGGCCATACACTTGAAGTGGCAACCAATCGAACCATCCTTACTCATATACAAACCGATCAGCCTGTGATTGCTGAAGGAGACGAAGAGAAGATCAAACAGCTTTTGACCATCTTGATTGATAATGCGGTTAAATATAGTGCAGAGCCAGTTGATGTGAACTGCGGACGAGCAGGAGAGAAACCGTTTATTTCGGTTGTTGACAAAGGAATTGGCATAAAAGAAGAGGATCTGCCGAAAATCTTTGACCGCTTTTTCCGTGTGGATGAAGCGAGAAACAGTGAGACGGGCGGGACTGGACTTGGCCTGTCAATTGCGAAGCAAATTGCTGAAGAGCATGGGGCTGAGCTAAAGGTAGACAGCCGTATCGGTGAAGGAACCGTGATGACCATTCTTTTTCAGAAATAAGTAGGTCTTTTCTCATCAATTTCTCATTTCCTCCTTATAAAATAGGAAATAGGAAGGAGGCGCTGCATGTCTAAAAAAATGAAAATGCTGCTTACGCTCGCAGGATGTCTTTTCATTCTTGCGGCCTTTGCAATGCTCATGATTCAAACCATTGACCAAAAAATATTAAGCGAAGCAGACATTAAAAAAATCATCGCAAAAGACTACAATGGAAACATCACAAACATTGATCTGATCAATCATAAACAGGACTATACATTGACGCTTGAAAATTCAAATGGCATCTATCAAATCATTGCATCTTCCTCAAGCGGTCAAATGAAAGAGATGAAACAGTTAAAGAGCTATCAAAAACCAAATGAGAAAAATGCCGAACTTCAAGCAGAAGAAGCGGCAGTGAAAAAAGTGAAGGGTACTGTGATTCAAAAGAAAGAAAAATCGGATCGCTTTATCTTTACGATTCAATCAAAAAAAGAACTGTATCAAGTGGATGTTGAGAAAGACACGTTCAAGGTGATTGAAGCAGAAAAGAAAAAGCCAACCTCTAAAGAAAAGAAGCTCACAAAAATAACGGTAGAAGAAGCCATTCAGATTGCCGTAAAAGAAGTGGGCGGCACAGTGGATGATGCAGATCTTGAAACTTTTAGCGGAATGCTGGTGTTTGAGGTAGAGCTCGATTTGCCGGATGGAAGAGAGGCAGAGGTGTTAGTGAATGCCTATACAGGAGATATTGAAGGCATTACGTACGAAAACTAATCATTTTCTCATGATTTTCTCATGTTCCTTTCCTTCCTTTATCATCTTGTTTTTTTAAGATAAAGGAGAAATCAAACAGAGGAGGAATTAAGCATGATAAAAAAAGTACTAGTCGCTACAGCATTCACAGGAGCACTTGTCGCAGGTGGTTTCACCCTTCAAGCGCAAAATACAAATCAAACGGCAAATGCCGAACAAGTGGTGCAAAAGAAATCTTCATTTGTCTCAAAGAAACAGGCTGAAAAAGCAGCATTAAAAGTTGTGAAAGGCTATGTAGATGATGTAGATCTTGAGCGTAAAAAAGGAAAATGGGTATATGAGGTCGAGATTAAAAAAGGCGGCTTTGAATATAAAGTATATGTCGATGCCAAAACAGGCAAAGCGCTCAATGATCCAGTCAAAGAAAAGAAACAAAATGTAAAAATCACCAAAAAACAGGCTGAACAAATTGCCCTTGCAAAAGTAAAAGGAACAGTCACAGATTCAGAATTAGATAAAGAAAATGGTGTGTACTTGTATGAAATCGAAATTACGACACCAAGCGGCGAAGAAGTTGATTTTGAGATTTCCGCTAAAACAGGCAAAATCCTCAAGCAAGAATGGGACGATTAAGCCATAAACGAACCTTTGAGCGGGATAGAAAACCTTTGCAGCCCTAGGAAGGACGAGTACTGGTGCGGAGCGAATTTGACATTCGTGAGCACCAGCACGCACACGCTGAACCTTACACTTTTATGTGTAAGGTTTTTTCATTGGGACAAACTACTTGAAAGGAGGCGAGAGAATATGATGAAGAAAAAAGAAGAAGAACAGACGATGGATCGTGCGGAATATGTTCCCCATCCTGATGGAGAAGGATATGCTTTGTTTTTGCATGATTCCTTTCATCTCCTCTCCCAAGAGGATATGAATCAGCCGGAAGAAGAATAAAAGACATGAAAGGGCGATGGTCAACTTGTCGATCGCTCTTTTTTTGAAAAGAAAGCGAATACATCAGGAAACTTGGCATCTTGCTTATTGACATCATTGCGCTTTTTCTGTAATCTCAGTGTGTCAACAATATGAGACTTCGTTAGGTGAGGCTCCTGTATGGAGATACGCTGCTGCCCAAAAATGTCCAAAGACGCCAATGGGTCAACAGGAATCATCGACATAAGGTGATTTTTAATGCAGCTGGATGAATCCTATGCCATACAGTGCTAAAGCTCTACGATTGAAGGAGCAAGTGTTTATTTGTCATGCTTACAAAGCGCCTTCATTCGGTTGAAGGTGCTTTTTTATGAGAAAAGGAGGTGTGGGGATGGATCATCCCGATTCGAGACACATAGAGAGTATGTCAAAAGATCAGATTGACGCATCAGATAGAGGAGATCCTGACCCCCGCACAATCTAAGGGATTCGGGTATCTCCTGATTTTGGGGAGGTAACAGCGATGATACAGAACATTACGTACGATGAACTCATTTTACGCATCATTATTTTACTAAGAGATGGAAAACGTAAAGAATTTAAAAACATTATGGAAGAACTTCAGCCTTATGATATGGCCTACTTATTCAAGGAGCTTCCAGAAAAACACCGCGGCCGCTTTCTCAGCTTTTTAACAGTCGATGACGTGACGGAAATGATGGGTGAACTGGAGCGGGAATATCAAGAGATTGTTCTTGAAAAAGTAGGGAAAGACAAAGCCACCTTCGTCACAAACAAAATGGATAACGATGATCTAGCCAACTTGTTTGATGAGATGGAGGATGAGCTGAAGGATCAGCTTTTATCTAACATGGAAGCAGAGGAATCCAAGGCCGTCCAGCTTCTCATGAATTATCCTGCTGAGACAGCAGGTCGGATCATGACCAATCGGTACGTTTGGATTCCGCAGCATTATACGGTTCAGGATGCCGTGGTGAAGCTGAAAAGCTTTGCTGAAATTGCCGAATCGATCAACTACTTATATGTCATAAATGATCAAAAACAGCTTGTAGGGGTACTCTCATACAGGGATCTTATTTTAGGTGAGCCAGATGAAAAAGTGCAGGATCTTATGTTTACAAGAGTCATTGCCGTTGGTGCCTTTCAAGACCAGGAAGAAATCGCAAAGCTCATTGAACGATATGATTTCCTTGCCATCCCTGTTGTAGAAGAGAACAATGTCCTAGTCGGAATTGTGACAGTCGATGATATCATTGATGTTGTGATTCAAGAGGCAGGAGAAGACTATGAAAAGTTTGCTGCCTCTGGTAAAGATATCACGTTCGACACACCGGCATTTGTGGCGGCATACCGTCGTCTTCCGTGGCTTATTTTACTCTTATTCATTGGGCTGATTTCAGGCAGTATCTTGAATTATTTTGAAGATACTTTGCAACAAGTCGTTGCTTTAGCGTTCTTCATGCCGATGATTGCAGGTATGACAGGGAATACAGGGACACAGTCTCTAGCGGTTGTCATTAGAGGATTGTCAAAAGAAGAATTAACGAAAAAAACCATTATGCGCTTGATTTTCAGAGAGCTGAGAACAAGTATTTATATTGGGATTGTTTGTTCAATCATTATTACGGTCGTTGCCATGGTATGGCAGGGCAATATGATTTTAGGTTTTGTTGTTGGTTCCTCGCTTCTTGCAACACTGATTATTGGGACAATGGCAGGTACGGTCGTGCCGATTATTTTACACAGATTAAACGTGGACCCAGCCATTGCATCTGGACCACTGATCACAACATTGAATGATATTTTATCCTTACTCATCTATTTTGGAATTGCAACAGCATTTCTTCATACACTGATGTAGTCAAAAGACTGTAAAATGTAACGTTTTACAGTCTTTTTTGAATAAAGATTGCATATAGCGCTTCCATCCTTTACATTTTAAGGAGAAGGTGGGAGAGAAAAATGAAGAAGTTTTTATTCATTTTCATGTGCATTGTTTTGCTAAGTGCATGTTCAAGAGAAGACGAGGGGAAAGACAGAAGACTGGTGGCATCAGAGCATATGCTTGAAGCGATAACTGAAGGAAATAAACGAAAAATGGACAATGTCTATGTCGAAGGCGCAGTCCCAAGCCCAAATGACATTCTTAAATCGAAAAAGGAATGGGGAATTGAGACGCTTTCTTATGAAGATTTTCAAATGGAAGAAGCCAGCATCCACGTCTTTCATGCAAATTATAAAGATGCAAACACTGGAGAAAAAAAGGCGCTTGCCTTTCGGGTGAAAGAAGATCCTGAAAAAGGCGGCGTACGAATTGACTTTGTAGGGGTTGTTGAAGGAACTGACGCTTCATCTAAATAAAAAGAATCGTTCATATGCTTTATGATCAGTCAGGCATAAGAAGGATAGAAGAGCTGAAAGAATGTCGCTCTATCTATCCTCTTTTTTTATCACACATGATCTTATTTATGAAACAATGATCTGTCTCAGATCACTTATTCGTGATGCCCATTAACTCCATAAATTGTGACAGGGCACTGGTCATGTACGAATCACGTCGCCTGATCAACACAGTGGGCACGATTCGATGTGGTTCTGGTAATGGATGACAGGTAAATTTGCCTTGTCCCCGAGATTCAACCATAGATTTTGGTAATACGGTCACTCCCAGCCCGCTTTCAACACATTTAAGGACGCCCTCTAACGTACCATATTCCATGACCTTCATAGGAGGATAGCCGTTGTTCTCTAGCCACTTTTGCCATCGTCCTAAATAAATACAATGGGCGAATGACGAGAGCAACGGCTCATGTAAAATAGATTCTACCTGGAATTGCTCCGTGGAGTAGCTTGTAATGAGAACGAGGGATTCTTCCAATACAGGATACTCGATGATTTCTGGATGAAGAATTGGCCCATCTACCAAGGCGCCGTCTACTTTGTAGTTGAGGATAGCGCTAACTTGATCGACTGTAGGTGCCATATACAAGCTCAATTCTACTTGTGGAAATTTTTTGTGATATTCTGTGAAAATGCTGGGCAATCTTGTAGATGCGGTGGACTCTATAGATCCAATGTGTAAAGATCCCCGCGGAGTAGAGGAAAGCTTTACTGCTTCTATCGCTTCTTCGTAATCGTATAGTAATTTATTTACATAGGGAAGCAATTCACGTCCTGCAGGCGTTAAAGATATTTTCTTATGATATCGATAGAGAAGAGGTACACCTAACTCTTGTTCAAGACGTTGGATTCTTGCGGTGACATTGGACTGCACATAATTTAATTTTTGAGCAGCTTTTGTGATGCTTTGTTCAATGGCAACGGCTTTAAATACTTCCAAAGATTTAATATCCAAACTAACTCTCCTTTTTTGCATCACAAATTGAGATGATCTATATGCTATTTTTTGATTTTACGTGATCCAATGAAGTATGTAAACTGAATGATAGAAGAGGTTGATGCTCATTGCGTCCCTTTTATTTGATCGAGAGGAGAAAATGAGAATTTTTTAGCTGTGGCAATTAAAACAGACGTTTCCATTTAATAAGGAGGGGAATCGATTGATTTCAAAGGTAAATATCGAAGAAAAATTTTCGCAAATAAATGATTATTGGAATCCTAGAATAAGTGGAGAGTTGAACGACTCATACATGAAAATGGTGAAAATTAAGGGTGAATTCATTTGGCATCACCATGATGATGAGGATGAAATGTTCTTTGTGTGGAAAGGCAATCTAGTCATCCGTTTTAGGGATAGGGAAATAACGCTTCATGAAGGAGAATTTCTTGTGATTCCAAAAGGAGTTGAACATCAGCCAATTGCTGAAGAAGAAGTTCACTTGCTCTTAATTGAACCCAAAACGACGCTAAACACGGGGAATGTGCTCAATGAACGAACTGTTTCGATTCCTGAACAAATTTGAAAAACTAAATCGTTAAAGATCAAGCATCTTAGGTGATAAATAGTTGAATGGTTGTTTTAGCTAATAACGAGGCTGCAATTGCTGCCTCGTTTTGCTGTTTCAATGATTCATTGGCTTTCGTTGTCTGAAATAGACTCTTCTGCAAGAATCGGTCTTTGGGTAAGTTCGTGCTTTCATCGTTCCATATTCAGGTGCTAAGTCAATTTTGCCGAGTAAGCGATTTTTATTTAGTTCATCGATTCTTGTACCGGAAGTGCGCGTTAATTTGACCTTCCAGCATCTTTTTCTTATATTGTCCGCTTTTTAATGCCTGTTCTTTTTTCTTCATGTCTTTCAAAATCTCCGCTGTCTGCACACCATCTTCCCGTTTATTGGCGATATCCATTAAACGTTCTACATCAGAAAAAGAATATTTCCGTGTGCCTCTTGTTGAGCGCTGGGGATAGATGAGTTTACGTTCCTCATAATATCGGATTTGCCTGACGGAAAGTCCTGTTAATTCACTGACAATCCCGATTGAAATGACTTTTTTATCTTTATAAGATACATCTTCCTGCGTCATATCCTCACCCCTGCAAGTCTTTTCTTCATATTATATCCAACAGTCAGTAAAAAAACCTAACGTTTGTTAGATAATATAACACAAAAATGAATAAAGTGAAAAACAATGGAAGGAAAATTGACATATAAAGTGCAAATCATATCACGTGAACATATGATAAGAAAAAGAAAAAATAAGGAGGGGGCGCACTTGATGGAGAAAACACAGATCATCCGTATGGCAAAAGAAATCATCGCATTAGATGTGAAGAGGGATGAACTGCTGGAGCAGTTCATGCAGGTTGCGGGTCAGAATGCACATGCTCTTCTTAGAGCCGTACAAAATGATTTGTATAAAAAGTCCTCATAAGCACCCGATCCATATCCATTGATAGGAGGGGAGATGTCGTGCGGCGTATATTAAAAGAAGCTTTAGCGAAAGAAAGACATTATTATACGAAGCAGCTTTGCTCACTTGGGGTGTATAGCCCTGATATGACCAAGAACATGACAATTAGTGACTTAAAAAAAGAGTATCATTTCTTTTTCAACAAAACCGATCGCTATCTTTAACATCCCTTATCATGTGCACTGTCACATGAAGGGTTCTTTTTTTGTGTGTTTAATATTATAGCAATATTGAATTTTGTAGAAATTTGACGAATCAAATGTAAGAAAATATAGAGTCTTTACAGATTATGTTAAAATTTGTCGTAACATGATGGTTTGCTGGAAAAGCTTTTTTTCGAGATGATTGTGAAAAATAAGAAGGATTTTAAAAGTTTATATCGAAATCTTATACATAACACGAATGGAGTCACTTATGTGGTTGAAAGGGTTTTCAAAAACGTACTTCTATTTTTTACGAAAGGCTCCAACTGCACCGCAAGAAAGCCTTGAAGTTAAAAAAATATTATAAGAGGTAGATATGTGATGAGACTATCGTTTAATGAAGAAGAAGTAGAACGTTCAATGACGCTTTACAAAGTTTTTGCAAGGGCATTTAAAAGCGTTTCCGAACACAGTATTAGAGACAGCAAGGAGCATGGATTCAATCCAACTGAATTTGCCGTTCTCGAATTACTGTATACGAGAGGTGCTCAAAAACTTCAGCAAATCGGCTCAAGACTCCTGCTTGTCAGCGGGAATGTGACGTACGTAATTGACAAGTTAGAACGAAATGGTTTCATTGAAAGAGAACAGGACCCAAAGGATAAGCGGTCAGTTTATGCCCATTTAACGGATAAAGGGCGCAGTTATCTGGATAAAATTTATCCAATCCATTCTCTTCGAATTGCGCGGGCGTTTTCTGGTCTTTCGCGTGAAGAACAGGAGCAATTAATTAGTCTGCTGAAAAAAGCAGGTATTCACAGTCAGCATTTGTTATTTAGATAAAACGAAAAGGTGCCATGGTTGGCACCTTTTAGATTGTTGACAAAGGGCTAAAATGAAATTGATTTTAGCCCTTTGTCTTCTTTTCAGCCCAGCGTGATAGAAAACCTTTGCAGTCTAGGAAGGACGAGTACTGGCGCGGAGCGAATTTGTCATTCGTGAGCACCAGCACGCAGGACTGACAAAGAATGCGAGGGTTTGTCTACACGCTGAAAGGTGCCATGGTTGGCACCTTTTTTATGTATCCAGCTGATGAGCAGGATAGGCGATAAATTTTTCAATATCACTAGCTGGAAGTGGCTTGGCATAATAAAAGCCTTGTAGATCGTCACAGCCCTGCGCAGATAAAAGTTGTGCTTGTGCAAAAGTTTCAACACCTTCAGCAATGACTTCTAGAGATAGCTGGTGCCCCATTGCAATAATAGCCCCTGTGATTTGCTCAGACTTTGAATCACTCAAAATATCCTCGATAAATGATTTATCAATTTTCAGACGGTGAATCGGCAAATCCTTCAAATAGCTTAAAGAGCTGTGGCCTGTACCAAAATCATCAATACTAATGCGGACGCCAAGTTGTTTTAAAGACGTCAGTACTTGTTTTGACTGCTTGATGTTGTCCATTGTCATGCTTTCTGTCACTTCAAGCTCAAGAAGTGATGGTTGAAGGTCGTATTTTTTTAGCGTTAGTTTGATCAAATCAATTAAGTCTTCAGAGTTAAACTGCTTAGCAGATAAATTGACTGCTACAGGGATTTTCAATTGCTTGTCATACCACAATTTTGCCTGCTTACATGCCGTGTCAATGACCCACCTTCCAATATCGATGATCAGGCCGGATTCTTCAGCAAGTTCAATGAAAGCCTCGGGTGATTTTAGAGAACCGTCTGGTGCTTTCATTCTTAAAAGGGCTTCAACACCTGTCATCTGTCTTGTTTTGGCGCTGATTTGCGGCTGATAATGAAGCACAAACTGCTTTCTTTGAATGGCATCTCGTAGCTCCAGTTCGCGATTAAGTCTGTCCTCACTCAATCTCTCCATAGATTCAGTAAAGAATTCATAGCGGCTTTGTTTATGTTTCTTTGATAAGTACATGGCCATATCTGCTTTTCTCATCAATTCCATGCCATTCTTTCCGTTTTGCGGAGAGATGGCGATTCCAATACTAATGGATGTAATGAGCTGATGGTTTTGAATGAAAAAAGGTCGTTCAAATTGGCGAATGATGTTTTTCGAAAGCTGTTCAATTTTATGTGTACCATGCTCCAGGTGAGGAAAGATCATTAAAAATTCATCCCCGCCAATTCTTGCAATAAAGCCATTGTCAGGCAAACATTTGGTTAATCTGTTTGCGGCGGCTTTCAACAGCAGATCGCCTATGTTATGACCAAGGGCATCATTAATAATTTTAAACCGATTTAAATCAAGAAAAAGAACTGCCGTTGACGTTTTTGTCTCTTCTTGAGCGGATAAAACATCATTTAAATGATTAATTCCATGACGACGGTTGGGCAGTTCAGTTAGTGCATCATAATGTGCCATCACATGAATTTCTTTTTCAGCAATCTTCTGCTGGGTTAAATCCTTTAAAACGAGATAAATGCTGTCAAGTGTATGGTTGACGTGTACGGGTATGTATGTAACATGATAATAATAAAAACGATCTGCTGCTTTCAGTTCTGCTTCACGCGTAATTGCTTTTTTTGATTGATCAATAAAGTCTTCCCACATCTCAGTCGGCATGACGTATTGACTCACATCATCACCAATCCAGGAATTGCACATTTTCAAAATGTGTTTGCCTGGGTCATTCGCAGATATCACTTTTCGATCAACAGATAACACGATAATCCCATCTATATTATGTTTGATCAGTGATTGGAACCGCTGTTCATTTTCTTTTAGCTGATCGGATTGTGACATAATCCGGTGATCAATATAGGCGCCGAAAATCATAAGTGATTGGACGATAAGCGTCATCAGGCCGATGAAAATGGACAGGCTAAATGGTGACATTTCAAGAGAACCACCCGCAGCGGCATGACCATCTGAATGAAAAAACATCGTCGAAGACGCCATGCCAGTGTAATGCATGCCCGCAACAGCACCGCCCATCATCAGTGCACCCGCTATTTTTAACAGCTGATCCTCCCGCCTTTTCTCAGAGCGATGGAGCCGGAAAAAAAGGTGTAATGAAAAGAATGAAGCGAGCGCACCAATAAAAAACGAAAGAAAAAAGAGAACAGGGTCATAGCTGATGGTGACATTCGCCATTGATTCCAATCCGAGGTAGTGCATGCTGCAAATAGCTGAGCCCATCGTGATCGAACTAATCAAAAGTCGTCTTGTAGAAAGTTGCTGCTGAATACATATTGAAAATGCAATGAAAGAACCGATAAAAGAGGCCAAAATCGATAAAATGAGTAAGGGTGTTTCATATGTGATACCAGAGCGTAGATGAAACGCCATCATGCCAATAAAATGCATTGACCATATTCCCATCCCCATGATCATCGCACCAATGATCAACCATACTCTTTTCTTTGCGCCGCTCGACTGGATCACCCGGCTGGCTAATTGAAGAGCTGAGTAGGAGGCGACAGCGGCGACAGCGACTGACAGAAAGACAAGCCATCCGTTGTAGCTTCCTGTTAAATGTGTCATGTAAGAAAACCTCCTGTATCTAAAAACAGACATATACTTAATATATCGGATCAAGTGGCGCCTGTGTTCACTTTTCCTTTACTTAAAAAGGGCATTTAGCATTTTTTTTGAACATTTTTTATAGTAAAATCAAATTTAATGTAAAAAAACGAAGAAAAGTGAATCGTTTTTGGTTTTTTATTCGTTTAATAGGTGGCACGGTACGATTTGCAAGCATAGCCTGTCAAACTGATTATGTGTGAAAGGGATTGATAAACATCGAAGATTTTATTATTTCATTAGCTGATGCCTTTAAGAATTTGTCGTACTTCGGCATCTTTCTTGCATTATGCATTGAATTTGTTCCTGCTGAAGTGGTGTTGCCTCTTGCAGGTTACTGGGTTTCAAAAGGGGACATGGCCTTCATCGGTGTTGTGGCTGCCGGTTCTATTGGCGGTGTTGCAGGCCCCTTGACCTTGTACTGGTTAGGGCGTTATGGAGGGAGACCCTTTTTAAATAAATATGGGAAATATTTCTTTGTGAAACCTGAGTCACTTGATAAATCGGATGCCTTTTTTGAAAAACATGGCGGATTTGTTGCGTTTAGTGGCCGGTTTATTCCAGGGATCAGAACCCTTATTTCCATTCCGTGCGGGATTGCGAAGATGAATGTGTGGGTTTTTTGCCTGTATACGTTTTTGGCGATTACGCCAATTACATTTGTATATGTGTACCTAGGATTTGTCCTTGGGGAGAACTGGCAAGAGGTTGGAACCATTTTAGAACCATATGTATTGCCGATTGGAATTGGTATGCTCTTATTGTTTGTTCTCTACGTGTGGCTGAAACGAAGAAAAAGAAAAACAGAAACACCAACGGCTTAATCAATGGGTGGAGATAAAAAGTCACCTGTTGACAATCCGGGGTCTGTTGATTATGATATAAGTAATCTAAATATTCTTAATCCCACCAAAGGGGAGTAGCGTCCGGTTTTTACCGGAAACAAAGTCGTCATTACATGGAACCTCATTCCATCGGCTTTGTTGGCATGATTTACATATCACATGTCTAGCAAGACCTTTGCCATTACAGGCAAAGGTCTTTTTTGCATTCATAAGCCTTTGTCTGTTGTGGGACAATAGATAAAAAATAAGGAGGAATGATGATGGATGCAGCAATTATTTTAGAGTACGGGTGGGTTCTTCTCGTATTGATTGGGTTAGAAGGGATTTTAGCAGCTGATAATGCGCTGGTTATGGCTGTGATGGTCAAACACCTTCCTGAAAAACAAAGAAAAAAGGCATTGTTTTACGGACTTGCGGGAGCATTTGTCATGCGATTTGGTTCTCTTTTTCTTATTTCGTTTTTAGTAGATGTGTGGCAAGTTCAAGCCATTGGCGCAATTTATCTTCTATATATTTCGATTCACCATATTTTAAAATCGCACGTATTTAAGAAAAAGGAAGCAGACACAAACATGAAACAAAGCGGCTTTTGGGCAACCGTCGTGAAAGTTGAGCTTGCTGACATTGCATTTGCAGTAGATTCTATTTTAGCAGCTGTTGCATTAGCTGTGACTCTGCCAGCAACAAACCTTCCACAAATTGGCGGGCTTGATGGCGGTCAATTTATTGTCATTCTATTGGGCGGTATCATTGGTCTAGTGATCATGAGGTTTGCGGCGACTGTATTTGTGAAACTGCTTAAAACGAGACCAAGCCTAGAAACAGCGGCATTTGTCATTGTCGGATGGGTTGGCGTGAAGCTGACGCTCTATACACTTTCTCATCCAGCCATTGGGGTCGTGTCCTCTCATTTCATTCATTCAACATTATGGAAAATCATTTTCTGGACGGTCCTTCTCGCAATTGCAGCATTTGGTTGGTTTTTATCAAGTCCATCAAGAAAAGGCAGCCAGCAAAGCGAGGAAAAACAAGAGATGCGGCTGGAAGAGTAGGTTTTTTGAAAGAAATATCATTTCATTTTCATAACACGTATATTACAAAAAAGGGGGGGGTACCCCCTTATTTCTTTGCTTTTAAACGAAACGTTGTAAAGTAGATAGAGAAATACATGTCACAATTGAGTAACAGGAAATGAATTCCTCATTTCTTCCTTTGCGCTTCCCTCATAAATTAGCTATCATAAATGAGTAATATAGGGAGAACTGAGGTGAAACCATTGCTTAGCCTTTTGTTTAAAAAGGGAAAGAAAAAGCAAACATTAGAGCAGTCGGCAATCAACATCCAACAGGGTGATACCGAGCTGCAAAATGCATTAATAGAGCAATACAAACCATTTGTCGCTAAGACGGTTTCATCCGTTTGTAAACGATATATAGATGAAAAAGATGATGAATTTAGCGTAGGCTTAATTGCCTTTAATGAAGCGATAGAAAAATACTCTGCCGAAAAAGGCAACTCACTCCTTGCATTTGCGGAGTTAATTATTAAAAGAAAAGTAATCGACTATATTCGAAAAGAAGCAAGAAACGCGCCAACGGTTCAAATGGACCTTCAAGAAAGTGAGAATGGCGAATACTCGCAAAGCATGATTGAAGCAGAGCTTTCTGCAAATGAATATAGGCGTTTAATTGAACAAGAACATAGAAGAGAAGAGATTGAACATTTTAAAGAACGATTGAAAGTATATGGTCTTACGTTTCAAGAACTGCTTGAGCATTCACCAAAGCATGCGGATGCGAGACAAAATGCCATTAAAGTGGCCCATACACTCGTGAAGCACGATGAACTGAGAACCATTTTATTTCAGAAAAAACAATTGCCAGTCAAACAGCTGGAAAAGCTAGTGGAAGTCAGCCGCAAAACGATTGAGAGAAATAGAAAATATATTATTGCGATGGCGATCATTATGACAGGTGATTATGTGTATTTGAAAGATTACCTTAAAGGGGTGCTTAATTCATGAGAAGAGGCATTATAGTAGAGAAAAACAAAAAATATGTCACACTGCTGACCCCTGATGGACAATTTCTGCGGACAAAGTATGAACAGCAAGACTATGAAATCGGTCAAGAAGTGACGTTTCCGAATGAATCACGTCTCGAAAGAAAAAGAGCCGGTTTTTTTGACCTGCTTCGTTTACGTCCGTTAAATGCAGGAATTCTATCAATTGCAGCAATTATTGTCGTGATTTTCACTATGATGCCATCTTTCTCAAGTCAAAAAGCATATGCATATATGACGATTGACATTAACCCAAGCTTTGAGCTGAAACTCGATCACAATTATCAAGTGATCGGTGTCACTCCGCTGAATAAAGATGCGAAGCAAGTACTGGCCAGTATGAAAGATTTAGAAAAAAACGACATGACCAAAGTCGTGCAGGAAATCATCGATGATTGTGATAAAAAGGGATACGTGAACCACTCTAAAAGCATTTATATTTCAACTGTTTATGAAAACAAGCAGGATCATACATACAAAACAAACGTAAAAAGTAAAATCAGCACCATCTCGGGGGAATATCAAAAGCGCAATTATAAGCTAGAAACTGTGGAAGGTGACCTGGAAACAAGAGAAAAGGCACAAAAAGCAGGCATTTCAACAGGAACTTATATTAGAAATCAAGAAATGCAAGAAAACGAACAAGAGGACGTTAAAAAAGAAGATGAAGATCCAGCAGATGACGAGGCTGTCAAAGAAGAAGAGCCGAAAAATGCTGATGAAGATCAAAAAGACGAAGACAAAAAAGAAGACATCAAGACAGACGATAGCGATGAAATGCAGCC
Source organism: Bacillus sp. GbtcB10 (assembly GCF_019091365.1). Taxonomy (NCBI): domain Bacteria; kingdom Bacillati; phylum Bacillota; class Bacilli; order Caryophanales; family Bacillaceae; genus Bacillus; species Bacillus sp. GbtcB10. The sequence goes on from NZ_JAGXJP010000001.1 coordinate 450,926, forward strand.
TGATAAAGAAGCTCCTGAAGGCGAAGACAAAGAGCAGAAGGAAGTTGAGAGGGAAGAGCAAGGAGCTGTTCAAAAGCCTCACCAAACAAGCCCTAATCTTGATAACAAAGAGAAAAAGGGAAAAGAAGAAAAGGATCGCTCTTTTGAAAAAGACAAAGAGCAAAAAAAAAATCACTCGACTGATCCAGATGAAAAAAAACATCCAAACGGCACATCACGTGGTGATACTAAAAAGCATGTAAAAAAAAACGACAGTGGTCAGAATCGTCCGTACGACGAACGTAACAGAGATGGCGTCAAACAAAAAGGAAAAAACACACCGCCCTCATACCGTGAAAACCGGGATGAGCCTACATATGAACAGTAAAAAAACGCCAGAATAGATCCGGCGTATTTCACCATGTCTTTATTTAGTTGAATGGCCCATTTGAGATTGCGCCTGCTGTACGAGTCTTTTTGTCATCTCGCCGCCAACAGAACCGTTTGAACGTGCGACTGTATCTGAACCGAGATTCACGCCAAATTCTTGAGCGATCTCGTATTTAAATTGATCTAAAGCTTGTTCTACTCCAGGAACAAGAAGTTGATTTCGATTTGCCATCACATATTCCTCCTTTCACCTCATGTTTGTTGCGCCTTCTTATTTTGAAAAAAACAGCCTGCAATTATGCTGGCAATTGCTGCACAAAAAAGCCGAGGTGATGAAGGTCACCTCGGGCTCAGTTTTAAGCCTTTTTCAGCTGAAGCGTATTCAACATCATTTCTTGCGCTGTGCTTTGCAAGTGAGAAGTGAAAACGGAGAACACGGTAGAACTGATAATGCCTTTAATCAAATGCCATTGCGGCTTCGTCAATTCTGTAAACTCTTCGTGGAGTTTGTCCGTCTGCTCTTCTGTCATTTCTCGTAAATTCGTTTCCTTTAATGGAAAATGTGTATGGTGATAAATAAAATCAAGGACGTGCGCATATGCTTCATAAAAACGGATGGGGCTGATAATATCATCCGTTCGATCTGTGATCGTATTAAATAAGGCAGATAAGATCGTACGAATAGAATCAAAATCAAATACTGATTTTAAATCCCGGACAATTAATAAAATAACGACTTGATCAATGGAGTACTTCTTGCCAAGCTCTGGATGGCCGATCATATCTTTAATATCGCGCTTGATCCAGTTTTGAATGGCTGTCGATTTAAGAGAAGTCAGTTCACACAAGTTGCCAAGCTCAACGATTTCGTTCGTTGAAAGCCCGTGCTCTGATTTTTGCTTCCGCCGTTCGAGTTTTTCAAAAAACGAAGGGATTCTTAATTCATCATATTCATGTTCCTTATCGCTTTTTACAGATAAATTCAAAAGCTGAAGCGGAGTCAGATCTCCCTCGCCTTTTAGAGAATACAGAAGTCTCGTCATGTCAATTCTCGTTAATTTAAAAGTCACCATGTTCCACCTCATTTTGTACGTCAAAAACGTGATTATTGATCTAATTCAACATCATAATCTCTTTTTAATGAAAATGCAAAATAAACTAAAATAGGACCGGTGCGTCACAATTTGTTCACTTGTTTGCGGATGCAAGTAGCGTAATCATTGAAATGACGAGGTTTTAGCCAGTATGATAAACATAGAAAACGATTCCTTTTTCCTTGCAATTTGAGACGTTTATTTTTATAATTTTATTAATAAGTTCAAATGAACTTAATATGACAGCGGAGGTTATGTATGGGTAAAAGAATATTTCTGTTTATATTAACGAACATTCTTGTTATCACTACGATTGGTATTGTCCTATCGGTTATTAGTGCAGCAACTGGTGTTGGTTCTTATATAGGAGCAGACGGAAGACTTAATATCCTTTATCTTCTTGTATTCAGTGCAGTTGTTGGTTTTGTAGGCTCGTTTATGTCACTAGCGATGTCTCGCTGGATGGCAAAAATGATGATGGGTGTGCGTGTGTTAAATCCAGAAAAGGATTCTTTAACATATGATGAGCAGCAGCTTGTTGACCGCGTTCACAGACTATCAAGAGCAGCAGGCCTTTCTAAAATGCCTGAGGTCGGTATTTACCAATCATCTGAAGTAAATGCATTTGCGACAGGTCCTTCTAAAAGAAGATCGCTTGTTGCCGTATCAACTGGATTGCTTCATGAAATGGATGATGCAGCAGTTGAAGGGGTTATCGCTCACGAAGTCGCTCACGTAGCGAACGGTGACATGGTTACAATGACGTTACTTCAAGGAATCGTCAACACGTTTGTTGTCTTCCTTTCAAGAATTGCGGCATGGATCGCAAGCCGTTTCGTTCCACGTGAAGAGCTTGTGCCGATTGTTCACTTTATCGCTGTGATCGTCTTCCAAATTATTTTCTCTATCTTAGGAAGCCTTGTCGTATTTGCTTACTCTAGACATCGCGAATTCCATGCAGACCGCGGCGGTGCGGACCTTGCAGGAAAAGATAAAATGATTCATGCGCTCCGTTCACTAGAGGCGTATACATCAAGAATTAAAGATGATGATCAAACAGCTGTTGCTACACTGAAAATCAGTGGTAAAAGAAAAGCTTCTCTTTTCTCAACACACCCTGATTTAAACGAAAGAATTAGAAGACTCGAAGCAAAATAAGAAAGATCAAAAGACATTCTGCGTAAGGATGTCTTTTTCTTTTTGATGAAAAAGTAAATAAAGCACAAAATACCTTTAAAATCTTCTCTCTTTTCATTAAAATGATAAAGTATTCGAAAAGAAAGATAAAAGAAGGAATAACCATGAATCCAATGAAAAAACTAATCGACCGGCTGTCGGCTTTTCAGCTGATTGCCCTTTATTATTTTCTTGCTGTGACCGTGTCGTTCATTCTACTCAGTCTGCCAGTGGCTCACCAAGAAGGAGTCAAATGGACATTTATTGATGCGCTATTTACAGCTGTGAGTGCTGTCAGTGTCACGGGTCTGACTGTTGTCGATACGTCACAAACATTTAGTGTGACCGGGATGTGGATCCTTGCATTTGTTTTGCAAATCGGTGGTATCGGCATTATGACACTTGGTACATTCGTCTGGCTGGTTATGCGAAAAAGGATCGGCATTAAAGAAAGAAAATTAATTATGGCAGACCAAAACCAGAGCAACTTATCAGGAATTGTAAAACTCATGAAGCAGGTCTTATATTTAATCTTGCTGATTGAGTTTGTAGGCGGTCTGATTTTAAGTATGTATTTTCTAAAGTATTACGATGTGCAAGGCGCTTTTTTACACGGATTTTTCTCTAGTATCAGTGCCACAACCAATGGAGGCTTTGATATTACAGGGAATTCGTTAATTCCTTATAAAGATGACTATTTCGTCCAATTTATCACGATGCTGCTCATCATTTTTGGCGCTATTGGTTTTCCGGTGCTTGTCGAAGTAAAGGATTATTTATTCAATCAAGACCGAAAACATGCATCGTTTTCATTGTTTACGAAAATTACAACAATCACGTTTGGCCTCCTTGTTGTCGTTGGGGCAATTGGGATTTATGCACTTGAAGCTCGGTTTACTTTTCTAGGGAAGAGCTGGCATGAAATCTTGTTTTATTCTTTGTTTCAATCAACAGCTACCAGAAGTGGCGGGCTTTCGACATTAGATATTACGCAATTGACAGAGCCGACACTGTTATTTTTATGTTTGCTGATGTTTATCGGGGCATCTCCAAGCTCGGTAGGGGGCGGAATTCGGACAACCACGTTTGCCCTTAATTTACTTGCTTTGTTTCATTTTGCGAGAGGAAATAAGTCCATTAAAATCTTTAAAAGAGAGCTTCATCAAGCGGACATTAATAAATCCCTCATGGTGACGATGATGGCCTTTATTTTAGTGTTTGGTGCTACGTTTCTGTTAACTTTATCAGACCATCATACACTTCTTGAAACTTTATTTGAAGTTTGTTCTGCCTTCGGAACAACAGGACTGTCGCTCGGAATTACGTCTGACTTGTCCGTATTTGGTAAGTGTATTATTATGGTCGTCATGTTTATAGGACGGATTGGAATTCCAAGCTTCTTGTATTTAATTGGCCGCCGGGAAAGTGAAGCGAATTATCATTATCCGAAAGAGCGTGTGATCATCGGCTAACCAGCATTCCTACTGAATACTGGTTTCAGCGTGTAGACCAAACCCTCGCATTCGTTGTCAAATCTGTGCTCCGGTGCTCACGAATGTCAAATTCGCTCCGCTCCGGTGCTCGACTTTCCTAGACTGCAAAGGTTTTCTATCACGCTGAAAAGAAGAAGAGCTAAAATAAAGATCATTTTAACTCTTTATCAACAATCAGACCAGCATTCCTACTGAATGCTGGTTTTTTATTTCCATTATATAACTGGCTAAATCACAAAGGATGTTCGCAATCTATAGGTAAGAGGTGAAAGAGACGTGCTGGATGTGTTATGGAAAGCAATTGTAATGCTGCTCGTTGGTACTTTGCTGCTGAGAATAGCAGGGCCTAAATCCATTAGTCAATTAACGGTTCAACAGACAGTCATCATGATTTCGATTGGATCGATTATTATCCAACCCTTTATTGAGCATAATTTACTTGAAACCATTTATGCGGCCGCCATTTTTATTGTGGCGCTTGTGATTATGGAAAAGCTGTCGATTCAATTTGATTTTTTTGAAAAATTGGTTTCAGGGAAGTCTGTGGTGATTTTAGAGGATGGAGAAATGCTTGATCACAAGCTGAAAAAAACGCGGCTGACAAGGGACCAATTCAAAATGCGCTTAAAGCAGCAGGGCATCACAGACATCAGCAGTCTCAAAAAAGCAACGCTAGAAGCGAATGGGCAAATTGGATATGAGTTAAAGCCTGAGGAAAAACCAGTGACAGTCAAACAAATGAAAGAGTTATTTGATCAATTGAGCGAAGAACTAAACATGTTAAAAAGGAATGATGACAAATGAAAAGAAAAACAGCAAAAAATGAAGCACTCACGAATAATATGACGCCTACAGAAAGCATGGCACACGATCAAGGACAAACACAATTTGACGAGCAATCAGAAGACCGCCAGGCGAACCGAAATTCTCATCAAGGGAAACAGGGGGGAGCATCTCGTGACTAAAAAGCATGTGAAAAGTAAAGATATGAAAGACCATAAAAAACCGATGAACCCCGATATGTTAGAAGAGGAATTTGGCAGCGAGCTAGGAGATATAAACAGCAGTAAATGGATTGATACTTTAATGAAGCCTAAAAAAAACGATGGATGTCACACTGAACAGAAAAACAAAAAATAAATAGAAAAAAAACGATCCTCACAGGATCGTTTTTCCTATTTAATATAACTGTTTTGTCTGCCAGTAATGGTTCGCATCAGACTGGTCATTTTGAGCTCGATGACTGGTTGTGCAACAGTTTTAACAAATGTACTAGATAGGGTAAAGGTTAAGAGGACCGTAAGTAGCAATAGAATCAATACACTTGCCGTATTTAGAGCCCAATCATCAAACCAAGTCGTTCTTAAAAGCTTAATCACAAAGCCATGAAGTAAATAGACATAAAGCGTTCTTGTGCCCCATTTGGTAAAGAAGAACCGGCGTGTTGGGACTAATGCAAAGAAACTAAAGGTAGCAGCAAATGCAAGTAAATACCATACCATTCGTTTCATAGCTGCAATGAGTCCTTCATCTCCAAGAGAAGCGTAAGACTGTGACCCAAATAAAAAGGAATAATCGAATTCATAAAAATAGCAAAACATGAACACGGCCATTAGTACAAGGAGTGCAGTCAGTTTCCCTTTGCTTGTTCGGATAAATTCAAAGTGCTGCTTTTTTAAATAAAAGCCAGCTAAAAACATCGGCAAAAAGACAAATGTACGAGATAGGCTGAGTGTATCGCTAATGCTGTCCACGTAACCGACAAGTAACGCCATCGATAAACTGACGATCATTGCCCAGTGGAATGGCAGTTTTGAAAAAGGAATGAGTAGTAAGTTCCAAAAGAATAAACTGATTAAAAACCATAAAGACCACTGCGGATCAATCGGATTTAAGTTAGAGATGCTTTGATCCTGTAAGAAATAATAATACACAGAATAGATGACCTGAAAAATCAAATATGGGATGATCAGCTTAACTGCGACTTTTTTCATAAAACCTGGTTTTCTAAAACCTTTGGCAAAGAAGCCAGACACCAATATAAAAGCGGGCATATGGAATGTATAAATAAATTTATATAAGTAGAGTATCCAGTCATTATCATGTATGAATGACCGTAACAAATGACCAAAAACAACTAGAAAAATCAGAAGAAATTTTGCATTATCAAAATAACTGTCTCTCGTTGACGTCATAACATCACCTTTCCTGCTTCTTTTCGAACATAAACGTTCTAAGTGCACTGTTCCCTCATTTGCCCCATTTTAAAATACAAATTGGCTCATTTCGCTATTTGATGTGAAATTGTAGAACGGTTGTAAAAGAAGCGTAAGAAAAGAGAATCGTTATACAATCGTGTCATCCAAATGAAACAAATGAAGCAAGCCTCGTGTAAAAAGTTCTCTTTTTTTATGAGTCGAATGAAGGAACAATGAAAATCTTGTAGAAATATTGTAGAGGAATGAGGCTGGAAAAGGAGTGTAAGAGAATGACTGAAACGCTCGATGGTGCGAAAAATATCAGAAAATTAGAAAAAGAGAACGAATATTTGCGAAATGAATTGATACAGCACAAAATGCTGTTAAATAAGACGTTAGATGCGATTTTTATATTTGATCAGCACCTCAACATTATCCAAGCCAATGAAGCGACATGCAGGCTTGTGCAAACACCGAAAGAAGACCTCCTCAATAAATCCGTTCTAGATTTCCTATACGGCATCCCGAAAAACAAAATTGACTGCTCGCTTGAGATTTTTTTTCGAAAAGGAACGTTAAAAAGAGAGATCTCCATTCAACTTGAAAATGGAGAGACAAAATATATTGAATTTGTGGCGGAGCACGACGTGGTGAATCAACAATATATTGTCGTCATGCGTGATATTTCTTCAAAGAAAATATTAGAGCGAGAACGTTCGATGAATGAGCAGCTGTTTAAAGATTTATTTGATCGAGCGATTGACGGTATGGTCATTTTTGATCAGGATGGTTGTATGATTGACGCCAATCACTCTTTTTGCCAGAGCTTTGAACTTCAAAAAACAGATTTAACAGACCGCTACTTAAATGAATTTGTTGAAGAAGAAAACCTTCCAGCGCTCCAGCAGCTCTTAACTTCATTGAAAGAAACAGGGAAAGCAAAGGGAGAACTTCCTGTTACCCTTCAATCTGGGCAGCACAAATTATTCGAACTGACCATCACATCCAATGTGATGAGCGGTTTTTACATGTCCATCATGCGTGATATTACAGAAAAAAGATTAATGGAAGAAAAGCTGCTAAAAAGTGAAGAACGTTTTAGAGAAATATTCGAAAATGCGATGGATGCCATCATCATTTGGGCGGATGATGGAGAAATTGTCAGGGCAAATGAATCAGCCTGCCGAATTTTTGAATTACCGATGCATCAGCTGATTGGCAAGAAACTCATGGATTTTCTAGTCAAATCTGATCGCAGATACCGGCCGACAAGAAGACGGTATATCAGGAATCTTGAAATCAGAGAAGAACTTCTCTTTAGAATGGCGAATGGCCAATTCAAAGAGCTTGAGTTCACCTCTAAGCATGCGGTATTAGAAGGACAGCACTTAACCATTCTACGGAATGTCAGTGACAGAAAGCGAATGGAAGAGGAGCTGCGAGAAAGTGAGCTCAAATTCCGTAAAGTATTTAATGGCTCTATGGATGGCATTGTTCTTTTCGATAATCAATACCGGATTATTGATGTGAATCCATCCGCAAGTGAACTGCTTGGCCTCAAAGATGATCACTTAACGGAAATGAATCTTTTTCATATCCTTGCGCCATATCAAATTGAAAATTTGGCGCAGCCAGCTCAGGCGATGTCATTAGATGAGATGGACAATGAAGTTCCATTTGTGCTGAACCATCCAGATCAACGTATTTTGGAGTTTTCTTTTAAACGAAATATTATTCATAACATGAATTTGGCCATCTTTAGAGATGTGACTGAACGCAAGGAATTAGAGGAGCGGGTAAGAAAATCGGATACGCTTCATGTTGTCGGAGAGCTTGCTGCTGGAATTGCCCATGAAATTAGAAATCCAATGACGGCTTTAAAAGGCTTCATTCAGCTGCTCAAAGGAAACATTGAAGGGGAGTATTCGCTCTATTTTAATGTCATCACATCAGAGCTAAAAAGAATCGAATCCATCATTACAGAATTTTTGATTTTAGCGAAACCGCAGGCCATCATCTATGAAGAAAAAAATGTCGTGCAAATTGTCAAAGACACGATGGACCTTCTTCACGCACAGGCCAATCTTGGCAATGTACAAATGCATTTAGATGTGCTGGATGATATTCCGCTCATCTACTGTGAACAAAATCAATTGAAGCAAGTTTTTATTAACATTTTGAAAAATGCGATTGAAGTAATGCCTCAGAAAGGAAATGTATACGTGAGCATTCAAAGGAAGGGGGAGGAGCACATTGTGATTTCTCTTCGTGATGAAGGCTGCGGCATGACAGAGGATAAACTAAAGCGTCTCGGAGAACCATTTTATACAACAAAAGAAAGAGGCACTGGACTTGGGTTAATGGTTAGTTATAAAATTATTGAAGAGCATCAAGGAACCATTGAAGTAGAGAGTGAAGAAGGGGTCGGAACAGTGTTCCATCTCACGCTTCCACTCCGGCAGCAGAAACAAGAAGGGGAGCTTTAATGTGTATTATACAGTCTATACCGCACCAATCGGGGCATTATACATACTAGAGAAAGATGGTGCCATCATTGAAGTGAAGTTTGATGATGAATCGTTTTTGGTCAAAGAGCAGAGAGACCGTTTTAAACAAGAAGACACGCCTGTATTAAAAGAAGCGAAAAAACAGCTGGATGAATATTTTAAGGGCGATCGGAAAGTGTTCGATCTCCCGCTCAAGCAAGCAGGTTCTCCGTTTCAAGAGCAAGTGTGGGAGGCACTTTCTACTATTCCGTATGGTGAATCAAAAAGCTATGCTGATATTGCAGAAGCGATCGGCAATCCAAAGGCTGTCAGAGCCATTGGACAGGCTAATAGACGCAATGCATTGCCTATTTTTATCCCGTGTCACCGGGTCATTGGAAAAGACATGACTCTGACTGGTTATGCAGGGACGAAGACAGGGATGAAAGCGATCTTGTTAGAATTAGAAGGCATCCCATTTGTTCAAAAATAAATGAATTGACCTGTTCCAAATGTTTAGTGAGCGACATATCCTTTTATTAAGCTAAAAAAGTTGGTCTAGGGAAAAAGGAGGCTGCTAACATGTTATGGGGCAAAAAAGATAAAATGTACGCTGTCACATCACTATGTGTCAAAATGAACGTGTTGACAGAAGAACAGAAAAAAGAAATATTAGCAAAAACGAACGAAACAAAAAAGCGCGGTGCTCTTAAATGATAAGAACTCCGCGCTTTTGTTTGATTAAAGTGACACGCTTTCGGTGAATAGTGCATCAATCTCTTCTGTATAGTTGGAAGTGATAATGCCTTTTTCTGTAATGATTCCGGAAATGAGGTGATGAGGAGTGACATCAAAGGCAGGGTTAAATACCTGCACGTCAGGAGGCGCAATTTGGATGCCGTTTAATTCCTTTACTTCCTGCGGGTCGCGTTCTTCAATCGGAATATCTGACCCATCCTGAGTTGACACATCAAAGGTCGAAAGAGGCGCAGCCACAAAAAATGGAATTTGAAAGTGTTTAGCTAAAATAGCCAGACTTAACGTTCCAATTTTATTTGCTGTATCACCGTTTCTAGCGATTCGATCTGCACCAACAATAACGGCAGAAATTTGTTTTTCTTTCATCGTATGGGCTGCCATATTATCCGTGATAAGCGTCACATCTACGCCGCCCTGCATCAATTCCCATGTCGTCAGACGAGCGCCTTGAAGGACAGGACGTGTTTCACATGCGTAAATGTGAAGATCGAGGTTTTTCTTTTTCGCTAAATAAAAGGGTGCAAGCGCTGTTCCGTACCGGCTTGTGGCAATGGAGCCTGCGTTGCAAATGGTCATAATTCGATCACCAGATTTAAAGAGCTGAAGAGCATTTTGGCCGATTTGCCGGCATGTTTCTTCATCTTCGATTTGAATTTGTATGGCTTCATGGACAAGATCAGTTTTGGCTGCATTCACCGAAGCAGCACGCTGAGTGCGCTGATAAAGCCGGTCTAATGCCCAGGCAAGATTCACAGCGGTTGGACGAGCACTGTTTAAATATTCTTTCAGGCGAGCGACTTCTCGCTTAAAGAGATCAATGTCTTCTGTATCAATCTCTTGTGCACTGAGTGCGAGCCCAAAAGCCGCTGTAATGCCAATAGCAGGTGCTCCGCGCACTTTTAGCGTCACAATGGCATCATACACATCTTCTTTTGTATATAAATGCTCAAACACGGTTTCAGCGGGTAATTTTTGCTGATTCAAAATGTTGATACGGTTTTCTTCCCATTCGACGGAACGGGGAACTTCAAATTCTTTAGACAAAACTCGTCACTCCTTTACAGTTTGCTGGAATAATGCGACGAGGTCAGACGCTGTTTCCACTGCTTGATATTGTTTGATGAATGTTTTTCCTAGTGTAAGTGCTGCTTTTTTCTGCTGAAGCCTTCTAGAATGTGATGGAATCGCATCGAGATCAGCCGCATGCGCAAGACCGATGGTTCGGCGAACAAGCTCACAGCCAGCAAAGCCGGTGGCTTCTTTTAAAATACGGTCAAACGTTGTTTCTAAAAAGCTGTCCGATACACTAAACGCTTCAATACTGTCTTCTTTCCATGCTTTTGTGAACACTTCTTTGAATGTTGCCCACACATTGACGACATGATCAAAAAGGTGCTGCTGATCCTGCTCATTCTCATGAGATAAAGCATTTATGAACAGATTGGCAATAAAGTGACCGATATCGAATCCGAAAGGACCGTAAAAAGCGAACTCTGGATCAATGATTTTCGTTTCCGTTTCGTTTGCAAAAATACTGCCTGTATGAAGATCTCCATGTACCAGTGTTTCAGCAGAGGTTAAGAAGATCCGTTTCAATTCGGCTGCTTTTGCTTGCAGTTCAAGATCAGCCCATAGTGCTTGTGCTTCTTCTCTTAATTCCTCTTCGAAGTCATTCGTTTCGCTGTCAAAGAAAGGATCTGTGAAGACGAGTTTTTCTGTAATGTCACAAAGATCAGGGTTCGTAAACTGCTTCACGAATTGTTTTTTGATTTTAGGATTTGTGGCAAAGTCAGACGTGTAAAATAGTGTTTTGCCTAAAAATTCTCCGACATGATCTGATAAATACGGATAATGTTTTCCGGCAATTAGCCCTTTTCTGACGATTTCAAGGTGTGATAGATCCTCCATTGCCGTCACTGCAAGAGCTGTATCCGAATAATAGACGGCTGGTACAAGATGAGGTGCATACTCTGACTGCTTGATGAGTGCTGCACTTTCAATTCTTGCACGATCTAATGTCAGCGGCCAGCTTTCTCCAACGACTTTTGCGTAAGGAAGGGCCTGCTTGATAATCAGTCCTTTTGCTTGTTTGTGATCATAAATATGAAAGACGTAATTTAAATTTCCGTCACCGATTTCAGTGCATGTTAAATGACTGCTCTCCTGAATCAATCCAAGTCTAATGGCAAGTGCAACTGCCGAACTTTCTGTTAATTCTTCATATGATGCCGTAAGTGTAACCAATTGCTTCCCCTCCAAATCATATAAAAAAGCCTCTTTCTCCTGAGAGAAAGAGGCTTGATGGCGTGTATGCTCGAAGCCTCTCTTATCTCTCAGCACATACGTCTGATGGAATTAGCACCGTGCCCTATAAGACAATGAATTGTCTTGGCGCTGTTCTTGCTGCGCCCCACTTCACAGTGGTATTAACGGTCGGTTGCTGTTGGGGTCAAAAGGCCAAATCCCTCGCCCAACTCTCGATAAGAGAAATCAATATGTAATTGTTTCATGTCTGCTTGCATTTCTTAATTCTAGATATTATCAGAGCTGCAGTTCACATGTCAATCTTTTTTCAAAATTGCTTTACAATTCATAAAACAATCCATTACAGTGATTGTATTGTCATGTAACTTGAATAGAAGGTGAAAAAATGGAATTCCAGCAATCGGATGTATTGAAACATTTACCGAAACAATTTTTTGCGTCGCTTGTACAAAAAGTACAGAAAAAAGTGCAGGAAGGAGCAGATGTGATTAATTTAGGTCAAGGAAATCCTGATCAGCCCACTCCTCCACATATTGTGAAAGCGATGCAGGAAGCGGTAGCAAAACCTGAAAATCATCAATACTCCTCATTCCGCGGGACAGCGAAACTAAAAAAGGCCGCAGCTGCTTTTTATGAAAGAGAATATGGCGTCACGCTTGATCCAAAGACAGAGATTGCCATCTTATTTGGAGGAAAAGCGGGACTAGTCGAATTGCCGCAATGTTTACTGAATCCAGGTGATACGCTGCTTGTTCCAGACCCAGGATATCCTGATTACTGGTCAGGCGCTGTGCTTGCCGGAGCTCGCATGGTCACAATGCCTCTTCTTGAACAAAATAACTTTTTGCCTGACTACCACCAACTGTCTGAGGAAGATAAGAATCAAGCAAAATTGATGTACTTAAATTATCCAAATAATCCAACTGGTGCGACTGCAACCCGGACATTTTTTGAAGATACTGTTGCGTTTGCGAGTGAAAATAAGATGTGTGTTGTCCATGATTTTGCATATGGCGGCATAGGGTTTGACGGCGAAAAGCCCCTTAGTTTCCTGCAAATAGACGGAGCAAAAGAGACGGGTATTGAAATCTATACATTGTCCAAAACGTATAATATGGCTGGCTGGAGAGTCGGTTTTGCAGCAGGGAATGCCTCTGTTATCGAAGCCATTGAGCTTTATCAGGATCACCTGTTTGTGTCACTGTTTAAAGCAACTCAAGATGCAGCAGCAGAAGCACTTTTAAGCGATCAAACGTGTGTTCAATTACAAAATGATCGGTACGAAAAAAGACGGAATACTTGGATTGATGCATGCAAAGAGATTGGCTGGGACGTCAGTGCGCCAAAGGGCTCGTTTTTTGCTTGGTTAAAGGTGCCTGAAGGGTATACATCTGAAACCTTTTCTGATGTATTGTTAGAAAAAGCACATGTTGTTGTTGCACCCGGGAATGGCTTTGGTGCTCACGGTGAAGGCTACGTCAGAGTCGGACTTTTAACAAGTGAGGAGCGGCTAAAGGAAGCAGCTGATCGTATCGCTGCCTTGCAGTTATTTGAAAAAAAGCCATTGACAACGTAAAAAAATGGTGCGATAATTCAGGCAATATTTAAGAAAATTGAATATTCTTATCAAGAGTAGGCAGAGGGACTAGCCCAATGAAGCCCGGCAACCGACTTCCATGAAGCACGGTGCTAATTCTTGCAGCAAGCGCTGAGAGATAAGATTCGGATGAATGAGACGAAACCTCTTTAACGCGCTGATCAAGCACTTAAAGAGGTTTTTTTATTGACCATATACAGGACGCAATCGAAAGGGGATTCCTAGTGAGTGAACTACTGGCAACATACGTACTAACACATCGAGAGGATGAACAAATAGACCGAAAAGCAGAGCAGATCGCACTTGGGTTAACGGTCGGGTCATGGACGGACTTGCCGCAGCTCAAAAAGGAGCAGCTGAAAAAACATAAAGGCCGTGTGGTGAGCGTAAAAGAACAGTCTCCCTCAATTGGTGGTCTGTATCAATCAGAGGTGACCATTGCTTATCCTGAGGCGAACTTTTCAGCTGATATACCAGCGGTGTTGACGACGATTTTTGGAAAGCTTTCACTGGATGGGAAAGTAAAGCTCGTCGATATCGAATTTTCGGAAAGGTTTAAAAGCTGTCTGCCAGGACCGGTATTTGGCATTGAGGGGATACGAAAGAAAGTAGGCGTGTTTGATCGGCCGCTATTGATGAGTATATTTAAAGGCGTGATCGGTCGTGATATGGAGGATTTAAAAGAACAGCTCCGCTTACAGGCTTTAGGTGGAGTAGACTTCATCAAAGATGATGAGATTTTATTTGAAAGCCCATTAGCCCCTTTTGAAGATCGAATCAAGGAAGGAAAAAAGATATTAAAAGAAACATATGAAGAGACAGGACATCGCACGCTTTATGCTGTTAATTTAACTGGTAGAACTTTTGATTTGAAAGATCGAGCAAGAAAGGCAGCCGAACTCGGGGCTGATGCGCTATTATTCAACGTTTTTGCCTATGGACTTGATGTCATGCAAAGCTTGGCTGAAGATCCAGAGATCCCATTGCCGATCATGGCACATCCGGCAGTGAGCGGTGCAATGACATCCTCTCCAGACTATGGATTCTCGCATTCTCTTCTTTTAGGCAAATTAAATCGATATGCTGGCGCTGATTTAAGTCTTTTTCCCTCTCCTTATGGATCAGTCGCCCTTCCGAAAAAAGATGCCATTGGCATTTTCGAAGCATGTGTGAAAGAGGATACAGTTCAACAAACATTTCCTGTCCCTTCAGCAGGCATTCACCCGGGAATGGTGCCGATCTTAGTCAAAGATTTTGGACTTGATCATGTCATTAATGCAGGCGGGGGAATTCACGGACATCCGCGGGGAGCAATTGGAGGAGGGAAAGCCTTTCGTTCGATCATTGATGCGGTAGTCAAAAAAGAGTCTATCGAAGAAAAAGCGTCAACTTGTCAAGACTTACAAGCAGCACTTGATCTTTGGGGAAGGGTAGCAGAATAAATGAAAAAACCAATTGTATGTTGTGATTTTGATGGCACGATTACGAAAAATGATAATATCATTCGCATCATGAAGCAGTTTGCTCCAAAAGAATGGACGAAATGGAAGGATGGTGTTCTAGCAAAAGAAATCACGATCCAAGAAGGCGTCGGACAGATGTTTCAGTTACTGACGAGTGATCAGAAAGAAGCCATTCGGTCATTTATTTTAGAGGATACAGAGATTCGTGAAGGATTTGAACAGTTTGTCGATGATGTCACAAAAGCAGACATTCCTTTCTATGTACTCAGCGGCGGTATGGACTTTTTTGTCTATCCCATCCTTGAAGGGATTGTCGAACAAGAGAATATTTATTGTAACCATGCATCATTTAAAGAAGACCATATTCAAATTGAATGGCCGCATGCTTGTGATTCAGAATGCCAAAATGGCTGTGGCTGCTGCAAGCCTTCCATTATTCGAGAGCTGACGCAGGAAGATGATTTTATTATCATGATTGGTGATTCAGTGACTGATATTGAGGCAGCGAAACATGCGGATCTCACGTTTGCGCGTGATTATTTACTGAACGAATGTAAAGAGCTAGGGCTCGTACATAAAGAGTATGAAACATTTGTTGATCTAAAAGCGCAATTTGATCAAATAAAGGAAGTGAAGGAATGGCAGACGAGAAGAGTAAACGCTGGAAGGAACTAGCAGACGTCAAACGTGAATTGGCACAAAGAGACTGGTTTTACGGAACGAGCGGCAATTTATCGATAAAAGTGTCGGATGATCCCATCACGTTTTTGGTGACGGCAAGCGGCAAAGATAAAAGAAAAGAAACCGACGAAGATTTTGTTCTTGTTGATGCAGCAGGTCAGCCGGTTCATCCGAATCAGCCGCTCAGGCCATCAGCTGAAACACTGCTTCACACATACGTTTATGAGCGGACGAAAGCAGGATGTTGTCTTCACGTCCACACGATCGATAACAATGTCATTTCTGAGCTGTATGGCGATAAAGGAGAAATTCGTTTTAAAGGCAACGAAATCATCAAAGCGCTTGGTTATTGGGAAGAGGATGCAGAAGTTACTGTTCCTATTATTGAAAACCCAGCTCATATTCCGCACCTTGCAGAGCAATTTGCAGTGCACCTGACGGACGATGCTGGTGCTGTACTCATTCGTAATCATGGCATCACCGTTTGGGGGAAAACCGCATTTGAAGCCAAACGAGTCTTAGAGGCTTATGAATTTTTATTTACCTATCATTTGAAAGTAGCGCTTTATCAAAAGCAGCTTGTTAAATAAAAAGGAGGAAACACACATGGCGACCATTTACATTCATAATGAAGAGAACACGTTACTTGAGAACGAACAAGAGGTCCAGGCGTATTTAGAACAGCAAGGGGTCATTTATGAACATTGGGATATTGAAAAACTACCAAAACAGTTATCAGAAAAGTACGATTTAACAGATGATGAAAAGGAAGAAATTTTAACTGTGTTTCAAGAGGAAATAAAGAGTATTTCCGAGCGAAGAGGATACAAAGCGCAGGATGTGATTTCATTATCAGATGCGACTCCTAACCTGGATGAACTGCTTCAAAACTTTAAACGTGAGCATCATCATACGGATGATGAAGTCAGATTTATCGTGAGCGGTCATGGAATCTTTGCCATTCAAGGCAAAGACGGCGTCTTTTTTGATGTGAGACTGAATCCAGGTGATTTAATTTCTGTGCCTCCGAATATTCGTCACTACTTTACACTTCAAGAAGATCGTCAAGTCGTCGCCGTTCGCATATTTGTCACAACTGAGGGCTGGGTGCCAATTTACGAAGAAGAAACGGTTTAATAGTGGGAGCTGATCATTTCGCATGAGGCGGAAGATCAGCTTTTTTTTAGGAAAATAGACATAAAATGAGAGAGAAAATAGTTGATTTTGGTCTTCTGCATAGGATAAAATTCTGTTTAATCAATGTGTCAGTCCTGTCCAATTTTGAAGTTTACCCCCAGAATTCATTGGGTAAAAGGTCTTTAGGCTGTAAAAAATTAAATAAAATAAGCATATTTAATTTAATTTACAAATAAAGTATAATTTTGGTGTCGGATCATTTAGAGCGTAGACAGACGAATTCAGAGCGGGAGCTGAGATCATGAATATTTATGTACGGAAAGAACAGCTATTAATGTCAATTGATGAAAAGAGAAGACAAATGGTAGAAGCTGCTCAAGTAGAAGGCTATACAGGTGAGACGACAATTAAATATAGTCAAGAACTGGACAACCTGATGAATGAGTATCAGTATCTTCTTTTTCATGAACAACAATCTGTTGCTTCCTTTCATGATCTTGTATCACAAATGAGTCTCCTTTCTGTCAATCGTCCTTCTTATTGACATCAAAAAAACCGGTCTTGCCATTAGCAAAACCGGCTGAATGTTTCAGCTATTAGTGTGCAGAAGGGAGCATGATGATCACGGTTGTTCCTTTATTCACTTCGCTCTCAATATCGATTGTCCCCCCATACATCGAAATGATCCGTTTACACACAACAAGCCCAAGACCTGTTCCTTTTTCCTTCGACGTAATAAAAGGGAGGAAGATATGTTTCAGCATCTCTTCTGGTATACCTTCACCTGTATCTTTCACTTTTATGATGACCTGTTCTTTTTCAGCCTCAATGACAATCTTCAAATGACCGCCATTTGGCATCGCTTCTAACGAGTTTTTCGCTACATTCAATACCACTTGTTTAATGTGATCCTTCGTGCAATACACGCCAACATCTTGAATGGTATTAATTTGCAAATCAACCTCGACATTATAAAGGTTCGCCTCAGAAAATACAATTGGCATGATCTCGCTCACAATTTCTTTCACAGAATTATTTTGCCACTTTTCAGCCGTTGGTTTTCCTAGCACAAGAAACTCACTGACGATTTGGTTAATCCGTTTAATTTCTTCCTCGATGACAGAAAAATAAAGCTGATCCTCTTCTGAACGATACTTCTTTTGCAAAAGTTGAATAAACCCGCTAATGCCTGTTAATGGATTGCGAATTTCATGCGCTGTACTTGCCGCAAGTGTTCCAATGAGTTCAAGCTTTTGTGCTTCATTTTGGTGGCGTTCCTGCTGGGTTTGTCGTCTTAAAATGATATATTGGACGAGTGTGAATAAGATATTTAAGAGAATAAATGCACTGGATAAAGGAAACAGCATCACAGACAGGACTTCACTTGTTGTCGCACGCTGCGGAAAAACCTCCAGCTTCCAGCTGTTTTCATCTAAATATGTAGACACGGTACTATCACTTTCAGATGCTGGCTGTGGACCACTTGTAAACACAACGTCTCCATTTTGATTCAGCATCTTAAAATGAAGCTCTGGGTTTAATACATTCATAATATTTCTTAAATAATCAATTTGAATCGCAGCGACTAGCACATTCGTGACTTCTTCGTTTTCATTCAAAACAGGGACACAAATGGAGAGAATCCGCTGCTTAGTAATGCGGCTTACATAGTTATCTGTGATGACGGTCTGTTTTGTGACTTGAATACGTTTAAAGTAATCTCTAAATGACAGGTTGATTTTTTCCTTTAATGGTGTGGTGCTGGCTGTGACATTTCCTTTTTGGTCTAGGAGATACAGGCCTGAAAAACGAGGTTCTTGTTTATAGATTTTCTCTAGGATGTTTTGTACTCTTTTCGTTTCAAGCGGCTGGTCAAATCCCATGGCAAGGGAAGTTAATCTTGCTTCTGTTTCACTGATTAAATAATTCATTTGGTTTTTGTGAATATTTAACATAAGTGTAGCGGTTTGTTTGTTTTTTACATCAATTTTCTCAGTTTCTTTTTCGTAGATAAAATAACTAATGATGAGGGTTGGAATCACGACCAAAATAAGGTAAAGCTTGATCTTCTTCCAAAACCCTTTCAGTATACTCATGATTCATCGCTCCAACGTATTACCTAATAGACTTATTATAGCATTGAACCTATCTTTATTACGATGACTTGTGAGATTTTTAAAAAATTAGGTGATTCGTTCTGGTCTCTTTTTCATGCTAAAAATGGTTCAACATGTTGACATTTTACTTATTGTTTATTAATGTCACATTAGTGGGTTGCATTTCATAAAGGATGATAAAAAATGGAAAATCATAATGTTGAGAAATCTTTGAAATTATTTATTGTACTATCACGTGCCTATCGCTCCATTAACCACCACATGAACAAACATATTGTGAAGCACGGTCTGAATCCAACTGAATTTGCTGTATTAGAATTGCTTTATCATAAAGGTGATCAGCCGCTTCAGCAAATAGGTGATAAGATCTTACTCGCAAGCGGAAGTATCACGTATGTGGTTGATAAATTGGAGAAAAAAGAACTCCTTAGCCGGAAAGCTTGTGCAGAAGACCGCAGGGTGACATTTGCACATATTACGGAGCAGGGAAGAGCTTTGCTTGATGACATCTTCCCAGATCATGCAAAAGAGATTCACGAGATGATCAGTGTGCTTAGTGAAGAGGAAAAGGATGCCTGCATCGATATGCTCAAACATGTAGGGCTGCGTGCCAAGCATTTATATGATCATAAAGAATAAACACATAAAAAAGGAAGCCGCTGGCTTCCTTTTTAGTATGTAGACTAATCCTCGCATATGGTGTCAGTCCTGCGCACCGATAAACGACAAGCGCTTTCAATCGCGCTCATAAGAAAAACAAAGGACTAAAATAAACATCATTTTAGCCCTTTGTCATGATCTGAAAGGAAGCTGCTGGCTTCCTATTTATTTTGCTTTTTTCTCAATTGGCAAAATAAGAACTTCGACGCGTCTGTTTTTACTTCTGCCTTCTGCGGTATCGTTAGAGGCAATCGGTTTAAATTCACCGTAACCTTTTGTGCTAAAGTTCTCTTGGTCTAGGTTGCTGTTTTCAAGGAGAATATTTAAAAAGTTGACCGCACGAATGGCGCTTAAATACCAGTTGGATTCAAATTCAGAATTCCGAATCGGAACGTTATCTGTATGTCCGCTAATGACGATATCACGAGCAGGGTTAATGACGAGCAGTTTTGATATTTCTTTGGCTAACGGAACATCCTGCGAGCGGATCACCGCTCGCCCAGAATCAAAGAAGATGCTGTCTTCAATTGTAATAAGCAGACCTTCATCCGTCAGCTTTGTTTCAAGCTTCGAACCAAGTTTTTTATCCGCAATGAATGAATCTACTTGCTTTTTAACCTTTGTTAAAACCGCTTGGTCACGAGCTTTCGCTTTTGCTTCTTCTTCTTCATCTTCTGCGGATTTTTTGGTTTGATTGCTGTTTTCTGTTTCTTCGGTGCTCTGCATGCTTGATTGGTCCATTACGCCAGTGCCGCCAGTAAAGACAACATTAAACGATTTAGCCATCTGTTCATATTTTGCCGCATCAATGGAGCTAGATGCAAACAGCACAATGAAGAGGGCGAGAAGAAGCGTAAGAAGATCGGCGTAAGGGATCAGCCAAGACTCATCTACATGGTCTTCATGATCATGGTTTTTACGTTTCCTAGCCATTCTGTTTTTCTCCTTCTTCAATGACAAGATTTGCACGTTCTTTTGCTGGTAAGTACATCAGAAGTTTTTGCTCAATGACCTTTGGAGACTGGCCTTCAAGGACAGAAAGAATCCCTTCAATCATAATGAGACGAAGCTTTACTTCTTCCTTTGATTTACGCTTCAGCTTGTTGGCAAATGGATGCCACAACACATACCCTGTAAAAATCCCAAGCAGTGTGGCGACGAAGGCAGCACTGATCGCATGTCCAAGTGCTTCAATGTCTCCCATATTTGCAAGTGCGGCAATAAGTCCGACAACGGCACCAAGTACCCCTAGAGTCGGAGCGTATGTACCAGCTTGTGTAAAGATTAATGCGCCTGACTGATGTCTCTCCGACATGGCATCGACTTCTTCTGTTAAGACGTCGCGAATAAATTCAGCACTTTGACCGTCAACCGCCATACTTAAGCCGTTCTTTAGAAAATCGTCATCGACTTCCTCAAGATTTGCCTCTAATGCCAAAAGACCTTCACGACGAGCAATTTGTGCCCAGTTTGAAAATAGAGGAATCATCTCTTGTATCGTTGGAAGTTTGCTATCTTTGAAAATTTTGCCGAATAATTTTGGTGTTTTCTTAATTTCACTAGATGGGAAGGCAATGACAACAGCTGAAATTGTCCCAACCACAATGATCAATATAGCCGCCGGGTTGATAAGAGCGGTTAGACTCACACCTTTCAAAACCATACCGACACTCAGTGCAATAAATGCTAAAATAATACCAATTAACGATGTTTTGTCCATTATCTCACCAAATCCTTTAACTATCTTTTTCTATAGTTAATATCGGTGTCTTCTAGAAGGGTTTTAGTCAGAATATAAAATTAAGACAGTTTATGTGAAGAAATTTTGACGAAAGCGCTTTCTGTGAGCCTTAAAAAAAGAAACTCCCTCATATAAAAGGGAGTTTTCAGCGTGTAGACAAACCCTGCATTCTTTGTCAGTCCTGCGTGCTAGTGCTCACGAATGTTACATTCGATCCGCGCCAGTACTCGTCCTACCTAGACTGCAAAGGTTTTCTATCACGCTGAAAAGAAGACACAGGGCTAAAATCAAGTTCATTTTAGCCCTGTGTCAACAATCTGGAAACTTCATCTTTTTTGAGCTGTTTCATCTAAGAGCAATTCTTTTAATTTTTCTTCATGTATGATTTTAATCAAATCGTAGTTCCAATTGATCATGTGATCCATGTGTTCCACCTCTTTTTCTTTTATCGTAAAGGAAAAGAGGCGGGGGAGCGTCGGCGCTCAGATGGAATTTAGACACTGCCACATGATGGAGCTGAAGATCCTCCTTAGGATGTACTTAGCTCTTTTTCACAACAATTTCGTCATGTTCAACATCGACTGTAAATCCAGTAAGTTGTTCTTCTTCAAGCAACATGTCCGTCATTTGATCCTCAACATGCTCTTGAATCGTTCTTCGTAACGGACGAGCCCCAAATGCTGGATGGTAACCAAGTTCAGCGATTTTTTCTTTCGCTTCGTTTGTGACGTGAACAGTTAGATTTTGTTCTTTTAACTGCTCTGACAAATCTTTGAGCAGAAGATCCACAATTTTGACTAAATCGTCTTTATCTAATGAATCAAACTGAATGATGCTGTCAAAACGGTTCAAGAATTCCGGTTTGAAATAAGCGCTCAGTGAATCAATCAATGATTGTTCTTCGATGGCTTCTTCTTGTTCAGACTGGAACCCGACTTTGACCGCTTTTTTATCTGTGCTGCCAGCGTTACTTGTCATAATGATGACCGTGTCTTTAAAGCTGACGGTTCTGCCTTGGCTGTCTGTTAGCCGGCCATCTTCCATGATTTGAAGGAACATATGCTGGACATCAGGGTGCGCTTTTTCGATTTCATCGAGCAAAATGATGCTGTATGGTTTTCTGCGAACCTTTTCCGTGAG
The DNA here is from genome assembly GCF_019091365.1 of Bacillus sp. GbtcB10. Lineage (NCBI taxonomy): Bacteria > Bacillati > Bacillota > Bacilli > Caryophanales > Bacillaceae > Bacillus > Bacillus sp. GbtcB10. Next base: position 473,302 of record NZ_JAGXJP010000001.1, read on the forward strand.
CTGTCCGGCTTCATCATGTCCAACGTAACCAGGAGGAGAACCGATGATTTTGGACACGGAGTGTTTCTCCATGTATTCACTCATATCTAAACGAATGATCGCTTCTTTTGAGCCAAATAATTCTTCCGCTAATGTTTTAGACAATTCGGTTTTCCCGACGCCTGTTGGCCCAACGAAAAGGAAGGAGCCAGTTGGTCTGTGTTTTGATTTTAAGCCGGCTCTGCTTCTTTTTACGGCTTTCGCCACTTTTTCAACCGCATGTTCCTGACCAATGACGCGGGCTTTTAAGCGGACATCAATTTCTTTCATTTTTGTTTGTTCGTCTGCTTGTAGTTTGCCGACAGGGATACCTGTTTTTTGTTCTACAATCGACTGAATGTCCTCAGCTGTGACGACATGTTCTTTGTCATTTGTTTTGTTTTGCAATCTCGCTTCAATCGCTTCTTCTTCGTCTCGAAGCTTCGCTGCTTTTTCATAGCGTTCTTCATTTAAAGCGGCTTGTTTTTCAGCGGCAATTTGCGCAAGACGGTTTGTTAATTCATCTTCACTTGCTGCATCAATGGAGAGATTCGCTTTTGAACCTGCTTCATCCATTAAATCAATGGCTTTATCTGGCAAGTGGCGGTCTTGAATATACCGCGAAGATAATTGAACACACGCTTTAATGGCTTCGTCAGAATAGGTGACGCCATGATAGGCTTCATACTTATCCTGAATGCCTTTTAAGATCTCGAATGCTTCATCCTGTGTTGGCTCATCAACGATGACGGGCTGGAACCTGCGTTCAAGGGCAGCATCTTTTTCAATTTGACGATACTCTTTTAATGTTGTCGCACCTACTAGCTGCAGTTCCCCTCGAGCTAGAGCTGGTTTCAAAATGTTTCCGGCATCCATTGACCCTTCGGCAGAGCCTGCGCCTACAAGAAGATGAATTTCATCAACGAATAAGATGATATTTTTACGGCTTTGCAATTCTTTGATTAATTGCTTCATCCGTTCCTCAAATTGACCACGTACACCTGTGTTTGCCACAAGTGAAGAAACATCTAATAAATAAACTTGTTTGTTCTTTAATTTATTTGGTACATCTCCATTTGCAATTTTTAGTGCTAGTCCTTCGGCTATGGCCGTTTTACCAACACCAGGTTCACCAATGAGGACAGGATTGTTTTTATTTCTTCTATTTAAAATCTCAATGACTCTTGTGACTTCTTCATCACGGCCAATGACAGGATCGATTAAACCAGCATGTGCGCCATCCGTTAAATTCCGGCCAAGCTCGTCTAGCAAGCCTTTTTGTTTAGGCCGCTCTTGGCTCGTCGCATGTCCTGCTTGCTCAGAGAAGAATGAACCGCCTCCGAACAGGTTAGGACCCATTTTCATTTTTGACTGTTCCATCAAAGAGGTATAGCAGTCTTCACATAAAACCATTTGGCTACGGGACGAATTTACTTGCATATTCAGGCGAATCGTTGCTTCATTCACTTGACAATGTTGACAACGCATGAGCCATGACCTCCTTAAAATAAAGTTTGACTTTATTTGACCAATGAATGTTAAATAAAATGGTCTGTTGTTTGACCATCTTTGACTATAGTATACTCTGACCTATTTTGACTTTCAACTGTTTTGCTCATAGCTGAATGAAAAATCCTTTTTTGCATTTAATCATGGTTTGTCCTTCTTTTCAAGGAACTTGTCTCATAGGATAAAAAAGAGACAATCGAAAGTGATGGGTGCGGAGGGGTCATATGAAACGTTCAAATGAATCCGCTTTTCAGCTTGCCTTTGTATATGTAGGAACAGTGGTTGGAGCTGGGTTTGCGACAGGAAAAGAAATCGTAGAATTTTTTGTTCGTTTTGGCTGGATTGGATTGATCGGGATTTTGATTAGCGGTGTTATTTTTACCGGCCTTGGCGCAAAAATGATGCTGATTTCCAAACGAATTGAAGCGGAGTCTTATCAAGATATGAATCGGTTTTTATTTGGAGCTGCTGCGAGTCGATATATTAACATCGTCATGTTTTTTATATTACTAGGTGTGACGTCAGTGATGATTTCTGGAGCAGGCGCTATTTTTGAAGAACAACTTGGCATCTCAAAAGAATATGGTATTTTTTTAACGATTATTTTAAGTGTCATTGTCCTTTTTAAAGGGTCAAAAGGGTTATTTGGTGTCAATGTACTTGTCGTTCCAATGCTGATTTTCTTTTCGCTGATTGTGTTTCTAGACTCATTTGTGTTTAGTAGCGGTGAAAGCCACGTTCTGGGGCTGCAAATGGGAGAGGGCGAATGGATGTTGTCTGCGATTTCATATGGTGCATTTAATTTAGCGCTGTCTCAAGCCGTATTAGTGCCGGTCGCAAACGAAATGACATCCGAAGCCGTTATAAAAAAGGGAGCGGTGCTTGGAGGTCTGATGTTGACACTCATTCTGCTCGCCTGCTTTTTATCCCTTTCTTCATTAGAAATGCTGGAGGCGTATGATATCCCGATGGCTCAAGTGGTGTATCAAGTCGCAAACTCCATTCATCTCATCTATTTATTCGTGATCTTCGGTGAAGTCTTTACATCCGTTATAGGGAATTTATACGGTCTCGAAAGACAAGTGAGGGTGTATATCCGATTGAACAGTACGTATACGATATCCTTTATTCTTCTTTGCTGTTATGTGATCAGTAAAATTGGATACGGCACACTCATTTCAACGGTTTACCCTGTTTTTGGCTATGTCAGTATCTTTTTTATCCTCTTCCTTTGTCTGAAAAAAGTGCCTGCATCAGGTGATAAGTAAAGAAGGGATAGCTTGTACACCAATTATGTGGTACACTATCCTCTGTGAAAATTGAACAAAAATCCGTGAAAACGGGAGAGGTTCTAGCAAAACCCTCTATAAAAAACTAAGGACTTGCCGTATCCTTGGATGTGGCATTTTTTATTTTTTATGGCTGGGACACCTCATACACATGTAAAGGTGTCTTTTCTTTTGAGAAAATAGGGGTTTTCATGAACCTTTCAGATGCAGCTTTGTGCGGTGGTACGGGTCTGCAAAAGGAGGAAAAGGAAAAATGAAAAATGAAAAAGCGGTCGTTGTCTTTAGCGGGGGACAGGACAGTACGACATGTTTACTATGGGCACTTCAACAATTTAAAGAGGTTGAAACGGTAACCTTTCATTATAATCAGCGTCATCAAGAAGAAATTGATGTCGCCAAAAGAATTGCTGACAAGCTAGGTGTGAAAAATCATCTATTAGATATGTCTCTTTTAAATCAGCTTGCACCCAATGCCTTAACAAGAGATGACATTGATATTGAAGAAAAAGAAGGAGAACTGCCTTCCACATTTGTTCCGGGGAGAAACTTAGTTTTCTTATCCTTTGCATCCATTCTTGCGTATCAAATTGGAGCACGTCATATTATCACGGGTGTGTGCGAGACAGACTTTAGCGGCTACCCAGATTGCCGAGATGAGTTTGTGAAATCTTGTAACGTCACGGTGAATTTGGCAATGGAAAAACCATTTGTCATCCATACGCCGCTCATGTGGCTGAATAAAGCTGAAACGTGGAAGCTGGCTGATGAACTGAATGCGCTAGATTTTGTGAAAAATGAAACGCTCACTTGCTATAATGGCATCATTTCTGATGGCTGCGGGGAATGTCCTGCATGTAAGCTTCGGAAAAATGGCTATGACACTTATATGGACATGAAGGAGGCGAACTAAATGCTTTCTCAAATCTATCCACAGACGAATCATCCATTTTCGTTTGAATTAAATAAAGATATGCATGTATCGGCAGCCCATTTTATCCCGAGAGAAGATGCTGGCGCTTGTAGCCGCGTACATGGTCATACGTATACAATTAACATTACAATTGCAGGAGATCATCTAGATGATTCAGGTTTCCTTGTGAATTTTAGCACGCTAAAAAAACTCATTCATGGACAGTACGACCATACACTGCTCAATGACCATGAAGAATTCTCATCGAATGATCCATATGCGATGCCAACCACTGAGGTTGTCGCAAAGACTGTGTATGATAAAGTGGCCGCATATTTAACGACTTTAGCGAACAATCCAGTATGTGTTCAAGTTTTTGTCAGAGAGACACCAACAAGCTACTGCATTTACCGTCCGAAACGAGTTGAGCTCAATGACTAAAGCGATTCCTGTCTTAGAAATCTTTGGTCCAACCATTCAAGGAGAAGGAATGGTTATTGGCCAAAAAACCATGTTTGTCAGAACGGCTGGCTGTGACTACTCTTGCAGCTGGTGTGATTCATCTTTTACATGGGATGGATCAGCTAAGCATGATATTCAGTGGCTTCAGGCAGAGGACATTGTAAAAGAGCTGAAGAGAATAGGTGGAAAGGCTTTTTCTCATGTCACCATTTCAGGTGGGAATCCTGCGCTTTTAAAACAAATGGAATCACTTATTGATTTATTGCATGAAGAAGGAATTGATACGGCGCTTGAAACGCAGGGAACGATGTATCAAGATTGGTTTTTGAAGATAGATGATTTAACCATTTCTCCAAAACCACCAAGTTCAAATATGAAAACCGATTTTACGAAACTTACACGTATCATAGATGAATTGAAAAATGGAAACAGATTGCAACATGCAAGCCTGAAGGTCGTGATCTTTGATGATCTTGATCTAGCCTATGCAAAGGATGTTCATGCGAAATACCCAGAACTCCCCTTTTATTTGCAAGTTGGAAATGATGATACGACGACAGCTGATGATGCGTACTTATTAACGCACTTATTAAAGAAATACGAAATGCTTGTAGATCAAGTAGCGCAAGATCCTGATTTGAATCGTGTGAGAGTCTTACCACAGCTGCACACGCTATTGTGGGGAAATAAACGAGGCGTATAGAAAGGAAGAGACAAAATGACGACAAGAAAACCAGAAGAATTAGAAGGTGTCACTTTACTAGGAAATCAAGGGACCAATTACTTGTTTGACTATGCACCACAAGTGCTTGAAACGTTCCCGAATAAACATACGAATAGAGATTATTTTGTGAAATTCAACTGCCCAGAATTCACATCACTTTGCCCGCAAACAGGGCAGCCAGATTTTGCGACCGTGTATATCAGCTACATCCCAAATGAAATCATGGTCGAAAGTAAATCATTAAAATTATATTTGTTCAGCTTCCGTAACCACGGTGACTTCCATGAGGATTGTATGAATATTATCATGAACGACCTCATTGAATTAATGGACCCAAGATATATCGAAGTATGGGGCAAATTTACACCAAGAGGCGGTATTTCAATTGATCCGTATACGAACTACGGAAAACCTGGAACAAAGTATGAAGAGATGGCATCGTATCGTATGATGAATCACGATATGTATCCAGAAACGATTGATAATCGCTAATAAATAAGAAAAGACATGTGGATGACATGTCTTTTTTTATGGAATAGATCATGATGACACATAAAAAAAGAGAAGAGTCATGTCACTCTTCTCATACCAATAGGAATAGAACTTGCTAGGACGGCTGGGGGCTACCAGCTCGTATGTATAGTATACACGACAGAACGTATGTTTGTAAAGGTGTATCATACTTTTATTCTTCATATATTTACTTTAAGATAAAATTGAAACGAGCGAATGAAAATGGAGGCGTTTGTGTTGGCAAACAAAGAAGACAAAACAGAGAAGCTGCTAATGGAATTAAGGGAAGAGCTTCAGATGCTTGAACATCAAAACAAAGAACGATATAAATGGAGTGCCTCCACATTACTTGGAGTGATCGCCCTTTTAATTGATAAAGGCGTGATAACACCTGAAGAAGTTGATATGTACAAAACAAAAGCGGAAATGCAAACCTTTCACGCGCAAAAAGACTGACGCCTTCATCAAATGATGTAAGAGAAAATAAGAAAAAGACATAATAAATTGATGATTCAATTTATTATGTCTTTATTTCTGCAATTCTTTTTCATCGTATTAAACGAGCTTATACATTAATACATCATCCCAGTATTCATGATCATTTATTTTAAATTCATTGATTTTACGCCCTTCTTCTAAAAAGCCCATCTTTTTATACAAAGAAATAGCTTTTTGGTTTGTGGAGAAAACGGCTAAACTAACCTTTTCAATTGAAGGGTTCTTTTCTGCCCAATTTAATAATGCTGTTAGTAAGATTTCCCCTATGCCTAAACCTCTATAGCTCTTATCAACCATCAAGCCGAAAGAACCAACGTGAGAAGTTCTTTTTCTATTTGATGATTGTTCAAAGGCTATCCATCCAATGACTTGATCGCCAGTTTGGGCAACTATGTACGTCTCATTTTCGTTTTCTATTCTTTTCTGTATCCATTCCTTGTGTTCTAAAAAGGTTTTTTTGTATTCTTCCGGCGTTGTCAGTAAATAATCTGACTCAGCAATCACTGATTTTTGAATTTCTAAAGTAGTTTCAGCATCTTCTATTTTTCCAAAACGTACAATGATATCATTTGAATGTTGCATATTAGTTTCTCCTATCTAGAGCTAATATTGCATCAGATCACTTTTTTTACATAAAACATAAAAAGTAAGGTATTGTTATCAGCTCTGCTTCGTATATCCTTATGTAACGGTAGGCTGAATTGAGGATTGCAAATTAATGTACGGAGTCTTTGATGATTTTATAGTTTTTATGATTAACGACTGTTAGTGAATCCAGTTCTAAATCTCTATAGTTGTCCATAATGGTGACATCCACAATAACAGAGTTTTCATTCACTTTTTCAACTACACCTGTTAAACCATTTCTAAATTCGATCACATTCCCAATTTTTGCAATCTTCAACCGATCCCTCTCCTTTAAAAACAGATTTCATTCCCTATTAAAAAGTATTTTGCAATATTTTCATACCAATGTAAAGGATAAAGACGTTTTTCTTTCGTTTTCGTTGTACGCTTTGAAAACGAATGGTATATTTAATATTTGATCAAGGCTGAAAAGGAGCGGTTTTTTTGACTGAAGAACACATCAACACAATACTAGAATCATTACGGAATGGTACTGAAAAACAAGTGACCATTCAAAAGGATGATTTTTTAACATTTCGTTCTGTATTGGTCAATCAAGATGATTTTAAACATTTTCGCGGAATCGCCAAGCATGGTGGAGATGTTATTTTTGAATATCTTAAAGAAGCAAGAAGCTAAAGCTTTTTCTCATGAATGAGAAAAAGCTTTTTATTTTGGTTCTTTTGTCATACTTCAAACCAGCTTGATACATATGAAAAGAAAATGTAATAACCCATAATCAGGAGCATAAGGATGATTATAGGCTAAAAAGAGACTGTATTAAACGCTTACATTACCAGTTCATGCGTATTTCAACTAGGACATGCCATTTAATGACGGAATTTGGACAGGCATGAAAATCTTTGTGCGTGAAAATAGAAGAAGCTCTTGTTAGAGTGGACAAGTATCTTACAGCCTACATTGATTAAAGGAGGAATGAGGCGAATGATCAAAATTCATACAGCTCTTTTTGCCATCCTTATGCTCATCTCAGCGATCAAGATGGACAATATACAAGAGCAAGAAGGCACATTAAGTCAGAAACTTGAACAAGCACCTGTAAAGCATCAGTTTTCATATATAGATCAAGATGAAAAGCATACTGTGATCCCAGCGTTTTCAGAGGAGAAACATCAGCCGAAAGTGAAAATGCTAAGCACGTCAACAGAGGAGAAGGCATCAAAACCGAAGCCGAAGCCGAAGAAAAAGGAAACGGCAAAGCCAGCAAGCTCAAGAAATCAATCACACTATTCTAATGAAGAAATGGACTTGCTTTCTCGGTTGGTACATGCCGAAGCAAAAGGTGAATCTTACGCCGGGAAAAAAGCGGTAGCAAGCGTCGTCTTAAACCGCGTAGAACACCGCTCTTTTCCTGACAGTGTCAGAGGTGTGATTTATCAGCGAAATGCCTTCCAGCCCGTATCGAATGGAAGTATCAATGATAAGGCAGACCAGGATTCCGTAAAAGCTGTGAAGCAGGTTGTCAAAGAAGATGACAGAACAACAAAGGCGATTTATTTTTATAATCCAAAAACGGCGACAGATAACTGGATTCGTTCTCGTAAAATTGTAGAACGCATTGGCCGTCATGTGTTTGCAGTGTAAAGAAAAGCAGCGATCAATCAGTCGCTGTTTTTTTGTCTTCAATTATTAAAATATTTTCAGGACTTGTCTCATAGAATGTGAAAAGAATTTGCTTTTAGACAAGGGGAGGCTACATGAATCGATTTGTAAAAGGGGTCATTCTGCTATCTGTCGCAGCTTTCATTGCTGAGTGTATCGAGTTTTTAGTCAATATGATTTTAGCGAGAGAGCTTGGAGAACATGGAATGGGTTTATATATGAGCATCCTTCCCATCATCATGCTTGTGCTTGTGATCGCCAGCTTAGAGCTGCCAGTCTCCATTTCTAAATTCATTGCAGAATCGCATGAGCGGCTTCATAAAAGTATGCTTCGCCATGCATTTAAAATGACGCTTGTGGTGACATGCACAACAACGGCAATAGCAGCCATTGTACTGCCTTTCATTCCTGTATTTCAATCGTATCATCCGCTGATGAAGGGCTTGGTTCTGTCACTTATTCCGATCATCGCATTTACTTCCATTGCACGCGGCTATTTTATGGGCAAGCAGCAAATGGGCAGAATTGCTCTAGCCAATATGCTGAAAAAAACAATCCAGCTTATCTGTTTGTTTTTGTTTTTTCATTGGTATTCGTTTGATATTGAAACAGCGGTGCTTATCGCGATTGGTGTGATTGTTGCAAGTGATCTCGTCGTCTTTATCTATTTATATTCCCAATACGTCATGGCGAAAAATGCTGTGAATGTCAGATCGGTTGAGTTAAGAGGGATTGACGTCAGAAAACGTTTGTTAGCAGTCTCCATTCCGACAACAGGTATGCGTATCTTTCATGCCATTGCCAATGCGATTGAACCGTTTTTAATCAAAGGAGCCCTCGTTGCAGCGGGCATTTCTGGTACGCTTGCTGTAGATCATTACGGAATGCTTGCTGGCGTAGCGATGTCGATCGGTTTTTTTCCGGCGTTTATCGCTCATTCCATTATGATTGTGATGATTCCGAATGTATCAGAAGCCTATGCCTTGGGGCAGTATGATCTCGTGAAAAAACGTGTCAGACAAGCGATTCTCATTACGTTTGGATATGGGGTGCCAGCCGTGATGATCATGTATTATTTCGCTTATCCGCTCACGCAGCTCTTTTTTGACTCACCTCAAGCAGCCGTTTACTTGCAGCTGCTATGGCCTTACTTCTTATGCCACCTGTTCGTGATGCCGTTTCAAGCTTGCTTAATTGGTATGGGTCTTATTAAAGATGTGTTCCTACATAATATATGGGTGCACGTGGTGTCGTTCTCTATGGTGTATTTCCTAGGATCCATCGAATCCTTAAATATGATGGGTGTTATCTTAGGAATGAACACGGGGATGCTGCTATTAACGGCTTTGCATTATGCGACGATTTGCAAGGAACTCGGCGTCTCCATGTTTCTTACATTGAAAAAAGCTTGAATGTCATGTGCAGCTAGCGGGCAAGCTATAGGAAAATCAGGAAGGAAGATGCTGATGAATCGTAAATATCTACCCGCCAGTCTTCTCATGATGACCCTTCTTTTATTTCTGATGAACATAGAGGCTGAAGCAAAAGAGCCTGTCATGGCGCCGAGGATAGAAGCTCCTACATTAACAGGTGAAACGCAGGTGATCCCGGTGAAAGGGAAGCGGACCATTCTGCATTTTTGGACAACGTGGTGCCCATCCTGCAAAATGGAGCTTCCAGCCTTTGAACAGATTGTGAAAGAAAATCAAAGTGATGTAGACATACTGACTGTTAATTTACTTGGTGCTGAGCAAAGCAAGCATGCTGTTGCCCAATTTGTGAAAGACAGAAAGTTTACATTTCCGATCGTTCTCGATGAGCACGGCGAAATGATGAAGAAATACCAAATCATGACGATCCCGACGACTTTTTTCATCAATGAAAAGGGTGAAGTGGTCAAAAACCATGTAGGTCCGCTGACGAAAAAACAAATCAAAGAGTGGACAAATTCTTAGAACACAAGCTTTCTGTAAAGAACCAATGGTCGATCCGTTGGTTCTTTTTTGTGTTCAATTACCTTTCAGATGAATAAAATGTGCTCAGAAAGAGGAAGAAATGTCGGGTGCTAATAATGATAATTATTATCAAAAAGAAATTATAATAATTATTAATTGAAAATTGATCAGAACCTGTTATAATGAGTTACAGACCTATAAAAAGCTTGAAATAGCAGAAAATATAGATGATAAACGGAACGGGCAACGATTGATAATGTGAAAATCATTATCAATTAGAGAGGAGAAAGTAATCATGAATGAGAATACAGCACTTTATCAAACGACAGATCAAAAGGGATCTAACTCGCTCTTTCATAAATGGGCACAGCACGGAGAATTAATCGCAGCAGGCATTTCGGGGATTCTCATCTTGATTGGATGGTTTCTAAAGGATGAAACGATGTGGAGTATTCCTCTTTTCATTCTTGCTTTTGTTATTGGTGGTTTTGCAAAGGCAAAGGAAGGTATTGAAGAAACCATTTCATCCAAGACATTAAATGTAGAACTTTTAATGATATTTGCTGCGATAGGCTCAGCGATCATTGGCTACTGGGCAGAGGGCGCCATTTTAATTTTTATTTTTTCGCTCAGCGGTGCGCTAGAAACGTATACGTCAAATAAAAGTAAAAAAGACTTAACGGCCTTAATGAGTATCGCTCCAGATGAAGCCACTTTAATTGAAGAAGATGGCACCACCATCCAAATCGCTGCTTCTTCACTTACGCCAGGCGACCGTATTTTAATCAAAGCGGGCGAACGAATTGCAGCAGATGGTGTGATCATGAGCGGAAGAACAAGTGTAGACGAATCTGCCTTAACGGGTGAATCGGTGCCTCAGGAAAAAGGGCAAGGGGAAGATGTGTTTGCAGGAACAGTGAATTTAAATGGTTCATTAACAGTAGAAGTAACAAAACATAATGAAGAAACACTTTTTCATAAAATCATTAAGCTTGTGGAATCTGCACAAGAAAGTGTATCGCCAAGCCAAGCATTTATTGAAAAATTTGAAGGTGCATATGTAAAAGGTGTGCTCATCACTGTGGCGATTTTAATGTTCCTGCCTCATTTTGTACTTGGCTGGAGCATGAGTGAAACGTTTTACCGTGCGATGGTGTTTATGGTGGTTGCCTCGCCTTGTGCACTTGTTGCCTCAATTATGCCAGCAGCTCTTTCACTCATCTCAAACGGTGCAAGAAACGGTATGCTTGTAAAAGGAAGTGTCTTTTTAGAAAAACTGGGCACAAGTACGATGATTGCATTTGATAAAACGGGTACGATTACAAGTGGAAAACCAGCTGTTGAAAAAGTGGTCTTGGCAAAAGGGCAGGATGAATCGACCTTTTATCAAACGCTCTATCAAATTGAAAGTCAGTCAAACCATCCATTAGCTAAAGCCATTTCTGATATGGCAAAAGAGCATCATACAGGGCGGTCAGCCCACGTAACCATTGAAGAAACATCAGGTTTTGGTGTGGAAGCACAATTAAATGAGGACACATGGCGGATTGGGAAGAAAGATTTTGCCGGAAAAGCTTCAATGGATCGTGACATTGAAGAGAATGGTGATGTTCTTTCATCCAAAGGATATACAGTTGTCTATGTTCAAAAAAATCAAGAAGTTGTCGGCTGTCTCGGTTTGAAGGATCAAATCAGACCTGAAGCCAAAAAAATGATTCAGGAGCTGAATGATTTAGGCATCCAAACCGTCATGCTCACAGGGGATCAGCAAAAAACAGCTGAAGCGATTGCAGAGGAAGCAGGCATCCAAACCGTTGTCGCTGAATGTCTTCCAGATGAAAAGGTACATGAAGTCAATCAACTGAAAAAACAAGGTGATTCGATCATTATGGTCGGAGATGGAATCAATGATGCACCTGCACTCGCCACAGCAGATGTTGGCGTCGCAATGGGCGGAGGCACAGATGTTGCTTTAGAAACAGCAGATCTCATTTTAATGAAAAATAACTTAAACAACTTGACAAAGATGATCCGTCTTTCAAGAAAGATGAACCGAATCATTAAACAAAACATCATCTTTTCATTAACTGTTATTTGTTTGTTAATCTGTGCGAATTTCTTACAAGTTCTTGATTTACCTTTTGGTGTCATTGGACATGAAGGCAGTACGATTTTGGTTATTTTAAACGGACTTCGTTTGCTTCGTGCTTCTTAAGCAAATCACAAAAGCGCACTGGCTTTAGGTCAGTGTGCTTTTGTGCGAAATACAGTGAAAACTGATACAATAGATCAGTAGTCAAACGTGTGAGGAGGATCACGATGAATCGAATGAAAAACTTGTCTTCTTGGCTTAAGAAAAAAGACATTCAAGGTGCATTTATACATACAAAGGAGAATGTATTCTATCTATCTGGATACTTCACAGAGCCGCATGAAAGAGTGATGGGGCTGTTTGTTTTTCAGGAAGCAGATCCATTTTTCATTTTGCCTAAGATGGAAGTTGAGCAAGCAAAAAATGCGGGATGGGCTGGAGATCTCATTGGATATGAAGACCATGAAAACCCCTTTGATTTCATACAAAAGGCACTAGAAAAACGAGGAGTAAAAGCGACTCGCCTAGCGATTGAAAAAGAATCCATTCCTTTGCAAAGAGCAGAGCAGCTTCAAGCTATCACTGGGGCAGAAACATTCGTCCGGGCAGAAGATGTGCTCAATCAGCTAAGACTAATTAAAGACGAAGCTGAAATTGAAACATTGAAAAAAGCTGCTCAATTGGCAGACGAAGGCGTCAAAATTGGGGTTCATGCTTTAAAAGAAGGGGTGACGGAAACCGAAGTTCTTGCTGTCATCGAATATGAACTGAAGAAAAAAGGCATTCAGGGCATGTCCTTTTCAACCATGGTACTATTTGGAGAAAAATCAGGAGAACCTCATGGGAATCCGGGACAGGCAGCCTTGAAAAAAGGTGATTTTGTTTTATTTGACCTTGGCGTGATTGTGGATGGCTACTGTTCAGATATTACAAGAACCTTCATCTATCAAGAAGCGTCTGAACAACAAAAGGATATTTACAACACCGTCTTGAAAGCCGAATTGGCAGCACTTGATATGAGCCAGCCGGGTGTGAGAATTGGTGACCTTGACTTAAAAGCAAGAGGGCTGATCGCAGAAGCAGGATATGGCGAATACTTCCCTCACCGTCTAGGGCATGGACTCGGGGTTTCTGTTCATGAGTTCCCTTCTATGAGTCAAGCAAATGATGACCTTCTAAAAGAAGGGATGGTCTATACGATCGAGCCGGGTATTTATGTACCAGGAGTCGGCGGGGTTAGAATTGAAGACGATGTTCTCATTACAAAAGATGGCCCAGTCACCTTAACCAATTATCCAAAAGAGTTGACGATCATCAAGTAATGAAATAAATCACGATGAACGTCCAAGTATTGGGAGCGTCATCGTGATTTTTTTGTCACTCTTTGCGATCCTTATCAACAAAAAAATCATCAATTGATTGAAACGGCTTGATTTTATGTTCTTTTCCTAAAGGATGTAGTGCGAATCGAGCAGAAAACAAAATAGTCAAACATAATATGATCCATATGATAATACCCATCTTGAATTCCCCTTTCCACCCAGTGATTTGTTCAGCTCACATACATCTTAAAGTATGAAACGCTTACCATATCAAGAGAAAGTAGGAGAAAAAATGCCTAACATAAGGGATATTGCGAAAAGAGCGGGTGTATCTGTTACCACCGTATCACGAGTGATGAATGATCATCCTTATGTCAAAGAAGAAAAGCGAGAGCGCGTACTTAGTGCGATGAAAGAGCTCAAATATACACGGAATATTCAGGCAGTGCATTTAGCAAAGGGCTATTCCAATATGCTTGGAATTGTGCTTCCGACAATTGATCACTCCTATTTCAGCGGAATTGTCACAGGGATTGCAGAGAAAGCACAGGAGCGCGGAATGCATTTTGCCTTGTTTCAAACAGGATATGACCCATTAAAGGAAAAAGAAGCATTAATGAGCTTAAAAGAGCAGCGTGTGGATGGTTTAATCTTTTGCTCAAATGCGTTAAGTGATCGAGACATTTTAAAGTGGCAGGAATCTGGTCCTATTATTTTTTGTCATCCTACTCCGCATGATACATGTTCATCGGTATCGATTGCGCATGATCAGGCTTTTAAGGAAGGGCTTGAACACTTAGCGGCATGCGGTCATGAGCGAATCGCAATCGTTCTTGCTAGAACAGAAGGGGAGAATAGCCAAGTTCGCATTCAGACTTATCAAGAAATGATGCGGTCGCTTGGGCAGGACATTGATGAGGAATGGATCATTGAAGGAAAACTGACCATTTTTGATGGCAAGCAATTATTTACAGAATGGAAAGAGATGAAAAATCGTCCGACAGCCTTACTGATTACAAACGATGATGTCTCAGCAGGTTTTTTACTAGAAGCACAGCGTCACCAAATAAACGTTGGAGAATCACCAGCCATACTTGGCTTTCAAAACGATCAATTGAGTGAAGCATTGGGGATTTCTAGTATAGACATTCCCCTCAAACAAATGGGGCAGGAAGCATTTGACTTGTTCAATCGAGCGTTACAAGGAGAGGCACCAGAAAAAAGGGTGCTGTCATATCGACTCGTTGAGCGCACAACGACTATTTTAAAAAACAATCGTTGACGCACGTTTCATCTGTTTTGTACGATAAGAAGGATTGAATAAGAAGGAGGTGGGGATGTTCATGGAATCCTTCACCGTTGATAAAGCGTTAAATAATAATGTCATCATCGCAAAACACCCTTCTTTAGGCGAAGTGGTCCTGATTGATAAAGGGATCGGCTTTGGGAAAAAATCGGGTGACGTTCTCGATCAAGCGGCATTTGAGAAAATGTTTGTGTTAAAGAACACAAAAGAGCAAACAGAATACAAACAATTGCTGCACCACATTAATGAGGACATGATTGAGCTTGCCAATGACGTCATTTATCATATACGAGAAAAAATGGGGCATCGCTTAAATGAGCATATTCACATTGCTCTGACAGATCATATTGCCTTTAGTTTTAAGCGAGTTAAGCAAGGCTATGATATCACCAATCCTTTTATGCTTGAAACGAAATCCTTATACCCGAAAGAATACGAGGTCGCAAAGGAAGTCGTGGAACTGATAAATGCGCGACCAGATGTTGAAACAAAGCTGCCCGAAGGAGAGATTGGGTTTATTGCGCTCCACATTCACTCTGCTTTAACGAACCGGCCTTTATCCGAGGTCAACCGTCATTCGCAGCTCATGACACAAATGGTCCAAGTCATAGAAGATGCATTTCATATGAAAGTAGATAGAGAAAGTATTCATTATTTACGCTTACTGCGCCATATTACGTTTTCGATTGAGCGTATTAAACGGGAAGAATCATTAGAGGAGCCAGAAAAGTTGCTTCATCTATTGAAAAATGAATATCCTTTATGCTACAATACTGCTTGGAAAATGATCAAAATTTTGCAACATGCATTGAAAAAGCCTGTACAAGATGCTGAAGCTGTCTATTTGACACTTCACCTGTACAGATTGACGAATAAAATTTCATAGTTTCCTTGAAACGTGTAACTGATTCGATCAGGCATGAGTGACTTAAGGTAAATACAGGATAAGATCCTGTTATTTGCGCAACCTTATATCACCATGCCTTTTTTGTGTTCTGAAAGTGAAATGTAAACGGTTAATTATGAAATGTACGTCAATATGTGATTGAAATGTATGTTGTAAGCGAAAACAAAAGGAGGTTCAACCAGTGTTTAAATCACTTTTTGGTGTGTTGCAAAAAATTGGACGAGCACTTATGCTTCCAGTTGCGATCCTTCCTGCTGCTGGTATTTTACTAGCACTCGGAAATGCGATGCAAAATCCGCAGTTGATTGATGTCGCTCAATTTTTAAGCAATGATACAATTCAGCTTGTTGCTAGTGTTATGGAGAATGCGGGGAATATTGTCTTCTCGAATCTTCCACTCCTATTTGCTGTAGGGGTTGCCATCGGTCTTGCCAATGGAGACGGTGTGGCAGGGATTGCCGCGATCATCGGTTACCTTGTCATGAACGTGACGATGAGCGCCGTATTAATGGCCAACGGTTCTATTCCATCCGATTCAGTCAAATTGGCTAAGTTCTTTAAGGAAAGTCATCCAGCATATGTGAATATGCTCGGCATACCGACCTTGTCTACCGGCGTTTTTGGCGGAATTATTGTCGGGGTATTAGCGGCTTATATGTTTAATAAATTTTACAAAATTGAGCTCCCGCAATATCTTGGCTTCTTTGCTGGTAAGCGTTTTGTTCCAATCGTTACGTCGATTTCAGCACTTATTTTAGGGCTTTTGATGCTCGTCATTTGGCCGCCAATCCAAGGTGCATTGAACTCATTTTCAACAGGACTGCTTGCAGCGAATGAGCCGCTGGCTGCCTTTGTATTCGGTGTCATTGAACGCTCATTAATTCCGTTTGGTCTGCACCACATATTCTACGCACCATTCTGGTATGAATTTTTTAGCTATAAGAGCTTATCAGGAGATATTATCCGTGGTGACCAGCGTATTTTCATGGCGCAAATCAAAGATGGTGTTCAGCTGACAGCCGGGACATTCATGACAGGGAAATATCCGTTCATGATGTTTGGACTTCCAGCAGCAGCACTTGCGATTTACCATGAAGCCAAACCTAAGAATAAAAAGCTTGTAGCAGGAATTATGGGATCAGCGGCCCTTACTTCTTTCCTAACAGGGATCACTGAACCGCTTGAATTCTCATTCTTGTTTGTTGCACCGATATTATTTGCGATTCACTGTGTATTTGCTGGATTGTCCTTTATGATAATGGATATTCTAAACGTGAAAATCGGGATGACCTTCTCAGGAGGGTTAATCGACTTCTTCCTATTTGGTATCCTGCCGAATAGAACCGCTTGGTGGCTTGTCATTCCAGTCGGTCTCGTACTGGCTGTCATTTACTACTTCGGATTCAGATTTGCGATTCGCAAGTTTAATCTGAAAACGCCAGGACGAGAAGATGAAGCAGCTGACGGTGCAAGCAGCGCTCAATCTGGAAAAGGCGATGACTTACCTTATGAAATTCTTGAAGCAATGGGTGACCAAGAAAACATTAAACACCTAGATGCTTGTATTACACGTTTACGTGTCACTGTAAATGATCAGAAAAAAGTGGATAAAGACCGTTTGAAAAAGCTTGGCGCTTCAGGTGTCCTTGAAGTAGGGAATAACATCCAGGCCATCTTTGGTCCACGCTCTGATAATTTAAAAACACAAATGCAAGACATTATTGCAGGGCGCACACCTCGACCAGCGAAAGACCCTTCTGCAAAAGAAGAAGTTAGCCAGCAGGTTGAAGAAGTCATTGCAAAACCGCTTCAAAACGAACAAGGGGAAGAAATGTTTGCTTCACCAATTACAGGGGAGCTGCATCCAATTACAGATGTGCCAGATCAAGTATTCTCAGGGAAAATGATGGGTGACGGTTTTGCTATCTTGCCAAAAGAGGGAACAGTGGTTTCACCAGTAAGAGGAAAAATCTTAAATGTGTTCCCAACAAAACACGCCATCGGCCTCCAGTCTGATGGTGGACTTGAAATCTTGATTCACTTCGGGATTGATACAGTCAGCCTCAAAGGAGAAGGATTTGAAGCATTTGTACAAGAGGGAGATCAAGTAGAAATCGGTCAGAAACTTTTAGAGGTTGATATTGATAAAATTAAGTCAGAAGTACCATCTTTAATGACACCAATTGTATTTACAAACTTAAGTGAAGGACAATTTATTGACCTTCAAGAATCCGGTGAAATCAAAGCTGGCCAAGAAAACATCATGAAAATTTCAAAATAATTTTCATAACTGCCGTTCTTGTTAGATGACAAGCTCGGCAGTATGATATAATATTGTGGATGTATGAAATGTATAAAAAGGAGATTGATAAAAATGGCTCAACAAACATTCAAAGTAACTGCAGATTCTGGAATTCACGCACGTCCTGCAACAGTTCTTGTACAAACTGCTAGTAAATATGATGCTGATATCAACTTAGAATATAATGGTAAAACAGTGAACCTGAAATCTATTATGGGTGTAATGTCTCTAGGAATTGCGAAAGGTGCTACAATCACAATCTCTGCTTCTGGTTCTGATGAAAATGATGCACTTGCTGCACTAAAAGACACAATGAAAAGTGAAGGCCTAGGCGAGTAATGCAACAACTGAAAGGAATCGGTGCTTCAGCAGGCGTTGCGATTGCAAAAGCATATCGTCTAGAAGAACCAGATTTAACAGTTCACCAAAAAGACATCAATGATCCAGAGACAGAAGTGAAACGCTTTGAAGAAGCAATTCATGTTTCAAAGCAAGAACTTGAAGCAATTAAAGAGCATGCGCTAAAAGAACTTGGCCAAGATAAAGCGGATATTTTTTCTGCACACCTTCTTGTGTTAAGTGATCCAGAGCTGCTCAACCCAGTGAAGGATAAAATCACATCGGATAAAGTAAATGCTGAATTTGCTTTAAAAGAAACAGCAACAATGTTTGTTACAATGTTTGAAGCAATGGACAATGAATACATGAAGGAGCGTGCAGCGGATATTCGCGACGTTACAAAACGTGTCACTGGTCATTTGCTAGGCGTTGACATTCCAAACCCAAGTATGATTTCTGAAGAAGTCATTATCATTGCTGAAGATTTAACACCTTCTGATACAGCTCAGCTGAACAGACAATTCGTCAAAGGTTTTGCGACAGATATCGGTGGTCGTACTTCTCACTCAGCGATTATGGCAAGATCAATGGAAATTCCAGCAGTTGTTGGGACAAAAGAAGCAACAAAAACGGTGAAAAACAATGATCTGATCATTGTTGATGGTATTAGCGGAGACGTCATCATTCAGCCTTCTGAAGATGAAGTGAAAGCGTATCAAAAAAAGCATGAAGACTACTTAGCTCAAAAAGCGGAATGGGCGAAACTTGTTGACCAGCCAACGGTCACAAAAGACGGCGTTCACGTAGAGTTAGCTGCGAATATTGGAACACCTGAAGATGTGAAAGGTGTACTTGAAAATGGCGGCGAAGCAGTTGGATTGTACCGTACAGAATTTTTATACATGGGCAGAGATCAGCTCCCAACAGAAGAAGAGCAGTTCGATGCGTATAAAACCGTTTTAGAGAAGATGGAAGGCAAAGCTGTGGTTGTCCGCACACTAGATATTGGTGGCGATAAAGAACTTCCTTACTTGCAGCTTCCAAAAGAAATGAACCCGTTCCTTGGCTATAGAGCGATCCGCCTTTGCCTTGAAGAGCAGGAGATTTTCAGAACACAGCTACGCGCGTTACTTCGTGCAAGTACATATGGAAACTTGAAAATCATGTTCCCTATGATCGCGACGTTATCAGAATTTAGAGAAGCAAAAGCTATTTTACTTGAAGAAAAAGAAGCATTGGTTGCTGCTGGTACAGAAGTATCTGATTCCATTGAAATCGGAATGATGGTAGAAATTCCATCAACAGCTGTTATCGCAGATCAATTTGCAAAAGAAGTAGATTTCTTCAGTATTGGAACAAATGATTTGATTCAATACACAATGGCTGCTGATCGAATGAACGAACGAGTGTCTTATCTTTACCAGCCATACAATCCAGCTATTTTACGCCTCATAACGCTTGTGATTGAAGCAGCGCATAAAGAAGGTAAATGGGTTGGCATGTGCGGTGAGATGGCAGGAGATGAAATCGCAATCCCGCTCCTACTTGGATTAGGATTAGATGAATTTTCAATGAGCGCAACATCGATTCTTCCAGCAAGAACGCAGTTAAGCAAGCTTTCTAAGGAAGAAGCTGCATCATTTAAAGAGCATATCTTATCACTGAGCACAACTGAAGAAGTGGTTGATTTCGTGAAAAAAACGTTTCAACATAACTAGGTGATGTAAACCAGACAGGTCAAACTGTCTGGTTTTTTTGTCGAATTTTATCATAATCAGTCATATCGCTTGCAGAGAAGGGCATCCTAACATAAAAAATGGAGGTGACCAGTTTGTCTTTCTCTAACTATAAGCCAGGTGATCAAGTATATGTGATTTATCGAAATCCACATGCAGCCAATGTCGCACAAATTAAAGAAGCGGAAATCGTTTCACACCCTTACAATGAACAAGAGCTTGCACTATTTCTACTTGAAACATATCACCCATTAGCCCCTGATGATGCCGTATTTCCAACATACGAAGAAGCAGAAGCCCTTTATCAAGATCTGTTTGAATAAGGGAGATTTTAGAAAGGATAGAAGCCATCCTGAGAGGTTAAAGTAACGGTATGAACCTATAAGGTAAGGATGTGCTAAATATGATCAAACCGTTCGTTCCTCAGCTTGTGTATATTGAACCTCGGGCGCTAGAGTACCCATTAGGACAAGAGCTGAAAGAAAAGTTTGAAGGTATGGGAATTGAAATTAGAGAAACAACGTCACACAACCAAGTGAGAAATATTCCGGGGAAAAATGATTTGCAAAAGTACCGTAATGCAAAATCGACGCTCGTTATCGGCGTGAGAAAAACCTTAAAATTTGATACATCTAAACCATCTGCAGAGTATGCCATTCCGTTTGCGACAGGATGCATGGGGCATTGCCATTATTGCTACCTACAAACGACGATGGGGAGTAAGCCGTACATTCGCACATATGTCAATGTAGAAGAGATATTAGATCAGGCTGAACAGTACATGAACGAGCGTGCACCTGATATCACGCGATTTGAAGCTTCATGTACATCCGATATCGTAGGAATTGACCATTTGACACACACACTCAAACGAGCGATTGAATACTTTGGTCAAACCGATCTTGGCAAACTGCGCTTTGTTACGAAATTTCATCATGTAGATCATTTGTTAGATGCAAAGCACAATGGGCGAACAAGATTCCGCTTTAGTATCAATGCCGATTATGTCATTAAATATTTCGAACCTGGAACATCACCACTCGATCAGCGGATTGAAGCGGCTGTAAAGGTAGCAAAAGCAGGCTATCCACTTGGCTTTATTATTGCCCCTATTTACATTCATGAAGGGTGGCAAGAGGGCTATAAAGTCCTATTTGAAAAACTCGATGCAGCTCTCCCTGAAGAAGTGAGACATGATATCACCTTTGAAATGATTCAGCACCGTTTTACAAAACCGGCGAAGCGTGTCATCCAAAAAAACTATCCGAAAACAAAACTAGAACTAGATGAAGAAAAGAGAAGATATAAGTGGGGTAGATATGGAATTGGAAAATATATCTATCAAAAAGATGAAGAACAAGAACTTAGACAGACATTAGAATCATATATCGAACAGTACTTTCCGTCTGCAAAAATTGAATATTTTACTTAAAACAAGTCATTATGGCTTGTTTTTTCTATTTAAATTTTCTTACAACTATTGAATGCGGTACCAATTTTGCCGATATACACATTAAGATGCGAAAGTAGGATGTAGGGGTGATGAGATGTTTAAGAAACTTCAAGTGAGAATAGCTGTTTTCATCTCAGTTATTTTAATTTTAACCGTTGTCGCAGTTCAAGTGGGTTCCAATTTAGTATTAAGACCATTGATTGAAAGAGATGCGAAAACAACGACAGCAGCAACGGCAGAAAGCATGAGAGACATCATAGCACTAAAGCTTGAGAATTACGGTGATACGATTAACAAATTGGCAACAAGTACACTTACTGAAGATTTTGCACAGAAACAAACAAAGCAGACATTGGCATTTGAAAACGATGAATTAAAAGGATTGCAGGAGCAGGATGAACTCATCTCGCTTGCCTATATAGGAACAAGTGATGGTAAAATGTTCGCTTTCCCGGAGTCCGATTTTGGTGAAGGGTATGATCCGTCTAAACGAGACTGGTATATTCAAGCAGCTGAAAAGCCTGACGAAGTCCTATGGACAGATCCGTACATTGATAAAGCAACAAATGAAATGGTCGTTTCAGCCACGAAGGCGATCGTACGAAACGGGAAAGTAGTCGGTGTCGCTGGACTTGACTTGAAACTGGCTTCCATTCAGTCTTATATAAAAGAACAAAAGATTCCTTATATGGGAACGGCTTTCTTAGTTGACGGCACAGGGACCATTTTGGCACATCCAACAGAGCAAGGAAAAAATATCTCAAAAGTCGCTTCTGTGAAAAAAGCGATCGACAACTCGGGTATTGATGATGACAAACAACTGACCGTCATCTCAAAAATTAAAGAGGCAAACTGGACGATCGGTGTGAGCTTCGAGAAAAAGAAACTTCTTTGGATCACTGAACAAATGAATCAGACAAGTATCATTATTTCTGTCATTGCCATTATACTTGCCATGATTCTAAGCTACTTATTGGCTAGAAGCATTACAACACCAATTAAACGCCTCATCGAGCATGTTCGTAAAGTGTCTGAAGGCGATTTAACCAGCTCGCTTGAGTCGAAGTCTCAGGATGAGATAGGTTTCCTCACGAAAAGCTTTAATCAAATGACTGAAGGCATCAGGGATTTAATTGAAAAAGTGAAAGAGTCTTCAGATCAGGTTGTGAAATCAACGGATGAAGTGACACAAATTTCAAACGAGACCTTGCTATCTAGTGAACAGATTGCAACGGCTATTCAAGAGGTCGCTGTAGGAGCGACGAAACAAGCATCAGAAGCGGAAACCATTAATGAAAAATCAGAGCATTTGTATGAAAAAGTTCGTCATATGGGTGAGCTTGCCACGCAAATGCAAACCAACTCAAAATCATCGGAAGATGCAAGCTATAGAGGACTTGATGCTCTTGGTCTGCTCGTCCAAAAATCAACACAAGCGAATGAAGAATCGAAGAAGGTAGAGCAAATGCTGCTTGACCTTGAGCATAAAACGAAAAATATTGAAAACGTCGTAACAGCGATCTCTGAAATCTCAGATCAAACGAATTTACTCGCACTGAATGCAAGTATTGAAGCAGCGAGAGCAGGAGAAAGCGGAAGAGGATTTGCTGTTGTTGCAGAAGAAGTCAGAAAGCTGGCTGAACAATCTGCAGAATCAACGAAACATATTAGTGAAACCGTAAAACTCATTCAAGATGAATCGAAAAAGGCAGCTGAAGCGATGACAGCAGCAAGCAAAATGAATGAAGAACAAGGTGATGCCATCAATTCAACAGGAGAGGCACTCAGCAGTATCACAATGGAAATGCAGGCACTTGTCGGCTCCATTGACAGCATTCATACACAAATCAATGAAATGACTGAAGAACAACAGAAAATGAATGATTCCATTCAAAGTATAGCGGCCATTTCACAAGAATCCGCCGCTTCAGCTGAGGAAGTACATGCTTCCACAGACGAACAAGTACAAGCTTTAGAAAGAACGAAAACATCAACAGAAATGTTGAACGAATCAAGTCAGGCACTGCGTCAGGCAGTCAATCGGTTTAAACTATAATCTTGCAGAAAAGAACCTTGCCATGTGAGCAAGGTTCTTTTTGTATGATAAAATATGAACAGAGGAGGGTGCCAACATGCATGTTAATCTATCTGGAAAAAAAGCATTGGTCGCTGCAAGCAGTCAAGGTATCGGTAAAGCCATTGCCTTTCATCTTGCAAAAGAGGGAGCAGATGTGATGCTCTCGGGAAGACATGAGCACACGCTGCAAGAAGCGGTCAAAGAATTCTCCCCGCTTGTAAAAGGGAAGCTGACTTATCAAGTATGTGATGTATCTGACGCCGAGCAAATTAAAGCGCTTGTCGTCGCAGCAGCAGGTGATGAAAAACGCCTTGATATACTCGTGAACAATACAGGCGGTCCTCAAACAGGAACACTTGAAACCTTAACGGATGAAGATTGGATGGAATCATTTCAGCTTCATTTACTCAGCTATATTCGGTTATTAAAAGAAGCCTTGCCGTATTTAAAAAAACAAGGTGCACGAGTGTTGAATATTGCATCTATGTCGGTCAAAGAACCGATCCCAGGCTTGATGCTGTCGAATACATTTAGACCGGCCATTACCGGCTGGACAAAAACAGCTGCCCAGGAGCTTGCCAAAGATGGCATTTTGATCAATACCTTAGCCCCTGGGAAAATTGAAACAGAGCGCGTGAAACAGTTAGACAAACACCGTGCACAAGAGGAGCAACAATCGGTTGAAGAGATCAAAGCACAAGCTGAACGTATGATTCCGCTGGGCCGTTACGGGCAGCCAGAGGAATTTGCAGCATATGCGGCTTTTCTTTTATCTGAAGCCAATACATATATGACAGGTCAAACCCTCATCATTGATGGTGGATTGACAAAGTCTCTATAAGGAGGAATTCTTGATGGCACAAATCAAAACAGTTGGTTTTATTGGAATCGGTGTAATGGGGCGTAGTATGGCAGGGCATTTAATGAATGCTGGCTACGAAGTTCTCGTTTATACAAGAACAAAAGCAAAGGCAGACACATTGATTCAAAAAGGTGCTCTTTGGAAATCGACCGTAAAGGAGATCGCAAAGGAGGCAGATGCCGTCATCACAATGGTCGGGTATCCATCAGATGTAGAAGAAGTCTATTTAGGAGAAGATGGACTCGTGGCACATGCTGCGCCTGGTACACACCTCATTGATATGACCACATCGAAACCTCAACTGGCAAAAGAAATTGAAGCGAAAGCGAAGGAAAAAGGACTATTTGCATTAGATGCGCCGGTCTCTGGCGGAGACGTTGGAGCCCAAAATGGCACGCTGGCCATTATGATTGGTGGAGAAAAAGCAGCCTATGAAGCGTGCCTGCCGCTATTTCAGCAAATGGGAGAAAATATACAATATCAAGGACCTGCAGGAAGTGGTCAGCATACAAAAATGTGTAACCAAATCGCTATCGCAGCAGGGATGGTAGGTGTGGCAGAGGCAATGGCTTATGCGGAAAAATCAGGACTTGATCCAGAGCAGGTACTTAAAAGCATCACAACAGGAGCAGCTGGCAGTTGGTCTTTGTCAAACCTTGCACCAAGAATGCTGAAAGGTGATTTCGAGCCAGGATTTTATGTGAAGCATTTTATTAAGGATATGGGCATTGCACTTGAAGAAGCAGAGCTGATGGGAGAAGAGATGCCAGGCCTTTCACTAGCGAAGTCATTATATGAAAAGCTCAGCGAACAGGGCGAAGAAAACAGCGGAACACAAAGCATCTATAAATTATGGGTGAAATAAAAAAACTGCCCCGCCTAGGTGGAACAGTTTGTAGCGTGTAAACAAGCCCTCACATGGCTGAAAAAAGAAGACAAACTAAAAACCTGTCCCAAATAGAGACAGGTTTTTTTGATCTTATTTTCCGATGAATTGCTGCGTCCAGTAGTTACCAGATTTCACATAACCTACACCGATATGTGTATAGTTTTTGTTTAAAATGTTCGCTCTGTGACCTTCACTGTTCATCCAAGCTGTTACTACTTCTTGAGGTGATCTTTGACCTTGCGCAATGTTTTCACCTGCTGTTTTGTACGTGATACCAAATTGCTTCATTTGATCAAATGGAGATCCGTAAGTTGGGCTTGTATGAGAGAAATAGTTTTTATCTTTCATATCTTGTGATTTAGCGCGAGCAGATTTGCTTAATTTAGAATCAACAGAAAGAGCTTTTAAGCCTTGTTTTGCACGCTCTTTATTTGTCAGTTCAACCACTTCTTGTTCAAATGCATTTAAGCTGCTGTCTGCTTTTGTTGCAGTTGTGTCTTTTTGATCAGATTTTGAGCTGTTGTTCGTTGTGTTTTGTTTTGCTGGTGTGCTTGGTTTAGAAGTAGCTGGTTTTTTCACTGATTCTTGTTTTTGCTCATTTTTTGCTTTGTTTACTTCTTTCACCACTTTTGTACCAGTAACAGGTTGACCACTTTTGATCAGCTTGTTTAATAGAGCTTCGATCTCTTTTTGATTTGAAGTGCTTAGCTTGTTTACATCTGAAGAGATATGTAATTTTGCAGCTAATGTATGAAGATCAATGGCTTGATGCTGTACGTTTATGACTTGTTTCAGGTTAAGCTCTTTCGCATCAGCTGAATGCCCTCCAGTGAACGTGATCAATGCAGCAGCTGTCAGCGCTGAAAAAATGAATGATTTCTTTTTCATTTTGTAACTCCTCCTAAAATCTTTGTTTTGTTTTCTCACAGAAAATCATAACATGGACTTTTTGTTATAAACGTACCAGCATCCTCCATTGACAACGCCCGTTTGTCATTTTTGTTAAAGTCATAGAAAGAGTCTCTTCATATCAATGAATGGAGAATCTTTCTATTTAAAGAAAACGACATAAACATACCAATATTTTAAAGTGTTAGTATATTTTTTTGCAGAATAGGGATTGACAGCTTTTTTTCACTTGTTTCGCTGTAACAACTATTACAAAAGTGTTACAATAGTGAGTGGTAATTGTAAAAGATTGAAAGGATGAGAGGAGCTACATAAGTGGGAGAGAAACAGCATCAAGGTGCTGCCGAGCAGAAAAAAATGAAGCGCCGGAACGCCTGGAGAATTAATCTCTTTTTCTTCGCTGTATTTAGTTTATTTGCTGGACTTGTCATCAAGCTCGGTGTGCTGCAAATCGTCAATGGTGAGGATTATAAAAAGCAAGCCAACCGAACTGAGGTCAAAACAGCATCATACCCGTCTCCAAGAGGAAAAATGTATGACGCGAGAGGAAGAGTCGTTGTTGATAACGAAAGTGTACCTGCCATCGTTTATACATCAGAAAGCGGTGTGAAAGCGGAGGATAAGATTAAAGTAGCAAGAAAACTTGCGACTTATATAAAAATGGATACAGATTTTTTGAGAGAGCGTGACATTCGAGATTTTTGGCTGGCCAGCCACCCGAAAGAAGCGGATAAGCTCATTTCAAAAGCAGAGCAAAAGAATCTTAAAGCAAAAGATGTCTATCCACTTCAAGTAGAGCGTGTGCCTAAGAAAGAAGTCAAGGCGATCGAAAAAGATGATGAGGAAAAAGCAGTTGCAGCGATCTACCGCAGGTTTACAGGCGGATATGCCTTTGAACCTCAAATCGTGAAAGCGATGGACCCGAACGAAGAGAAAAAAGGGGACGAAAAAGTTGCGCTGCTTGATGAAACAAAAGAATCAAAACAGACATCATCCGTAAGTTTGACATACGAAGAGATCTCACTTGTATCAGAGCATCTTGATGAACTGCCTGGTGTAAATGTCATCAATGACTGGACAAGGAAATATCCGTATGAAAAAACCCTTTATAATGTCCTTGGCGGTGTCACCACCCCAGAGCAAGGCATTATAAAAGAGCGTGAAGATTACTATATGGCAAGAGGTTACTCGAGAAATGACCGAGTAGGAAAAAGTTATTTAGAATATCAATATGAGGATTTTCTCAATCCAGAAAAAGCAACTGTTCAATATACACAGGTCGGCGGCAAACTGCTTGATGAAATCAAGCGGACAGAAGGACGAAGAGGACTTGACCTTGCACTCACATTTGATATGGAGCTGCAAAAGGAAGTCGACAAAATCGTTGAATCAGAGCTAAGATCCGCTAGTGCAAGAAACTATATGATGGACCGTGCCTTTGTTGTGATGATGGACCCTAACACAGGTGATGTTCTCGCGATGTCAGGGAAGAAAATGGACGGCAGGGACGTCACAGATTATGCGATCGGAACATTTACGACACAGTATGAAATGGGCTCTGTTGTCAAAGGAGCTACTGTCCTCTCTGGTTATCAAGATGGTATGTCACACAATCAATCCTATTTGGATACACCGCTGTATTTTGCGGGAAGTGGAGGAAAGCCTAAACAGTCTTACAAAGTTCTTGGATGGGTTAACGACCTTCAGGCACTCCAAAAAAGTTCCAACGTTTACATGTTCCAAGTGGCGATGAGAATGGCAGGGATCACCTATCAAAAAGATGGCCCGTTACGGGCAAGACCTGAACACTTACAAAAAATGAGAAACTACTATGCGCAATTCGGTCTTGGCGTGAAAACAGGCATCGACTTGCCGCAGGAATCAAGCGGAATGCAGACGCATCCTCAGACAGTCGGCGGACTCTTGCTTGATGAAGCGATTGGTCAGTATGACACGTATACACCACTTCAAGTCGCACAATACATGTCGACCATCGCAAATGGAGGTAACCGTATTCAGCCAAGAGTGGTGAAAAGTGTTCACTTTCCAACGAATAAGGAAGAAGTAGGTCCTGTTGTGAAGAAATATGAGCCGAAGGTGCTGAACACCATTAACAACTCGAAAGCAGATATTGACCGCGTCAAAATGGGACTAAAAATGGTCACATCAACAGGCGGGACTGCCGCTGGCCGGTTCGGTCAGCATGATGTCGCAGGGAAAACGGGTACAGCCCAAACCTTCTACTATGGTGCCAACCGGAGCTGGTGGGGGAATGCCACGTACAACTTAACCTTTGGAGGATATTATCCTTCTTCCAATCCGAAAGTGGCATTTAGTGTCGTCACACCGTATGTATCAGATAAAGATCCTGTCATTAAAACCATTCCAAGTAAAATTGTTGATAAGTACGTTGAATTACAAAAGAAATATGAAAAGCAATAAACAGCAGGGAGCACAGCGAGAGAAAGTGCTCCCTTTTTGCTGAAAATATGGACGTTTCACAAGAGATTGGGAGGAAAATACGGTTTTTCTAGCGAATCCTTTTTATACATCAAACTAAGGACAACCCTAAAAAAATTAAAGGAGGGTCGGACGACGATGGAACAAAAAATGAAAGATTCGAATCAGCTGTACTCGAATATTGATTTACATGCCGTTCTTTCTTCTAATGGCCGCTTTCTCTACATTTCTTCCAATTGTAAGCAGCTTTTGCTCTATGAACAAAAGGATTTACTAGGGTGTTTTTTGAAAGACTTTGTTCATACCGAAGATCAATTTCTCGTCGAAAGTTATTTCTATAATCAGCACATGCTAGAGATTTGCCACTTTAGACTGCTTAGAAGTGATCTTACAGCTGTATGGGTAGAAGCAAGCATTGATTTTGTTGCTTGTGATGGGTTAGACAACGATTTGAGTAGAGAAATGATCCTGAAAATGAGGGTAATGAATACAGAGCCTCAAAAAGCAGCATTTCAACCAACAGAAGTGTCAGAACAGTCATTAGGCAGTCTACCGGCTTTCCAAGATGTCAGTGAAGCTGAAAATCTGATTGCCATGCTGCCAAATCCGTTATGTATTACGGCGCTTGGGAAAATTGTGTATGCCAACGATGCGATGCTGCAATTAATGGGTGTATGTACAAAAGATGAAATGATCGGCAAGTCTGCGTTTGATTTTATTGCCGAGGAGTACCATGACATTGTGAGAAGCCGAATCAAAAGACTGCAGCAAGGCCTTCCAGTCGGAATGATTGAACAAATATGGAAAAGACAAGACGGGAGCATGATTCATATTGAGGTGAAGTCATCTCCGGCAATTTATCAAAATCAACGGGCAGAACTTTTACTCTTAGTGGACATCTCTTCCCGTAAAAAATTTCAAACCGTTCTTCAAAAAAGCAGAGAGCGGTATCAACTGCTTATCCAAAATTCGATTGATACCATTGCCGTCATCCACGATCATAAATGGGTATTTATGAATGAATCAGGTATTAAATTATTTGAAGCCGAACATTACGATAAATTAATCGGAAAAGATATCTTTCATCAAATCCATTCATGTGATCAGCAAAAAGTCAAAAAGAGCTTATCACGTATTATCGAAAGAGCATCAGATTCTGAGATTGTGACGATGAGCTGCCATACGTTTAAACACCGGTTGATTTATACAGAAATGGTTTGTATCCCTACCACATTTTTTGGTGAAACAGCCGTTCAAATTATTTTAAGAGATATATCTGAACGAAAACAGACAGAAGAACTCATGCTGCGCTCTGAAAAATTATCAATCGCAGGTCAATTGGCAGCAGGCATTGCACATGAAATAAGGAATCCACTGACGGCGATTAAGGGCTTTTTACAGCTCATTAAACCAAAAACAAAAGACCGTGATCAATATTTTGAAATTGTCTTCTCTGAGCTGAGCCGGATTGAAATCATCTTAAGTGAGCTACTAATGCTTGCGAAGCCGCAGCAAACGGCATCAATGCAGACGCTTGATTTGAAAAAAATCATTAGCGAAGTCACCGCTCTGTTAGAAACACAGGCGAACTTAAATGGAATTTTGATGAACACAAGTGATATTGAGGAGGATCTCCTGATGAATGGGGATCAAAACCAGCTGAAGCAGGTATTTATCAATTTAATCAAGAATGCCGTCGAATCCATGCCGGATGGAGGGAAGGTAGACATTACTGCCAAAGCCGAAAAAGAAGGGATACTTGTCACGATTAGAGATGAAGGAATTGGTATTCCTGAATCGGTCATGAAGCGGATCGGTGAACCTTTTTTAACGACAAAAGAAAAGGGAACAGGGCTTGGGCTCATGGTGACATTTAATATTTTAGAAAATCACAACGGAACCATCCGGGTAGATAGCCACCCTGAAAAAGGGACTGTGTTTCACATCATGTTTCCCGCAAAATAAAAACAACGGCAAGAGAGCCGTTGTTTCATCCGTCTGTTGATTGTATGGAACGCTTTTCAAGTACAAATTGTTCGAGACGGTCAAGTCCTTCTTTTAACGTTTCAAGTGAATATGCATAGGAAAGGCGCACATATCCTTCTCCGAGTGAAGAGAAAGCAGAACCAGGTACGACCGCAAGTTTTGTGCTTTCTAACAACTCCATGCAAAAATCAAAAGAACTCATCCCAAACGATTCAATGGAAGGGAAA
Source organism: Bacillus sp. GbtcB10 (assembly GCF_019091365.1). Lineage (NCBI taxonomy): Bacteria > Bacillati > Bacillota > Bacilli > Caryophanales > Bacillaceae > Bacillus > Bacillus sp. GbtcB10. Next base: position 504,297 of record NZ_JAGXJP010000001.1, read on the forward strand.
ATATAAAAAGCGCCGGAAGGCTTAATGACCGGAAGCCCCATAGAAATGAGTCGATCATATACATAGTCGAGCCTTTTCTTATATTGCTCTCTCATGATCAGTGCATCATCTACACCATTTGTCACTGCTTCAAGTGCCGCCTTTTGTGAGATAGCCGAGGCACAAGACACGTTATATTGATGTACTTTTAATACATGTTTAGCAATAGGAGCGGAAGCAAATAAAAAGCCGATTCTCCATCCGGTCATGCTATGAGATTTTGACAGTCCATTGATGACAATCGTCTGTTCCTTTAAGAAAGAAGCAATGGAATGATGCGGACGATCAAATGTCAGCTCACTATAAATTTCATCAGATAGAATAAAAATATCCTTTCCTTCAAGAAGCTGTGCAATTTCTTTCAATTCTTCTTCTAATAGCGTGACCCCAGTTGGATTTGAAGGGTATGGAAGGACAACACACTTTGTCTTTTCCGTTAATGCATCTTCAATCAGCTTGGCATTTAATTTAAAACCGGCATTTGTTGTGTCGATATGCACGGGCACCGCACCGCACATCCGAATGATCGGTTCATAGCCAGGGTACACAGGGCCGGGCAGGATGACCTCATCGCCTTCAGTCAAAATAGTTCGAAACGCAGCATCAATTGCTTGACTCGCACCTGTTGTCACAATGATTTCTGTCTCTGCATCATAATCAAGATGGACTTTCTTTTTGATGTATTGCTGGATCGCTTGTCTTAGCTCTAAAAATCCAGCATTATGAGTATACGAGGTGAAATTCTCGTCAATGGCTGTTTTGGCAGCTGTTTTGACATGATGCGGCGTATAAAAATCGGGCTGACCTATGGTCAATGAAACGACATCCTCATATGAAGATACGAGATTTGAAAATGTTCGAATGCCTGAAATTTCAATATCCTTTACTCTTGGATTCAGCAAATGCTCCATTTCTCATCACCTTAAAAATTTATGTTTTTATCCTATTTTACCATTCACTGCATAAATGTCACCTGCGGAAAGGCTTCGGATATCGTTATATGTAGTCTATTCTCCTATCCATCACAGCATGAGTGATAGATGAAGAAAGAGCAACATTTATTATAGCGTAACCTGCTCGGAAAATACAGCTCTGCTTAAGATGATTAGAATAAGGCAAAACGGTATAAACTGAAAGAACGAGAGAATCAAGTCATGGGAATTGCTTTCACAGGCATACGATCTCCTGAAGGAGGACGATAATAGATGGATCAATCAGCAAAGACATCGAAAATAGCCTTTTTATCCGTCATGAGTAATACGTTTGTTGTGGTCCTTAAAATCATTGTAGGGGTGTTAACTGGATCTGTTGCGGTTTTATCAGAAGCCATTCACTCTTTTCTCGATTTAATGGCCTCTTTTATTGCATTTATCTCTGTTCGTATTTCAAGAAAGCCGGCAGATTCAAAACATCCTTATGGACATGGGAAAGTTGAGAATATTTCTGGAACGATTGAAACTTTGTTGATTTTTGTTGCTGGGATTTGGATCATTTATGAATGTGTTCATAAATTAATGCATCCAGAGCCGGTTAAACTGCCGGTACTTGGTATTGTGGTCATGCTGATCGGCGCACTTATCAATTTTGTTGTGTCAAGAGTTGTGAACAAAGAGGCAGAGCGAGTACATTCTGTTGCCATGAAATCGAATGCACTGCATCTTTTAACAGATGTGTTTACGTCACTAGGGGTTGCCATTAGTTTATTGCTTGTTGCATTAACGGACTGGTATTTCCTCGATCCGATTATTGGAATGGTGCTAGCGCTCTATATTATGCGTGAAGCATTTAAACTCATGAAGGAAGCCTTCCCGCCGCTTGTCGACGCCCGGTTAACCCCGGAAGAAGAACAAGCGATAGAGGCCATCATTCAAACATTCAGCCAAGAATTCATTGAATATCATGACTTTCGAACAAGACGATCCGGTGCTGAAGAATATATTGATTTTCATTTGATTGTTCATGGAAAAACAACCATTGAAGATGTTCACCAATTATGTGATCGAATTGAAGAGAACATTCAGCAGGCGTTTCCGCATGCACAAATCTTTATTCATGTAGAACCTGAAAGTGAAAGAAGCACACAAACGTAAAAAGGCGATACCACCTCTTTGAAGGTTGTATCGCCTTTTTTTACGCTTCATCTATGAAATGAAATCAATATCCATAAGCAGTATCGTAATCTTCATACCAAGAGATATAAGCAGCATCTTCATTTGATAAACCATGTTTCATATCTAAAAAATCAGCTTCGCAAATATCTTCAATCACAGTCATTTCGTTGTTCTTTAATAGTACGACAGTTCCCATCATGAACACCTTTCTTTAAAAAATCCTTGACTATTGTACCATGTGAAACGTGATTGTCAACAGAAGAATCGAAATGAGAGGAAAATATCACAAAATGTTAAAAAATCAGGCGTTGAAAGAACTAGATGTGCCATAATTTTCGTGAATTTTCAGTATTTATTCACATAAATCATCATTTAAAAATGATCTAAAATTCATGTAAAAATGTAAAGCTCCATTGATCTTGCGATATTCATAAGATATAATAACGAATGATTATAAGAAATTTATAGAAAACATACATAATAAAGGAGAAATAGGATGGAAACAAACATGTCAGAAGCACCTATTCAAGAAGAAAAACATCCTGAACTAGCTGGAGTAGGTTACCGTTTTCTTGCTCATCTTTTAGACGGTGTCATTATTAGTGTACCATTTTCAATCATTGTATTTATTCTCGCAACACTCTTTTTTGTCTCAAGCCCTGAGGCGGCATTTTTAATGTATGATGATAGCTATTACTATTCTTCAACGGTGATCACGGATGAAGAATGGGCAGTCATTGTGGGCCTTCTCTTTTTCTATGGCGTAACGACCTTAATCGGTATCGCGGTGACTTGGCTTTATTATGCGATCATGGAATCATCAAAGTTGCAAGGAACTCTTGGCAAGATGGCTCTTGGCATCAAAGTGACAAAAGTAACGGGTGGAAAAATAACATTCGGGCGCGCGACAGGCCGCTTTTTTGCAAAAGGCTTTTTGTCTCCAATCTTATTCATTGGCTACATCATTGCGTTTTTCACAGAAAAAAAACAAGCACTTCACGACTTGATTGCAAGTACCATTGTCGTAAAGAAATAATGAAAAGAAGCACCTCTGCTAAATAGTAAGGGGTGTTTTTTGTATAGATTGCTTGTATGGAAGAGGGAAACGTCACATAAAGTAGAATGATAGTGAAAATAAAAGCAGAGAAGGGAGTCAATCTATTGAAAAGAGGGAAAATGACCGTTCAGAAAAAAGGGGCAAGCTTCGGGCTCTTTTTCACAGCACCTGTTTTGGCCTGGGCATTGTATGATTTTGCAAATACGATATTTTCATCGAATATGATCACCATTTTCTTCCCGTTTTACTTGCAGGAGACGATAGGCGACAGTGCGAGGATGGATCAAATCGCTAGTACATTTATTTCTTATGCGAACGCACTTGCAAGCTTTTTCCTCGTCATTTTTACGCCTTTATATGGTGTGCTGATTGATCGTACAGGGAAAAAGAAGCGGTATATCACGGTGTTTACCCTGATTTGTATTGCCTGTACCTTTATGATGGGGATCTTTGCTGGGATTGATTTCTCAAGCGAATGGTTTGGTCTTCCTGTCTCCTTATTGGTGGTGGTTACCTTGTTTGTTATCGCCAAATTTTTCTATCACTCTAGTCTTGTTTTTTATGACACCATTTTGCCCGATCTTGGGACAAAGGATGAAATCCCCCTCATTTCTGGATTCGGTATTGCTGTCGGCTATTTAGGTACACTTGTCGGCCTTTCTGTTTATTTACTTGTAGGAAATGACCAGTTTCATGAAGCATTTATTCCGACAGCCCTTTTATTCTTTCTCTTTTTTCTGCCCTTTCTCTTTATTATAAAAGATCCTCAACCTCTCCCGCAGCAAGAGAAAAAGTCGTCTTTTTTCAGCGGGTATAAAGAGATTATTCGTACATTTAAAGAGATGAAGCAGTACAAACCGGCCTTTATTTTTATGATCGCTTTCTTTTTTATGAATGATGCGTTGCAGACAGCGATTGCGATGATGGCTGTTTATGCAAAAATTATCATTGGTTTTACCGCAGGTCAATTTATTTTGCTTTATCTTGTGTCCACGATTTCAAGTATCATTGGCTCGTTTCTATTCGGATATGTCACAAAGGCCATCGGGGCAAAGCGCTCGATTACAGTCGTGTATGTCATTTTAATTGTGGCGCTCATTCTAGCTGTGACAGCGACAACGGAATGGGTCTTCTGGGTAGCAGGCAGTTTATTTGGCATTTCACTTGGCGCGAGCTGGGGATCATCACGAATCCTCATTATTGAGCTGACGCCTAAAGAAAAACGAGGACAATTTTTTGGTCTCTTTGCGTTTTCGGGAAAGGTGTCTTCAATTGTTGGTCCCATCATTTATGGCTCCGTCACACTTCTATTTGCATCACATGGGAATCTCGCAAGCCGTCTTGCATTAGGGTCTTTGCTCATCCTTGCAGCCATAGGACTTGTGATTCATCAATTCGTGCGAGAGAAAGCGTAAAGAAACGTCAACTTTTTACCCATGCTGCCGATATAAAAAGTACAATCTTATATTGAAGAATAGAGGGATTTCCGTGGCTTTAAACAAACAAGAAATTTTACTTGACTCTGGTACTAATGAATTGGAAATTGTGAAGTTTGAAATTGGTTCAAATCAATTCGGCATTAACGTCATGAAAGTAAGAGAAATTATTCAGCCAGTTGAGGTGACAGTTGTACCGCACTCTCACCAAGATGTAGAAGGGATGATTAGTTTACGAGGCGAGATTTTACCAGTCATCAATCTATTTTCCTTTTTTAATGTCGAGTCAGATCAGTCAGAACAAGAGAAATACATTGTGACTGAATTCAACCAACGGAAATTTGTGTTCCATACAGGAACGGTATCACAAATTCACCGCGTCAGCTGGGAAGAGATTGAAAAACCAACTGCACTCAATCAAGGAATGGACCGTCATTTAACAGGGATCATCAAGCTTGACGAGAAAATGATTTTCCTTCCAGATTACGAAAAAATCATCTATGATATTGAATCTGCATCTGGTGTAGACACATATCATATGTTTGACGGTGAGAAAGACGAGAGAAGAACAGGGAAGAAGCTGTATGTTGTTGAAGATTCTCCGCTTCTTATGCGCTTATTAACAAATGAATTAACCGAGGCAGGCTATAAAAACATTGTGACCTTTGAAGATGGAAAACAAGCATATGACCATGTCATGGATCTTGTCAGTAAAGGCATTAGTGTGACAGAAGAAATTGATATGATTATTACAGATATAGAAATGCCAAAAATGGATGGACATCGATTAACAAAGCTGCTGAAGGACAATCCTTTAACACAGTCCATTCCAATTCTCATTTTCTCTTCATTAATTACGGACGATCTGCGTCATAAAGGGGAAACCATCGGTGCAGATGATCAAATTAGTAAACCAGAAATTCATCAGCTGATTGAAAAAGTAGATCATTTTATTATCTAAAGAAAAAACCACTCGCTTTGAGTGGTTTTTCAGCGTGTAGACAAACCCTCGCATTCTTTGTCAGTCCTGCGCTCTGGTGCTCACGAATGCCAAATTCGCTCCGCGCCAGTACTCGTCCTTCCTAGACTGCAAAGGTTTTCTTTCACGCTGAAAAGAAGACAAAGAGCTAAAATAAACAACATTTTAGCCCTTTGTCCATAATCTGAAAAACCACTCGCTTTGAGTGGTTTTTCTGTTTAAAAATAACTTTCCCCGAGCCGTTTGAAGACGGGTTTTGTATAATGTGATTTTTGTTTTGTGGCGGCAGGTTTTTCTTTTAAACCGACATACGTTTGAAGTATTTGTTTCGCTCGATTTAATGACATATTCGCTTTTGGATTGCGATATGATTGATTTAAATTTCCTAAGTGTGGCAAAAATTCGAAGTCTTCTTTGGTTGGTGGCAGATGAAAATAATAATCTCCAATTTCAATCAGCACGTCGGACTGTTGTTGACTATATCTGGGATTGTTAGAGAAATGTAGGCCCACTTTTCTTCCTTTACCTTCTTGCAATAGTTTTTGCAGCGCACGTTTTTTCAAAAGATAAAGAAACTTGGGATTTGGTGCGGTTTTAGCATGGCGGTTAACAGTATAAATGGCTTTTGCGATGTTTTCTGCTGTAGGTTCTATGTCTTTAGTATGAGCATAATCGTCCATTTTTTCTCTCCTTTGTCTTTCGTCTTCCTGTGCTTAGTATAAATTATACGTTTTTATTAGTAAATTGCAAATAGTCTTATTGTAAAAAGCAATGAGATTACATGGTTATTATTTAAAATAGCCAAAAATCATAATGTTGAAACCTTGCTGAAATTTGAAGAGGTCGACACATCTTTCTATCACTTTTATGATGAATGTCTCGCTGTTTTAGATGAAAAGCATACCATTATGTTAAATATTCAAGTGGTAGGAATTGGCTGAGCATTGGTAGAAGATGCAGTAGGGGTGCATAAGTTAAAAGATCGTTTGTTTTCGATCATTAGAGTATGTAGTGAAATGTATACAAAGTGAACTATCATAACAAGATAACTACCTATTTGAATCAATGGGTAGTTTATCAATGTATAGATGGTTCATCGTGTAAAATTTACCATATGCAAGACAATCAAAGTCGAACATATGGCTTAAAAACATGGACTATTTCGTATGGCTAGAATAAGCACAGTAAAAACAGCCGTTAAAATCAGTTTCACTCGTCATTTTTTTGGCTTCATCCATGGCGCTTTCACTGTTCATGTGTAGACCAATCAATGTACGACTTGCTGCATCACCTAAAAATGCGCAGTCTTCTGTATGTACAACGTATTGTCCTTGATCATTTTTTGTATGAATAAAATAATAGCTTTTTAGCATACCCCTCACCTCCAACCTGACTATATTACTATAAAACTTCCAATATTGTAAAGAATTTTTATTAAAAATGTTGCATTTATAAACATTCCTTTTATTTCATAAAAAGGAAAATTGATTGTAAGATAAGAAGATCAAAGTCAATGAGAACAGAAAGGACGGTTTAGATTGAAAGATATTTTAACGCCTTTATTGGTCGCTTTTGTCGTTGGAGGCATTGTGTACATGGTAGATGATCGGCCGATTCATCCTTTTCTTCTTTTTATCATCTTATTTATCAGCATTTATACAGTCGATAGAATCGTTCATTTTGCTTCGAATCATTTCCATGAGCAGAAAAAATAATCGTCGTTTATGTTACACCCATGAAAAAAGGACTTTCTATAGAAGAAAGTCCTTTCAGCGTGTAGACAAACCCTCGCAATCTTTGTCAGTCCTGCGTGCTGGTGCTCACGAATGTGAAATTCGCTCCGCGCCATTACTCGTCCTTCCTAGACTGCAAAGGTTTTCTATCACGCTGAAAAGAAGAAAAAGGGCTAAAATAATGTATATTTTAGCCCTTTTTGCTTCATCTATTGTACTCCTTGCCCTTTTAATTCACGCTGTACATCTAAGTCGGCAGCTTCTCTGCTGAACTTTGGCAGTGTAATGAAGTAAAAAAGGAAAACGAGTAAAATAATAATACCCATTCCGTAATAAATGTAAGAAACATTGGTGATGAGCTTTGGAAATAACACGGCAATTAAACCTAGCGTCATTGATTGTGCAAACATGGTGAGCGGATCAACCCACCCTGATACGCGTCCCATCAGACGAGGGTGAACAATTCTTGGGAGCCAGCCTCCAATGACAATGTTGACTGGACCAATACATGTACCAATGACAAATGATGTGACATAAAATAACCATAATGTATGGGTAGAACCAAGGACAAAAATTAAAATACCTGCAACTAGAATTGGAATCGACATGAGATATTGCATTTTTACCTTTTTCGCAAGAATAGAGCCAAGTAAGCTTCCAACTAGAAGTCCGGCACCAATCGCGATTGTAAAAAAGGATGTATGCAGTTCAAAATGGTCCGGTGAAAGACCGTATTTCATTGTAAACATCGGAAGAACGGCAAATGCGCCATTCACAAGACCGAAAACAAAAAAGCCGAAAATTAAAGAAGCCAATAATTTATTTTTTAAAATATAGAGAATGCCTTCTTTAAAATCTTTTAGAGACGTTTTAACGGTCATGCCTTTCCAGCCTGCTTGTCCATTTGGCTGTCGTGCTTCAATTGGAATATTGCATGATCGAATGAGAATACCAGAAACAATAAAACTGACCAAATCAATGGTAATGGCACCGTGAAGTCCAATCGTTTTATACATAATGGCACCAATTCCAACACCAAATACCATAAATAAACTAAACAGCATTTGATTTAAACCAGCCGCTTTTGCATATTGATCTTTATTTAAAATGGCCTGAACGAGAGAGGCTTCAGCTGGATAGAAGAACTTCGTAATGGCACTTCGTATAAACAAGATCAAGAAAATAAGCGGCAATGAATTAAAATAAATGACGATAAATAAAACGATCGTCAGCCCAGCTCGTATCCAATCACAATTCTCTGCGACTTTTTTACGATCAAAACGGTCTGCAACCACACCGACCATAAAAAAGACAAAGATCGTAGGCAGTGAATACATTAACTCTGCTAAAGTGGCGTAAGCGGGCTGATGACTAAAATGGTCGAGCAAATAAAAGGCAAACGCCATATTGCCTACTGTTGTCCCCATTTGCGAGGCAAGTGCTGCAAAAAAGAGACGAACAAAATTTCTGTTTTTAAAAATATCCATAAATACGCTCCTTAACCTGAAGATCCCACTTTCTATCATATAAAATTTTAACCATTCGTACAATTGATTTCTCCTACTGGCTAATGGTCACAGGTGTTCCATTTGGAACAATTGAAGCAAGTTCGATGACATTCTGATTGTACATGCGAATGCACCCTCTAGACACAGCTTTACCAATTGAAGACGGGTTATTCGTTCCATGGATGCCATAATGAACTTTTGAAAGGCTCAGCCAATAGGCGCCAAAGGGACCTCCTGGGTTTGGCTGTCTGTTGACAATATAATAAGAACCTGTCGGTGTCATGTTTAATATTCTGCCGGTTGCAATCGGGTATGAGCGCAAGAGCTGTGATCCAGAAAACAGTACGAGACGTTTCGCTGAAATTGACACAGATATGCGGTAAGGGATCGTGTTAGGATCCGGTAACCCAGGGATGATGATGACTTCATTTTGTTCTGGCTCGCGGGCTTGAAGTGACGGATTTGCAGCCTTTAAAGCATCTGTCGTTGTTCGAAAATCAAGTGCTATAGAAGCAAGTGTTTCTCCACTTTTTACCGTGTATCGCAGCACGAAAGGACACTCCTTTTACTCAAATAAAAGAAGCCGTGATCCCCGTCTCACATATACTATATGGACGGGATCAGGCCCAGTAAGGTTTCTCCTAACATTTGTCATGAGAATGATCTTTGTTTATACATATGCAGGAAAAGGTGATTTGGCTTCTCTTTACACGTAAGATGTTAAGGTGAAAAAGGTGATTTCAGGTTTGGCTAAAAACCGAAGCGGCAGTCTAGTTGTCCCAAGCCCGCGGTTGACATAGATACGGTGCTGATAGCTACCGTATAAGCCTTCGACATATGTACGCCCAAAAGGTGCTGTGAGAATCGGTCCATAGAAAGGAAGCTGTATTTGACCGCCATGCGTATGCCCAGAAAGCTGTAAGTTAATAGGTGTTGTTTCAAGCTCTAGTGCGGCATCAGGCTCATGCACAAGCAATAACGTAAAGAGATCAGAAGAGACTTCTCGTTTGATGAAATGGTAATCAGGCATACTCATCATGAGATCATCCAGTGTAGCGATCTGTATGCGTCCGCCTTCTTTTTCTAAGTGAAACACTTCATTTTTACATAATGTAAAACCGCAAGCTTTCATCGTTTCCTCATATAGATCAATGCCAAATGGTCCGTAGTCATGATTTCCGCATATGGCAAACTTTCCAAACGGAGCATCAAGCTTAGACAAAGAGGCTTTGGCTTTTTCATGTTCTTCAATCGATGCTTCAAAATCAACAAGGTCACCTGTAAACACAATGAGATCTGGAGATTCATCGTTGATCTTTTGGACAACAGTCTCTAAATCTTTTGCCGGAAATGTATCACTTAAATGAACATCACTAAATTGAGCAATTTTAAACTGGTTAAACGAAGCCGGTAGCTGAGCATCATGAATAGTGAGTGATACGGCGTCGATCATGCGCGGCTCAATGTACCGAGCATAGCCATAACCGGATGTGGTCGCCAAAAGTCCGAGAATACTCGCACCAGCTGCTCCTTTTAAAAACTGCCTGCGGGAAAGTTGCTTCATATAAGACTCCTTTAAAAATAAAATTAAGTATAGCATGATTTTTGATGAATCTCCTATATGGTGCATGGAGGGGAAATCATGATATGATAGACGAATAATGAATGAATAGTCATTCAAAATACACAAAGGGGGAGAACAAATGACGAAGCAAACAGTGATTGTCACAGGGGGATCAAGCGGAATGGGAAAGGCGATGGCGACTCATTTGGCACTCGGGGGCTGGAATGTTTTGATTACTGGAAGAACAGAAGAGACCCTTGAAACAACGGCAAATGAAATCAAACAGAAAGGTGGTTCGATCGCTTATTTTCAAATGGATGTGCGACATCCAGAAGATGCTGATCAAATGGTAAAGTTTGCGGTAGATACATTTGGTGATGTGGATGCACTTATTAATAACGCAGCAGGCAACTTTTTAGTTCCAGCAGAAAAACTGTCTCCTAACGGCTGGAAAGCGGTCATTGATATTGTGCTAAATGGCACCTTTTTTTGCAGCCATGCAGTGGGCAACTATTGGATTCGTCAAAAGAAAAGCGGAAGTATGATCAACATGGTCGCCACATATGCATGGGGGGCTGGTGTTGGTGTAGCGCATTCAGCAGCCGCAAAAGCAGGCGTACTGTCGCTTACCCGAACGCTTGCTGTGGAATGGGGAAAGCAATATCGCATTCGCGTAAATGCCATTGCGCCGGGGCCAATTGAAAGAACAGGTGGTGCTGATAAACTGTGGGAATCTGAAGAGGCTGCCCAAAGAACATTAGATAGTGTTCCGCTCGGTAGACTAGGCACACCAGAAGAAATTGCAGAACTTGCGAGTTTCTTATTATCTGAGCATGCATCTTATATGAATGGAGATTGTATCACGATGGATGGGGGGCAATGGCTCAACCAATCACCATTTTGAATGACCGTGTAAGACCTGCTTTTGATATGGTATAATCACACAAAGAGAGAAGCAGGTGATGAAAATGGTCGATCCATTGGATATTTTAACGAATATTGAAGATGTTTTCCCGCACTATCAAGCGATCTTCAGTGCGGAGGAACAAAAAGTGATAGGCTATGAGATTCTTGGAAGAATGAAGCTTGAGTCGGGAACAGTTAGTCTAGGCTCCTTCTTTACGGATTCATCTATTCCTGACGAATATAAATTGGAAGTAGATCAAAAAGTATTAAGTCAAGCACTTGATCTCTTCACGACCGCAGATGAAGATTTGCTCATCTTTATTAATCATGATGCGAATGTCCTCATGCTCGATCATGGCGAAAGTTTTTTAGAACTTTTAAAAGAATATGAAGCAAGGGGTATTCAGCTTAGCCGGTTTGTCATTGAAATTACTGAACATACGTTTAGCGGCGACATTGAACAGCTTTACCATACGTTAACGTATTATCGTACATATGGGATCAAAATCGCCGTATCTAATATAGGGAAAGAAAGCAGCAATCTTGACCGGATTGCTCTGCTTTCACCTGATCTATTAAAAATAGATCTACAAGCTTTAAGAGCTTCGTCTCCATCTCCTTCCTATGAATATGTGTTATACAGCATTTCACTTCTTGCAAGAAAAATAGGAGCGGCTTTAATCTATGAAGACATTGAAGCGAATTTTCAGCTGCAATATGCATGGAGAAATGGCGGAAGATATTTTCAAGGCTTCTACCTTCACGAGCCTGCGGCACAATTAATTGAGCGGAACAAACGAAAAGAGCGGCTTAAAGAAGAATTTCAACAATTCATTGCTCATGAGAAAAAGAAACTCCAAGCTGTCTATGAACATTCTGAAACCTTTTATAAGCGAATTCATCAAGCCGTCAGTACGTTAAAAAAATCATGCAGCACAAATGATGAACTTATACAAAAACTGGCACTTGAACTAACCGATTGTAGCTTTCGCATTTATATGTGTAATGAAGAAGGGTTTCAAATCACTGGGAATGTGTTTAAGAAAGAGAAAGAATGGCTGTTTCAGCCAGAGTATATAGAGAAAAACTGGAGCTGGCGCCCTTATTTTCTAGCGAATATTCTTCAAATGAGAATTAGCGGAAAAGGATTTTTCAGCGATATCTACAGTGATTTAGAAACTGGAGAACGAATACGAACGTTTTCTTATCCGTTAGAGGGAGACGTGTATTTGTTTGTAGATCTTCCGTATGCTTATCTATATGAGCAGGAAGGATTAATTTAAAAGCAGCCGTCATGGCTGTTTTTTTATTAGAAAAAAGATAGAAAAAATGGTTGACAATGAAACTGATAATCATTATCATTTAGTTATAGAGAGAAGCTACTCTCTGTTCCCCAACCCCTCTATCAGATCAAGATCCAAAAAACTTGGCGCTACCCCCGCCAAGTTTTTTTTGTGCGCCAATCATTCCCTTCATGCATAGGACATCCCAATTCATCCATACACCTTAAATGATGATAGTTAGACAGTAGGAGGGAAAAGTCATGATCAAACGTGACAAACGGCTGCTGATTGATTTACCAATGCCAGATCACCCAGATGCAAATGGTGCAGCGGCTGTGCAAGAATTACTCGGCGGAAAATTTGGTGAAATGTCCACATTAAACAACTACATGTTTCAATCGTTTAACTTTAGAGGGAAACGAAAGCTCAAACCATTTTATGATCTTGTATCAAGTATTACAGCTGAAGAATTCGGTCATGTAGAGCTTGTGACAACTGCAGTCAATCTCATGATTACGGGAACCACCCATGGGGGCGATCCAGATACGACCCCGATGAAAGCGGCTGTTGATAAACGAAATACGCAGCATTTTATCCAAACGGCACAAACAGGCTATCCGTTTGACTCCATGGCAAAGCCGTGGACAGGTGAGAATGTGTTCTCAAGTGGTAATCTGATTCTGGATCTTCTTCATAACTTCTTCCTAGAGTGCGGAGCTCGTACGCATAAAATGCGCGTATATGAAATGACGGATCACCCTACGGCAAGAGAAATGATCGGTTATTTACTTGTCAGAGGCGGCGTACATGTTGTGGCGTATGCAAAAGCCCTTGAGGTAGCGACAGGAGTAGATGTTGGGAAGATGCTGCCGATTCCAAATCTCGACAATAAATACTTTGATTCTGCAAGAAAGTTTGAAGATCAAAATGTTCATACAAAACTGTATACATTTAGTGACACGGATTATAAGGATATCAATCAAATTTGGAAAGGAAACCATCCGATTGATGGAAAGCCGCTGACAGTTATTGAGGGCACGCCAAAAGGTGCACCCGTGCCAGATTATAGAGATTTGCCGGAAGAGTTTGCTCCAGGTATTTCAAAAGAAGATTTTGACGAAATTGCAAAACGCCTGATGAGATCGGCCGGTTTATAAAAAACAAGATGCATGAGATAAGAAAAAAGACTCAAAATAAAAAAACAGATTCTTTTTCTTTTTTTGAATTCAAGAGGAAAAATATCATCTGAGAACACTTTATGGTATGATGCTTTGTAGGACTTGTGTATAATCAATACGGGTTCATCTTGAGTTGTTTTTTTGAAAGGAGTCTTTTTTTAGAATGTCACAATTAATGGGTATCATTACAAGGCTGCAAAGTCTTCAAGAGACAGCAGAAGCTGCAAACGAGCCGGCACAGCGTTATTTCGAAGTGAACGGTGAGAAAATCTGTAGTGTTAAGTATTTCGAAAAGAATCAAACGTTTGAATTGACTGTTTTTCAACAAGGGGATAAGCCAAACACTTTCCCATTTGACAACATTGATATGATTTCGATTGAGATTTTTGAGCTTCTACAATCCTAAGCTGAATCGTATGAAATGTTTTTTCTAAGAATTCCTTCGTTGATTGCGGAAGCATACACTTCATAGGTGATAAGCAAAAGGAAGATGATCATTCAGTGCAATATTCGGATAAGAGACCATTAAAAAGGAGTTCCTTTCTGTGAGTGATTCTTTTTTCTTTAATCTTTCTGAAGAGCATTTAGCGTTTTCTGATGTTGTCATGAGAATGAAAGACTTTATTCAAAAAGACCCGAGATCTGTTTATGTACTATCAATTGGTACGGACTCTCAGGTCAATCAGAATGTCACAACATTTATGACTGCAATTCATCTTCACCGGATCGGCAAAGGAGCTTGGGGCTGTCTCACGCAGCAAGTGTTGAATCGGCCTGTACAAAGTCTTAGAGAAAAAATTTCATTAGAGACAGCGTTTAGCCAAAAGGTATGTGCAGACATCCTTGAGGGACCTTTAACAGAACTGATGGATTTGCTTCTTCCGTTTGCTGAGGAAGGGGCAGACCTTCGTTTTGAAGTCCATCTAGATATTGGCAAAAAAGGAAGTACAAAAGAGCTGATCCAGGAAATGACCGGAATGATCACAGCCATGGGAATTGAAGCAAAAATAAAACCCGACTCATACGCAGCATTTTGCTACGCCAATCGATACACAAAATAAATTCCGTCATTTTTCTCCAAACGTTGTCGAAACGTGCGGTTGACGATTCGATTCTAGTTCCTTATTCTAGCTGTATAGAGAGGAAGCAGACATTCAAACGCCTGCTAATCAATATAAAAGCATATATGAAACAGGGGGCCTGATGTTGAATGAGCGTCATCGAAAATCGTTTTAATGAAGAAGAGAAAAAGCTATTATTAAACGTATTACTGAATCAGGAATATGCTGTCGAATTACTAAGCAGTGAGATCAATGATATAGAATGTGGAACAAAAAATGTCGACGACAATACGTATAAGAAATTGATCACATTGTATGACAGAGTAAGGTTTGAGAATTAATATCGATTGAACATTCTATTAGATACTCTACGCTGAGTATCTTTTTTATGCAGAAAAAAATCTTTCGACAAAATTCGTTTTAGTTTATGCTTAATGTTAAAGGGGAATGTATGATTGATGATTGAGAGAAAAGGGGTCGAAGAAACATGATAGAGATAGAACCGGCTCAATTACTTGAGTCAACAGTAGCTGAGCATATGATTGATGCAGATAAAGTGGCACACGTTCAAATTGGAAATAATCTTGAGCACGCCCTATTGGTCCTGACAAAAACAGGATATACAGCCATACCTGTTCTGGATGCTTCTTATCACCTTCATGGGTTAATTGGAACAAATATGATCATGGATAAAATCTTTGGCTTAGAACGAATTGAATTTGAAAAGCTCGACCAATTGAAGGTAGAAGAGGTCATGCTATCAGATATTCCAAGACTGAAAACGACGGATCCTGTTTTAAAAGGCGTTCACGCTGTGACGAATAATGGATTTGTTTGTGTGGAAAATGAAGAGCAAGTATTCGAAGGGATTTTCACTCGGCGTGTTGTATTAAAGCGCTTAAATGAAGTCATTCATTCCGCAAAAAAATGAGCTGCAGCCCAGCTTATTTTTTTTGCCTTCATAAGCTATTATTTATATAATGACTATATAAAATAAGAAAAACTTATCGAGAGAAGGAGGGCGCCCATGCAGCTTCAAGAGTTACATATGCTTGTTGTACTTAGTGAGGAATTGAATATGAGAAAGGCTTCAGAGCGGCTCTTTGTCTCTCAGCCTGCCTTATCTCAAAGGCTGCAAACGATTGAAAAAGAGTGGGGAACCAAAATCTTTTTTCGTTCACAAAAAGGCTTGACAGTCACTTCAGCTGGCGAACAGATTATTCAATTCGCCAAAGAGGTCACGACTGAGCAGGATCGAGTGCGAGAGAGAATTGACGAGCTTGAAGGAGACATTCACGGTACACTCAAGCTTGCAGTTGCGTCCATTATTGGTCAGCACTGGCTGCCAAAGGTGTTGAAGCGGTATGTCGAGAAATACCCAAATGCCAAAGTATCTCTCGTGACAGGCTGGAGCAGTGAGATGCTTAAAAGTCTGTATGAAGACCATGTCCACATCGGCATCATTCGCGGGAATCCTGATTGGAAGGGCACAAAGGAATACTTAATGACCGATCATTTATATTTAGTCGATTCTGTCATCAAGGACGTGGATGAGTTAATTGAGACAGAACGCCCGTTTATTCAATTTAAAAGTGATAGCACCTATTATCAAGAAATTCAGCACTGGTGGCATCAAAAGTTTAAAGTGTCGCCAAAACAGACGATTCTTGTGGACCAGATTGAGACATGTAAACAAATGGCCTATCACGGTATCGGCTACGCCATTTTGCCTTCGGTCACCCTATATGATCATGAGAAAAGCGTACACAAAACCCCGCTCGTAGACGCAAATGGAGAGCAAATCGGACGTGACACGTGGCTGTTAGGATATGAAGCCTCTTTTCAGTTAAAACAAGTTCAAGCATTTGTTGGTGTGGTGAAAGAAATGCTTGAAAGTGAGGCAGTGTAAGTACTTTTGGAAGAGGAGGTGCTTTTTTAGGATATTGGGTTTTTAATAGATTTACATGTTTCATACTGAAAAAGCAGAAAGCTGGAAGAAATGATGAGAAATCAACAAAAAAAGAAGATGGATATACCGAAGTGGGGAACTTATTTACGCGAGAGATGGCGTGGACGTTTTGCAAGTCATCTTTCTTTAGAAGAACAAAAAGAGATTGGGATGGATGGCTTCCTATGGCACTTATGTAGCTGGGGAAAAGTTGAATGCCTTGAAAAAGAGGCAGCGATCAACGCCTTTCATCAGCAATCAAAGCATACATGTACTCTTTTTTATCAATTTGCTCAAGAAGCGTATCTGTTTGAAAACGCCGCTGACCTGTCAGTAAAGGAATTTCCGTATACAGACGGACACATGGACTATAGTGATCTGTATGTCATGGATTGGGAAGAAAATTGGACATTTGTGATGACGCACGAAACCGATTGCGGTCCATATTTTATTCAGAAATAAAAAAACGAGTGACATAGGGTCACGATCAATTAGAGCCGCCTTCCAATTGGAATGAGCGGTTTTTTGATGTACGTCATGTGTATTTTGAACAGCACCTTTTCATAAAACATTTGACAATGAAAATCATTATCATTTAAAGTGTACATATAATAATTGAAAATGATTATCATTTAGATGAGGTGACCAATAGATGAAAGCACTAATTGCATTTGCGAGTATGTCTGGCAATACGGAAGATATGGCAGCGATCTTAAAACAAACGCTTGAAGGAAAAGGGATAGAGACAGAGATGATGGAATTTGACGACACAAGCGCAGAAGATCTTTCTTCATACGATTATGTCATGATCGGCTCTTACACATGGGGTGACGGTGATTTACCTTATGAAGCTGAAGATTTTTATGAAGAGGTCTCATCCCTTGAACTTTCTCACATCAAAGCGGCGGTATTTGGATCAGGCGATTACAGTTATCCGAAGTTTTGCGAGGCTGTTCATACCTTTCATGACATGCTGAAATCGACAGGTGCATCCGTATTTCCTGAAACATTGAAAATGGAACTTGCGCCAGATACAGATGAAGATGTGGCGTGCTGTGAGGAGTTTGCAACGAGCTTTTTAACGTGGGCATCATTGTCTGAGAAAAGAGTTGAAAATCATGTTTCATAAAGGTGCGACAGCTGTTGCTGCGTCTAAAAGTGGCGGTTACTTTGTTGCTGTCAAACGAGAAGGTATTTTCCATTACAGTGTAGAGGGCGGATGGCAGCAGCTTTTTAAGCTCAAGCATAAAATCCACGCTATCAGTTATATTGGTCCGTATTTGTTCGGAGTTGGTGAAAATGGAACTGTCATACGATCAGGAGATGAGGGCCATACGTGGGCGCTATCATCTTTTCCGACAAATGCAGTTGTTTGGTCTATTACAGGACGCAAAGATGGGTTTGTATGCGCACATGGAAAGCATAGTATTTATGTGTCAACCGATTTCGGAATTTCCTGGGAAATTATGAAGCCATTTGCTCATGTAAATCAGCCCCCTGTGATTCGCTCATTATGTGTAGCCGGTGATTATCTTTATATTGGAACACAGATTCATGAGGTGCATGGAGGAATATGGGTGTATGACTTGCAAAGTGAACAGATTTTTCTCCTAAACAGAGAAGAGCACCGAATGACTGCTTCTATGTTGCTTTGCGGGGAACACCTCCTTGTCTGTGCGATGGGCTCTAAAAAAGGGAAAAGAGGATCTGTTCAAATTTTAGACTTACATACAAATATGCTGCATGATATTCAATCACAAGCTTTTGCGCGAGAGGAATCATTTTTGGATGTGTCAGAGGATAACGGCATTGTGTACGTGACCACCTCACAGGACGAGCATGGATTTTCTAAGGTGTATCAGCTTGATATAGAGCAAAAAGAGCTCAAGTGGTTTGATACGATCAAAGGGCATGGTTTTCGTGTCGCCAATCAAAAGGAGAATTTTTTCTGTGCGGGTTTATATGAAAGTAAGTTTGTCAGGCCTTATGAGGAACCTGCACTGATTCATTAATAAGGAGGAAGAAAAAGTGACGAAAAAAGTTTTATTGGTGTATGCCACAATGTCAGGAAATACAGAAGCAATGGCTGATTTAATCGAAAAAGGGTTAAAGGAAGCTGGGGCTAGCGTGGACCGGCATGAAGCGATGGATATTGATGCTGAACTTCTTCATGATTACTCGCACATTCTGTTAGGTGCATATACTTGGGGAGATGGTGATCTTCCAGATGATTTTATTGATCTATATGAGGAAATGGAAGAGCTTGATTTGACGGGTAAAGCATTTGCTGTATTCGGTTCTGGAGATACATCTTATGAACATTTTTGTGGAGCTGTGGATTTAATTGAAGAAAAAGTGAAGGAGCTGGGCGGTGATATCGTCCTGCCATCCATCAAAATTGAGCTGAATCCAGAAGGAATCGAGGAAGAGGAATTGATTTCTTTTGGTAGACAATTTGTTCATCTTCACCAGCAAGAAGCGGGATAAAGAGGCCCGCTTGTTTTATTTGCCAAGGCGCAGACGATTCTTTCACTTGTCATTAAAACTCTCCTTTGGTACAGTAATGAAGTATAAATTAAGAGGAGGACATACATACATGAAACAAATGGACGCTAATGAAATTATTTCATTTATTCAAAATAGTACAAAATCAACACCTGTGAAAGTCTACATTAAAGGGGACTTAGAAGGTATTGAATTTGGTGAACATGCAAAAACATTTATCACAGGTAACACTGGTGTTGTCTTCGGTGAGTGGAGCGAAATTCAAGAAGCTCTAGCATCAAACAAAGACAAAATTGAAGATGTTGTCGTGGAAAATGACCGTCGTAACTCTGCGATTCCTATGTTGGATTTGAAAAACATCAAAGCACGTATTGAGCCAGGTGCAATCATTCGTGATCAAGTGGAAATTGGCGATAATGCAGTCATCATGATGGGTGCTTCCATTAATATCGGTTCAGTCATCGGTGAAGGTACGATGATTGATATGAACGTTGTTCTTGGCGGCCGTGCGACAGTAGGTAAGAACTGTCATATCGGTGCGGGATCTGTTCTTGCAGGTGTCATTGAGCCGCCTTCTGCTAAGCCAGTTGTAGTAGAAGATGATGTTGTCATTGGTGCAAACGCTGTTGTTTTAGAAGGTGTGACAATTGGGAAAGGTGCGGTTGTAGCAGCTGGAGCGATCGTTGTGAACGATGTCGAGCCTTACACGGTTGTAGCAGGTACACCTGCAAAGAAAATTAAAGACATTGATGAAAAAACAAAAGGTAAAACTGAAATCAAACAAGAACTGCGTCAGCTTTAATTGACACAATTCGCAGCTGAAGACATAGACGTGGATGATATATCCACGTCTTATTCGTATAGAGGAAAGGAAGCGAGTTCACTTGTTAAATCGTGAGCAATTAATATCCATTCGAAGAGATTTGCACCAAATTCCTGAGCTTGGTTTTAAGGAATTTAAAACACAAGCTTACCTCATCAAGCATCTCGAATCGTACCCAACAGATCGAATTGAGATGGAAACATGGCGGACTGGACTTTTTGTGAAAGTAAAAGGGACAAATCCTGCGCGTGTCTTTGCGTATCGTGCAGATATGGACGGATTATCTATCCCTGAAGAAACGGGCTACCCATTTCAATCGGTACATGAAGGCTACATGCATGCATGTGGACATGATCTTCATATGACCATTGCTCTTGGTATCATTGATCATTTCGTGCATCAGCCAATCAAAGAAGATCTGCTATTTATTTTCCAACCGGCAGAAGAAGGACCAGGCGGAGCTGAACCAATGCTTACAAGTGATGTTCTAAAAAAGTGGACGCCAGACTTTATTACAGCGCTGCATATTGCACCTGAATATCCAGTCGGCACGATTGCAACAAAGCCGGGCCTATTATTTGCTAATACGAGTGAGCTTGTGATCGATCTTGAAGGAAAAGGCGGGCATGCCGCATACCCTCATTTAGCAAATGATATGGTGGTGGCTGCAAGTGCACTAGTAGGGCAGCTGCAATCGGTGATTTCACGAAATGTGGACCCTCTTGATAGTGCCGTCATTACAGTTGGCACGATTACAGGTGGCACTGCTCAAAATATCATTGCGCAGCATGCAAAGCTTGATGGAACCATTCGCACGCTCTCGCCAGAGTCTATGGAAAAGGTGAGAAAACGAATTGAAGCACTTGCAAAGGGAATTGAAATTGGCTATGAATGCAAGGTGACAGTTCGATACCCTTCATCTTATTACGAAGTGGACAATTCAAAGGATTTGACAGAAGAATTTATGTCATATGTAGCCGAAGAAGGTCTTGCGAACGTCATTGAATGCAGAGAAGCGATGACAGGAGAAGATTTCGGCTACATGCTGAAAAAATACCCTGGGTTCATGTTTTGGCTAGGGGTAGATTCAGAATATGGTCTGCACCATGCAAAACTCACGCCTGACGAAAATGCGATTGAAACAGCTGTGAACGTCATGACGGCTTATTTTAAAAAGCAAGCAGGTGAATGAATAATCAAATGGTCTCCTGTACACCTTATGAACAGGAGGTGTTCTTGATTATGACAAGAATTGGTGTAGAACCATCTTTATCCGATGTAGAAGAACTTTTGAAGCAAAAAGGGTATGATGTCGTACGTATTCAAAATGAACAGCAAATGGATCAGTGTGACTGTTATGTGGTCACAGGGTTAGATTCAAATGTTCTTGGCATTTCAGACACAACGACAAAGGCATCTGTCATTACAGCGTCAGGTATGACGGCTGATGAAATTTGTCAAGAAGTAGAACAGCGTGTTCAATAAAACTAACAAAAAAGAACCAGGATATTATGATCCTGGTTCTTTTTGCTCTTTGGCTAGATCGAGTGCTTCTTTCATTTTTTTGCGTAGAATTCGTTCGACACGCCACTGCTCCATCGTTTCAGTTTTTGCAATGATGCGAAGGACGAGGGATGAGGAGCCAAATGATTCCACTCCAACGACTTGAGGACCTTCGATGATTTGCGGCATGCTCTCACGAACTTCATCACAGGCTACTTGCAAAGTGGTGATCATCTGATCCACATTTTCATCTGGGGATAATTCGATATCAACGAGTGCCTGCATCGTCCCTCGTGAATGATTGCTTACATTCAATATACTTCGGTTCGGAATGAAATGAAGAGTGCCATCAAAGCTTCTAAGCTGTGTTGTTCTCAGTCCAATTTGTTCAACGATCCCATCGAAACCAGCAACCGTTATATACTCGCCGACATCAAATTGTTTTTCCAGCAGTATGAAGAAGCCTGTCACAATATCACTCACTAATCCCTGAGCGCCAAATCCAATGGCAAGTCCTACAACACCTGCGCCGGCCAATAAGGCGGTTGGGTTATAATGAAATAAGTCGAGGATCATCACAACTAGAATAAAAATTAGCAAGTAGGCGAAAATATTTAAGGTAAGACTTTGCAGCGTTTGAGCTCGTGATAAAGAGACATCGTGCTTCTCAGAGAATGCTGAATAGGCACGCTTAATCATCTTATTTCCAATCGCTCTGATGATAAAATAAATCACAAAAATAGCAATGAGTTTTAGCAAAATCATACTGATATTCATGATGATGGAAACCCAATCTACTTGTTCAAGTGCTTTCATGATCTTCAAAACCTTTCTATGTATGTGCGAAATGAGAAGCTAATCATTTGTTCCCTTAAGCAAGTCATGTTAAACTTTTAATAGTTGGAGCGAGAGATTGTGACAAATCGTTAATTAAATTTATTATTAATTAATATTGACTAAAAATCGCTTAAGTATTATAATTATATTTGTGAAGTTATTAACTAAATGAGAATTCAACCTATTGATTCTCATTTTATATACAGCTAAGAAGTCTGTATAAAGATATTATTTTTGGAGGGATTTACATATGGCAGAGCGTTTTGTAGGAAAACAAGCTCCACGTTTTGAAATGGAAGCAGTACTTGCTAATAAGGAATTTGGTAAAGTGAGTTTAGAGGAAAACATCAAGAATGACAAATGGACAGTTCTTTTCTTCTATCCAATGGATTTCACTTTTGTTTGTCCAACTGAAATTACAGCAATGAGCGATCGTTATGATGAGTTTGAAGATTTAGATGCAGAAATCATCGGTGTATCTACTGATACAATCCATACGCATCTTGCTTGGATCAACACAGATCGTAAAGACAATGGTCTTGGTGAATTAAAATATCCACTAGCTGCTGACACAAACCACACAGTATCTAGAGAATACGGTGTTTTAATTGAAGAAGAAGGAATTGCACTTCGTGGTCTATTCATCATTAACCCAGAAGGCGAACTTCAATATCAAACAGTATTCCACAACAATATCGGTCGTGATGTAGATGAGACACTACGTGTTCTTCAAGCATTACAAACTGGTGGACTTTGCCCAGCGAACTGGAAACCTGGTCAAAAAACACTTTAATTGATAGTTGAAGAAACAGTCTAACGGGTGTTAGACCTTCAGATTGTTGACAAAGGGCTAAAATGAACTTGATTTTAGCCCTTTGTCTTCTTTTCAGCGTGATAGAAAACCTTTGAAGTCTAGGAAGAACGAGTACTGGCGCGAAGCGAATGTGACATTCGTGAGTACCAGCACGCAGGACCGAAAAAGAATGCGAGGGTTTGTCTACATGCTGGGGTCTAACTGATGTTAGACTTTTTTGTTTCGAGACATACAATGGATGGAGGCGCTTCAAAATGAAATTACGTCAACCAATGCCGGAACTAACTGGTGCAAAAGAATGGTTAAATGGAGAAGTAACAAGAGAAGAATTAATTGGTGATAAACCAACATTGATCCACTTCTGGTCAGTTAGCTGTCACCTTTGTAAAGAGGCGATGCCGCAAGTGAACCAATTCCGTGATGAATACAAAGATCAACTAAACGTGATCGCAGTTCACATGCCACGTTCAGAGGATGACCTTGATCTAGAAAAAATCAAAGAGGTTGCAAATGAGCATGAAATCACACAGCCAATCTTTGTAGACAGCGACCATAAATTAACAGAAGCATTTGAGAACGAATATGTACCAGCTTACTATGTATTCGATAAAACAGGTGCTTTACGCCACTTCCAAGCTGGCGGAAGCGGTATGAAAATGCTTGAAAAACGTGTCAATCGAGTTCTTTCTGAGTCTGAAAAGGCTGCAGAATAGGCTTTCCCCCCATGAATGGGGGTTTTTTCATGGGGAAAAATAGGAGACATATTGCACTGGATGAATATGATTGTAGGTGGAATGCCTAAGAAAAGAGAAAATGAGGGATTTCATTAAAAAAATTTCCTAAAATAAAAAGGTATTACGACCTATTTACATTTTTATTTTGAAATGAAAATGTAAAGATTTTAACTTTTTACTATTCAGAACGTTTTTGCACAAAAGAAATTTCAGTTTGGTAAATAACTATATAAATCAAGTAGTATAAGCATTTATTCAAAATTTTTACAATATTTTAAAGGTGGTCAAAAGCCTATAGTGGCAATGAAATGGGTGCCGATTTTTCTTCTTTGGCAAAATTTTAGTTGGAAATACCTATCTGATAGCAAACTGTAAAATGATAAAAAAATAGTTGATAAAATTAGTTTTCTAATCTAATATTTACTATAGAATATTTTTTATATGATGAGGGGGAAATCCATTGTTTAATGAGAGGGAAGCGTTACGTTTACGATTGGAACAATTAAATGAAGCAGAAGTAAAGGTCATCCGTGAATATCAAATTGAACGAGATGCGATTTACGCAAAACTAAGAGAATTAGACCGTCAAGGTACAGGTCTCGTCACAGATACAAAAAAAGAAGTACGTACAGAGAGAAAAACAGATTCACTGCCTGTATTAGCTGAGCTGGCTGCACAAGAAATGAGAAGCTACAATCAGCCTGCGCAAACGCAGTCAAACGTTACATCATCTTTAGGAACAGGTCAGCTAAATGGTGCACCTGTAGGTATTCCTGAAGGATCTACAAGACGCAGAAGAGGCACAGCTAGACCTGGATCAAAGGCAGCTAAGCTTCGTGAAGCTGCAATCAAAACATTAAAGCGTCATAATGCGGCGATTAAAAGCTCTGAACTTCAAAAAGAGATTGAAAAAGAGAGCGGTCTTGAAATTCCAAATATGACAACGTTTATGCAAAGCTTAATTAAAATGTACCCAGAAGTGAAGAAACCTTATCGCGGACAGTATATTTTAGAAGGCGACATTCAAACAGAAGACGAATAAATAAAAAAGAAACTGCTGGGCGTAAATGCCAGCAGTTTTTTCTTGCGTACGTGATGAATGGATCACTTTTTTTGATCAACTGTATAGACAATCTTTCGTTCTTTGGGCATGTTGTCGCGCTGTTTTTTAAATCCATCGATCTTCACTGTCATGACCTCTCCACTCCGCTGCACAGCATCAACTTTTGCCTGGAGCGTTTCTACTTGTTCGTTTAGTTTCTTCAAAATCGGTCCTATTTCTTCGGTTGTTTGCAAAATAGGGTCTTGTGAGAACGGCTCGGCATTTGTTTGGGGTGACTGGTCGATATCAGCAAAATGAGAAGCGATCCATTCCTCGCTTTCGGCTAACTGTTTTTGGTAGCTCGTGAGCGTTTCATAAAAAATGGCTTCTTTTGCTTTTTCGATTTGCAGTAATTTTTCTTGTGTTTCATAAAAACGCTCCTGTAGATGCCGGACGCCTTCTTGTAATAAATGAAGCTCTGCGTTTTTATCGCCTAGAGTTTGCTGCAGTTTTTCAATCACAGCGGATAAAGTATTTCCTTTTTTCTCCTCTTTTGCAAGCTGTTTATCTTGGGCTAGTAATCGCTCCTGTAGTTGCTGAGACATTTCCTTATATTTTACAACCTTCAAATGCAATCGGTGCTTTTCCTCTGTTTCTTTTCGTCTATGATAGGTTTCCTTTTGCAGCATTTCATGAAGAAGGACGATTTTATGTAATAATTCCGATTTGCTATAAGAGAGATCCTGTATTTTAGATGATGCTTCGTCTTGGTCAATGGTCATTTCATCCAATTGCTGTTTTAATTGAGTGAAATCCTTTTTCATCTCATGATATTCTTGAGATAGCTTCTTGTTTTTAGCATAGGTATACGTGGACTGTAAATCTGAAATCATCTGTTGATATTTGGCCGTTTCAGCTTTTAAAAATAGATTTTCTTGAGACAGATCATGGAATAGGGGAGAAGCATGGCGCCGGTTCATAGGTAGACCCTCCTTATTCATGTTATCAATAAAGTATGCGAAATGAGTGCGATTAGAACAACCATATCAAAGGGGATGAGATGATGAGAATAGTGAATGTGATACTAGCCGGAGGTGCTTCTAGGCGTTTTGGAGAGCCAAAGGCAAGTCATGTCTATCAGGGGAAACCACTATATGAACATGTGAAAGAGCAACTTTTGAAAGGGGAAACCGTCATCATCAGTCACCCTAAGCTTCTGCCTTTTTTCAAAGCAAGAGGGGAACAAGCTGTTTGGTTAGATGATGAACAGGTGCGTGGGTATGGCCCGCTTGCAGGTATATATACCGCTATGCAAAAGCAAGAAGCAGAGTGGTATTTAGTGACGGCATGTGATATGCCATTCATACGAAAAGAGACAGCCGTCGCTTTATCTTCTTATTGCCATAAGCATGTAGATGCTGTGGTTCCGATGGTGCAGGGAAGATTACAGCCGTTATTTGCGCTTTATCACCGCCGCAGTCTTCCGTTTATTTCTGCGTGTTTAAAAGAGAATCAATTAGCTATCAAAGACTTATTACAAAAACTTCACGTCCAGGTTGTTCCAGCCGACGAACTGAACGTGGCACCAAATGAATTTCATAATATCAATAAAAGAAGCGATTTACCTGAAAACGGTATGATATGATACATAAAAACGAGAAGGAGAGAACAATATTGAACGAGCGATATTCAAGGCAAATCTTGTTCCCTCCGGTAGGCGAAAAAGGGCAGTCTGCACTTGCCGAAAGTCATGTCCTTATTGTTGGAGCGGGTGCACTTGGAACAGCATCTGCTGAAGGGCTTGTCCGATCTGGAATTGGTACTTTGACGATTGTAGATCGTGATTATGTCGAATTCTCAAATTTACAGCGGCAGCAGCTGTACACTGAACACGATGCAAAGATGCATGTGCCAAAAGCGGCAGCAGCTAAAAAACGTCTCCAAGAGATCAACCATGAAGTGACCATTCACGCTCTTATTGAAGATGCAGGAGTAGAGCTGTTAAGACCTTTATTCCGAAAAGCAAATATCGTCATTGATGCGACTGATAATTTTGAGACAAGAATGGTGATGAATGACTTATCATTAGAAACAAATACGCCTTGGATTTACGGTGCCTGTGTGAGCAGTCAGGGAATGTATATGACCATTTTGCCAGGCAAAACACCTTGCTTATCATGTGTATTTACCTCAGTGCCTGTTGGGGGTTTGACATGTGATACAGCTGGTATTATTTCTCCGGCTGTCCAAATGGTGTCGGCTTATCAGCAAACAGAGGCATTAAAATATTTAACAGGGCATGAAGAGCAAATGGAGCGAAAGTTTGTCACGTTTGATTTGTGGCAGCCGTCTTCGTTTAAAATGGATGTATCTCGTACGAAGCAGGAAAGTTGTCCATCTTGCGGCACAAATAGAACGTATCCATATTTACAGGAACAGCGCAAAAAAACAGCGATTCTTTGCGGGCGAGACACCGTTCAAATCATATCGAAGGATTTAGAAAACCTTTCATTTCAGCATGTAAAAGAGCGTCTGTCATCTATTTGTGAGGTGGAAGTGAACGATTTTTTAATTCATATACGCTATGAAAGACACCGTATCGTTTGTTTTAAAGGAGGACGTGTATTAATCCATGGGACAAATGATGAAAAAGTAGCCAATTCATTACTAGCAAGACTGCTAGGCATATAGGAGTGAGAAGTGATGGAAAGACGACAGCCAATTCCAGTAGAAGAGGCAGTAAAGAAAGTCCACCAATTTCAAAAACATGGACAAGTCGAATGGGTTCCTTTAAAGAACAGCCTTGGAAGATGGATTGCAGAGGATATTTTAGCAGATCACGATGTTCCTGCCTTTGATCGTTCTCCGTATGATGGTTTTGCACTTCGAGCAGAAGATACAAAGGAAGCATCGAGCGAGCATCCGATTGAATTTGAGGTCATTGATCATATAGGGGCAGGTATTGTTTCTGCAAAAACGATCGGTCCTTTTCAAGCGATTCGCATCATGACAGGAGCGAAGATTCCAAAAGGAGCAAATGTTGTGATCATGCTCGAATTGACGAAAACGTTTGAAAAAGACGGTAAATCAATGATGTCACTTAAAAGACCGCTGAAAAAGGGGGACAATATTTCTCGGCAAGGAGAAGAGACCCTCAAAGGGAACGTCATGATCAAAAAAGGCTCAAAAGTTACCCCAGGCGTGACGGCGATATTGGCAACGTTCGGGTATGCGGTTGTGCCAGTCGTCAAAAAACCGGTGATCGGTATCATCTCAACAGGTACCGAGCTCCTACAAGTAAGTGATGCCATGGTGGACGGTAAAATTAGAAATAGTAACCTAAGCATGGTATACGCTCAGGTTCTTGAAGCTGGAGGAGAACCGCTTGATTTAGGCGGTGTATCCGATGATTTTGATCAAAGCTATGAAGCCGTAAAAGCAGCCTTAAGCAAAGTTGATATGCTCATCACAACAGGTGGTGTATCGGTAGGTGATTTTGACTTTTTACCTGCTATTTATGAAAAACTAGGTGCAGAGGTGTTGTTTAATAAAGTCGCCATGAGACCTGGAAGTGTGACGACCGTTGCTGCGTTGTCAAATGGTCAATTGCTTTATGGGCTGTCAGGAAATCCGGCTGCCTGTTTTGTTGGCTTTGAACTATTTGTCAAACCGATCATTTATAAATGGTGTTTGAAAGAAAATCCATTTCCCGTTTTTGCTGAGGCGAAGCTGACACATGATTTTCCAAAAGCCAATCCATTCACACGATTTGTTAGAGCATCACTTGATTTCGCTGGCAGCCAGCTGAGTGTGACGCCAACCGGTCTTGATAAATCTAGTGCGGTGACATCTATTGCTCATGCTGATTGTTTCATTGTTTTGCCTGGAGGAACAAGAGGGTTTTGTGCAGGTGACCAGGTCAGCGTTCTGCTATTTCACCACGAAGGCGGTGCTCCATGTTGGATGACAAATTAAACATTCTACAAGTCGTGGGCTATCAAAATAGTGGTAAAACGACGCTGATCGAAAAATTATGTCAGCTGGCGGATGAAGAAGAAATGCAGCTAGGCTGCTTCAAACATCACGGACATGGCGGAAAGCCAGACCGTCTGTTCAAACAAAAAGATACGGATCGATATGTTCAAGCGGGTGCATTTGCCTCAGGTGTGGAGGGAGAAGGTGAATGTCACTTTTTCATACGGCACATGACATTCACACAACTAATCAACATGTGTCAGCATCTTCCTTTAGATGCCGTCTTGATCGAAGGATACAAACAAGCGCCTTACCGCAAAATCCTGTGTGTCAAAGACGAACAGGAACTCATTGATCTTTCGACACTTTCTCATATACAAGCAGCCATTTATTTCGATAAAGAAATACAATTCACTGAGAAATACCCGTTTCCTGTGTTTTCAGCATTTGACAAGCGCGGGATCACATTTGCTTTTAATTTATTGAAGGGGGAAGCCTCGTATGAATGAACTTTTTAAGATCACAAAAGAGCCGATTGATGTGAATGAATTGATTCAGCATGTCACAAGACGCAAAGCGGGAGCCATTACGACATTCATAGGCACGGTAAGAGAATGGACAAATGGCAAAAAAACGCTGCGTTTAACATATGAAGCATACATACCAATGGCGGAAAATATGTTGAGTCAAATTGGACAAGAAATTAAAAAACGCTGGCCCGATACAGAAGCTGCTATTGTGCATCGTATTGGCACTCTTGAGATATGTGACATTGCAGTGGCAATAGCTGTTTCATCACCTCATCGGAAAGCTGCATACGAAGCCAATGAATATGCGATTGAACGAATAAAGGAAATAGTTCCTATTTGGAAAAAGGAATACTGGGAAGATGGAGAGGCTTGGATAGGTGATCAGCTTGAAACCGTTTCATACCCGGAAGGAAAACCTAGTACTCTCCAACTTAACGAGAAAGAAGGGAAGCGGCATGATTAGCGTATTATTGTTCGCCGGCCTTGCTGAGAAGGCCGGTAAACAACAAATCATCATTCAAAAAGATCAAACAACGGTTGATGAGATTAAAATAGAATTACAGGAGGTATATGGTGTTGATACTGCACAAAACGTGATGGTTGCAGTCAACGAAATATATACGAGGGGAAATGCTGAAGTGCGTAGCGGGGACACTGTTGCACTCATTCCTCCTGTAAGTGGTGGATAATAGATATTAGAGGATTTGGTTATGGCCAGCGGCTGTAACCAATTTTTTTATGTGTGAAAAGATTGTAGAGGTACTTGGGTATGATCTTCGTAAATAAAACATCCCCGGCGTGCTTTAGAAATGTGAGGATCGAGCTGTTGAATGAGATCATACAATTCGCTGATTCGTCTCACATTGAAATCTGTTTGAGCTTGAAGCTGTTCTTTTAGTTCTTTTGTGCTCACGATGCTTCCCTTTTTTTCTTTAATAATATCTACACACCTTGCTGCGTAGTATATTTTGTCATTAGAAGGTCTGCTCTCTTTCATATCAAGTAATTTGAGCTCATGATAAATCAGTTCTCTTTCCTTTCGAAAGTATTGCCATGCTTCTTGTTCCTTTTCATAAAGTAAAATCAATTGCATTTTCAATTTTTCTCTTAACATTCACTTGACTCCATTTCCACTATCATTTAACCTACCTCTATTTTACATTATATGAAAAAATAACATTTGATCAAGTAAAATCCTTTTATTTTTATTTTTTTAATATGAAAGTATTGATACTAAAGGCTCATCTGTTCTATAAAAGGCGCTAAACATAGTCCTATAAAGCCGGGATTCATTGAAATTACTAGGAATATTTTAACAAAAAATTGTTGTGTCTAACTGAGACCATCTGAATCCAAAGGAAAAGGATATTTATTCCGAAAGACATGTTGTTTACTTCATAAACTGTTTTTCAGTCAGTAAAATCATGATTTTTTCATATGAATATGGTCGGATCAAGGTATCATTTGAAGGATGTCGTTCATGAAAATAGAATAATAGATTCAATCCTATCACTATGAAAATAAGAAAATCAAATGATCTATCACTTATTGGCAATCTTTTGATAAAATAGAAACAACAAGAGTATGAAAAAACGATTCCATACTTACAGCACATGGAGAGGATGACCTTTGATGAAAGAAACAACTCAAAAACCCACAATAATAGGCGTAAGCACAAGACCATCAGAGCATTTAAAAAGAGTGTGGGAGCAGCCATTCGTTTGGTGGCCTTTATCATGTGTGCTTGTATTAACAGTTGTTGTCACTTATTTGTCTCAGCTAGTGAATGAAGGATTGTGGGCAGATTTAATTTTACCAATCCCTTTCGTTTATGTGATCACGCTCATTGGTCTGGTCATTGGGATTGTCATTAATACTGCCGTATACAAGTTCATCGTCTTTTTAGCAAAAGGTGATGCAACGTTTCAGCAGCTATTTTCAGGTGTACTGTATATCACGCCTATTACGATCATTGGTACGATTATTTCTCATTTGGCGATCATTTTTTTTCATGTGCCAAAAGATATCACGGTTACCTCATTAAACGCATTCATTCGAATGTCTGGTCCATGGCATGCTGTGTTAGGAAATATTGACCTTTTTGTGATCTGGAATCTTGTTTTAACAGGCTTTTTATTGATCAAGGTCGGCCGCACTTCGCCAAGAATATCTTGGATTATTGTGAGTGTCTTTTATGTATTATCTTTAATTTTTCAATATGTAGGAACCACAATCACCATTAACATGTCATTAAGCTGGGGGTAGAATGTTTTTATGAGAAAGAAAATCATCATCGGATCCATTATCATTATTGTGATTGGTCTATTTATTGGATTTAATATTGCAAAAAACCAATCAAAGCCTGCCTCTACGGCATCATTTAAAACAGTCCAACTTGCATCAAAAGAAATAACTTCTACGGTGATGACGCCTGGAACACTTTCATTCTCGGAGGAGCAATTCATTTATACAGAAGAGGAGAAGGGAAGCCTGAATCATATCGCTGTGAAAGAAGGAGAAAAGGTGAAAGTTGGAACACCGCTCCTAACATATGAAAATAAGGAACTGGAGCTTGAAGAACAGCAGCAAGCACTTGCGGCTGAATCAAGTACACTAAAGCTTGAACAATTACAAAATAGACTCAATACATTAGATGAAAATCAGGGAAAAAAGGTGGGCTCTGATTCGAAAAACGAGCGAGATCAGCTTGAACTCGAACTCAAAGCTGCTGAATTAGAACAAAAACAAGCGGAGCTTAACCAAGAAAAAGTAAAGGCACAAATAGAAGATTTAACGATACATAGCAAAATTGAAGGAACAGTCATCTCCATCGAGCAAGATGCTGGCGCAGGGAAGCTAGAAGAGAGACAGCCGGTGATCCATATTGGCAATGAGAAAAAAATGATCGTACGAGGCTTAATCACTGAGTATGACGCTATGAAAGTCAAAAAGAAACAAAAAGTAAAGGTAACGTCTGATGTCATTCGCGGAAAGAGCTGGCAAGGAGTGGTGAAAAAAGTGGGCGCTGTGCCTGCCCAGTCAACAGCAGAAACAGCTGCAAGTGATCAAACGGTACAATATCCAGTCGAAATTGAAATAAAAGGGAAAAAACCGGATGCAAAACCAGGCTTTAAAATGATCATGGAAATTGAAACGGACAAGCGTCAAGTGCTCACAATTCCTGAAACAGCCGTGAAAAAAGAGAAAGATGGTTCATACGTTTATGTTGTTGAAAAGAATGCATTGAAGAAAGTAAGAGTGACATTAGGTGAAACGTCAGGTCATGATCTTGAAGTGACGAAAGGTTTAACAAAAGAAGATCAAATCATTGCAGAGCCATCAGATGAGATGTATGACGGAATGGAAGTGAATGCTGAATGATTCAGCTTTCAAACGTGACAAAAAGCTACGAAGTCGCTGAGGAGACATTTGATGTATTAAGTGATGTGGACCTTGTCATTGGTAAAGGCGAGTATATGTCCATTATGGGCCCGTCCGGCTCTGGAAAATCAACGTTAATGAATATCATCGGCTGTTTGGACCACCCGACCTCCGGACAGTACCATTTTCAAGGTATGGAGCTGTCGGCAGCAAAGGATCAAGAACTGGCAGTGATTCGAAATCGATCCATTGGTTTTGTTTTTCAACAATTTTATTTACTGCCTAGATTAAATGCGAGGCGAAATGTTGAACTTCCAATGATTTATGCTGGTATCAGTCAAAAGGAAAGAAAAGAACGTGCGGAAATGGCACTTGAAAAGGTTGGTTTGGCAGATCGAATGAAGCATATGCCAAACGAGTTGTCAGGGGGTCAAAAGCAAAGAGTAGCCATCGCACGTGCGATTGTCAATGAGCCGAAGCTCATCTTGGCAGATGAACCAACAGGCGCTCTTGATTCAAAAACGAGCGGCTCGATTATGGAACAGTTTACAAAGCTCAATGAGGAAGGAACAACGGTTGTGCTCGTTACTCATGAAGAAGAAATAGCTGCGTATACAAACCGGATAGTCGTTGTAAGAGATGGACGCCTCGTTCAAGATAGATTGATACAAGGAGACGCAATGAATGAAACTCTTTGAAAATATCAAAATAGCGCTGAATTCTGTCTTAGCTCATAAATTGCGGTCTATTTTAACAATGCTTGGCATTATTATTGGGGTTGGATCAGTGATTGCAGTCGTTGCCATCGGTCAAGGCGGAGAGCAAATGCTGAAAGAATCAATTTCAGGGCCAAACAATACCATTGATATGACCTATACACCCTCTGATGAGGAGTTAAATGCGAATCCTAATGCGTTATTTGAAGCCACATTTACTGAAGAAGACATTCAAAGTGTTCAAGCATTGAATGGGGTTAAACAGGTTGCCTCCTCCACTGCACAAGGCATGCAATTAAGATTCCAAGATACAACAATAGATGCAACGGTCAATGGGATTAATGAAGGCTACACGAATGTACACTCATTACATATAGCAGAAGGACAGGACTTACGTGAAATCGATTTTAGGAGCGGAAGAAGGGCAGCTGTTATTTCAGAAGGGATACAAAAAGAATTGTTTAATGGAGAGAAGGCAGTAGGCGAGTTGATTTGGATGAATGGACAGCCGGTTGAGGTGATCGGAGTTTTAGCAAAACAGGAAGGGCTGTTTTCATTTGATATGAATGAAATATATGTCCCTTTTGCAATGCTGACAACTGCATTTGGTGTGAAAGAATATGATAAGTTGTCTATTCAAGTCGCACATGCTGATCAAATGAAAGAAGTGGGAAAGAGTGCGGCTGCACGCTTAAATGAAAATCACCATACAGAAGATGCTTACGAAATGATCAATCTGGAAGAGATTGCAGCAGGCATTGGTCAAATTACGTCAGTCATGACAACAATCATTGGCTCAATTGCTGGAATCTCATTACTTGTTGGCGGCATTGGTGTCATGAATATTATGCTCGTATCTGTCACAGAAAGAACAAGAGAAATCGGAATTCGAAAGGCACTTGGGGCAACTAGGGCTCAAATACTCGTTCAGTTTTTAATTGAGTCTGTCGTCCTTACACTGATCGGTGGGTTACTTGGAATTGCGCTTGGCTTCGGAGGTGCTTCACTTGTGTCACTGTTTGCAGGGTGGCCTTCTCTTGTATCGTGGCAAATCGTATGTGGAGGCGTCCTATTTAGTATGCTCATTGGTATTATTTTTGGACTGATTCCTGCCAATAAAGCAGCGAGGCTCGATCCGATTGAATCACTTAGATATGAATAATCCTAAAGTTAACTTTCAAAGTGCTGACAAGAAGGTAGAACGAGATATATTGCCTGCTGCTCCACACCTGAAGCTTTTATGCAAAACGCATAAAGGCTTTTTTTCGTTCAATTGAATGAAATGAAAAATGATAGAAATGCTAATATCATGACTTTCTTCTCAATGTCACATATTTTTCAGTTTACAAATGGTACATATAAAGGTAAGATGACCATTGTGAAAGATTTTGATAGTTATTGAATGTATTTGATTGTTTTGTATTGATAATGTTGAAAAAAGCGATTACAATAAAGGTGCGCGCAAAATGAATACGTTTTCAAAAGGGGGTGTTTTCAATGCTCACACCAGAAAGACATCAACTCATTATCGACTATTTAGAAGAAAACGATGTCATCAAAATACAGGACTTAACGATTATGACGGATGCGTCTGAATCTACAATTAGAAGAGATTTATCAGCCCTCGAAGAAAAAGGCTTTCTTAAAAGAGTTCACGGAGGAGCTGCTAAAATATCTAGTATTCGTCTTGAACCAGATGTGTTTGAGAAATCTGCCAAAAACCTTCATGAAAAGTCATTGATTGCAGAGGCAGCTGCATCACTTTTAAAACAAGGCGATTGTATTTACTTAGATGCTGGTACGACAACACAGCAAATGATTGACTTTATCGATCCAGATCAAGATATCGTGGTGGTGACAAATGGTGTCATGCACATTGAAGCACTCATGAGAAAAGGCATTTCTTTTTACCTGATAGGCGGATCAGTGAAACATCGAACAGGAGCCATGGTGGGAGCCGCAGCTTTGACAGCTATGGAAAATTACCGTTTTGACAAAAGCTTTGTTGGGACGAACGGCATTCATCCCGAGGCAGGGTTTACAACACCTGATCCAGAAGAAGCGCTCATTAAAAAAAGAGCCATGAAGCAGGCGAAAAAAACCTACATCTTAACAGATGCCTCAAAGTTTGGCGAAATATCGTTTTCAACCTTTGCTAGTTTACAGGAAGCCACCATTATCACAAACGACGCAAAAGAGGATTCATTCGATAATTACCATGAAAAAACGGTTATAAAGGTAGTGAAAACATGATTTATACAGTTACTTTAAACCCATCAGTTGATTACATCGTACACGTGGAGGATTTTGCGGTCGGCGGTTTAAATCGTTCAACCTATGACAAAAAATATCCAGGTGGTAAAGGAATCAATGTCTCAAGGCTTTTAAAACGGCACGGTGTTGAATCAAAAGCACTTGGATTCATTGGCGGTTTTACAGGCAAATATATTCAAGACTTTTTACAAAACGAACAATTACAAACAGCCTTTCATGAGGTGTCAGAAGATACACGTATCAATGTGAAACTAAAAACAGGCGAAGAAACAGAAATCAACGGGCTCGGTCCAAGTATTACTGAAGCACAGTTCGATTCGTTTTTATCCCAATTCACTTCATTAACAGAAGGCGATGTCGTTGTATTAGCAGGTAGCATTCCTTCTTCACTGCCTCATAACACATATGAGCGCATTGCTGAGGTATGTGCGAAGCAAGGGGTAAGAATAGTACTTGATATTTCTGGAGAAGCCTTAAAAAAAGCAGCAGATCTGAAACCATTCTTAATGAAACCAAACCATCATGAGTTAGGTGAAATGTTTGAAACCAGTATTTCATCTGCAGAAGAAGCCATTCCTTATGGGAAAAAGCTGTTGGAACAAGGTGCTGAACATGTCATTGTATCTATGGCTGGAGACGGCGCTCTCTTATTCAGTAAGGAAGGGATCTTTCAATCTAATGTTCCAAAAGGCAAGCTGATCAACTCAGTTGGTGCAGGGGATTCAGTCGTTGCAGGATTCTTAGCTGGCGTTTCTAAAGGCCTTTCCATAGAAGAATCATTTAAGCTTGGCGTCACATCAGGAAGTGCTACAGCATTTTCTGAGGAACTTGGAACAAAAGAGCTTGTCGATACATTATTGCCACAAGTAAAAGTCACACGCATTTAAAGGAGGAGTCATCATGAAAATTACAGAACTACTCACGAAGCATACGATTAAGCTTCAATTAGACAGCCAGCAAAAAGAAGCCGTTATTGAAGAACTGGTCACTGTATTAGATACAGCTGGTAAATTAAATGATAAAGAAGGCTACAAAGCAGCTGTTGTTAATCGTGAAAAACAAAGCTCTACGGGAATTGGAGAAGGAATTGCGATTCCTCATGCGAAAACAGCAAGTGTGAAAGAACCTGCCATTGCATTTGGCCGTTCAACAGCTGGTGTAGACTATGAATCATTAGACGGACAGCCAAGTCATCTTGTCTTTATGATTGCAGCAACTGAAGGCGCAAACAACACGCATTTAGAAGCACTTTCTCGTTTATCCACACTTCTCATGCGTGAAGAGATCCGAAAGCAGCTTCTTGAAGCGGCTACTGAAGATGAAATCATTGAAATTATCAATACACATGATAAAGACGATGAAGAAGAAGAGGAAGTCAAAGAGGAACCGGCTGCACCGGGAAAACCTGCTAAAATTTTAGCGGTGACAGCTTGTCCAACAGGCATCGCGCATACATTTATGGCCGCAGATGCTTTGAAAGAAAAAGCAAAAGAAATGGGCGTTGACATTAAAGTTGAGACAAACGGCTCTAGTGGAATTAAACATGCCCTTACAGCAAAAGAAATTGAAGAAGCGCCAGCTATTATTGTGGCAGCTGATAAACAAGTTGAAATGGAACGCTTTAAAGGCAAACATGTCATTGAAGTACCTGTGACAGCTGGAATTCGCCGTCCGCAAGAATTGATCGAAAAAGCCATCAATCAAGATGCGCCGATTTATAAAGGTTCAGGCGGCAGTTCTTCAAAAGATGAAAATGAATCGTCAGGCAAGGGAAGAAGTGGATTCTATAAGCACTTAATGAGCGGTGTAAGCAACATGCTTCCGTTTGTTGTTGGGGGCGGTATCCTCGTTGCGATTTCATTCTTCTGGGGAATTAACTCAGCTGACCCTAAAGATCCTTCTTTCAATTCATTTGCAGCTGTATTAAAAGGGATTGGCGGAGATAATGCACTTGCCTTAATCGTTGCTGTATTAGCTGGATTTATCGCAATGAGTATTGCAGACCGTCCAGGTTTCGCACCAGGTATGGTTGGCGGATTCATGGCCTCTGCAGCAGGTGCTGGATTCTTAGGCGGATTGATTGCTGGTTTCCTTGCTGGTTACATCGTGGTGCTGCTCAAAAAAGTATTCACTTTTGTACCACAGTCGCTCGATGGTATTAAACCAGTTCT
Source organism: Bacillus sp. GbtcB10 (assembly GCF_019091365.1). Lineage (NCBI taxonomy): Bacteria > Bacillati > Bacillota > Bacilli > Caryophanales > Bacillaceae > Bacillus > Bacillus sp. GbtcB10. The sequence continues at coordinate 542,405 of NZ_JAGXJP010000001.1, forward strand.
GCTCTATCCATTGTTCGGTATTTTCTTTACAGGGATTATCATGCATTACATCGTCAACACACCTGTTAAAATGGTGATGGACGGATTAACACACTGGCTTGAATCACTTGGTACTGGAAACCTTGTATTAATGGGGATTATTTTAGCTGGTATGATGGCCATTGATATGGGTGGTCCGATTAACAAAGCGGCCTACACATTTGGTCTTGCGATGATTGCTGCTGGCAACTATGCACCGCATGCTGCGATTATGGCAGGCGGAATGGTGCCGCCGCTAGGAATTGCCCTAGCGACAACAATCTTTAGAAACAAATTCTCTAAACGTGACCGCGAGGCAGGTATTACATGTTACTTCATGGGAGCTGCGTTCATTACTGAAGGGGCGATCCCGTTTGCAGCGGCAGACCCTCTGCGCGTCATTCCTTCGGCTGTGATTGGTGCAGCAGTTGCAGGTGGATTAACAGAATTCTTTAGAGTGACGCTTCCTGCACCGCACGGCGGACTATTCGTTTTCTGGGTAACAAACCATCCAGTTCTTTACATCATCAGCATCTTAATCGGTGCCATTGTTACAGCGCTACTTCTCGGAATTCTAAAAAAACCAGTCCGACAAGAAGCTTAATTTGAAAAGAAGCATCGTGAAGAGCGGTGCTTCTTTTTGTTTAATCATCAGCAAATTAGGAAAAAATATCTAATTGAATGGTTGTCTTGTGAATTTTTAAATGACATGTGATAAAGTAAAGTTATTCAATTCGCGTTTCAAGTCTTTTAGCAGAAAGTCTTAGGAGGAAGCAGTATTTTGAACGAAGAAAACAAACAAAACGAAAATGACATTCAATCTGATGGGAAACAAGCCAAAAAAGAGAAGAAAAGTTCTCTGTTTGAATGGATCAAAGCTATTTTAATTGCACTTGCCCTCGTCCTCATCATCCGTACGTTTATTTTTGAGCCGTATGTGGTGGAAGGAGAGTCAATGGAACCAACCCTTCATGATGGAGAAAAGCTGTTTGTCAACAAAACCATCAACTATCTCGGTGGAGTCAAACGTGGTGACATCGTGATTATTAATGGAAAAGACGGTCAGAAAATTCATTATGTCAAACGATTGATCGGCCTTCCAGGCGACACGATTGAAATGAAGGATGATACGCTTTACATTAATGGTAAAAAAGTAGATGAGCCTTATTTAAAAGAGAACAAGGCACATGCCAAAGAGTATGAGGTACATTTAACAGGAGATTTTGGTCCAGTGAAAGTACCGAAAAACGATTACTTTGTTATGGGTGACAACAGACTGAATTCTATGGACAGTCGAAATGGACTCGGACTCATTGAAAAGGATCGGATTGTCGGCACATCAGAATTTGTTTTCTTCCCATTTGGCGATATTCGACAAACACAATAAATACACCTTTCTCAATGCGTAAGAAAGGTGCTTGAATGGACGACCCTTCATGTAGGGTCGTTTTTAATTTGGTGTGAGCATCGTGACAATGATGACAATGGCCAAAACAGAAGCGAAAACGGACCCGGTAATCGCCAAAACAGAACGGAATAATCCAATTTTCACATTGTCTTTTCCGCGCTTTTGTAAAAAGCGTTTTGAAAAGATATGGACCAGTGTGTAAATGAGGACAAGCCCAATATAAAGGCCAAAGTCTCTTGCATTAAAGCCAGTCGCCGATAAATAAATGCCCATAAAGAAAATCAATAAACAGTATTCCATGAGTGTGAGTAATCTCAAATCGCCCGAACTCCTTCAACAAAAACATTCCCACTTATTATACCATATTGGACAAAAAGCCTTTGTTCTTAGTGAGAGACGTTTCTATCAATCGTTATTCATGTTATACTTCATATTGATGAATGAGTGATGGAGGATTAATAAATGATTGCAGTGAATAATGTTAGTTTGCGATTTGCTGATCGTAAATTATTTGAAGAAGTAAATATTAAGTTCACTCCTGGCAACTGCTACGGACTAATTGGTGCCAATGGAGCTGGTAAATCAACGTTCTTAAAGATTCTTTCTGGAGAAATTGAGGCTCAAACGGGCGATGTTCATATGAGTCCTGGTGAACGTTTAGCGATTTTAAAACAGAACCACTTTGAATACGAAGAGTTTGAAGTGTTAAAAGTCGTCATCATGGGTCACAAACGTCTATATGATGTGATGCAGGAAAAAGATGCGATTTATATGAAACCTGATTTCTCAGATGAAGACGGGATTCGTGCAGCAGAGCTTGAAGGTGAGTTTGCTGAGTTAAACGGATGGGAAGCGGAAAGTGAAGCTGCGATCCTATTAAAAGGTCTTGGCATTCCAGAGAGCCTGCAATCGAAGAAAATGTCTGAGCTTGGCGGATCTGAAAAGGTAAAAGTGCTTTTAGCACAAGCTTTATTCGGTAAACCTGACGTTCTACTTCTCGATGAGCCAACGAACCACTTGGACTTACAAGCCATTCAGTGGTTAGAAGAGTTCCTCATTAACTTTGAAAATACCGTCATCGTCGTATCGCATGATCGTCATTTCTTAAACAAAGTATGTACGCATATTGCAGACCTTGACTTTGGAAAAATTCAAGTGTATGTCGGAAACTATGATTTCTGGTATGAATCAAGCCAGCTGGCATTAAAACTCAGCCAGGATGCCAACAAGAAAAAAGAAGAACAAATTAAGCAGCTTCAAGAATTCGTTGCTCGGTTCAGTGCGAACGCATCTAAATCTAAGCAAGCGACATCAAGAAAGAAATTGCTTGATAAGATTTCGCTAGATGACATTAAACCATCTTCTCGTAAATATCCTTATGTTCATTTTGCGCCAGAGCGTGAAATCGGAAATGATGTCCTTCAAGTAGAAGGTCTATCAAAAACGATTGACGGTGTAAAAGTACTGGATAACGTCAGCTTTATTATGAATCGTGAGGATAAAATTGCGTTCTTAAGCCGTAATGAGCTTGCTGTCTCTACTTTATTTAAAATCCTTGCTGGTGAAATGGAGCCAGACAGCGGGACGTTTAAATGGGGCGTGACAACTTCTCAAGCCTTTTTCCCTAAAGACAACAGTGAATATTTTGAAGGAAGCGATTTAGATCTTGTTGATTGGCTTCGTCAATATTCTCCTAATGATCAAAGTGAAAGCTTCCTGCGTGGTTTCTTAGGCCGTATGCTTTTCTCTGGGGAAGAAGTGAAGAAAAAAGCAAGCGTCTTATCAGGTGGAGAAAAGGTTCGTTGTATGTTATCAAAAATGATGCTGTCTGGAGCGAATATTTTGCTGTTAGACGAGCCGACGAACCATTTAGACCTAGAGTCCATCACAGCGCTAAATAACGGTCTAATGAGCTTTAAAGGGGCTATGCTCTTCTCATCTCATGACCATCAGTTTGTTGAAACAGTTGCAAACCGTATTATCGAAGTGACGCCAAATGGCATCGTTGATAAACAAACAACTTATGATGAGTTTTTATCAGATCAAGAGATTCAAAAAAGACTACAAGAGCTGTATGCATAAACATAAAGAAAAGACATCCACATGTGGATGTCTTTTTTCTTTAAAAAGCCCAATTTCCATTACGGAAAATCGGTTCACGTTTACCATCTTTTGTGATCCCATCAATATTCATTTCCTTTGAACCAATCATGAAATCGACGTGTGTAATACTGCTGTTCACACCAGCTGCGTCTAGTTCCTCTCGTTTCATCTCTTTACCGCCTTCGATATTAAATGCATAACCGCTGCCGATGGCAAGGTGATTGGATGCATTTTCATCGTAAAGTGTATTGTAATAGAGGATATTTGAGTTAGAAATTGGTGAATCATCTGGTACAAGGGCAACCTCACCTAGATAATGTGAGCCTTCATCTGTTTCAACGAGAGAGGTTAAAATGTCTTCGCCCTCTTTTGCTTTCACATCTACAATACGCCCATTTTCAAAGGTTAACGTAAATTCATCGATAATGTTTCCTGCATAACTAAGTGGCTTAGTGCTAGAGACAGTCCCGTTTACACCATCTTTTTTAGGTACGGTAAAGACCTCTTCTGTTGGCATATTGGCCATGAATGATACGCCGCGTTCACTTACGCTGCCAGCACCTACCCAAATATGCTGCTCTGGAAGTTCAATCGTTAAATCTGTACCTGGTGCTTCATAGTGCAGCTTGTGGTAGTGACGTTCATTTAATACTTTTACTTTTTCATTTAGTGATTCATCATGCTTTTTCCACGCTTCAACAGGATCTGGCTGGTCAGCACGGGCGACTTTAAAGATTTGGTCCCATAATAATGCAACAGCTTCTTCATCTGCATGCTCAGGGAAAATCTTTTTCGCCCAATCTTTTGATGCAGCACCGACGACTGTCCATGCAACTTTGTCAGATTGAACGTATTGACGATATGTATGAAGTGCTGAACCTGCAGCTTTTTGCTGTGAAGCAATTTTTTTCGAGTCAATGCCACTTAGAAGATCAGGGCTTTCTGACAAGATCGTAATAAAAGCACCGCCACGTTTTGCGATGGTTTCCATCATCTGTGCTTCCCATTCTGGAAATTGCTCAAACACATCTTGTGGGGCATGTTCATATTTTAAACGGGTCAGAACACCATCACTCCAGCGGATATGTACGTTTTTCGCTCCGCGCTCATATGCGTGTTTTGCCACAAGGCGGACAAGGTCTACAGATTCAGTGAACGCAGATACGACCACTTCTTGACCACTTTGAACATTTACACCTACTTCAACGATGGTTTTTGCATATTGATCTAGTTGTTTTTCGAATGAACTCATAAAAACCCTCCTTTAGTCATGTTCATCATATCAGATTTAAGACCGAAAAGGAAAATGGGGAGCCGTCCCGAAGCAAAATAAAAAAGCCGCTTTCGTGCGGCTTTTTTAGCGGTTCAGTTGTTTCACAGGCTGTGCATTAGAAGGGGGCATATGTGAAAACGACAGGCTCATTCCTCCTAAAATAATACCGGTTAAAATGACTGTGACAACGACCCGTTTACCTAAATCAAGCAACATGTTCTTCCTCCTTCACGTTTATCCATTCATCACGATATGATCGAAATGATGAAAAAAGAAGTAGAACATGAAGATTATTTTAATGTTTTTTGCAATTTGTCGATGACTTCTAATGAACGACCCGTTCCAATTGCGACAGATTCAAGAGGATTTGCTGCGATATGAACTGGGACGACAATTTCTTGAGAGAGCCATTCTTGAATGCCGTTTAATAGTGCACCACCGCCAGTTAGAATAACGCCGCGATCTACGATATCACCACTCAGTTCTGGAGGGCTGTCTTCTAATGTAGCCCGAATCGCCTCTAAAATATGAAGAAGTGATTCACGCATAGCACCTTGAATTTCTGTTGATTCAAGTGTAATTGTTTTTGGAAGACCTGTGACAAGGTCGCGTCCACGTACTTCTAATGACTCAGGTTCGTGTTCAATGAGTCCATAACCAATTTCCATTTTTACCTGTTCAGCTGTCCGTTCACCGATCAGTAAATTGTATTTCTTTCTCACAAAAGTAATGATATCTTCATCCAGTTGATCTCCGCCAATTCGGATCGAGTGGCAAGAGACAACCCCGCCAAATGAAATGATCGCTACCTCTGTCGTTCCTCCGCCAATATCTACAACGACGTTGGCAACAGGCTCGTCCACCGGGAGATCAGCACCGATTGCAGCTGCGACGGGTTCTTCAATTAAATGCACATGCTTTGCCCCGCAATTTTTGACAGCATCGCTAATCGCGCGGCGTTCGACAGCTGTTGAACCTGAAGGTGTACAAACAACCACAGTCGGCTTTCTAAAGGTAAACCCAATATTTTTTCCTGCTTTTTTCATAATTTGTTTGAGTAAATCGGTTGTCATATCATAATCAGCGATGACACCATCTTTCATCGGACGGATCGCTACAATTTTTCCAGGTGTTTTCCCAATCATCTCTTTTGCTTCTGACCCCACTGCAAGGACAGTTTTTGTTTCCGTATCTACTGCCACAACGGATGGTTCATTGAGAATAATTCCTTTATTTTTACTGTAAACCAATATGTTAGCTGTTCCTAAATCAATTCCAATTTCGGCATTTTGAAACATGTTTTCACCCAATCTCTATTTTTGCTGTTTTAAACAATTTTACATTTAAAAGTTCAGAGGGTTGAGGTCATTTGTGGGGGTTTGTGATCACCTTGAAATGAATCTGTAAAATTCAAGTCTCATTTTGACAATCACAATAAATTTTCCCTTTGATTTTACGATTATGAAAAAAATTTTTATGTAGGAGAAACCTTTTAAGAACCTCTTACGTCTACGATATATCAATTGGTGAAAAACAGATTGATCTTGAGCTAATGAAAGAAAGAGGGAACGAAATTGAAATCTATCGGAGTTGTAAGAAAAGTAGATGAACTAGGGCGTATTGTGATGCCAATCGAATTGAGAAGAGCACTTGATATCGCTATTAAAGACAGTATGGAATTTTTTATAGATGGAGATAAAATCGTCTTGAAAAAATATCAGCCAGAGGGCGTCTGCCTGATGACTGGTGAGATTACTTCTGAGAACCACGAGTATGGAAATGGTCAAATTACATTAAGCGCTGAAGGCGCAGAACTACTGCTAAAAGAGCTTCAAGAAGCCCTTCAGCAGTAAATAAAAATAGCCTGTTCTCTCCCATTGTGCTGAGAGCAGGCTTTTTTTTCTAAAAAAGTTCCTTAAAAATGCCACATCTTCCTCAAAAAATAAGTGGAAAATGGTACAATTGACAAAGAATCTCAGGGCGGCAGGTGGAATTATTTGAACAAAACATATCAAGTACGGATCCTGTTATCCGTTCTTGCATTTATATTAATTTTGAGCTGGGATTTCTTTTATTATCTTAGCGGCTATCACATTAATTGGCCGCTCGATCTAGCCTTTACAGTCGTTGTTTTGGCCGGTATTTGGACCATCTCAGGCTACGTGGACCGGTTGAATTTGATTGTATCAGATTTAAATAAACGAGAAAAAGAAGCACACGAACTGACAGAGCGGCTGAATCGAATCACAGATAACTTGCAAGAAATCGTTTTTGAAACCAATGAAAAAGGTGAAATCATTTTTTTAAATCAAGCATGGAAACAAATGACGGGTTACGACATAGAGGAGTGTCTAGGTACGATGTACAATCAGTACTTTGATCAAGAAGAGCATGTCGTTCAGCATTTGTTGTCTGTGATCAAAGAGCATAAGGATGAGGGGCGGGTGGAGCTGCAGCTTCTCCATAAAGAAGGAAAAAAGGTATGGGGAGATGTGCATTATAAGCTTTATTTCGATGAACAGCACCAGTTTACTGGAGGTATTGGAACGGTTGCAGATATCACGAAACAAAAGCAGGCAAAGCTTGAACTTGAAAGATCAAATCAGCAACTGCAAATGCAGGCACAAAAGCTGGCTGTTGCAGGACAAATAGCTGCTGGCATTGCCCATGAAGTCAGAAATCCGCTCACCTCAGTCAATGGATTTTTGCAGCTGATGAAAACGCAATATCCTGAAAGAACCGATTATTTTGATATCATCTTTTCTGAAATTAAACGCATTGATTTTGTTTTAAGTGAACTGCTTGTCTTAGCAAAACCTCAATCGGTTCAATTTCAAGAAGTACAGCTCCATGATTTGCTAGAGCAGGTGATTACCTTATTAAAGACAAATGCCGTTCTTTCAAATATTGATCTCAAACAGCCATTTAAAAAGCAGGATGCTGGCACGATATTAGCAGACGCCAATCAAATGAAGCAGCTGTTCATTAACTTAATCAAAAATGCGATCGAGGCGATGCCTGAAGGCGGCAATATATACATATCAACAGAAAAAGTGATGAATGAATGGAAAATCACGATTCAAGATGAAGGAAAAGGAATGTCCGAAGAGGATATTCTGAAAATATATGATCCTTTCTTTTCGACTAAAAAAGAGGGTACAGGACTTGGTTTAACGATCTGTGCGACGATCTTAAAAGATCACCATGGAAGAATGGATGTAAAGAGCGAGCTCAGCAAAGGGACGGCTTTTGATATTTACTTACCTGTGTATCAAAAAAGCAGATAGTAGCAAGGTGAGAGGATGTGATGTGTGATGACGAAGGAGACAAAAACTTTATTTGTGTATGGGACACTTTTAAAGCACGAAAAGTATCACGAGACATTGATGAAAAAAAGCAGTCCATTAGCAGCATCTGCTTGGATAAAAGGGAGACTGTACGATACAGGTGAGGGTTACCCTGTGTGTGTTGTCTCGGAACAAAACACAGTATATGGAGAATTGTATGAGGTCAGTGATGAAACGCTGCATAAGATAGATGAGCTAGAGGAAGGGTATGACCAGCAGGAAATAGAGGTTATGACAGACCAGGGGCCAAGGTCAGCCGTTGCTTATACAATAGGTAAGCAGAAGGCATCGAGCCTGAAGGAGATTGAAAGCGGCTGCTGGAAGTCATATCAACTATGGGAGCGCAAACCGTCTTCCTTCTATTATTTTGCCTATGGGTCCTGTATGGATGATGCAAGGTTTAAGCTTGCGAAAGTGGAACATTATTTCAAACAAATCATCGGCGGCGGCACACTTGATCGTTTTACCACAAGGTTTACATTGGTGCGCCCTGATGGATCAAGAGCAGATATGGTAGAAGACGGCGGAGAAACAGAGGGTGTTCTATATGAAGTGCCTTTTGATGCCATTCGTTATTTGTACAAACGAGAAGGTGTAAATGAAGGGACTTATCGTCCAGCATTTGTCGATGTCACAGTAGGTGATCAAGTGTATGAGGACTGCTTAACGTTTCTCGTTTTAAAAAAGAGCGAAGAAATTGCGCCTCCTGGTCATTATCGCAGTGAAATCGAAAAAGGAGCAGACCTTTACTTAAGTGAAGCATTCCGTAAAAAAATACGGTCACATATGGATTCATTAATCAAACCGTAGTAAAATGCATGGTAAGTGATATAAAAGGAGTCTGAACATGAAAAAGGAATATGCAGTCATTGGTCTTGGACGCTTCGGCGGAAGTATCTGCAAGGCGCTAAGCGAAGAAGGACTTGAAGTCATGGCCATGGATATGAATGAAGATCGTGTGAACGAATATGCTAAAATTGCATCACATGCCGTGATTGGTGATTCGACGGACGAATCTGTCCTAAAAAACCTAGGCATTCGCAATTTTGATCATGTGATCGTGGCGATAGGTGAAAATATTCAGGCGAGTATTTTAACAACGATTATGCTGAAAGAACTTGGTGTCAAAATGGTCACAGTGAAAGCTCAAAATGACTACCATGAAAAGGTTTTGAATAAAATTGGTGCGGACCGTATTGTCCATCCTGAACGAGACATGGGCAGACGGATTGCACATAAAATTATTTCTAACAACGTGCTTGATTATTTAGAGCTGTCAGATGAGTACAGCCTTATTGAAATCGTCGCCAACAGCAGACTTGCTGGGCACTCTTTGTTAGATCTCGACATTCGTGCAAGGTACGGGATCAATATCGTGGCAATTAAGCGCGGGAAAGAAGTGATCGTTTCACCGCTCGCAGATGAAATGATTCAAAAAGAAGATATCCTCATTGTCATTGGGGCAGTGGCAGATATCGGGCGCTTTGAAAAACGGGAAATGCAGAACGACTATTAAACACTCCGAGAAGGGGTGTTTTTTGCTTTAGAAGTGTACATATGGGGCGGACATTGTGGGAGGAACAAAGTGGAAAAGAGCCGTTTACTTTCTAAAAGAACAGCAAAATAGAACATGGTTATTTTTCAGCCAATTATCACTATTCAGAAATAAAAACAATCTTTTGATATGGTTGATTTTCTCTAAATGTCATTGACTGGACAAACAGATTCGTTTACGATAAGAAACATTATATTGTTTACTCGGAGGAGGCAGTGTCGTTGGATAAGGAGCTTTTCAGACATCAAATTGAGGTAGCTGCAAAGAGAAAAAAAGCAGCCCTAGTGATTAAACATGCGAAGGTTATGGACGTGTTTAACCAGGAATGGATAGACGCTGATGTCGCTGTTGAAAATGGAAAAATAGTAGGAATTGGGGAGTATGAGGGAGAACAGGAGCTGGATGCAACAGGTCAAATGCTTGTTCCCGGTTTCATTGACGGCCACGTTCATATCGAATCCTCGATGGTGACTCCTGCTGAATTTTCCAAAGCTGTCGTTCCTCACGGCGTGACAACTGTTGTAACAGACCCGCATGAAATTGCCAATGTATCCGGTGTTGCAGGTATCCGTTTTATGCTCGAAGAAGCGAGAAAAGCTGCTCTAAATATATATTTCATGCTGCCATCCTGTGTACCGGCAGTCAGCTTTGAACGATCAGGTGCTACACTAAAAGCAAAAGATTTAAAGCCTCTTTATCAGGAGAAAGAAGTGCTTGGTCTTGCCGAAGTGATGGATTATGTCGCGGTTGAACAAGCGGAAGAAGATATGCTTCAAAAACTGCTTGATGCTCAACATGAACATAAACTCATTGATGGCCATCTAGCAGGATTAACGGACCGATTAATTAATGTGTACCGAACAGCTAATGTCCAAACGGATCATGAGGTGACAACAGCTCAAGAGGCCCTTGAACGTGTCAAAAGAGGCATGTATGTCATGCTCAGAGAAGGCTCTGTTGCTAAAAACGTGAAAAACGTATTACCTGCTGTCAATGAGAAGAATGCGAGACGCTTTTTCTTTTGTACGGATGATAAACATTTAGATGATTTAATGGCTCAAGGAAGTATTGATGAACAAGTACGGATGTCGATACAAGAAGGATTGGACCCCTTTTTAGCATATCAAATGGGAAGTTTAAACGCAGCGGAGTGCTTCGGTCTCAAAACAAAGGGAGCGATTGCACCAGGCTTTGACGCGGACTTTATGCTCATTTCTGACTTACATGAGGTAGGAATTACAAGCGTCTTTATCGCAGGAGAATTGGTCTCTGAACATGGAGAATATTTGCCAAGTGTCGACAAGATCACGCCAAATTCTTCGCTCATGCAATCGGTACATGCAGTGGACGTTCAAGAGAAAGATTTAACGCTGCCTATAACAGATCATCAAAAGATGAATGTCATTCGCATTATACCGAATCAGCTTGAAACGAAATTAGAACAAATATCTCCTTCTGGCAGCGATGGACAATTTACATGTGATATTGATCGAGATGTATTAAAAATAGTGCTTGTCGAACGCCATAAAGGTCTATCTGAAATTGGGATAGGGGTTGTCAGCGGATTCGGCTTAAAAGAGGGGGCAATTGCAACAACAGTTGCCCATGACTCGCATAACTTAATTGCCGTTGGAACAAATGATGCTGATATGATCAAAGCCATTGAGACGCTAAAAGAAGCAGGGGGCGGTTTGACCGTTGTAAAAGACGGAGAAGTTCTTCATACGCTTCCATTACCGATTTCCGGTTTATTATCAGATCAACCTGCACATACGGTCAATGAAAGCCTTCATGCACTTCATGATGCTTTAAAGGAAACAGGCTTTGTCTTAGACTTTAATCCGTTTTTGACATTATCCTTCTTGGCACTGCCAGTCATTCCTGATGTGAAAATGACAACACAAGGATTGTTTGATGTGAGAAGTTTTCAGCATCTCCCGATTCAATCGTAAAACAATGACTGAACCCGCACGTATCGTACAGATATGCGGGTTTTTTTTATTGCGCATAAAAAAGAGACACAGCCAATTGGCTGTGTCTCCCTGTACGTCATTACACTTCCATAATAATCGGTAAGATCATTGGGCGGCGTCTTGTTTTTTCATAAAGGAAAGGAGCAAGAGTGTCAGTAATCTCGTTCTTAATTTCTGACCATTGAGTCGTCTTGCGTTCCATTACTTTTTCAAGATGCTTTGAAATGAGATCTTGCGCGTCATTAATGAGGTCTCCAGATTCTCTCATGTAGACAAAACCTCTTGAGATTAGATCAGGACCTGCAGAAATTTTAAATTCTTTCATATCCATGCTGACAACAACAATGACAAGACCTTCTTCTGAAAGAATGCGGCGGTCTCTTAACACGATGTTGCCGATATCACCAATACCGCTACCGTCGATATACACGTTGCCTGATGGAATTTTGCCAGCGACACTTGCTTCGTCACCTTTCAGTGCAAGAACTTCACCGTTATCCATGATAAAACAGTTTTCCTCAGGGATTCCGCAATCATTCGCAAGTTTAATATGCGTTTTTTGCATGCGATACTCACCGTGAATCGGCATGAAGAATTTTGGTTTAATTAAACGGAGCATTAGCTTTTGTTCTTCCTGCCCGCCGTGTCCAGAGGTATGAATATTATTGAGTGAGCCATGAATGACTTCAGCACCAGCACGATAAAGCTGGTTAATAGTCCGGCTTACGCTAATATTGTTACCTGGGATCGGTGAAGACGAGAAGACAACAGTGTCTCCAGGGTTAATTGAAATCTGGCGGTGCGTACCGTTGGCAATACGAGAAAGAGCGGCCATCGGTTCGCCCTGACTACCAGTACAAAGAATGGTTACTTTGTTTGCTGGAAGGCGGTTGATTTCATTGTGTTCAATGAACGTGTTTTTTGGACATTTGATATATCCGAGCTCTTGTCCAATATCAATGGCAGACTCCATGCTGCGCCCAAACACAGCGACTTTTCGGCCGTTGGCAACAGCTGACTCGATCACTTGCTGAAGTCTGTGAATGTTAGATGCAAATGTAGCAAAGATAATACGTCCATCTACTTTTCTGAAGATGTCATCAATGCTTTCACCTACACGTCTTTCGGACATCGTAAATTCTGGAATTTCACTATTAGTACTGTCAGATAGAAGACAAAGAACGCCTTCTTTCCCGATCTCAGCCATTTTCGTTAAATTGGCAGGCTCGCCAACAGGAGTAAAGTCAAACTTGAAATCGCCTGTATGTACGATGTTACCAGGAGGTGTCTTCACGACAATTCCATAAGAATCTGGGATACTGTGCGTCGTTCTAAAGAAAGACACAGCTGTTTTTCTAAATTTAATTGTATCTTCTTCTTCAAAGATGTGAAGTTTGGTCTGTCTTAATAGACCATGCTCTTCCAATTTATTACGAAGTAGGCCGATTGCGAGTTTGCCTCCGTAAACTGGAATATTCACTTGCTTGAGAAGGTAAGGGATACCGCCGATGTGGTCTTCATGTCCATGAGTAATAAAAAGACCTTTGATTTTATCTTCGTTTTTAACTAAATACGTATAGTCAGGGATGACGTAATCAATTCCAAGAAGTTCATCTTCAGGGAACTTAATACCAGCATCAATCAAAATGATTTCATCTTGAAATTGAACGCCATACGTGTTTTTACCGATCTCGCCTAATCCGCCGAGCGCAAAAACTGCCGCCTGATCGTTTTTTACAAATTTCATTCCTCTCATAGCTCCAATACTTTAAAATTTTCACTTTCTCGTTCATAGTCTAAAAAAGCACCGTCTACAGGCTGAATGAATTCAATATTGTAGTTATGTTTTTTCAACTTATCGCGTACGTCTCTTTCAGAAACCGCTTCAACGTATAGTGAATCTGTGTGTTCTCTCACAGGTACCTCAGTCGTACTTGCCTGAAAAAATACCTTATATATCATCCAAATCTCTCCTTAAATACCGTATGTTACACTCGCTTATTCTATTATATTAAAAAAACGCGCATAAGAAAAGTCTCAGAGAAAAAAGGACCTTCAGCAAATGTGCGGAAGATCCTTTTAAGCAATCGATTTTTTACGAAGCATGTCCTTCCATTGTCTTCGAATTTTCTTGCGCAGACGACGAAGCATCGCGGATCGCCTCCTTTCGGTATGAGTCTCATTCAGCCATTTGTTCCGTTCTCTCTATATACTTGTATTATATGATGTTTCCACTTAATGTTACATGGTTATATGTGGGAAATGGGCGTTTTAAGAGGAAGTGGTTTCGTCAGTGAAGATCTTTCTGTATGATGAAGGGGAGAGGGTATACATAACAAGAGACAGGAGACGAGATATGAATAAAAAAGTCATCTTCTTTGATATCGACGGTACTTTATATGACCATGATAAAAAAATACCTGAATCAACGAAGCGAGCTGTTCGTTTATTAAAAGAAAAAGGGCATCATCTCTTCATTGCATCTGGCCGTTCGCCTTTTCTTATCCAGCCTATTTTAGAAGAAATAGGGCTTGACTCATTTATTGCTTATAACGGTCAGTATGTCATGTACGAAGGAGAAGTCATTTATGGCAATCCGCTTAAGCAAGAGCTGATGGATAAAATTTATGAAACAGCGGATCAACATGATCATCCGCTTGTTTTCATGGGAGAGAAGACGATGAAGGCGTCTGTGCCGAACCATCCATTTATCCATGAAGGGATTGGCACTTTAAAAACAGAGCATCCCGAGCACGATTTGTCATTCTTTAAAGAAAACGTCATTTATCAAATGCTGCTATTTTGTAAAGCAGAAGAGGAACATCTATATGAAGCGTTCCGTGAAGAAATTGATCTCGTCAGGTGGCATGAGCTGTCTACGGATGTCCTGCCAAAAGGTGGATCAAAGGCTGAAGGAATTAAACGAGTCATTGAAAGACTCCCGTACGATCAAAAGGACACAATTGCCTTCGGTGACGGGCTGAACGATCGAGAAATGATTTCGTTTGTTGGAACAGGCGTTGCGATGGGGAATGCAGTCAATGAATTAAAAACATTAGCTGACTTTGTCACCAAACCTGTAGATGAGGATGGCATATTCCACGCTGTGACTGAATTAGGCCTTATTGATGAATAAAAAAACAAGACCCGCTGATGGACGGGTCTTGTTTTTTTATTATGATCTGCCGATCGCAACCGCGTTGTCTGGCTCGGCGAATGGATGATCTTTTTGAATATGATCATAAAACATAATGCCATTTAAGTGGTCAATTTCATGCTGAAAAACGATGGCCGGAAACCCTTTTAGGCGAATATCAATGTCTTCACCTTCAAGCGTTGTACCTTTCACCCTGATTTTTTCATAGCGCGGGACGAATCCAGGGATGGCTTCATCAACAGATAAACAGCCTTCTCCAGTAGCTAAATAAGCTCTTTTGACTGAATGGCTAACAATGCGAGGATTGAATAATGCATAGCTGTAAAGTTCTCCGCCCTCGTCTTCACAGTGAACAGCAATCATTCGTTTACTGATATTGATTTGCGGAGCTGCTAGGCCAACACCGGGTCTAAGTTCATATTTTTCAGCAATGTCTGCATCCTGACTGTTTTTGACAAATTCAATCATGTCAGCTAATTGCTGTTTTTCTTCTTCTGTTGGCGGGAGTTCGACCGCTTCAGCTGTTTGTCTTAAGACGGGATGCCCGTCTCGTACGATATCATCCATGGTAATCACAAAACTTCACTCCTATTTCCTTTGTATGTAAAGTATATAAAATGATACACGACATATGCAATGAAATAAAGAAGACCGGTCGTATGAGACCGGTCAGAGGCTTATTCAGCCATTAGCAGCAGCCACCGCCACCTAAGAATGCTGCGCCAACAATGATCAATAGAATGAATAGGACGACGATTAAAGCGAATGTACGTCCACCACCGTAACCGCAACCGTATCCACCACCATAACTTGGATAGCAACAACCGCCGCCGTATCCATAACCGTAACCGCCGTATCCACCATACATACTTCCATGACTATAATTAGACATACTTTTGACCTCCTTTGGAAATACACTCGGCCTCTCATAAGTGAAGGCGAAGCGTGTAATATAAACTATGTATGAATGCACTATTTGTATAGTCATGAGCCTAGAGCATGAAAAAAATCTTCTTTCCCTTCAAAAAGCCAGCCTCTTTCCTTGTCACAACCGCCCTGAAAAATTATAGTGGTATGTGGAGATGTAAAGGGGGACCTTGTAATTGAAACAGATGAAAAGAAGAATAAAAGCAGGTGCAGCTTTAGCGGGGATATGTACCCTCTTGCTTGCGGGCTGCGGAGGTCAAAATCCGCTTTATGAGATGCAAGATGCCATGACGAAAATGAGCGAAAAAGAAGCATCCTTTGAAAAAGAACAAGGTGCACTGCAAAGCTATGAGAAAAAAGAGCAGCAGTTGTATAAAAAAATGATTCAAACAACAAAAGACCACACAAAAACAGTCTCAAACTTGTCTGATCAAGCATTAGCATCGGCAGAAAAGCGTGAAGAACATTTAAAAACAGAAAAAGACAGCATGGATCAATCGAAAAAAGAATTTCAATCTGTAAAGGAATTCGCTGAACAGATAAAAGATGCGGAAGTAAAAGACAAAGCAGAACAAACAGTCAAATCAATTGAAAAAAGATATGCATCGTATGATCAGCTTTACCGTGAGTATCAAAAGGCGCTGAAACAAGACAAGCACTTGTATGAATCTTTAAAAAGAAAAGACTTAGGATACGCTGAACTGAAATCCAAACTGAAAACAGTCAATCGTTCCTATAGTAAAGTGAGAAAAGAAAGCAAGAAGTTCAATCAATATACAGATCAATTGAACGAATATAAACAAGCTTTATACAAAACAGCTCAGAAAGAATCACAAAACAGTTAAAAACAGTACTTGCATATTCTAGTTCTGTTTATCGCTGCTACTCACAAAGTGCCTGCGTGTCGTTACTCGTTTTTTCAAGAAGTCAAACTGAAAAGAAGAGAAAGGGTTAAAATGAAGTTCATTTTAGCCCCTTGTCCATCACGATCAAAAGAGCTAAAAATAGCTCTTTTTTTATTTTTCGACAAAAACAAACATCTGCTATTGTAGTACAGCGACCCACTCTATACTAGTACAGTTTGTGCTGTTGATTAAACAGATTGATACAGGTCACCATAAAAAGTAAAGCGAATACATTTATTTAAATAAAGCCGTTAAATCAATTGACGGACTATTTTTCTTGTTGTAAACTATTCCTTGTTAACAGAAGTTGTATTAGTTTTTTGTGAACTATCGTTAATACAGTTAGAAAAACTCAAAAGCAAGCGATCATCCAATGTTTCGACAATGATCTTTGTGGCTATTATATACAGGAGTCATATGAGCATTTTGGGTTATCCTATATCTGTATGTATAAATGGATTCACGACAAATTGACTGTTAAAAGAAAGGAAGAGGTGACTTTAGAATGGCTGCAAAAACAAAAAAAGCAATTGTTGATAGCAAAAAGCAATTCGATGCCATCAAAAAGCAGTTTGAAACGTTCCAAATTTTAAACGAAAAAGGCGAAGTCGTAAACGAAGCGGCAATGCCAGATCTTTCAGATGACCAATTAAAAGAATTAATGCGCCGTATGGTGTTTACACGTGTATTAGATCAACGTTCAATTTCATTGAACCGTCAAGGACGTCTTGGCTTCTATGCGCCAACAGCTGGACAAGAAGCTTCTCAGCTTGCAACTCACTTTGCACTTGAGAAAGAAGATTTCATTCTTCCAGGATATCGTGATGTACCACAATTAATCTGGCATGGTCTTCCACTAACAAAAGCATTCTTGTTCTCTCGTGGACACTTTGTTGGAAACCAAATGCCTGAAGATGTGAATGCACTTTCTCCGCAAATCATTATCGGTGCACAAATCATTCAAGCTGCTGGTGTAGCTCTTGGTTTGAAAAAGCGCGGTAAAAATGCTGTTGCAATCACTTACACTGGTGATGGTGGAGCTTCACAAGGTGATTTCTACGAAGGTATTAACTTTGCAGGGGCTTACAAAGCGCCAGCGATTTTTGTTGTCCAAAACAACAGATATGCGATCTCTACACCTGTTGAAAAGCAATCTGCTGCACAAACGATTGCACAAAAAGCAGCTGCAGCTGGTATCGTAGGCGTACAAGTTGACGGTATGGATGCATTAGCTGTATACGCAGCGACTGCTGAAGCTCGTGAGCGTGCTGTAAATGGTGAAGGTCCAACATTAATTGAAACTCTTACATTCCGTTACGGCCCACATACAATGGCTGGTGACGATCCAACAAGATATCGTACAAAAGAAGATGAAAATGAGTGGGAGCAAAAAGATCCATTGGTACGCTACCGCAAATTCTTGGAAAACAAAGGCCTTTGGTCTGAAGAAGAAGAGAATAAAGTCATCGAAGATGCAAAAGAACAAATCAAACAAGCAATCAAAGAAGCTGACGAACAGCCTAAGCAGAAAGTCACTGATTTGATTGAAAACATGTACGATGTGAAACCATTTAACTTGGTTGAACAGCTTGAAATCTACAAACAGAAGGAGTCGAAGTAAGCCATGGCGCAAATGACATTGATTCAAGCGATCACTGATGCGTTACGCACAGAACTGAAAAATGACGAAAACGTTCTTGTTTTCGGAGAAGACGTTGGTAAAAACGGCGGCGTATTCCGTGCGACTGAAGGATTGCAAAAAGAGTTTGGTGAGGATCGTGTATTCGATACTCCACTTGCTGAATCTGGTATTGGCGGTCTTGCAATTGGCCTTGGACTACAAGAATTCCGCCCAGTAATGGAAATTCAATTCTTCGGATTCGTTTACGAAGTATTAGATTCTGTTTCTGGACAAATGGCTCGTATGCGTTACCGTTCTGGTGGACGCTGGCATTCTCCAGTGACAATCCGTTCTCCATTTGGCGGAGGAGTTCACACACCTGAGCTTCACGCTGATAGCTTAGAAGGTCTTATTGCACAACAGCCTGGTATCAAGGTTGTTATTCCTTCAACACCTTACGATGCAAAAGGACTATTAATTTCTGCAATCCGTGACAACGATCCGGTTGTATTCCTTGAGCATATGAAACTTTATCGTTCTTTCCGTCAGGAAGTTCCTGAAGAAGAGTACACAATTGAAATCGGTAAAGCTGACGTGAAACGTGAAGGTTCTGACCTTTCAATCATCACTTACGGTGCAATGGTTCACGAATCACTTAAAGCTGCTGAAGAACTTGAAAAAGAAGGCGTTTCTGCTGAGGTCGTTGACCTTCGTACAGTGAGCCCGCTTGATATTGAAACAATCATCGCTTCTGTTGAAAAAACAGGTCGTGCGATCGTTGTTCAAGAAGCACAAAAACAAGCTGGTATTGCAGCAAACGTAGTAGCTGAAATCAATGATAGAGCAATTCTTAGCCTTGAAGCACCAGTACTTCGTGTAGCTGCACCTGATACTGTATTTGCTTTCTCTCAAGCTGAGAGCGTATGGCTTCCAAACCATAAAGACGTGCTTGAAACAGCTAAGAAAGTTCTTGAATTTTAATTAAATGACAGAGGGGAAAAGAATTTATTTCTCTTCCCCTTTATCAATTACATGACCGTGTAATATTGACAGAACAAGGGTTTAACATAATCTAGGAGGCGAAAAACAGTGGCATTTGAATTTAAACTTCCGGACATCGGAGAAGGTATCCACGAAGGTGAGATCGTTAAGTGGTTTGTAAAACCAAACGACGAAATCAATGAAGATGACGTTTTAGCAGAGGTACAAAATGATAAAGCAGTTGTAGAAATTCCTTCACCTGTTAAAGGAAAAGTATTAGAATTAAAAGTTGAAGAGGGAACAGTTGCAACTGTAGGACAAACAATCATTACGTTTGATGCACCTGGTTACGAAAATCTTCAATTTAAAGGCAGCGAAGAAGAAGGCGAAGCGAAAACTGAAGCTCAAGTACAAGGTACTGCTGAAGCTGGTAACGAGCCTGAAAAGAAAGAAGTTGCTCAAGAAGAAGCGGCAGCAGCAACTGGTGCTGGCGCACAAGAGCAAGTAGATGCTGATCCTAACAAACGCGTTATTGCTATGCCATCTGTACGTAAATATGCGCGTGAAAAAGGCGTTGAAATTTACAAAGTTGCAGGTACTGGTAAAAATGGCC
Organism: Bacillus sp. GbtcB10; assembly: GCF_019091365.1. Lineage (NCBI taxonomy): Bacteria > Bacillati > Bacillota > Bacilli > Caryophanales > Bacillaceae > Bacillus > Bacillus sp. GbtcB10. Next base: position 562,286 of record NZ_JAGXJP010000001.1, read on the forward strand.
GCGTGCTAAAAGAAGATATCGACAGCTTCCTTAATGGCGGTTCTGCAGCAACTCAAGAAGCAGCACCTCAAGCAGCTGAAAGTGCGAAAGAAGAAGCAGCTCCAAAAGCGGCAGCAGCTCCAGTTCTAGAAGGAGAATTCCCAGAAACTCGCGAGAAAATGAGCGGAATCCGCAAAGCGATCGCGAAAGCAATGGTGAACTCTAAGCACACAGCTCCTCACGTAACATTAATGGATGAAGTTGATGTAACAAACCTTGTTGCACATCGTAAACAATTCAAACAAGTTGCAGCTGATCAAGGAATCAAGTTAACTTACTTGCCTTACGTTGTAAAAGCTCTAACTTCTGCTTTGAAAAAGTACCCAGTACTTAACACTTCTATCGATGATAAAACAGATGAAGTTGTTCAAAAGCATTACTACAACATCGGAATTGCAGCTGATACTGAAAAAGGCTTGCTTGTTCCAGTTGTGAAAAATGCAGATCGCAAAGCGATTTTCGAAGTATCTAACGAAATCAACGAGCTTGCAACAAAAGCACGTGATGGTAAATTGGCTCCAGCTGAAATGAAGGGTGCATCTTGCACAATCACAAACATCGGTTCTGCTGGTGGACAATGGTTTACTCCAGTCATCAACCACCCAGAAGTAGCGATCCTTGGTATTGGCCGTATCGCTGAAAAAGCGGTTGTTCGTGATGGCGAAATCGTTGCAGCTCCAGTCTTAGCTCTTTCCCTAAGCTTTGACCACCGTATGATTGATGGAGCTACTGCGCAAAATGCCCTTAACCACATCAAGCGTTTATTGAATGATCCACAATTAATTTTAATGGAGGCGTAAATTCATGGTAGTAGGAGATTTCCCAATCGAAACAGATACTCTTGTCATCGGTGCAGGTCCTGGTGGATATGTAGCTGCTATTCGTGCTGCACAGCTAGGACAAAAAGTAACAATCGTTGAAAAAGGAACACTTGGCGGCGTATGTCTAAACGTCGGCTGTATCCCTTCAAAAGCATTGATCAATGCTGGACATCGTTTCGAGAATGCAAAGCATTCTGAAGACATGGGTATCAAAGCTGAAAACGTAACAGTTGATTTCACAAAAGTTCAAGAGTGGAAAGCTTCTGTTGTAAACAAATTAACAGGTGGAGTTCAAGGTCTTCTAAAAGGAAATAAAGTAGACATCGTCAAAGGTGAAGCTTATTTCGTAGACAGCAACTCTGTACGTGTCATGGATGAAAATTCAGCGCAGACTTATACATTTAAAAATGCAATTCTTGCAACTGGATCTCGTCCAATCGAATTGCCTACATTTAAATACACAGACCGCGTGATTAACTCAACTGGTGCTTTAGCGCTTAAAGAAGTACCTAAAAAGTTAGTTGTCATCGGTGGTGGATACATCGGTACTGAGCTTGGTACTGCTTATGCGAACTTTGGAACAGAAGTTGTCATCCTTGAAGGTGGAGACGAAATCCTTCCAGGTTTTGAAAAGCAAATGAGCTCATTAGTGAAACGTAACCTGAAGAAAAAAGGAAACGTTGAAATTCACACAAACGCTCTTGCAAAAGGCGTTGAAGAAAAATCTGACGGTGTCACTGTTACTTTCGAAGTAAAAGGTGAAGAAAAAACTGTCGATGCTGACTACGTACTTGTGACTGTTGGTCGTCGTCCAAACACAGATGAGCTTGGTCTTGAGCAAGTTGGTGTTGAATTGACAGACCGCGGAGTTGTCAAAACTGACAAACAATGCCGTACAAGCGTTTCAAACATCTATGCAATTGGTGACATCGTTGATGGACCACCACTTGCACACAAAGCTTCTTACGAAGGTAAAATTGCTGCTGAAGCAATCGCTGGAGAGCCAGCTGAAATTGATTACCTTGGTATTCCTGCTGTTGTATTCTCTGAGCCAGAACTTGCAACTGTTGGATACACTGAAGCAGAAGCAAAAGAAGAAGGAATCGACATTGTTGCAGCGAAATTCCCATTCGCAGCAAACGGACGTGCACTTTCTCTTGATGCAACTGATGGCTTCATGAAGATGATCACTCGTAAAGAGGATGGTCTTGTGATCGGTGCACAAATCGCAGGTGTTGGTGCTTCTGATATGATTTCAGAGCTTAGCCTTGCAATTGAAGCTGGTGTGACAGCTGAAGATATCGCAATGACAATTCACGCTCACCCAACTTTAGGTGAAATCACAATGGAAACGGCTGAAGTAGCAATCGGAAGCCCAATCCATATCGTAAAATAATGAACGTTGAAACCCTCTCCACACGGAGAGGGTTTCAGATTGTTGACAAAGGGCTGAAATGAACTTGATTTTAGCCCTTTGTCTTCTTTTCAGCGTGATAGAAAACCTTTGCAGTCTAGGAAGGACGAGTACTGGAGCGGAGCGAATTTGACATTCGTGAGCACCAGCACGCAGGACTGACACCGAATGCGAGGGTTTGTCTACACGCTGAAGCCCTCTCCACACGGAGAGGGTTTTTTTATGTATGTGAAACCTCGCTGAAAACGAAAAACCCTCATGAGCTGAGGGCTTTTTTCATATGGATATATAAGTGCAAAGTCGAACCGTTAATTTGTATTCACTCGATCTAATGCTTGGCATATGGGTGATAAGATATCCTCTTTACTTCGGACATTACCTTCCACCTTCACAATGACCTTTTCATTATTGACAAGTAAAATAGCCGGCAGTTCGTCTACTTCATTTTTCCAGCCTTTACGATCTTCTTTGACAATCATCTTGGACATTTCCTTCGGATATTCATTTTTTAAATCGAGCACTGCGTCATAATAAGGACTTTCTTTATCAAGATTTTCTGCATCAGTAAAAAAGAGAATTCTTGGCTTTTGAATATGACTGACCTGGTCTGTCTGATTCGGTATGATATACGCAAATGAGCATGAACTAAGTACAAAGAGCATAGGGAATATAATGAGAAGGGTCCTCATAAAATTCAATCTATTCACCTCAAAATCCTTTGGGGTTGTACCAACATTTTTAGGAGCCAGTTCCCTGTTAGTCACTCTAGTGTATCACGTCCTTTTTGACAATTTTCGATTGTTACTCAATTGTTACAGAATTGATATGAAGCAAAATACATTTGAAACGTTTCCTCAATATGATGAGAAAAAAACATATTTTTATAAAAAATGATTAATTGTGTCATACAATTAACCGTTGACAACTTAAATGTGACATCATATTATAGAGATATGAAATAGATTAAACGCTTTCAAACTTTGAGTAAAGAAAAGGGGAATGTACAAGTGGGTACAATTATTTGTCAAGATTGCAATGAAACCATTGATCAATTTGAAAATGAAAAAGTGACAACACTTTATGGAACATGTGGTCACTGTCATTGCTGTGATGAAGCCTCTGAATAAATAAAAAAGCATGCAGCTCCAATTGGGGCTGCATGTTTCTTTTTTATAAAATGGCTTTTTGTTCTTTAATGACACGAATCATATCTAGTGTGGAATCTTCTGGTCCTTGAACAGGAAGACCGATTTCGATATTTTTAAAGATATAGGAGATATTTTCTTCTGTGATGATTTCTCCTGGTATAAAAATAGGAATACCAGGCGGATAAACCATGACAAATTCTGCAATGATCCGGCCAGCCGCTTCTTTAAATGGAATGACTTCCGTTGTTGCGTAAAAAGCGTCACGCGGCGTCATCGCAAGCGAAGGGATTTCAGGCAGTAACACTTCTGTCACGGCTTGTTTGCCGCCTTGACGTGCAGAGGTGGCCGCAATTTCCTTCATAGCCGTTACAAGCGTATCAATCGTCTCATCACAATCGCCAGGCGTCACGATACATAAAATATTGTATAGGTCAGAGAGCTCTACTTCAATTCGGTAGCTTTCTCTCAGCCATTTCTCCACATCATGGCCATTCAGTCCAAGGTCTTTAATGGAGATGATTAATTTTGTTGGGTCATAATCGTAAGTAGAAGGTGAACCGAGAATTTCTTGACCAATACAAGTAATACCTTCAATTTCGTTTAAACGAGTTCTTGCTGATTCAGCTAATCGAATGGCTTCATCTGCAAGTGCCTTTCCTTCAGTCGCTAATCGCTTTCTAGCGACATCCAGGGAGGCTAAAAGCAAATAAGAAGTAGACGTAGTTGTCAGCATGCTTAAAATAGATTGTACTCGATCCTTTGAAACAAGCCCTTCTTTTATATTTAAAATCGAGCTTTGGGTGAGAGAGCCGCCAAGTTTATGCACACTTGTTGCTGCCATATCAGCTCCCGCCTGCATCGCAGACAATGGAAGCTCATCGTGAAAATGAATATGCACACCATGTGCCTCATCTACAAGAACAGGTACGTCATATGAATGAGCAATCTCTACAATGGTTTTTAAATCAGCTGAAATACCAAAATACGTTGGGTTAATCACAAGCAGCCCTTTCGCATCTGGATGTTTAGTCAGCGCTCTTTTAGCTGACTCTGGCGTGATGCCATGTGAGATGCCAAGCTCTTTGTCAATTTCCGGGTGAATAAAAACAGGTACTGCACCAGAAAATACAATAGCAGACATAATCGACTTATGGACATTACGTGGAACAATAATTTTGTCTCCAGGGCCACAGACGGTCATCACCATTGTCATGATCGCACCGCTTGTTCCTTGTATAGAGAAAAACGTATGGTCTGCACCAAATGCTTCTGCTGCAAGCTCCTGTGCTTCTTTGATCATTCCTCGAGGCGAATGTAAATCATCAAGAGGTTCTATATTAATAAGGTCAATGCTTAATGCATTGTCTCCAATAAATGCTCTAAATTCAGGGTCCATTCCGGCTCCTTTTTTATGGCCTGGAATGTGAAATTGGACTGGATTGGTTGAAGCGTGTTTTTTAAGTCCAGTGTATAAGGGTGTATCATGTTGTGACAATTGCTTTCCCACCTTCATCGAAATACCTGCTATTATTATCCCAATAACAGCAGATTTCATTGCATAAAACAAAAGAATTATATTATGAACTGATCGGAATGTAAAGCATAAAATCAATCGGATTCTGATCAAACAGATGCTATAATAAAAGTTCAAATAAGAAATGTGGATTAAAGTGAGGGACAAGTAAATGGAATATCAATATCCAATGGACGTCGACTGGACAACTGAAGAAAAGATGGCGGTCATTTCATTTTTTCAAGCCGTTGAAAAAGCCTATGAAACAGGAATTGCGAAACAAGCGTTACTAGAGGCTTATAAACGATTTAAAGAAGTTGTACCATCAAAAGCAGAAGAAAAGACGCATTGTGCGGCGTTTGAAAAGGGAAGTGGGTATTCCCCTTATCGCACAGTAAAAAGCGCAAGAGAGGCTGAAGAAACAGCTATGATACGGATGTAAAAAACGAGCCAATATAGGCTCGTTTTTTTATACAGATTCTTTTTGTGTAAAGCGGTATAGATAAGTTACTGTGCGGAAGGCATCTTCAATTTTTGATAAGAATTCTTCATTATTCATTTGAACAACTTCTTCTCTAGGAAGCTGGATGCCGCAAAGGAGTTCGGCCTTTTTGACTGTTTGAACACGTTCAAATAGTGTTCTCAGCTGTTCAGCATCAAGTTCGCTGTGGCGGAGGACGTCCGGTTTCATATGATCCTTAGACCAAACAAAGTATTGCGGTATTTTCTTTTGGATCGTGTCCAGCTCTTTTTCGAATAATTGCCCATATTCACCTTTTACTGGAGATTCATAAATAAGCGCAAACCATACAAATACATGAGTTTTCCAAAGCCCAATTTGAAAATGAGGGAGCTTTTTATACCCACGCTTACTGTTAGCGAAAGCCACCCAAGTGTCATTTGGCGGGTTGACTGATCTTCTTGCATGTTTTGCCACGTGGACAAACATTTCGTCTCCTGTAATAGAAGAAAGAAGCGGTGCAAAATGTTCACCAAGTGCTTCAAGCTTTGGACGGACTCTCTCTTTTAATACGGTCATACGTTCATCTAAACCGTCTACTGTGAATGTTTCAAAATCTTCATCTCTAAAACGCATTTCACTCATGTTATGCCTCCTGTATCTTTTCGCTGATCATATTTTATCATAGCTTGGGTCAAGCTCAAAAAAAGATGCACTTTAAGGAGAAAGATAGCAGGGATCTTGGTTCGGCGTTTAAAAACATCGATTTTGTGGTACATAACAAATAGGTAAAAACACAATTTTCAGAATGTCGTTGCGGTTATGCGATCGCTTCATACGATATAAGCAAGAACCATTTCTCTTATCGATTGTATTTTTTATCAATGAAAACTGACAAGGAATGAATCATTCTCTGGAAGGGGCGTTGACCAATGAAGCAAATCGTGAAGCATGGGTATAGACAAGAGAAGAAGAATCGCATCGCTGTGTGGAGATTAGAGGTTGATTATGAGCTTTCTACGCTTCATGAAGCCATCGAGCAAAAAGATGATATCCAAGTAGAACGCAGCAAACGAAAGCTTGAGCGCCTAAGAAAAGAATGGGAGCAGCTTCAAGGGTAAAACAAGGTGAGGTAAAAACGAACCAATTCATCGGTTCGTTTTTGTATGAAGCTGCTTTTTTCTTGCTTTTACGTACATAATATCAGTATGCTAATACAAATAGGTACTACATAGAAAAGAGGTTTACAGTCCGATGACAAACTGGGTGGAAATTGACCGACTTGCAAAGCTTTGGGTAAAAGAAGCGGGTAGCCGCATTAAAGCATCCATGCAGGAAGGTCTATCAATTGAAACAAAATCAAATCCAAATGATCTTGTCACAAACATCGATAAAGAAACAGAACGTTTCTTCATTGAAAAGATACAGTCGACATTTTCAGATCATCATATTTTAGGAGAAGAGGGCCAAGGGGAAGAAGTGATCTCTCTTGACGGAATAGTATGGATCATTGATCCAATTGATGGCACCATGAACTTTGTCCATCAAAAACGAAATTTTGCCATTTCAATTGGGATATTTGAACATGGTGTGGGGAAAATCGGTCTTATTTATGACGTCATCCATGACGAGCTCTATCATGCAGTCAAAGGAGAAGGGGCGTATATGAACGATACCTTACTCCCGCCTTTAAAAGATGTCGCCATTGAAAAAGCCATTGTCGGCATTAACCCAACATGGGCGATTGAAAGCCCCCATTTTGACGCTAAGCCGTTTGCCCGTCTCGTACGCGATGTGAGAGGAACAAGAACGATTGGATCAGCTGCACTTGAACTGGCTTATATTGCAAGCGGAAGAAGCGACGCATATGTCACGTTAAGGCTAGCGCCATGGGATTATGCGGCTGGATGTGTGTTGCTTGATGAGGTAGGCGCTGTTTACTCGAATATTCACGGAGAACGCTTAACGTTTCTAGAGAAAAATAGCATTGTTGCCGGAAATCGATCCGTCTGTGAGAAAATCTTGCATGATTACATAAAAGGAAGCGGAAATAAAAAATAAACAACATCACTTCATGAGAATGAAGTGATTTTTTGTTTTTCCTGAAACTTTTTGGTAAGGCAGATGTCTAAACGAATGAGGCCTTAATTTGATGTAAAGGATTGTGTAGCAATGTTTGATTTGTTTAGTGATTTATCCCTCCATTTTGAAAGGTTTTTTATTTTAAATGAGTACAGTATCCACATGATTCAATGGTGTGTGCTTGGACTATTTGTCCTTTTCATTACACTTCCCATATGGAAAGAAAAGAAGAGTCGTTATGTATTTTATGCTGGAATCGTATTAAGAGTAGTTCTGCTAGGGAGTATGACACTTGAGATGATCCACCAAGTGCTAGCTAGACAGTATACGATCGAAACATTTGAAGTGCTGACAGATTTCATGCAATTTCTCATCTATGGATATGTCTTACTTGCATCACTTTTCTATGTGATTTCTCTTCCTTATTTAAAAAATAAGGGCATGTTTTTTGCATTTGATTTATCTGTGTTACTTCTGCCTTTATGTCAAACGGTATTTATTGTGTTAGTTGAAAGCAAAAAGTTCTTTCTCAGCGGTGATACGGAGCTGATATGGAGAGATTTGATCATCATTTTGCTTATGATTGGCTTTGCCGCTTTGATACTTCACCTATTCTTTCGTTTGTTTTGGCATCAGAAGTGGAAAGAATTGCTGTTTTTCTATGGCCTGATTTTCGCTGCGCTGCTGTATATTTTTTATCCTTCTATCTCGAAGCATGAGCTGCAATCTTCGTTTAAATCCATTGTGATTTTAGTAGCGGCCGCAGGAAGCTTTATGACATTACATTTGTTAGGTGCGTTACTACAAAACAAGGTGAAGTTGAGACAGTGGGTGCTTGGGGAATTGTCGTCTTTTTTATGCTGATGCTGAACCCGATCCTAAATCTCCCACATATCATGTTTCAATTTACTAAAACGGAACTGACAGATACTTTCTCAGAAGAATATCGCCCTTTATCTGAAGCAAGTGCGAAAGCATTCGCTTCAAAGTTTGTACCAGCGGACACTACATTATATTCAACGACTATCGCCGAAAAGTAAAACGAACTTTTACGGATGTAGAAAAAGCTGATTTTTTAGAGCAGCAGATATTCATGACACCTGAAGACCATTTAGAAACTCAAGCTGATATTCAAAGGCTGTGGAGCCAGATCAATCAATTGAAGGATTCTTACCGAGAAGTCCTCATTTTAAGAGATATTCAGGAATTATCGTATGAAGAAGTAGCGGAAATTTTGAATTGGACCTTATCTAAAGTAAAGAAAACCCTTCATCGAGCTAGATTAGAGCTGAAACGAAAGCTACATTGTGAGGAGTTCAACAAATGAGCTGTTATTTGATTGAAGAACTATTACCACTTTATATAGAAGGGGACACGAGTGAAGAAACAAATCAATTAGTGAATGAGCACTTACGTTCATGCAAAAAATGCCTTCATCTATATGAAGAAATGAAAGAACCAGTCTCTATTGCAAAGTCAACAGATTTCATACCGTTCATAGATGAAAAAGAAGAAAAAAGAAAGTTTGAAAAGCGCTACTATGGAAAACTGTTATTAAGGGCAAGTATCGTTTTTAGTATCGTCTATCTCATCATGCTCTTGATCTATTGGATATAAGAAAGAACCCCCATCTGGATGAACCGGATGGGGGTTTTTTGAGCTTAGTTCAATTTTTCTTTAGCAATTTGAACTGCATCATAGAACGTTTTTAATTGCTCTTGAGGAATTTTCTTAAGCAATTGGTTGAAAACAAGTAATTCAGTAGAGCTGAATCCAAGACCTTTAGCGATTTTAGAATCAATTACAACGTTTCCTTTTTTGTCTAGAACAAGTGCATCACCAGCAAGATCAGCAATTCTGATCACTGATTTGAAAAGCTTTTCGAATTTAGTTGCTTCTTCTTTAGTAAGACCAAGTTCAACAGCTTTTTCTGCATCAAAAACTAATTTTCCTTTTTCGTTTTTAGTGATGCTTTCACTGAAAACGATTGTAAGAACAGCTGCGCGATCTAAGAATTTCTCAGCAGTCGCCGCTTCTTCTTCAGTCAAACCGAGCTCAACAGCTTTTTTCACATCAAATGTGTAGTTGTTGTCTTCCTCAACAAATGAATTGATGAGAATGCTGATAACACGCTCGTTTTTCTCCAATAAATCTTTAATAATTTGTTGCTGCTCAAAAGGAATCCCTTTGAAAGTTGCAGCACTTGCTTGCCCAGGAGCTACTGTTGTGAAAGTAAAAATGATAGCTAAAGCGAAAAATACAACAGAGCTGAGCGATTTGCTCAAAAACTTCTTCATGCTTCTTTTCTCTCCCTTTTCTGTTAAATTTTGTTGCAAGAACAGCATACCATGAGAAACTTTGTGGAAGAATAGGAAAAATGTAACTTTGTGTTTGATTTTGGAGAACTATAAAAGTTCTTGTCGAAAAATGGAGGAGTTCAGATTGCTTAGATTTGCCAACACTATATGAAATTTTTAGTTGAATAATTAGTGTTACATAGGTGGTTGGTCTTGTTTTTACCCAAAATAAAAGCCTTCTACATGTAAAATGTAAAAGGCTTTTCATAAATTTTATGATTGTACGTTTAATTTTCGTTTTAATGTAAATCCTGTACCCATGAAAATCATGGCGAACACAATACTTAAGCATGTTCCCAGTATGCTTTTTTCTGCAACAGACACTCCAATAAACGCCATACTGACGACGGCAAGTAATGCACATAATAATAGAAGCCATTTGATTTGTTTCATTTGTCTCCATCCCTTTTTTTAGAGTTAATATAAGTTTACAGAAAAACGATCGGCATTTAAAGGGGATTGTGATATAATATGAAAGTTATCTAATTATTTTAGGAGATGAAAATGTGAAACTTCGAAAAGACCTTCGCAACATCGCAATTATTGCCCACGTTGACCATGGTAAAACGACGCTTGTTGACCAATTGCTCCATCAAGCTGGTACTTTCCGTGCGAATGAAAATATCGCTGAGAGAGCCATGGATTCAAATGATTTAGAGCGAGAGCGCGGTATTACGATCTTAGCTAAAAATACTGCGATCCATTATAAAGATACACGCATTAATATTTTAGATACACCAGGACACGCCGATTTCGGTGGTGAAGTTGAGCGTATCATGAAAATGGTAGATGGTGTACTTCTCGTTGTGGATGCATATGAAGGTTGTATGCCTCAAACACGATTCGTGCTAAAAAAAGCACTTGAGCAAAACCTAACACCAATTGTTGTTGTCAATAAAATTGACCGTGACTTTGCTCGTCCAGCTGAAGTAGTCGATGAAGTCATTGACTTGTTCATTGAATTGGATGCAACAGAAGAACAGCTTGAATTCCCAGTTGTATATGCATCAGCAATCAATGGTACAGCAAGTAACGATGCTAGTAAGCAAGATGAAAACATGGAATCGTTGTTTGAAGCGATTGTCAACCATATCCCATGCCCAGTCGACAACCATGAAGAACCGCTTCAATTCCAAGTGGCGCTACTTGATTACAATGATTATGTTGGAAGAATTGGAATTGGCCGTGTATTTAGAGGAACGATGCAAGTAGGACAGCAAGTTGCTCTCATGAAAGTGGATGGCAGTGTAAAACAATTCCGCGTGACGAAGATTTTTGGTTTCCAAGGGTTAAAACGAGTGGAAATCAATGAAGCGAAAGCTGGAGATCTTGTCGCAGTATCTGGTATGGAAGACATCAACGTAGGAGAAACAGTCTGCCCGGTAGAACACCAAGAGGCTTTGCCGATCCTTCGTATTGATGAGCCGACACTTCAAATGACATTTGTTGTCAATAACAGCCCATTTGCAGGCCGTGAAGGAAAGTACGTGACATCACGTAAAATTGAAGAGCGTTTAGAACAGCAGCTTCAAACAGACGTAAGTCTTCGTGTAGATCCAACGGATTCACCTGATGCTTGGGTCGTATCAGGACGCGGTGAGCTTCATTTATCAATTCTGATTGAGAACATGAGACGTGAAGGATTTGAACTGCAAGTATCGAAGCCAGAAGTTATTGTAAAAGAAGTAGATGGTGTTCGATGTGAGCCTGTAGAGCGTGTTCAAATTGATGTACCTGAAGAGCATACTGGCTCTGTTATGGAATCAATGGGTGCAAGAAAAGGTGAAATGATTGACATGATCAATAATGGTAACGGTCAAGTTCGCCTGATCTTTACAGTTCCATCACGTGGTTTAATCGGATATACAACTGAATTTCTTTCATTAACTCGTGGTTTTGGTATTTTGAACCATACATTTGACAGCTACCAGCCGATGCAGTCTGGTCAAGTTGGCGGACGCCGTCAAGGTGTACTTGTTTCAATGGAAACAGGTAAAGCAACTGCTTACGGAATCCAAGGCGTTGAAGAGCGCGGTGTGATTTTCGTTGAGCCGGGTGTTGAAGTATACCAAGGAATGATTGTTGGTGAGCATAACCGTGAAAACGATCTTGTTGTCAACGTGAGCCGTATGAAACAACAAACAAACGTACGTTCAGCGACAAAAGATCAAACGGTTAGTATGAAAAAACCACGTATTATGTCACTTGAGGAATCTCTTGAGTACTTAAATGAAGACGAATACTGTGAGGTTACACCGGAATCGATCCGTTTAAGAAAGAAAATTTTAGATAAAAACGAACGTGAGAAAGCTGCGAAGAAGAAAAAGCTAGCAGGATTATCTTAATTCCATGAAGAATTAAAAAGATAGAACCCTGAAAGGTAAGGGGAGGGAATCTTTTTGAATGATCAGGAAGTAAGTGAGAATCTATCCTTTTTTGCGATGCTGTTTCGTGTCGATGAAAATCCGCAAACAGGGATGTGGCTCCTATATGGCACCATCCTTGTTTTAGCGATTATTGTTTTTAAACTCGGCTTTGCTAGACGTTTACCGATTTTAAAAGCACTTGTCATTTATTTGTTTTTGATTTTTGGCTGCACGTTTCTCACATTTCTAGGTATCTTCTTGCCAGTCGCAGAAGGCCTGGTTGTGGCAGCTGTCATTTTGATTATTTATAAAATACGGCTGCATCGTGCGAAAAAAGAAGGAACAGTGAGTACGTAAAAAAGACCTGAACTTGTGTCAGGTCTTTTTTATGTCTTCTGTTCTTTTTTTCCTTTTTTCTTCTTTTTCTCTTTCGTCGCAGGATCTTGATAAAGAGAGAATCTGCCAGTTTTGATGCGTGCCTCTGTCTTTACTTTAATTCTTTCTTGGCAGTCATCGCACATATATGTATGAATCGGTCGATTTCTTAACCGTTTAGCAACAAGTGTATCATCATTAATGGTTTCAAGCTTTTCACATAATGAGCACTTCACTCTCATCATTTTCACCTCACTTTGGTCATGCCTTCATTATAGCATGTTTTTTGAACCACTTAAAATCAGTATAAAAAAGGCTTATATCACAAGAGATATAAGCCGTTCTCATTATTTCTTCTGATTCATATGATGGTTTGATTGATCGTTTTGATTTTTTTCTAATTGCTTTTGATCTTGTTGTTTGAGCTGATGATTCGGATCATTCGTCGGATCTGTTTCGTTACGGTCGATTTCATTTCGAGGCATTTCTGGCATCACACGGCCCACAATGGCTGCTAGTTCATCCATAATTCCGCTTACTGGTCTGCCAGCTTGAATTTCTTTGCCCATTTCCTTTAAACGGCTCACTGTATCTGGATCAGCGACGACAACAGCATTCGCACCTTCTGGATCATTTTTCAGTGCTTTGGCGACTGAATATTTAATGGTTTCAACTTTGCTTCTATCTAAATCATCTTTTACATCAATGCCGACGACAGCATACTTGCCGATGACGATCGCTGTTGCGTCATTTACATCTGCTACATGCTCAGTCACATTCACTAGGTGCTGCGCCACATCTGTTGATGGGCGGGCTTTGTCAGTGCTTTTCTTGGATGAGTCTGATACTCTTACTAAATGCTTGTTTCCGTCTTGATGTTCTTGTGCCAAAGGCTTCTCTTGATGCTGGCAAGCGCCTAATAAAAGAATGGTTTGAACCATGAATAACGTCAAAAATAGTCGCATGTGTATTCCCTCCTTCACAAACTGCATGATTTATTTTATTGTTGAATTAACCTTCTAACTTTATTCATGAAAACATATATTTTAACAATCGTTTTTGGAAAGACAAGGATGAATGAAACCCCGATCAGGAGGCGAAGGACCTGAGTAAAATTTATGTATTAGACACAAATGTGTTATTACAGGATCCGAATTCAATCTTTTCATTTGAAGACAACGAGGTCGTGATTCCGGCCGTAGTGTTAGAAGAAGTAGACTCGAAAAAAAGATATATGGACGAGGTTGGGCAAAACGCACGACGTGTCTCACGTTTAATCGACGGGTTGAGATCGAAAGGGAAACTGCATGAAAAAATTACGCTGGAGTCAAAAGGAACGCTGCGTATTGAGCTGAATCATCGCTCTTTCCATGAACTTCAAGAAATTTTCATTGAAAAAACAAACGATAACCGGATTTTGGCTGTTGCTAAGAATTTGAGCTTAGAGGAAGAAACAAAACCAGATGGCCGACCTGTTATTTTGGTCAGCAAAGATGTCCTAGTGCGAGTAAAGGCGGATGCCATTGGTCTGCAAGCAGAGGATTTCTTAAGCGATCGTGTGCTGCAAAATGAAGAAATTGATAACGGCTATCACGAGCTCTATATTCCGACTGAGCAGCTGAATACATTTTATAAGCAAAATCAGTTACCGATAAAAGACGTCACCCAAACGCCATTAAACCCTCATCAATTTGTTATTATGAAGGGAAATGAGGGTGGTTCTGCTTTGGGGATGCTTGATCAAAAAGCAGAGCATGTGAAACGGCTTATTTATGACCAAGAACATATTTGGGGAATTCGCCCAAAAAATGTCCAGCAAACGATGGCGCTTGAGTTACTTTTACGCCGCGATATTCCGCTTGTGACACTTATCGGAAAAGCGGGAACAGGAAAGACACTGCTTGCACTTGCTGCTGGATTAATGCAGACAGAGGACCTCGGCATGTTTAAAAAGCTCATCGTGGCCCGCTCTATTGTTCCTGTCGGTAAGGACTTAGGGTATTTGCCAGGCGAAAAAGAAGAGAAGCTCAGACCGTGGATGCAGCCGATCTATGACAACCTAGAATTTTTATTTAACACAAAAAAACCTGGTGAACTCGATGCGATACTAGCGGGCATCGGTTCAATTCAAGTGGAAGCTTTAACGTATATTCGCGGGAGAAGTATCCCTGATCAATTTATCATTATCGATGAGGCGCAAAACTTAACAAAACACGAAGTAAAAACATTATTAACGCGGGTTGGTGAGGGAAGTAAAATTGTGCTGATGGGAGACCCAGAGCAGATTGATCACCCTTATTTAGACAGCTTAAATAATGGGCTCACATATGTCATTGAGCGTTTCAAAGGGCAGCAAATATCTGGACATGTCAAGCTTGTCAAAGGAGAAAGGTCTGGACTTGCACAGCTTGCAGCTGATTTATTATAGTCCAGACCCGCCATCTTATGTAATGATTAACTCTTTGACGCCTTTAATCGGCTGAGTGATGTTGGACTGATCCTCGAAATAAACGTGGATTGGTCCTTCTTCTGTTATAGGTTTTCCATTTTGGCTGAAATGGGCAATGCTATCCATCGCCTTAGAGAGCGGAACAGCAATTGTTTCTGTTTCTGTGACAAATTCACACGTCTCCGCTTGTTCGAGCGGTTCTGCATTTTTTATCATGTCGCCAAGTTTCATCCCGAAGCTGCCTGTGACAAGTCTTTCTTTTTCGTACTTTTTCTCTGTTTTTAATGTGGGTGGAAGTGTTTGACCTTCTCTTATGACCCGCTCTTGATCAAGCTCCTGATCTAGCTGCTGCTCTTCGTTTGCTGCACTTTTCTCAAAAAATGAATCCATTAAAAATTTACGGTCATCAAAAATCCATACACTCGGATCAATGGTGATCTTGTATTGTACGTTCCCCTTGATTTGAATAATGCTCATGTTCAAGACAACCCCTTTCCAACATAAATTATAGAAGTTTTCGCCCGCTTTGTCACTTTCATAAACATGCACCTCCTTGTACAAACTACGATTAGACGAAAAATAGGGAGGATTTTGGGCATGGCATGTCGTGACAATGAAGAGCTTCAGCGATTTGTAGAAGAGGCAAAAAAGGTGGCCAAAAATGGAAAGGTAGCATCCTATATTCCGGCACTCGGTAAAGCGGATCAATCGGATTTATCTGTCGCTGTTTATCATGTGAGTAATACGTGCCACTCAGCAGGAAATGTTGATAAACGATTCACCCTGCAAAGTATTTCAAAAGTATTAGCACTGGCGCTCGTGCTCTCAGAAGAAGGACCGAAAAAAGTGTTTCAATATGTTGGACAAGAACCGACTGGCGACCCGTTTAATTCGATGATTAAACTAGAGACAGCAAGCCCAAATAAGCCGCTTAACCCAATGATTAATGCAGGAGCGCTTGCCGTTACAAGTTTAATCAGAGGGGCAACGCCGCAAGATCAGCTGAACCGGCTGCTTGGTTTTATTAGAGAGCTTGCCAATGACACCACCATTACATATTGCAAAGAAACCGCTGCATCCGAATTTGAAACATCAATGATTAACCGCGCAATGTGCTATTATATGAAGCAATATCATATCATTAAAGGGAATGTAGAAGAGGTGATGGACGTCTACACGAAGCAATGCGCCGTCATGATGAACAGCCTGGATTTGGCGAAGATCGCGTGTGTTTTTTCATTAGATGGCAGGCATCCAGAGACAGGAAAGCAAATCCTTTCGAAAGATGTCGCTAGAATTTGTAAAACGTTTATGGTCACATGCGGTATGTACAATGCGAGCGGGGAATTTGCGATCAATATAGGAATCCCTGCTAAAAGTGGTGTTTCAGGCGGAATTATGGGGGCGGCGCCATACGACTTTGGGATAGGTATATTCGGACCTGCTTTGGATGAAAAAGGGAATAGTATTGCGGGTATTAAGCTGCTTGAGCTCATGAGTGAAAAATATGAGATGAGTATCTTTTAATAACGAATGGCTTCTTTTTATTTTTACAGAGCGAACTGTACAAATCTGCTTGCAATTTTGGGCGTTTCGCTTTATGATAAATAGAAGAATTAGGTACTCGCCTGGGGAACGGAGGGATACTTTTGGCGTCAGAAATTTTAGTCGATCATCGGCAAAAAGCACTGGCTTTATTAAAATTGGATGCAGATAAAATTTTAAAATTGATCCAAGTGCAAATGGACAACTTAACGATGCCGCAATGTCCTCTTTATGAAGAGGTTTTAGATACTCAAATGTTCGGATTATCGAGAGAAATTGATTTCGCTGTCCGGCTTGGATTAGTTGATCAACATGAAGGCAAAAAACTACTCGATAAACTTGAGAGAGAATTATCCGCACTTCATGATGCGTTCACAAAAAAATAATGATTGAAAACTCAAACTTCCACAACATAAGTTTGAGTTTTTTTGTCCGCCTTTTTATTTTGATTGATGCCAAACGGACTTGATTGTCTCATGAAAGACGAACAATATAAAGAGGTAAAACGGGATCAAACGGAGAAAATGTAGTAGAATAAGAACAGCTAAGAGAAGAGAATATCAAGCAGTAGAAATAGACGTTAGGAAGAGGATTATATGTTAAAGAGAATGCTAAAATCGTATGACTACTCATTATTGTTCGCCATTATATTAATTAGCGCATTCGGCTTGGTGATGGTGTATAGCTCAAGTATGATTACATCTGTGATCAGATATGATGCTGCGCCAGATAATTTTTTCAAGAAACAGCTTTTATTTATGATTGTCGGGGCGGTCATCTTGATTTTTACAGCCCTCATTCCGTATCAGCTGCTCTTAAATAAAAGATTCCAAATTGTGATGCTTTTGCTATCTGTGTTTTCTCTCATTTATGTGTACTTTGGCGGTCACATTGCAGGGAATGCTAGAAGCTGGATCAAATTTGGACCTTTTAGTCTTCAGCCAGCGGAATTCGTGAAGATCGTTGTCATCATTTATCTTGCTGCTGTCTATGCAAAGAAGCAGCATTATATTGACCATATTTTAAGAGGGGTTACACCTCCAATTGTGGTTGTCTCCATCCTATGCGGATTTATTATTTTGCAGCCAGACTATGGGACAGCTTTTATCATTGGTATGATTGCCCTTGCGATGATTTTATGCTCAGGGTTTAGCGGTAAAACGCTGGCCAAGCTGCTCGCTTTATTTAGTGCGGTGATGGTTGTTGTGACACCGTTTATTATTCTTTTTTGGGATAAAATTTTCACGCAGAATCGTCTTGGACGTTTTGAGAGTTTCCAAGATCCATTTAAAGACGCAGGCGCTTCTGGGCATCAATTGATTAATTCATATTATGCGATTGGGTCAGGCGGCTTTTTTGGGCTTGGTCTTGGAGAGAGTGTACAAAAGTATGGATACCTTCCAGAACCGCATACAGATTTTATCATGGCAATTATCTCGGAAGAGCTTGGTTTTTTCGGTGTATTTTTTGTCCTTGCTCTCCTTGGCTTTATTGTCGTGAAAGGTTTTTACATTGCGAGAAAGTGTGAAGATCCGTTTGGAAGTTTGCTTGCAATAGGAATTTCTTCAATGATTGCCATCCAAACGTGTATTAATTTGGGCGGTGTTTCAGGTCTCATTCCGATCACTGGGGTCACACTTCCGTTTATCAGCTACGGGGGATCCTCTATCATTTTACTGAGTGGATGTATGGGAATATTGCTGAATATCAGCATGTTCACTGAATATAAAGAGCGTTATAAAAAGAAAAAATCAATCAGCAAACCATCGATTCAAAAAAATGGATTGCAGAAAACTTTGAATCTTTAGAAAACAAAAGTGTACAGTTTTCATTTCTTCCTTTATTATAGAGTACATATAAAATTTTAAGGGATATGGAGGAGTGAGAATGTCACAGAGAACAATTCAAAAGGTTCTAGTTGCAAACAGAGGGGAAATCGCTATCAGAGTCTTTAGGGCCTGTACGGAGCTCAACTTACGTACAGTGGCCATTTACTCCAAAGAAGACTCGGGCTCTTATCATCGCTATAAAGCCGATGAAGCATATCTAGTTGGAGAAGGGAAAAAGCCGATTGATGCCTACCTTGATATCGAGGGGATCATCGAAATTGCAAAACGAAATGACGTGGATGCGATTCATCCAGGATACGGATTTTTATCTGAAAACATTCATTTTGCAAGACGATGCGAAGAGGAAGGCATCCAATTCATCGGCCCAACTTCTCAACATTTAGATATGTTTGGAGATAAAGTAAAAGCGAGAGATGAAGCGAAAAAAGCTGGAATTCCAGTCATTCCAGGAAGTGACGGGCCAGTTGATTCGGTCAAAGAAGTCGAAAAATTCGGTGAAGAATACGGTTACCCGTTTATTATTAAAGCTTCACTTGGAGGCGGCGGCCGAGGTATGCGGATTGTCAGATCAAAAGAGGAGCTGAACGAAGCCTATGACCGTGCAAAGTCAGAGGCGAAAGCGGCCTTTGGAAATGACGAAGTATACGTTGAAAAGCTGATTGAAAATCCGAAACATATTGAAGTGCAGGTGATTGGAGACAATCACGGCAATATCATTCATTTATATGAGCGTGACTGCTCTGTTCAAAGGCGTCATCAAAAAGTCATTGAGGTTGCACCAAGTGTGTCTCTTTCTAATCAATTGCGTGAAGACATCTGTGAAGCGGCTGTTCAGCTGGCGCAGAATGTATCGTATATCAATGCAGGGACTGTAGAATTCCTAGTGGCAAATGGGGAGTTTTATTTTATTGAAGTCAATCCTAGGGTCCAAGTGGAACACACGATCACAGAAATGATCACAGGGGTCGATATCGTCCAAACCCAAATTCTTGTCGCAAAAGGACATGACCTCCACAGCAAAGAAGTCGGGATACCAAAACAAGAAGATATCTTTACACATGGATTTGCCATTCAATCAAGGGTCACAACAGAAGATCCTTTGAATGACTTCATGCCAGATACAGGAAAAATCATGGCTTACCGTTCAGGCGGTGGTTTTGGAGTACGTCTTGATACAGGAAACAGCTTCCAAGGTGCGGTGATTACACCTTATTACGATTCACTGTTGGTCAAGCTGTCTACTTGGGCACTTACATTCGATCAAGCTGCGGCTAAAATGGTCCGAAATTTACAAGAATTCAGGATTCGTGGCATTAAAACAAATATCCCGTTTCTTGAAAACGTCGCGAAGCACGAGAATTTTCTAAAAGGGGAATATGATACATCGTTTATTGATTCAACACCTGAGCTATTTAACTTCCCTAAGCAAAAAGACCGCGGAACGAAAATGCTTACTTATATTGGTAACGTTACCATTAATGGGTTCCCTGGTATTTCGGAAAATAAGAAGCCTCATTTTGATAAACCAAATGTGCCGAAACTTGCTGTCCATGAAACGATTCCTTCTGGAACAAAACAATTGTTAGACAAGCATGGACCTGAGGGGCTCGCCAATTGGGTGAAAGAGCAAAGCAGTGTACTTTTAACGGATACAACTTTTAGAGACGCACATCAATCCCTGCTTGCAACACGCTTTAGAACACACGACTTAAAGAAAGTTGCGCAGCCAACAGCAGGTTTATGGCCAGAGTTATTCAGTATGGAAATGTGGGGCGGCGCTACATTTGATGTGGCATATCGTTTCTTGAAAGAAGATCCTTGGGAAAGATTGAAAGAGCTTCGTCAAGAAGTGCCAAACACTTTGTTCCAAATGCTATTAAGATCATCAAACGCTGTCGGATATACAAACTATGCGGATAATGTGATTAAAGCATTTGTAAAGGAATCGGCAGAGGCAGGCATTGACGTCTTCCGTATTTTTGACAGCCTAAACTGGGTCAAAGGCATGACGCTTGCCATTGATTCTGTTCGTGAATCAGGCAAAGTGGCAGAGGCAGCGATTTGTTATACAGGTGATATTCTTGATCCATCACGTCCGAAATATGATTTGAAATATTATGTCTCTCTTGCGAAGGAGCTTGAATCCGCAGGCGCTCATATTTTAGGCATTAAAGATATGGCGGGATTATTAAAACCGCAGGCGGCTTATGAACTTGTATCTGCTCTAAAAGACGAGCTCACGATTCCAATCCATCTTCATACACACGATACGAGTGGAAATGGACTCTTCACCTATGCAAGAGCGATTGATGCAGGTGTTGATATTGTTGATGTTGCAGTCAGCTCTATGGCGGGGCTCACATCACAACCAAGTGCGAGCTCATTATATTATGCTTTAGACGGACATGAAAGAAAGCCCGAAATGAATGTTCAAGCGGTTGAACGTCTTTCTCAATATTGGGATTCCGTCAGAAAATATTACCATGAGTTTGAAAGCGGAATGAATTCACCGCATACAGAAATTTATGAGCATGAAATGCCTGGTGGCCAGTATAGTAACCTGCAACAGCAGGCGAAAGGGGTCGGCCTTGGCGACCGCTGGAATGAAGTAAAAGAAATGTACAGACGTGTAAATGACATGTTTGGTGACATTGTGAAAGTGACACCGTCTTCTAAAGTGGTCGGAGATATGGCACTTTATATGGTGCAAAACGATCTGACAGAAGAGGATGTTTATGAAAAAGGAGCAACACTGGATTTCCCAGATTCGGTTGTTGAATTGTTTAAAGGTTATTTAGGACAGCCTCATGGCGGATTCCCAGAAAAATTGCAAAAGCTGATTTTAAAAGGGGAGGAGCCGCTTACTGTCAGACCAGGTGAGAAACTGAAACCAGTGGACTTTGAAGAAATCAAAAAGCAGTTCAAAGAATCACATGATCTGACGTTGACAGAACAAGATGCCATTGCATATGCTTTATACCCGAAAGTCTTTTCTGAATTTGTTCAAACAGCAGAAAGCTATGGAGATATCTCTGTTCTTGACACACCAACCTTCTTCTACGGCATGAGACTTGGTGAAGAAATTGAGGTAGAAATTGAAAAAGGGAAAACCCTCATTGTCAAACTCGTGTCCATTGGAGAACCGAATCCGGACGCTACAAGAGTGCTTTACTTTGAACTGAATGGACAGCCGCGTGAAGTGGTCATTAAGGATGAAAGCATCAAATCCTCCGTTCAAGAAAAAATGAAGGCAGATCGCTCAAATCCAAATCACATTGCGGCATCGATGCCAGGCACTGTGATCAAAGTACTTGTTGAAAAAGGACAGAAAATTTCTCAAGGTGAGCATTTGATGATCAATGAAGCGATGAAAATGGAAACGACGGTACAAGCACCGTTCTCAGCAGTCGTGGATGAAATTCATGTCACGAATGGAGAAGGGATTCAAACTGGAGATCTGTTGATTGTCTTAAAGCCTGAATAATGAGTGAGACACATCCACTGCGATGTGTCTCAGCGTATAGACGAACCCTTGCATTCTTTGTCAGTCCTGCGTGCTGGTGCTCACGAATGTCACATTCGCTCCGCTCCAGTACTCGTTCTTCCTAGACTTCAAGGGCTTTCTATCACGCTGAAAAGAAGACAAAGGGCTAAAATAAAGAGCATTTTAGCCCTTTGTCAACAATCCAAGACACATCCACTGCGATGTGTCTTTTTTTGAGCGCATTAAAATGTGCAGCCGCCCGCTAGAGTGATTACACTATAGAATGAGGTGAAGAAAGAGTGGAAATTGTCGTGATTTGGTTTCGCCGAGATATGCGATTGGATGATCATATCGCCTTATCAAAAGCGATCACATATGCAAAAAAACATCAGTACCGATTATTTGCTTTTTATCATCTAGATCCATTTTTTACAGAAATGGAACTGGATTTGAACAACGAACATTTCTTTCAAAACTTGGCCAATTTCGTCAAGAAAGCGAGAGAATCTCACATGTATGTTCATCTCATTCATGATGATATTTTGTCCGCTTTTCAAAAGCTCCTGGATGCTTATGACATCAATGCGGTCTTTTTTAATGAGGACGAAGTAGGAAATGGTCAAACACGTGATGAGCAAGTGACCCGTTTCTTAGAAGAAAAGGGCATTCATGTGTCAAAGTGGCAAGATACGCATCTGCATGGGGCGAGAGATATTTTAAAAGCGGATGGTTCTCATTATCAAGTGTTTACTCCATACTACCAAGCGTGGCGGAAGCAGGAGAAGCAGTCTGTGATAAAAGTTGACAAATCATTTCTGAGCAGTGAGCATACGATTTGTGATGAGTCACTTTCTGAAAAGGGAGATGAGAAACTAAGGGACATCATCAAGAAATGTACAAGGAAATTCGATCAGATTGGATCAGACAAAGCGATGAGCACGCTAGGCGGCTTTATTCAAGAAAGATTGACGCATTATCATGAGAAACGAGATATTCCGTCTGTTTTTGGGACGAGCAAGCTGTCTCGGTTTTTAAAAACTGGGACCATTTCTATTCGCACGATCTTTCATGCGGTCAATGAGGAAGAACTTTTTGAAGATGAGGGCAAGGAAACATTTATGAAAGAGCTAGCGTGGCGCGATTTTTATCATATGATCTTTGCGCATTATCCAGAGATGAAAGAAAAAGAAATCAACGCCTCCTTTCAACATATAAAATGGAATGATGATGAGACACTTTTTGAAGCTTGGTGTAAAGGACAAACAGGCTTCCCGCTCGTTGACGCTGGGATGAGACAGTTAAATGAAGAAGGCTGGATGCATAACCGTTTGAGAATGGTGACGGCTTCATTCCTGACAAAAGATTATCTCATCGATTGGAGAATGGGCGAAGCGTATTTTGCGAGAAAACTTGTCGACTATGATGAGGCTTCGAATATTGGAGGATTTCAGTGGGCAGCCTCTGTCGGAACGGATGCTGTTCCTTACTTCCGTATTTTTAACCCAACGACCCAGTCGAAACGATTTGACCCAAGCGGAGAATATATTAGAAGGTATGTACCAGAACTAAAGCATGTGAATGAAAAATGGATTCATGAACCGAGTAAAATGCCGATAGATGAGCAAATGAAATCGGGATGCATGCTGGGGGATACATATCCTCTGCCTACAGTCGATCATCAAGAAAGACGAAAAAAGGCCATTTCGCTATTCGAAGAAGCGAAACAAACATAAAAGAAATCCCCCTTTTCGGATGAAAGGGGGATTGTATGTTTATCTGAAAGGCTCTCTATTTTCATATTTAAACCGGGCAATGAGTAAGCAGAAGTAGCATAGTACCCCAAACAAACAAGAAATAAAGAATGAATGAGCAAGCGCATAACCGAGTGCGAGATGAGAATAAACAGACATCACACCTGAGATCGCTTGAAGTGTAATCAGAATGGCTGAAATGATCCATCCATAATACAGCTGCTTTTGTTCTTTATAATGTTTAAGGGCATGGAACATCGCAACAAATATCCAAACGAATAAAAGAAGGGCTGCTGCTCGGTGAGACATTTGAACCCATTGATTAAAATACGCTGGAAGTGCGCCGTCTTTTGAACAAAATGGGAAGACAGAGCATGCAAGACTTGATTTTGTATGTCTCACATAGGCGCCCGTATACACCACAATATACGTATATGTGATCAACCCATAAATATGGAACTGCATTCTTTTGCCGATATGAAGCGGCTTCACAAGCTTTGTTTCAGATCTGGTGGCTTCAAACACAAGCAGTGCCAGCAGTAAAACGGAAGCAAAAGAAATCAGTGAAATACCGAAGTGCAGTGCCATGACAAGTGCGTTAGAACCAAACACAACGGCGAGTGCCCCTAACAGCGCTTGAAGCAGTAAGAATATAATGGACATGATGACCAAAAATTTGGTTTCACGGAATACTGGACTGATTTTTTTCCAGCATAAGACCGCCAGTGCCAGTACAAGAATGGTGGAAACTCCTGTTGACATGCGGTGGCTCCATTCGATAATGGAAGCAGGGTTCATTTCTGGAAAGAAACGACCGTGGCAAAGGGGCCATTGTCTGCCGCAGCCAAGACCGGAGCCAGTTTTCGTCACAAGCGCACCGCCAATCAGAACGATCAGCATCACAAATGTTGTGACAACGCTCAATAACCTTAAAGCAAATTTCATCAAATGATTTCACCTTCTCTAAATAACTTCTGATCTAAATGAAAACCTCACATGCTCTCAAGTTTAAGCCAAATGCGTGTTCTGTTGCAATTCATAATGACCAAAGTTCACAAAAAAATGATATGTTAGTTCACAAAGTTTACAGATTTAGAGTGCTTGATCTTTCTTTGACAGTCTGATAGAAATAGAGGAGAGAATATTTCATTTTGCACCGCCTTCTGAAACGCACATCCTAATAAATTCACGAAAAGTTCACAAATAACTTCAAGTTTGTCGTTTATTATTTAATAGGATGTTTTTTTACAGCTCTTTATCTTGTATGATAGAGTTGTAACGATTTTACGTTTTATTCGTTCGTTTGAAGGTTTGGGCAAGGGAGGTTATACACATTGGCAAATTCCAAAACAGCCGCGGAAGCAGCTATTCATGGACAAATAGAAGAAACAACCGCTTTAAAAGATTTTCTTGCTCTTATTAAAATGGGCATCGTCAATTCCAATTTCATTACAACTTTTACTGGAATGTGGCTTGCTTTTTATTTTACAGGTATGAGTTTCCTTGGGAATCTTGATATTGTGCTGTTAACAATGATTGGTTCTTCTCTTATTATTGCCGGTTCATGCGCCATTAATAATGCGTTTGACCGTGATATTGATATACTAATGGAAAGAACAAAAACAAGACCGACGGTGACAGGTAAAGTTCAGCCGGGTCAAGCGTATGCATTTGGTATTCTGCTTGTTGTACTTGGACTGATTATGCTTCTGATGACAACTGTTACATCAGCAGTGATTGGATTTATCGGTGTCTTTACTTATGCAGTTCTATACACGATGTGGTCTAAACGTCATTACACCATTAATACAGTCATTGGGAGTGTATCTGGTGCGGTTCCGCCATTAATTGGCTGGACAGCTGTTACAGGCACCATCGACACAACGGCTTGGGTCCTGTTTATGATTATGTTCATCTGGCAAATTCCGCATTTCTTATCACTTGCGATTAAGAAAACGGAAGATTACCGCAAAGCAGGTATTCCAATGCTGCCAGTTGTTTACGGCTTTGAAGTCACAAAACGCCAAATCATCATTTGGACAGCATGTCTTCTTCCGCTTCCATTTTTCTTAGGTGGATTAGGATGGCCGATTGTCGCACTTGGCACATTGCTGAACATTGGATGGCTCGTCATTGGTCTTATGGGCTTTAAAATGAAAGATATCATGAAGTGGTCAACACTCATGTTCGTTTATTCATTAAACTACTTAACGATCTTTTTCGTTGCGATGATTATTATTACACTATTCTAGAGTGAAATACACTTTGATCACATCAAAACAATGGCTATATCTTATAACACAACATTTTCTTACAACTATGAAAGCCGCCTGATATTCAGTTCTATTTAGGCGGCTTTCTGTTTATACATAGATGGTATTTTGAGTAAAAACATCATTTTTTTATGAAAAGAGGAAATGTAAGTGCTTTTATAAGAGGCGGGGGTTATGGATGGGTGAAAGGTGATTTTATAAATAAGAGGTAAAAGCGAAAGGCAAAGGAGATCAAGCAAAAGGGGTTGGGACAAATTATGATAAGAAAATGGCGTGTTTATTCACTGTTTCTCTTACTGACGCTCGTTTTGGCGGGCTGCGGTGAACCATACTTATCAACACTCAAGCCAGTTGGGGAAGTAGCAGATAAACAGTTTTTCCTAACGGTACTGAGTACACTTATTATGGTTCTTGTCGTTATTGTTGTATCGATCATTTTCTTTTACGTCATCATTAAATTCAAACGTTCTAAAGTGGGAGAAGATACGATTCCTAAACAGGTAGAAGGGAACCGTAACCTCGAAATTACGTGGACAGCGATTCCGATACTTCTACTCATTATTCTCGTTGTACCTGTTGTGGCATACACGCTTGAGCTAGGGGATACAAGCGCCATGGATAAGAAAAAACGAGATCCTGAAAAGACACTTGTAGTGAATGTAAGAGCCAGCTTATATTGGTGGGAATTTGAATACCCTGATTATGGGATTGTGACAAGTCAGGAATTGATTGTTCCAACTGATCAAAAGGTTTATTTTAAGCTGAAAGCATCTGATGTGAAACACTCATTCTGGATTCCATCAGCTGGGGGTAAAATTGATACAAATACAGACAACGAGAACAAGTTTTATTTAACGTTTGACTCAAAACGAACGAAAGATGCTGGAGAATATTTCTATGGGAAATGTGCAGAGCTTTGTGGTCCATCACATGCTTTAATGGACTTTAAAGTTAAAACGCTTTCTCAAGAGGAGTTTTTAGGCTGGACGAAAAAGATGTCAGATTATAAGAAGCCTGCATCTACGTCAGATCTAGCCCTTGAGGGTGAAAAACTCTTTAAAGAGAAAAACTGTTTAAGCTGTCACGCGGTAGAGCCTGGAGATGAACGGCCAGAGGCGGCAAGGACTGCTCCAAACCTTGCAACCTTCGGAGAGCGGACAAAAGTAGCTGGAATTAAAGACATGAACAAAGAAAATGTCAAAGCATGGCTGAAAGATCCAGAGAGCTTTAAACCAGGTAATAAGATGACAGGGACGTATCCTAAACTAAATGACTCAGAAGCAGATGCACTCTACGAGTATTTAAAAGGTCTTCAAATACAGTAAATGCCTTGAGCAGCTTGAAGTGGTGCACATTCAAAAGGGTATACGATCTATGTGAAGTTTTTGTTAAGAGCTCCCGAATAAGTCTCTACATCCAAGAATAAGTCATCTGTCAGATATAGTCTGTTTTAGAACGTGAAGATAGACATTGATATGAAAAGGGGCAAATGGGAGATAAGAGGGGGATTTCATGGTGAGTACAATAGCTAAAAAGCGGGGGTTTGGCGCTGTCTTATGGGATTACTTAACGACGGTTGACCACAAAAAAATTGCCATACTATATTTAGTGGCAGGGGGATTTTTCTTTTTAATTGGTGGCCTGGAAGCGATGATTATCCGTATTCAGCTAGCCATCCCTGAAAATGATTTTGTGAGTGCAGGGTTTTACAATGAAGTCATGACGATGCATGGAACAACGATGATTTTCCTTGCAGCAATGCCGCTTTTATTTGCATTAATGAACGCGGTTGTACCCATTCAAATTGGTGCACGTGACGTAGCGTTTCCATTTGTGAATTCACTTGGTTTTTGGTTGTTCTTTTTCGGAGGAATTTTCTTAAACCTTGGATGGTTTATGGGCGGAGCACCTGATGCAGGCTGGACTGCCTATGCGTCGCTCACGCTGAATTCAGAAGGGCACGGCATGGATTTCTATATTTTAGGGTTGCAGATAGCGGGTATTGGTACGCTAATTGCCGGAATCAACTTTCTTGCAACGATTATTAATATGAGAGCGCCAGGTATGACGTATATGAGAATGCCGCTCTTTACCTGGACGACGTTTGTGGCATCCGCACTAATTTTATTCGCATTCCCGCCGCTGACAGCAGGACTTGCGATGCTGATGCTTGATCGAATGTTTGATACGAGCTTTTTTAATCCAGAGCTCGGCGGAAATACAATCATCTGGGAGCATTTGTTCTGGATTTTTGGACACCCAGAAGTGTATATCTTGATTTTGCCGGCATTTGGGATTTTCTCTGAGATCATTCCGGTGTTTGCAAGAAAAAGATTGTTTGGTTATTCGTCCATGGTGTTTGCGACTGTATTAATTGGTTTCCTTGGATTCATGGTGTGGGCGCATCACATGTTCACAACAGGACTTGGTCCAATTGCCAATGCGATCTTTGCCGTAGCCACAATGGCGATTGCGGTGCCAACTGGAATTAAAGTATTTAACTGGTTGCTCACCATATGGGGCGGTAATGTGAAGTTTACAACGCCGATGCTATATTCAGTTGCGTTCATTCCGTCATTCTTACTTGGCGGTGTAACCGGCGTCATGCTTGCAGCAGCAGCAGCGGATTATCAGTTCCATGACACGTACTTCGTTGTGGCGCATTTCCACTATGTCATTATCGGTGGTGTGGTCTTCGGTATTTTAGCAGGTGTGCATTATTGGTGGCCGAAGATGTTTGGGAAAATATTGAATGAGAAGCTTGGGAAAATTGGCTTTGTGCTGTTTTTCGTCGGTTTCCATTTAAC
This sequence comes from Bacillus sp. GbtcB10, assembly GCF_019091365.1. Classification (NCBI taxonomy): domain Bacteria; kingdom Bacillati; phylum Bacillota; class Bacilli; order Caryophanales; family Bacillaceae; genus Bacillus; species Bacillus sp. GbtcB10. The sequence continues at coordinate 591,020 of NZ_JAGXJP010000001.1, forward strand.
GTTCTTTATCCAGCATTTTCTCGGTCTTTGGGGCATGCCGCGCCGAGTCTTTACGTTCTTGCCAGGTCAGGGTCTAGACCTTGGGAACTTGGTCAGTACGATTGGGGCACTGTTCATGTTTGTAGCAGTTGTGATCATGCTGATTAATATCATCTGGACGACAGCAAAGGGGGAGCGTGTATCGGGCGATCCTTGGGGAGATGGAAGAACGCTTGAATGGGCAGTATCTTCACCTCCGCCAGAATATAACTTTAAGCAGCTGCCTCTTGTACGGGGGCTCGATCCATTATGGATTGAGAAAATGGATGGTAAAAAAGGAATGACAGCATCTGAACCGCTCGATGATATTCACATGCCGAATAATTCCATCTTGCCTATCATTATCTCATTCGGTCTATTTGTGTCAGCGTTTGGTTTTATGTATCGTCAAGAACACAGCTGGGGTCTACCGGTGATCTTCATTGGTCTTGGCATCACGTTTGCGACCATGCTCGTTCGCTCTCTTAAAGATGATCATGGATACCATATTCACAAAGAAGATTTGACGGATGACGATGACAAAGGGGTGAAAGCATAATGGAACCACAAAAAATGACAGCGGAAACCTTTCCGGCTTCTCCTGAGAAAGCCACGTTAGAAGGAAAGAATAAGTTCGTCGGGTTCTGGTTGTTTCTTGGGGGAGAAACGGTCCTGTTTGCATCTTTGTTTGCCACTTATTTGGCGCTGAAAAATTCAAATGCAGGCGGCGCAACAACAACTGAAATGTTTGACCTCACACTTGTCTTTATTGCCACAATGCTTCTGTTAACGAGCAGTTTAACGAGTGTGTATGCTATGTATCATATGAAAAACTTTGCCTTTAAAAAAATGCAGCTTTGGCTAGGTGTAACCGTTCTTTTAGGTGCTGGATTTTTAGGGGTAGAAATTTATGAGTTTTATCATTATGTGCATGCGTATGAATTTACAATTACGAGCTCTGCACTTGGCTCTTCCTTCTATACGCTTGTTGGAACACACGGGGCTCACGTCGCATTTGGACTTTGCTGGATCACCGCTCTGATGATTCGGAATATGAGACGCGGTCTAGATTTATACAATGCACCAAAATATTATGTGGCGAGCCTTTATTGGCATTTCATTGATGTTGTGTGGGTCTTCATCTTTACCGTTGTATATTTAATGGGAATGGTGGGATAAGAATGGGAAATAAAAACACAAATCAGTCCAAAGTCGATCTTGTCTATCGGAAAAAGAAAAATGCCGAAGAAATGAAGCATCAGCTCATTTCTTTCGGCTTGATGATTGGTTTAACGTTTGTTGCCTTTTTAACAATCGCCTCTGAAGACGTCGGAAATTGGTTCGCTGTCCCTTTTATTTTACTGCTTGCAGTGATTCAGGTGGCTTTTCAGCTTTATTATTTTATGCATATGAACCAAAAAGGGCATGAAACACCCGCGTTGTTTCTTTACTCAGGTGTGTTTGTCGCGTTTATTACCGTTTTAGCCTTTTTGACCATTATTTGGTGGTAAGCTCGCTTTGCCCTTGAAGGAGGCGCAGCAATGGAAAACTTAGAGATATTTGGATTTCGTGCATTATGGAGTCCTTACTATTTGACATGTATTGTAGCAGCAGCCGCTTTTTATCTGCTTCTCGTGACGAAGGGCAAGCACCGTGCGACGGTGAAAGAGAAAACGCTATTTCTCACGGGGCTTGTGTTGCTTTATGCAGTGAAGGGGAGCCCGATTGATTTAATGGGGCATATTATGTTCAGTGCGCATATGGCGCAAATGGCAGTGCTCTATTTGGTCATCCCGCCGCTTCTTATTACAGGTTTACCTGCGGCGATTTGGGAGCGGATCATTCAAACACGGGGTATTCAGCCGATTTTCCGCTTGTTTTCTAAGCCGTTGATTGCCTTGCTCGGATTTAATGGGTTGTTTTCGCTGTATCATATTCCGCTCGTGTTCGATTTTGTCAAAACAGATCCGTTTTATCACGCATTGATGACGGTTGTAATTTTTATCGCTGCCTTTTTCATGTGGTGGCCGCTTGTCCATAAAGTGCAAAGTCAGCCGCAGATTACAGGCATTTTAAAGCTTGGGTATATTATGGCAGATGGGATTTTAATGACACCTGCCTGTGCACTCATTATGTTTAGTGAAGCGCCTATCTATGCCACTTATTCAGATGCCGGTGCATGGATACAAGCACTGCACCTATGCGTACCGAGTGATATGCTTGCTGGTCTTGCGCTTACAGGACCTGACATGTTTCATACATTGCCGCTGCTAGAAGATCAGCAGCTAGGTGCTATTTTGATGAAAATCATTCAAGAGATTGTATACGGATCGATTCTTGCTGTTGTCTTCTTTGACTGGGCGAGAAAAGAAAGAGCGAAAGATGCCGTACCAGATGCGCTCATTCCGAAATATGAATAAATGAAAAGCACAGCCGCAGGGGCTGTGCTTTTTATGCTTCAGCAGTTATCGCTTCTAGTTTTTCTTTTAATTGGTTCAGCGTTTTTTTGCTTGATTGAATAAGAGATTTAGGGAAATCTTCGCCTTCTCCATATTCAACACCATGCGGATAATAGTGTTTTCCAAGTAAAGGTGTCAGCAGCTGGATGTGGGCTTTTTTGGAGCCAACATCTCCTTCAGTGGCGTAGCCAGAGATCCGTAAGTAAAACGTCCCCTCTACCATGTTATACTTCCTGTCGTACGTCACACGCTCATAATCCCATTGATCGGCTCGTACAAATCCTTCACTTTCCATAATGAAATCTAATTTATTTAAGTCAGCTGATACCTTCTCAATCCCCGTACCTTCAAACTTCACCCAAAACCCCTCCTTATAAAAATTCCCTTTACTGACAATCATAGTATGAAAGCGTTAAACTTTCAACTGTGAAAGGTATGTTCTTTTATAAGCTGGTTACAGTAATAAAGAAAATAACGGATGGAGGAATCAACGTGAAAACGAAAAAAATCAAAGATATCATGACGAAAAAAGTAGTGACGTTGCGAAAGGACGACAATGCGTATGAAGCGGCAGTCAAAATGAAAGATGCTGACATTGGTGCCATTCCAGTAGTCGACGGAGATCAGCTTGTTGGTATTGTCACAGACCGCGACCTTGTACTTAGAGGTATTGCTGAGAAAAAGCCGAACTCACAAGAGGTTGGTGTCCTCATGACGAAGGAAGTATTGACAGCTGAAGAAGATGCAACCCTAGAAGAAATTGTCCGGTTGATGTCAGAACATCAGCTCCGCCGTATCCCGGTTGTCAAAAACGGGGCACTAACAGGAATCGTAGCCCTTGGGGATTTATCAGTTGAAGATTTATCAAACGATCGTGCAGGTGATGCTCTGACGGAAATCTCTCAACAAGACCAGGATCATGGCCAAGGATTTCTTCATTAGGAGGGGCATATTTTAAATTCGTGTTAAATAGGCTGTATTGTCGTTGATAAATGGAGCAAGTTTTGTTTAAATGACAGTAGAAGGTACTTTTTGTACCTTGCCAATTTAACGGAGGTGTTTATTTGAAAACTGTGCTGAAAACACTCTTCATCCTCCTGATTATATCTGGAACGTACGTTCTGTTTATTCAATATGGATCTTCACCAGAAAAAGAAAACAGCAATGAGCCGAAGGTGTCTAATGAAGAAACATCTAGCGATAAGCCGATCAACATTCCGAAAAAAGGTCTCATGTCCTTTATGGGGAAGTCTTCAAACGAAGTGCTTAAACAGCTAGGGGAACCAGATCGCATTGATCCTTCCGCATATGATTATGACTGGTGGATATACAATCAATCGAAGAAACACTATATTCAAGTAGGGGTAAAGGACAGTAAAGTGGTGACCTTGTTTGCGACAGGGGATGGGCTGAATGTTGAGCCATTTAAAATCGGTCAAGCCACAAGTGAAGTATTTAAAAAAACACAAATCGCTCCTTACATTCATGTAGAGGACGAGGGAAATTCATATCGCTTTGAATTCTCAGAAGATGATATGAATACCAGGCCGACGGTGAAAGTGGGAGATGATGTGTATGTCCAGCTCTACATGGATAAGTTTGAAAGCACTCTTTCGAGCATTAGAGCCTTTAACGCAGATACATTTGTCAAACAAAAGCCGTATGAAGTCGTTTATCGAGGTCAATTAATTGAACCTGAGGCGATATCAGGCGAAAAGTGGAAGGATATTGAAGCGTCGAGTCAAAAACAAATTTTTGATATGACCAATATTATCCGCCATAAGTACAAACTACCGACCTTAAAGTGGGACGATGAAACCTCTGAAGTGGCATTCATGCATAGTGAGGACATGAAAGATCATCATTATTTCTCCCATGAATCTAAAAAATACGGCACGCTGAAAGACCGGTTAGAAAGAGGCGAGGTCGCATTTCAGCTTGCGGGGGAAAACATTGCGTATAATTATGTTGATGGCCCTGCAGCTGTAGAAGGCTGGCTGAATAGCGAAGGTCACCGGAAGGCATTGTTAAATCAAGATTACACGCACCTTGGCGTTGGTGTGAAAGAAAAGTACTATACACAAAACTTCATTAAGAAAACGTCTTAATCCTTTAAACAGCTGCGCACAGATGGCGGCTGTTTTTTTATGAAAAGGGCTCACCAAAATAGATCTAGATGTATATAGTATAGTAGGCATTTGTATGGGGGGTGAGGATATGACAAATAAGCAAAAGCAAACATCCATTGATGAATTTAAACAGTTCGTCAGACGCCATCCGAAATTAATCCAAGAAGTGCAGACGCAAGAAAAAAGCTGGCAAAGTTTATACGAGAATTGGGTCATGTTTGGTGAGGAAGATGATATGTGGTCTCCTTACCGGCAAACACAAAAGGAAGAAGCAAAAGAAGAAAAAGCCGCTAAGCAAAGTGAACCGGGAAAAGCAGATTTTATGTCTAAAATGGTTTCTGCTGTGAAAAAAATGGACGCTGATCAAATGAATGAACAAATTAATAAAATGAGCCAGTCTATTTCCTCTTTACAAAGCTTACTCGGTCAATTTTCATCAAATGGCTCAAAGAAGGGTTCATCTGGAGGCAGCCAGCACCCATTCTCCTTCAGGAAAGATTAATTGAAAGGGGATGCTTTTGGTGCGGAGAGAAGTACAAGAGTTTGTCATGGCCGAAGAGGATCGAATCAAATTCATCAGGCAGCGCCCACTCTGGTATAGACAGTTAACGCGGCATCCTGAAAATGTCACTTCGTTTGAATTAGATAAAATGAATTTTTATGAAAAAACCATTCCTCATCGTGTGAGCCAGTTGAGCAATAGTGTCCAAATGGCTGAAATGATGATTCAGATGTTCCAAGCAATGCGCAATCAAAATGGAGCCGGGTGAGGCTTTTTTTGAGTTGATTAAGATGTCTATTTCATGAGCATCCTATGAAAGTAGACGAAAGGAGAATCAGAACATGAAATGGATGCTGTCAATATGCGCATTGCTTTTTCTTCTCACCGGATGTCAAAGTCAACATGATCAAGAGCAAGTAACTAGGCAAGAACCAGCAATACCAGTCATGCAGCAGACGCAAAGTGAAATGAAGCAGCAAGGCTTTTTAAAATACAAAGTGCAGGGATCTGTTGTGTATATAGAAAGTACACTTCAAGATTTTCACCTTGAACCTTCACCCCTGAAAAAGGATAAGAAGACAGGGTATTTTACTGTGTATGTAGATGGGAAACGGGCAGGAAACGAATATACTGCGGCGTTTGTGGTCAAGCACCTTTCAAAAGGAAAGCATAAAATGACCGTTGTGCTAAATTCTCGTCACCCTGAATATAAGCAGAAAAGAGAGACATGGGATGTATTTGTCACGTAAAAGCATTTTCTGATCCATAGGTTTCGTGGTAAACTATGAATTGGAGGTGCAACATTTATGTATGCGACAATCGAATCTGTGGAGCTCCAAGAGGAAGCAAATCAATTGGCTGCCATGATTCTTCAGTCGGAGGAGGCTGAACATTACCGCAACTGCTTTAAGCGTCTCCAGCAAGACGAAGAAGCCCAACAAATTATTGCCCATTTTACAAAAGTAAAAGAGCAATATGAAGATGTGCAGCGGTTCGGCAAATACCATCCGGACTATAGAACGATCTCAAAAGAAATGCGTGAGGTCAAAAGAAAGCTAGATCTTCACGATACAGTGGTTGATTTCAAAAAAGCAGAAACAGCGATTCAATCCATCTTAGATGAGATTAGTATTGAAATCGGTCAAGCTGTATCAGCATATATTAAAGTTCCAACAGGGAACCCATATTTTGATGGTCTATCATCATGCGGCGGTGGCTGTGGATCAGGAGGCAGCTGTGGCTGTAAAGTATCTTGACGAGACTTGAACGTCTCGTCTTTTACATAATGAACGGAAAGAATTGAAAAGCGGCAGGTGAAAAGATGGATACCAAACGTCAAGGGATGGTCGTTTGGCTGCATTCGTTAAAGCAGTCAAAAGCGCTAAGGAAATTTGGGAATGTTCACTATATTTCAAGGAAAATGAAATATGCAGTGATTTATTGTGATATGAATGATCTTGAGCGCCACATGGCAAAGCTCAGTTCATTGCCATTTGTAAAACGTGTTGAGCCTTCCTATAAACCTTTTATTAAATTAGAGTACGAATCGAAATTGGACAAAGCTAAAGAGTATGATTATAAGGTGGGCTTTTAAAGACACAAAAAAACCCCCGCGGCATCACCCGCGGGGTCCTTCTATTCTTAATGATTCATTAAGGAGAAGGCAAAGGGAGAGGAGAAACCGGAGGAAGAACTTATGGGGAAACGTAAGTCTTCTCCGCGGTTGGCAACAGCACCACATCAGATGCTGTTAACAGTAGTATGACCCTCTCTTTTGTGATCTATACATAGAAAATGAATGGAATTCAGTGCATTGTCCCATGTGGAGTGGATATGGTAAGATAATGTTGAATTTTTTGTCATCAAACAATATTCAATAGATGCAAGCAGAAAAAGTGGTGGAAAAAATGAGAGTGATTTCTGGAACAAAAAAAGGCCGCACGCTGAAAGCCGTACCCGGCCAATCAACAAGACCAACAACAGATAAAGTAAAAGAATCCATTTTTAATATGATTGGACCGTATTTTGATGGGGGATGGGCCCTTGATTTATTTGCTGGAAGTGGTGGTTTAGGTATTGAAGCGCTTTCTAGAGGGTTCGATCATTGTATATTTGTGGATCGAGATATGAAGGCGATTCAGACGATTAAAGGCAACTTGAATCAATTGTCGCTGATGGATCAAAGTGAAGTGTTTCGAAATGATGCAAACCGTGCACTCGCTGCTGTAGTGAAGCGAGAAGAATCATTTCAAGCCATCTTCCTTGATCCGCCGTATAAAGATCAAAAGTTGAAAGCACTTCTTGATACGATTGATGAGCATTCCTTATTAGCAGATGATGGCGTCATTGTGTGTGAGCACGATAAAGATGTGACACTGCCAGAGGAAGCAGGACAGCTACATATCTCAAGGCAGGAAATGTACGGAATGACTGGCATTACGATCTATAGAAAGCGGGGAAATTAAAGCATGGGGAATATAGCCGTTTGTCCGGGTAGCTTCGATCCAGTCACATTGGGCCATTTGGATATTATCAAAAGAGGGGCAAAGATTTTTGATGAAGTATATGTGTGCGTCCTTAATAACTCGTCAAAAAAGCCGCTTTTTACTGTTGAAGAGCGATGTGAACTCATTCGTCAAGCAACAAAGGAGCTACCAAATATCAAAGTGGAATCCTTTCATGGACTGCTCGTTGATTATGCGAAACAAAAAGAGGCGAAAGTCATTTTGCGCGGACTTAGAGCGGTGACGGACTTTGAATACGAGATGCAAGGGACATCAATGAACAAAGTGTTGAATGATGACATTGAAACGTTCTTTATGATGACGAATAATCAATACTCCTTCTTAAGTTCAAGCATTGTTAAAGAAGTAGCGAAGTATCATGGATCAGTCAAAGAGCTTGTACCGCAAGAGGTCGAAGCTGCGCTGAAAGAAAAATTTAATGGATGAGTGCACTGTGCACTCATCCATTTTTTAATTTCTGATAATAGAGCGCAATATACACGATCAGACTGAACAAGGTGATGAGGGGACCAGCAGATACAAGCTGATTCCATAACACGCTGCTAAACACGACGACTTGCTCGCTTGCTTCAAATGCCCCTGCTGGAAGCGCCATGTCTGCTTTAGAGACGTAAAGGGGTTTGAATAACAAAAAGGCAAAGACGGCTGCGTAAATACCGTGAAGCAAACGGGCGAAGAAAAACGGTTTAAAACGTATATCGGTTGCTGCCAAAATGCCGGCTACCTGAGCTTGAACGGAGAATCCGCTAAATCCTAAAATAAAGCTGACCACAATCGTTTTAGCGAGCAGGGAAACCTCTTGTGACCCTGTGAGTTGACTTCCTAATGTGATTTCAAATAGACCCGCAATCATGGCTAGATCTAATTCTGGCGGAAGATGCATCGTTTTCAGTATATAACCGATCCCGATAGAGAGAAGATCTGTTACATGCACAACAGCGAGCATTTGACTAAAGACAGAAAATAAAATGATAAAGCCGCCAATCATAAAAAGCGTTTGAACAGATGACATGACAGCGTCACTTAATATTTGGCCAAGTGGTCTTTTTTCTGCGAGTCTTGCCGTATGAAGAGCGCTGAATGCTTCTCGAATTGGAGGCAATAAAAATCCTTTTCGGCTTCTGAGGTGCGCATCATGACGTGCTTTATATCCGCGCATCGTCACCCCAACCGCGAGATTTCCTAAATAATGTGCACAGGCTAACACAATGCCTAAAGCTGGGTGATGAAAAAATCCTACAGCCACTGCTCCAAAAATGAACAAAGGGTTTGAAGAATTGGTAAACGACACAAGGCGTTCTGCTTCAATTCTTGTCAGCTGTCCTTCCTGCCGAAGTCTTGTCGTCAATTTAGCGCCAGAAGGAAAACCAGAGGCCATTCCCATCGCCAGCACAAATCCGCCGACACCAGGCACCCGAAAGATAGGCCGCATAAATGGCTCTAATAATACGCCGACAAATCTGACAATTCCGAAACTGATTAATAGCTCGGACAAAATAAAAAAAGGTAGCAGCGATGGAAAAACCACTTCCCACCACATTGCAAGTCCATTTTTCGATGCTTGCAAAGAGGCTTGTGGATGTGTAATCACAGTGGCTGTTAAAAAGATAAAAAAAGCAGCGATGAACAGAGTGTTCCATTTTTTCATGGAGATGTCGCCCCTTGCCGTTATAATCTATTGGCGAGCTCGTGATTAAAGAAAAAGAGATGCTAGCCGAGCCTGTCTTCTATTACTATACGATGAGAAGGGGCATGTTTAGACCTATAGATTCGTATATATGCATAGAAAGAGGAGGGTGGATTCATGAAACGACCGATTATCGGGCTTGCGCTGGGCTCCGGGGGTGCCAGAGGGATGGCGCATATCGGGGTTTTATCTAGTCTTGAGAAACAAGGAATTCAGGTGGATATGATCGCAGGAAGCAGTATTGGTGCTCTTGTGGGGAGCTTTTATGCGGCAGGACAAGACGTAGAAAAAATGAAAAAACTTGCACTTGTCTTCAGAAGAAAGTATTATGCTGACTATACACTGCCAAAAATCGGTCTGTTAAAAGGAAATCGAATTTTGCAGCTGATTCACACGTTTACATATGGGAAGAATATTGAAGAAATGCGCGTGCCTCTTGCGATTGTTGCCTGTGACCTTCAGACAGGGGAGAAGGTTGTGTTCAAAGAAGGGTCTGTCTCACAAGCAGTCAGGGCAAGCATTAGCATTCCGGGTGTGTTTGTTCCGCATGAAATAGGCGGCAGGCAATTGGTGGATGGAGCGGTAGTGGACCGCATTCCTGTCTCTGTTCTGAAAGAAATGGGGGCAGATCTCATTATCGCCTCTGATGTATCAAGGGTGAAAAAAACAGAAAAGGCAACGAGATTATCGGATGTCATTATGCAAAGTTTGGACATCCTTCAAAATGAATTGGTTCGTCACCAAACCATTCATGCAGATCTCATGATTCGGCCGAAGCTCGAGACCTTTAGCTCTAGTGCGTTTACACAGGTTCAAGAAATGATTGAAGCAGGTGAACTCGCCGCCGACCAACTAAGAGAAAAACTGAAAGATGTCATTGATAAATGGGAGTGTTAATCGAATGAAAAAATTAAATATTCGCTGGCTCAGCTTTTTTGCTGTTGTTCTAGTCTTATTTGGCTTAACTTTTGTGAAACTGCCCTATTACGTCACAAAGCCAGGTGATGCAACAGAAATTGCGCCACACATTCAAGTAGACGGAGGATATGGCGAGAAGGGCAGCTTTTCTCTTATGACCATTAAAGTAGGTCCAGCCAATCCATATACGTATTTGCTTGCAAAAATGAACAAGTATGACGAAATCGTTCCAGAAGAAAATATTAAAGCGGACGGAGAGTCTGATGAGGATTATATGAAACGGCAGCTGCAGCTCATGAAAAGTTCTCAAGAAAATGCGATGATTGCCGCTTATACAAAAGCAGGAAAAAAAGTAGATTATACGTTTAATGGGGTATATGCGAGCTATGTGATGAAAGGAATGCCTGCATATGGGAAGATTGAAGTTGGCGATAAGATCAAAAGCGTCGACGGTCATACATATGAGTCAGCAGATAAAATGGTTTCGTATATCAGCAGTAAAAAAGCAGGCACGACTGTCCGTTTTGTACTTGAACGTAATGGCAAAGAAATCACGCAGAACGTGACGTTAAAACCATTTAAAGAAGAGCCAAAACGAGTGGGAATTGGCGTATCACTATTTACAGACCGTCATGTGAAAGTGTCTCCTTCTGTGAAAGTGGATATTGAAAACATCGGCGGTCCATCGGCTGGTTTAATGATGTCACTTGAAATTTACAATCAGCTGACAAAAGAAGATGAAACACATGGCTATGCGATCGCAGGAACTGGAACGATTGATGCAGATGGTACAGTCGGACCGATTGGCGGAATTGATCAAAAGGTTGTTGCAGCAGACAAAGCAGGAAAAGACATCTTCTTTGCACCGAATGATAAAGGTGACCCAAACTCTGACTATAAAAATGCAGTCAAAACAGCAAAAGATATTAAAAGTGATATGAAAATCGTTCCTGTGGATACCATGCAGGACGCACTAAACTATTTAAACAAATTAAAAGAGAAAGCATCATAAAAAAGAGCAGCCTGCAAATCAGGCTGCTTTTTTCTATCGAGATGAAAAGAGCCCGCTCTCTTCATCATATCGAATCGGTGATGTTTTAAACTCTGCTTTCGCTAATTCTGTTTGCATGGGTTCACAGATGGGAAGGCTGAACACCCTTGAAGCGCGAATATCAAGATCAAGGGCGGGATGTGAAAAGGAAGACAGTTTACTCACAAGTGGTACATCCAACTCTTTTTTTACAAGAGACAGGTACTGTTGTCCTTTCCTTGTCATTCCAAGTAAACGAATATAGGGCGCTTTTTTCTCTTCAAGCAGCGCGTGCATCGTCTTTTTCTTCACGTTCATCAATAGATGCGTATTCATCCGCTGTAATCTTGTCCACGTATATCGTTTTGTTTTGACAAGTGATAGATACTCCTCGTAGGAAGACGCATGTGTCATGGCTTTTTGCATGCGGTGTTCAATGCCTTCTTCAATTTCATAGATGCCCTCTAGTTCACTCGTATCCATTGTATGAAAAACATGTTTCAGAAAGCGAAAATAGGCTTCTTGCGTATGTAAAAGACCGTATGAAGAATGATAGTCGTGTAATTGCTTTAAAGTAGCGTCGGGGAGATAGGGCGTGACTGCTTGAAATGAGCTCTGTTCTTTTAATGCTTTTCGGATACTTGTGGCGCTTGCGATTTTTTGGTTGTCAGGCAGTTCTTCATCATGATAATCAGATGCAATTCTTTGAGACGTAAAAGGCTGCATGTGAGGAGCTCTCTCTAAGATGGCTTTAACATAATGAAAGCCTAAAATGTTATTTGGTTTGGACAAATCCAGTAAGTGTTCAGAATGAATGGCCTCTTGAAACGCACCTGCTGCGGCTGCGGGATAACTAAGACCTTCTTTCACCTTTTCTTTTGTTAAAAGGTCAATCTCTGCCTTTTTTTCATACCAAGCGTGTGCTGTGCGCTCAAATGCGTTGATCTCTCCATCCTCACTGCCGAAAAAAAGAGAATGGCATTTTAATGCATCGAGGATGGACACAGCGCCATTGGCGAAGGTTTCTGCCTTTTGTACGGCATATATGTATGGAAGCTCACACACAATGTCTACGCCGTTTTGCAGTGCCATTTTTGTGCGTGCCCATTTTGAGACGATGGCAGGCTCCCCGCGCTGGAGGAAAGAACCGCTCATGACGGCAATGGCAACATCTGAGGGGGTTTGTTTTTTCGCCTGATTCACATGATAGGCATGCCCATAATGAAATGGATTGTACTCGACAACGACTCCCACTGCTTTCAATAGATGTTCCGCCTTTCTTGCTATGGTTAAATGGTCTGTGCTACAGTAGCATAAGGGAAAAATGAAGACCATTTTTTTCAGTTTAGGCATTCCGAGAACTGATGTCAAACAGCCCTTTGACGTCATGAAGGACTGTAAAGAAAAAATATTGACAAATAGCATGATGAAAGCTATAATCATGTTTGTTGCTCTTAGAGGTGATACAATTGAAATGGACAGTTTATCAGTTACATCAAAAAGCTAAAAACAGCTTCGATTTTCATGAGACGGTTGACTTAAATGAACTTACTAGCCTTCATTCAGATATACGTCGTATTTCACCAGTAGAGGTGAAAGGGACTGGAGTGATCGAATCAAAGCAAGTCGCATTTGATTTAACCATCACAGGTGAAATGACATTGCCTTGTTCAAGAACGCTTGTTGATGTAAATTATCCATTTGCGATTTCAACAAAAGAACTATTTGTACTTCATAAGACAGACGATATAGAAGATGAAGACGTATCTGTTGTAGAAGACGATATCATCGACTTAACGCCTATAGTCAAGGAAGAAATTCTTCTTGAAGTGCCCATGCAAATCTTTTGCGACCAAGCTGACGTAAAAGGTGCTGCACCACAGGAAGGGAATGACTGGGCGGTCATTTCGGAAGATGCACATCAAAACCGAATTGATCCTCGTCTGGAAGGCTTGAAGAAGCTCTTAGAAGAAAATAATGAATCTTAACTCTTTAAGGAGGTGGGAATAATGGCTGTACCTTTTAGAAGAACTTCTAAAATGAAAAAAAGATTGCGTCGTACGCATTTCAAACTACAAGTACCTGGTATGGTAGCTTGCCCAGAATGCGGTGAAATGAAAATTTCTCATCGTGTCTGCAAATCTTGCGGAACATACAAAGGCAAAGACGTAAAAAGCAACTAATGCTTGATAAAAAAACGTGAGGGAATCTTCCCTTGCGTTTTTTTATTGATCTATTTTTTAGGTTTCTCTCCTGCAAATAGTCTATCTACTCTAGTAAGCGCATATGATGTGGTATTCAGATTCAGGGGGGATGATGAGTTGACGATTACACGGCAGGACGCATGGACACAAGATGAAGATTTACTTTTAGCAGAAGTTGTCTTAAGGCATATCCGAGATGGAGGTACCCAGCTTTCAGCATTTGAAGAGGTTGGAAAAGCATTGTCAAGAACAGCAGCAGCATGTGGATTCAGGTGGAATTCTTACGTCAGAAAGCAGTATCAGGCAGGCATTGAGCTTGCCAAAAAACAGCGAAAAGAACTGCGTAAAAAAATTGGTATCCATTCTTCGGGTTTACCGCAGCATGCGTTCACCATAGAAGAGAAGGCATCTTCTGATCAGACTGAACTGACGCTTCGAGAAGTAATTCGGTTTCTAGAGCAGCTTGAGAAAGAACCATCTGGTCCAGCTTATTTACGGGAGGAGCTTAAAGATGCACAGCATCAATTAAAATCACTCACCGAAGAAAATGAACAGCTGAAACGTCAATTAAAAATGACAGAAGAAGATTACCGGGCACTTATTGGTATTGTTGAAAGAGTCAAACAGAATATCAGCTTAAAAGATTACGCAAAATAAGAAAACGCCCCTCACAGATGGAAAGAGGGGCGTTTTCTTAATGATTAATGATTAAGCGGACTCACCAGTGTTCTTTTGAATATGTGCAGGCTCCCAAATGAGTGGGTTTTCTCCTTTATCGCGTTCCATATCATATTTCACCGCTTCAAAGCCCATTTTATCCCAAAAACCGGCAGATTTGACGCGTGGATTCGTTCGAATTGGAAGGCCGAAAGATTTTGCGAAATCAACAAGTGCTTCGCCGTATCCTTTACGCTGATATCCTGGCAACACTTCTAGCTTCCACAGCTCTAGATAATCATGATTATGGTCAAAATACGTCGTCGTCGAGCCATCTACTTGATAGAGACTCATACGTGCCACAAGCTTATCTCCAAAGTAAATCCCATAAAATGGAGAGTTGCTGTCATTTTCAATCATATTACTCTCTAGGTCTTCAAGCATGGAAAGTTCTTGTATGCCATATTCCTTAAATTGTTTAAATTCCTCTAATGTTTTGTAGTTAATCAGAAGACGTTTTACTTGTGTCATGTGATCTTCCCCCTTACACACATAATGTCGACAGTGATGTCATTGAAGGCGTTTTCATCCCATCCGCCTAAAAAAGTTTTTACACTTATTATTATAGTTTTTTAATTAAAAAAATTCAATCATAGCGCGTTATCTGCTTTTTGCATCGTAGCACGAAACTGGTAAAATAGTTGATAACATGAAGTAAACAGAAAAAGGGAAGTGCGGCAATTGAAAATTGGAATCATTGGCGGTGGTGCGATTGGTCTGCTTTGTGCCAGTTATTTATCAGAGCATCATGACATCACCGTCTTTACAAGAAGGAAACAGCAGGCAGAAGAAATTCGAGCATTAGGCATTGAACGAATGGTAAGAGGGGAAACCATTCAATCAGCTGTTGGGGCCGATACGGGGGTCAAAGGAATATTTGATTTGCTGATTGTGACAGTGAAGTATCATCATCTGCAAGATGTTCTAGAGGAATTATCGGGACTGCCTCGTCATCGGATCTTATTTTTGCAGAACGGAATGGCCCACCTCGTCGATTTAAAGAACTGGAAAGCGGCGCATCAGTTATATATTGGTGTAGTAGAGCATGGTGCAATGAAAGTGTCTGATCGAGCAGTGAAGCATACAGGAATTGGTGTCATTAAGTGGGGAGCATTTCTGCATGAGGAAAAAGGACCTATGAGTAATGGATTGTCAAAAGGCGATTTTCAAATGATTTATACAGATGAATGGAAAAAGATACTGGAGGAAAAACTGCTCGTCAATGTGTGTATTAATCCGTTGACGGCTTTATTACATGTGAATAATGGGGAATTGGTATCGAACCCATCATATGAACATATGATGACATGTGCATTTGAAGAAGCGGTTTCCATTCTACGGTTGCCTGAGAAAGATCGTCTATGGGCTCATGTGAAATCGATTTGCCATCAAACGGCTGCCAATCAATCGTCGATGCTGCAAGATATCGTCAAAGGCCGCCAAACTGAAAGAAAAGCAATCATTGGCTACCTTTTAAAAAAAGCTCAAGGTCAAGGGATGACGCCGCCATTCCTCACTTTCTTGAATAGAAGCTTGGAAGTATTGGAAAAAAAGCAAACAAAATCTTTTGAGTGAGCTCATTTACATGCTATACTTTTTTCGGGAAACTAACTATTTATTGAAGAAAGGAAGTTCTAAACATGCAATTGACTGAACTTTCCATCCGAAGTCAGAATTTATTCATACGTGATTATATAGAAGAAAAAAAAGAGATGACTGCTTTTTTTGATTATGATATACATTCTGAGCACACATGGAAAAAGAGATACGACGATCTCATGGAAAGGAGCTTCCCGCGCGAGGCTTTAGCGGATTATATGAGCGCATATCATGCAAAATTTGATTCGGCTGCCATGCGTGAGAATATTGAGAAGATCCGTGATGAACGGAGCGTCATGGTGGTTGGAGGACAGCAGGCAGGCTTACTGGCAGGTCCGCTTTATACCATACATAAAATCATTTCCATTATTCAGTTTGCCAAAGAAAAAGAATCAGCGCTTGGCGTTCCTGTTATTCCGGTCTTTTGGGTAGCGGGTGAAGATCACGATGTAGACGAAATTAACTTTGTGTACACGTCTGGCGAAAAAGGCCCAGTCAAACAAAAGCTTCCATTACATCATGTGAAAAAAACAGCTGCGAAAAGAACACCTCTCCACCAAGAAAAAACAGAGAGATGGCTTCGTGATGTATTTTCAACCTATGAGGAATCTGCTTACACAAATGACTTGTTTGATCAGCTTCTTCGATGTTTACGCAAATCAGAAACGTTTACTGATTTCTTTGAGTGGATTGTTTGCGATCTATTTGAAGAAGATGGACTCCTGTTATTGAATTCAGGAGACTTCGGCGTGAAGCCACTTGAACGTACGTTATTCAAGCAAATTGTGGAGTCGAGTGATGCGATCGTGGCTCGCTTAAATAACACGCAGGCTGCCATGAAACAAGCGGGGTATCAGCCGATTATTGAAGCTGGTGACCATCAAGCCAACTTGTTTTACGAATATGATGATGAGCGTTTCCTCATTGAAAAAGAGAATGGCCAATTTTCTATATCCGAAGTGGGGCTTACTTGGACAAAAGATGAGCTTTTGCAGGAAGTCGAGGAGCACCCAGAGCGGTTTAGCAATAATGTGGTGACCCGTCCATTGATGCAGGAAACCCTTCTTCCAACGCTTGCTTTTATGGCTGGACACGGTGAAGTGAACTATTGGGGTGAGCTGAAAGGCATCTTCGAGTACTTCGATGTCAAAATGGCACCCGTTCTTCCAAGACTGCACGTCACCATTCTTGAAAGGCACATTGATAAGAAGCTGCCGATAAGAGAATTGTCGGTTGAAGAAGTGCTGACAAAAGGCGTGAAAGAAAAGAAGGATGCGCACTTTCAGCAAAGTCTTCCAGACAGCTTTGTTCAATCGGTTCAACATGCCAAACGTGAATTAGCGAATGTTCATGAGGCCATGAGACAAGAAGCGCTAGAGATCGAACCAAGCTTTGAACAGCTATTAGATAAAAATGCCAAATTTATAGAAGACCAGCTTCAATTTGTTTATCAAAAGGTTGCAAAGCGTGTGGAAGAGAAGGAAGGATACATCCTTCGAGAATTTGAACGGATTGAAAATAGTTTAAAACCACTCGAAGCACCACAAGAAAGAATTTGGAATATCATGTACTTTTTAAACAAATATGGTCCAGAATTCTTCAAAACGTTCAAAAATCTGCCATTTTCATTTCAAAACAAGCAACAAATTGTCAAACTTTGAAATAAAGTTTTAATGAACCCTGACTAGTTCAGGGTTTTTTTTTATGTAGAAACAGTGTAAAATAAGTTTTGTGGAGAGAAGTGGTGGATAGTGGAGAGTATGGGTGAGAAAGTGGGGCTCTGATATCATGTTCATGGGTGAATACCAACATACGATTGATACAAAAGGGCGCATGATCATCCCTGCTAAATTTAGAGACGGTCTCGGAGAACAGTTTGTGCTGACGAGAGGGCTTGATCAATGTTTATTTGGCTACCCTATGAGTGAGTGGAAACTAATTGAAGAGAAACTCAAAGCACTGCCGCTAACGAAAAAAGATGCACGTGCGTTTACCCGGTTCTTCTTCTCCGGCGCAGTTGAATGTGATCTGGACAAGCAGGGGCGCATTAACATCGCATCCAACCTACTCCAATATGCAAAACTCGAAAAAGAATGTGTGGTCATCGGCGTTTCAAATCGAATTGAGTTGTGGAGTAAGTCGATCTGGGAACAATATACAGAAGAGCAAGAAGATTCTTTTGCTGAAATTGCTGAAAACATGATTGGATTTGATATATAATAATCCCTTGTGCAGCAAGCTTTCTACACATTCATTTCTATTTGAAAAAGGTGGGACCATATCATCATGTTTCAACATGAGACAGTATTATTAAAAGAAACAGTTGACGGTTTAAACGTCAAAGAAGACGGTACATATGTGGACTGCACGCTAGGCGGCGCAGGTCATAGCTCATATTTACTATCTCAATTATCAGAAAAAGGTACATTGATTGGGTTTGACCAAGACGATGCTGCACTGGATCATGCACGAGAGAAGCTCGCACATGTTAAAGCGAACATTCTTTTCATAAAAAGCAACTTCCGATATTTAAAAGAACGTCTGAATGAACAAGGAATTACAAGCGTAGACGGTGTGATTTTTGATCTTGGGGTTTCATCACCTCAGCTTGACACACCAGAGAGAGGCTTTAGTTATCACCATGATGCACCTCTTGACATGCGAATGGATCAAACCGCTGCTTTGTCGGCAAAACAAGTGGTGAATGAATGGCCATTTGAAGATCTAGTTCGGATTTTCTACAAATATGGGGAAGAAAAATTCAGCAAGCAAATCGCACGCAAAATTGAAGAAGCCAGAAAAAAAGCGCCAATTGAAACAACAGGTGAGCTTGTCGACATTATTAAAGAAGGAATTCCCGCACCTGCAAGACGAAAAGGCGGACATCCAGCGAAAAGAGTGTTTCAAGCGATCCGAATTGCCGTAAATGACGAATTGAAAGTATTTGAAGAAGCACTAGAACAAGCAATAGAGTTACTCAATCCGAAGGGGAGAATTTCTGTCATTACATTCCATTCACTTGAAGATCGGATTTGTAAAAGTACATTTAAAGAAATGTCTTCTCTTCCAGAACTTCCGCACGGACTACCAGTGATTCCAGAAGGACTTGAACCAAAACTGAAGCTGATCACGAGAAAACCAATCGTTGCATCAGAACAAGAGCTGGAATATAACAACCGTGCCCGTTCAGCGAAGCTCCGAATTGCAGAAAAAAAGTAAACGACACCATAGATGATGATAAAAAGGAGGTTTCTTATGAGTAATTTGGCTTACCAAAGAGAAGTAAAGCAACATCAAACCGAGCAGCAAGGTCAATCGGTTGTGATTAGAAGAAGAGGTTCTATTACACTTGGTGAAAAAATCTTACTTGTCATGTTTGTCATGGCTCTCATGTGCAGCTCGATCCTCATCATTTCTAAAGCCTTTGCTGTTTATCACGCAAATATCGAAGTGCAGAAGCTAGAACAGCAAGTGTCTTTAGAATCGAAAAAGATCACTGAACTGCAAAAGGAAAAAGACTTACTAAGTGAACCAGAGAGAATCATTGAAGCCGCTAAAAAAGCAGGCTTAAGCATATCGAAAGATGTTAAGAAGGTCGATTAACATGGCGATGCCTAAAAAGAATAAAATGATGAACAGAGGCGCGGCAATTGCGAGTATTTGCTTCGCCCTGTTTTTCTTTATCATCCTTGCACGTTTTATTTATATTCAGATTACGGGAACCGTTGATGGACAAGTGTTAGCTGCAAAAGCCAATGAACAATATCAATCGAAAAAAACACTTGAAGCCAAAAGAGGGTCCATTTTAGACAGAAATGGCAATGTGATTGCGGAAGATACATCTGTGTATAAGCTGATTGCGATCATGAGCAAGAAAATGACGGTCGATCCAAAGCATCCGATGCATGTCGTTGACAAAGAAAAGA
Organism: Bacillus sp. GbtcB10; assembly: GCF_019091365.1. Taxonomy (NCBI): domain Bacteria; kingdom Bacillati; phylum Bacillota; class Bacilli; order Caryophanales; family Bacillaceae; genus Bacillus; species Bacillus sp. GbtcB10. Next base: position 610,734 of record NZ_JAGXJP010000001.1, read on the forward strand.
CAGCAAAAGAGCTGTCAAAAGTCATTGATATGAGTGAGAGTGAAATTTTAAAGCGTCTGAATACAAAAGATGCATTCCAAGTCGAGTTTGGTAAAGCTGGAAAGGATATTAGTTTTTCAACTAAGGAAAAAATTGAAAAGCTAAAACTTCCTGGGATCGCCTTTGAAAAAGATACAAAGAGGTATTATCCAAACGGCATGTTTGCTTCGAACTTAATCGGTTATGCTAGATTAGATGAAGCGACGAAGGACATGTCAGGCGCAATGGGTCTAGAAAAGGCTCTGAATAAATATTTGAAAGAAAAAGATGGCTATGTAACGTATAACAGCGACAGAAGCGGATGGGCACTTCCGAATAGTAAAGAAGACATCGTTGCCCCGAAAGACGGGAAAAACGTCACACTGACCATCGACCAAAAAATTCAAGCATTTCTTGAAGAAAGTATGACGCAGGTCGCTAAAAAATATAAGCCGAAGAAAATCATTGCGACAGTCGTTGATCCGAAAACTGGAAGAGTTCTTGCAATGGGACAGCGGCCAAGCTTTAATTTAAATGAACTCGACATTACGAATTATAACAACGATGTCATTTCCTACGCATTTGAACCAGGTTCAACGATGAAAATTTTTACACTTGCTGCTGCTATCCAAGAAGGAGTGTACCAAGGCAGTGACAAGTATCAGTCTGGTACTTATAAAGTAGGCGGTGGTCTTGTAAGAGACCATAACAACGGAAATGGCTGGGGAAAAATTGATTTTCATGAAGGTGTTCTACGTTCTTCAAACGTAGCTTTTGCGAAACTGGCAAAAGAAAAGCTAGGTTTCACACGCTACGAACAATACTTACAAAAATTCCATTTCTATGACAAAACAGGCATAGATTTGCCGAACGAAGCGTCTAGTAAAATCAATTTCAGATACGAATATGACAAAGCATCGACTGCTTATGGTCAGGCGTCCGCGATTACCCCAATTCAGCAAATTGAAGCGGCGACAGCCATTGCCAACGGTGGAACGATGATGAAGCCATATGTAATTGATCATATTACAGACCCGAACACAAACAAAACAATTTTACAGCACGAACCAACCGTGGCAGGAAAACCAATTTCTTCTGATACAGCGAAGCAAGTCCGTGACATTTTAGGTGAGGTCGTTTCCTCAAAAATTGGCACAGGACAGCCATATCAAATCAAAGGTTTTGATGTCGCTGGGAAAACAGGTACAGGACAAATTGGCGGTGCTGGCGGCTACCTTCAAGGGAGAAACGATTACGTCTTTTCATTCATGGGAATGGCACCAAAAGATGATCCGAAGCTACTCGTTTATGTCGCTGTCCAACAGCCTCAGCTATCTGAAACACAAACAGGCTCTGCCCCTGTTTCAGAAATCTTTAACCCTGTGATGAAAAATAGTTTGCTCTATCTAAATATCGCACCAACAAAAAAAGACGATAAAAAATCTGGCAAACAGAAAATAAAACAAGAAACAATGCCATCATTCCTAGATTTAGAAGTGAAACAGGCAGAAACAGAAGCAAAAAACAAAAAGTTATCACCTGTTGTCATTGGTGACGGTCTATCCATTAAACGCCAATGGCCAAATGCGGGCTCTGAATTCTCTGAAAGCCAGAAAGTCTTTTTGAAAACAGCAGGGAAAACCATTAAAATGCCTGATATGACAGGCTGGTCCAGAAGGGAAGTTCTTCAATATGCGTCTATTTCAGGTGTGCATATTGAAACAAATGGACAGGGATATGCTGTCAAACAAAGCGTGAAAAGTGGAGCGGAGATTTCAGATAAAGTCGTCACAGTGACCTTCAAAAGTCCAAATTAACTTGAAAACCTAGCAAATCATTTGCTAGGTTTTTTTCTTTTGCTTGAGCGATGGACGAGATCGTTCTATAAAAAGACGAGCCTGCATATGATGAAAACAAGCCATATGTAAGGAGTGAACCGGGCGTGCGAGTGTCAAGTGTAACAGTGAGAAAACGATTGCTTTTCGTGCTGCTGTTTGGGGTGATCATTTTTTTCATCATAGATACTAGATTAGGATATGTGCAGTTTATTATGGGCGAGAAGCTGACAAGTTTAGCGAAAGATTCATGGAGCCGTAACCTTCCATTTGAACCAGAACGAGGAGATATTTTGGATCGAAATGGAGTGGAGCTGGCGACGAACAAAAGTGCTCCCTCTATTTTAGTCGTGCCGCGGCAGGTGAAAGACCCAGCAGAAACAAGCAAAAAATTAGCAGCAGTGCTGAATATGTCTGAGGAGAAAGCGTACAAGCATGTCACCAAGAAAACGTCTATAGAACGAATTTCCCCAGAGGGGAGAAAAGTATCTCATGAAAAAGCAAAAGAAGTCAGAGAGCTTGATTTAGATGGAGTCTATGTAGCAGAGGACAGCATCAGACATTACCCGTTTGGAAGTTTCTTATCTCATGTATTAGGTTTTGCTGGAATTGATAATCAAGGCTTACTTGGGCTAGAAGCGTACTATGATGATGACCTAAAAGGTGAAAAAGGCTCTGTGAAATTTTATTCTGATGCAAAAGGGCAGAAAATGCCAGATGAAGCAGATGATTATACACCGCCTAAAGATGGGCTTGATATGAAATTAACCGTTGATTCAAAAGTGCAAACCATCATCGAACGAGAACTAGACAATGCTCAGGCAAAATATAACCCAGATGGCATGATTGCCATTGCCATGAATCCGAAAAATGGTGAGGTTCTGGGAATGTCGAGCAGACCTGACTTTGATCCGGCTGACTATCAATCAGTTGATTCAAAAGTATTTAACCGAAACTTACCGGTGTGGAGCACATATGAGCCAGGATCGACGTTTAAAATCATTACACTGGCAGCTGCCCTGGAAGAAAATAAAGTAAATTTAAAACGTGATCATTTTTTTGACAGCGGATCTGTGACAGTGGATGGCGCAAGGCTCAGATGCTGGAAAAAGGGAGGACATGGATCACAGTCGTTTCTAGAAGTGGTACAAAACTCTTGTAACCCAGGATTTGTCGAGCTAGGCGACCGTCTTGGAAAAGATAAACTATTTTCTTATATTAAAAATTTCGGCTTTGGTCAAAAGACAGGAATCGACCTTCAAGGAGAAGGTAGAGGAATTTTGTTCCCGCTTGATCGTGTTGGTCCTGTAGAACAGGCAACAACAGCCTTTGGTCAAGGTGTATCTGTTACGCCGATTCAACAAGTAGCTGCAGTGGCAGCCGCAGTAAATGGAGGAACGCTTTACACGCCGTATATTGCAAAAGAATGGATCGATCCAATTACAAAAGAGGTAGTGAAAAAGCAATCACCAATTGCCAAGAAGAAAGTCATTTCAGCGGAGACGTCTAAAGAAATCAGGTATGCCCTTGAAAGTGTAGTCGCTCAAGGAACTGGTCGGAATGCATTCGTTGAAGGATATCGGGTGGGCGGAAAAACAGGAACAGCACAGAAAGTAAAAGACGGAAAGTACATGGAAAATAACCACATTGTGTCATTTATCGGGTTTGCACCTGCGGATGATCCAAGCATTGTTGTATATGTAGCAGTAGATAACCCAAAAGGCACGATTCAATTTGGTGGGACAGTAGCAGCACCTATTGTGGGCCATATTATGCGAGACAGTCTGCCTGAAATGGGCGTGAAAAAAAGAAAAGGACAAATTGAAAAGAAGTATCAATGGCTGGACACAAAAACCATTGAGGTACCGAATCTTGTAGGAGGATCTGTTTCTGACCTTGAATCACTCCTGATTAATCTAAAGATTGATGCTTCAGGAACTGGCAGCAAAGTGGTGAAGCAATCGCCTGCTGCCGGCACAAAGGTCAAAGAAGGTTCCACGATCCGATTATACTTAAATGATGAATAATAAAGAATGAACAGAGGGTAGCCGCACTCATTCGGCTGCCTCTTTTTGTTGAAAGAGAAGGGTCGCTTTAAAAAAAGAGCATAAAGTGTGCTTTTTCCAAGAGAAACTTAAGGAATACGCTGGATGTATCCTTTTTTTTACGATAAAATATAGACTGTGTGTTTTTTTCACAAGACATGCACGTGAACGAATTTGAGAGGTTTGATATGAAATGAAATTACAAGAACTCCTTACATACTTTAAAAGTGAAAACAATGAACTGATAAACGAAAATCCGGAGATTACTTCCATTGAAATGGATTCAAGAGAAGTGAAAAAAGGGAGTCTTTTTGTCTGTATAAAAGGCTATACAGTAGATGGACATGATTACGCTGAAAAAGCAGTGAAAAGCGGGGCTGCAGCGATTGTAGCAGAACACCCACTTCACATAACAGATGTACCAGTCATTATTGTAAAACACTCTCAAAGAGCACTTGCAAGAATAGCAGATGCTTTTTACGAACAGCCAACTCATCAACTCAATCTAATTGGTATTACAGGAACGAACGGGAAAACGTCCACAACACACATGATTGAGCAAATCATGAGAAAAGCCGATAAAAAAACAGGTTTAATCGGTACGATGTATATGAAGGTAAACGATGAAATTCTCGAAGTGAAAAACACAACACCTGAGAGTGTCACCCTTCAGAAGACCTTTAAGCAGATGCTTGATCAAGACGTAGATACGGCCATTATGGAAGTATCATCACATGCTTTGCATCTTGGGCGTGTTCATGGATGTGATTATGATATTGCCGTCTTTACAAATCTTACCCAAGATCATTTGGACTACCACAACACAATGGAAGAATATAAACATGCAAAAAGCTTGCTCTTTTCCCAGCTCGGAAGTGCCTTTCAGCACGATAAGCCGAAGCATGCCATTTTAAATGCAGATGATGAAGCGTCTAGTTATTTTGAAAAAGTCACAGCTGCTGAAATTATGACGTATGGCTTAGAGCAAGAAGCAGATGTAATGGCAAAGAACATTCAAATCAAACCAAAGGGAACACAATTTGATTTGATTACCCCAATCGGCACAAAAAACGTGACGGTTGCCCTTATTGGAAAATTCAATGTGTATAACATTCTAGCAGCTGTATCAGTAGGAATTGTATCAGGCTTAACGTTTGAAACGATCGTTAGTGCCATTGAAGAACTTGAGGGAGTCAAAGGAAGATTCGAACTTGTGAATTTTGATCAAGACTTCCCAGTCATCGTTGATTATGCACACACACCTGACAGTTTAGAAAATGTACTGACTACGTGCAGAGAATTAACAGAAGGTAGAATTTTCTGTGTAGTTGGCTGCGGGGGCGACCGTGATAAAACCAAGCGCCCTCAGATGGCCCAAATCGCTGTGAAATATGCAGATGAGCCTGTTTTTACATCAGATAATCCAAGAAGTGAAGATCCATCAGCCATTTTGAAAGACATGGAAAATGGCGTGCCAAACGCCTATTATCACAGCTTTGTGAACCGGAAACAGGCCATCTTTTTTGCCATTGCCAATGCAAAAAAGGGCGATACAGTCTTAATAGCTGGAAAAGGGCATGAGACGTACCAAATCATTGGTGATCAAGTCTATGACTTTGATGATGCCAAGGTGGCAGCGGACGCTATTTTAGATCTAAACAAATCTTAAAAATGATGAAAAGAGTGTAATGAAATGAAGCATTTTGTACAAAAACAACATACGAAAGACACGAATGAATATCATAATAATGAATGCTATTTTCTAATGGAAAACGGCTTTGGAAATTCGGAAGGAGTAAAGAACAATGCTTGAACAGGTGATATTGTTTACAATCATAATGGGATTTTTAATCAGTGTTCTTTTATCCCCGATTTTTATTCCGTTTTTAAGAAGACTTAAATTTGGTCAAAGTATTAGAGAAGAAGGACCTCAGTCTCACCAAAAGAAATCTGGTACCCCAACAATGGGTGGAATTATGATTATCTTTTCTATTACAATTACAACGATCGTGATGATTAACAAATTCTCTGAGATTAGTCCAGAAATGTTTTTATTGTTATTTGTCACCCTTGGCTACGGATTATTAGGATTTTTAGATGATTATATTAAAGTAGCGATGAAGCGAAATCTTGGCTTAACATCGAAACAAAAACTGATCGGGCAAATTGTGATTGCTGTGATTTTCTATGCAGTCTTCCATTATTATGAGTTTGCAACGACTATTCGCATTCCAGGAACAGATGTCAGCTTTGACTTAGGATGGGCATACTTTATCCTCGTCGTTTTCATGCTTGTCGGTGGTTCTAATGCGGTAAACCTTACGGATGGACTTGATGGTTTATTATCTGGAACAGCTGCTATTGCATTCGGAGCTTTTGCTATATTGGCTTGGAATCAATCTCAGTATGATGTTGCGATCTTTTCGGTAGCAGTAGCAGGCGCTGTCCTTGGGTTCCTTGTCTTTAATGCGCATCCTGCAAAAGTATTTATGGGTGATACGGGATCGCTTGCTTTAGGCGGTGCCATCGTGGCCATTGCCATTTTAACGAAACTTGAGATTTTACTCGTCATTATTGGAGGAGTATTTGTTGTTGAAACGTTATCCGTTATCCTTCAAGTCATCTCCTTCAAAACAACTGGAAAAAGAATCTTTAAGATGAGCCCGCTTCACCACCACTATGAGTTAGTTGGCTGGTCTGAGTGGAGAGTAGTTGTCACCTTCTGGACAGCTGGTTTATTGCTTGCTGTTTTAGGAATTTACATCGAGGTGTGGTTATAATTGAATAGGATGCAAATGTTAAAAGACGAACATGTACTAGTACTAGGCCTTGCAAAAAGCGGATATGCGGCAGCCTCAATTCTTCACGAGCACGGAATAAACGTGACGGTCAATGACCAAAAAGCTTTTGAAGAAAACGAGCCTGCTCAGTTACTTTCTGAAAAGGGGATTGATGTCATTTGTGGCAGTCATCCTCTTCGTGTGTTCGACGATAAAGAAATTACGATTTTAATTAAGAACCCTGGAATTCCTTATGAGAATGTGATGGTCCAAGAGGCGCTTCGCCGAAAAATTCCAGTTTGGACTGAAATAGAATTGGCGTATCATTTGACCTCATCTCCTTTTATTGGGATTACCGGATCAAATGGAAAAACGACCACGACTACTTTGATTTATGAAATGTTGAAAAAAGACAGCCAAAAAACATTGGTAGCAGGTAATATCGGAACGGTCGCAAGTGAAGTTGCCGCGCGTGCAGCGGGCGATGAATGGATCGTAACTGAGCTCTCTTCATTTCAGTTAATGGGAACCGTTGAATTCAGACCTAAAATCAGCTTAATATTAAATATTTTTGACGCACATTTAGACTATCATCACACGCGTGAAGAATACGAAAAAGCAAAACAGAAAGTGTATGCACATCAACTGGAAGATGACATAGCTGTGGTTAACCTAGATGATCCATCTGTTGTCAAACTAGCAGAAGATTCGAAAGCGCAAAAAGTGTTTTTCTCAGTTAAAGAGCCGGTAGCACATGGAGCGTTTATTAAAGATGGTGCCATCTACTATATGAATGAACATGTCATTGACCTAAAGGATGTTGTTCTTCCTGGTGAGCATAACCAAGAAAATATTCTAGCAGCTATTTGTGTTGTAAAAAATGCAGGCTGCTCAAACGAAGCGATTGCACAAGTTCTTACTACATTTAGTGGAGTGAAGCATCGTTTGCAATTTGTGGAGACGATTCAAAATAGAAAATTTTATAATGACAGTAAAGCGACCAATATACTGGCAACAAGTAAAGCTTTGTCTGCCTTCAAGCAGCCGACCATTTTACTAGCAGGTGGACTGGATCGTGGCAATGAATTTGATGAATTAAAACCTTTTATGAAGAATGTAAAAGGAATGATAACATTTGGTGAGACTGCGCCTAAGTTTGTGAAGCTTGGTGAAGAGCTGGGAATACATCACGTAAAACATGTCGATAATGTTGAACAAGCAGTACCTGCGGCGTTTAGCATATCTGAAGAAGAAGACGTGATTTTATTGTCTCCGGCTTGTGCAAGTTGGGATCAGCATAAAACATTTGAAGAACGTGGAGACATGTTTGTAAACGCCGTGCATATGCTTAAATAAGGGCTTGTCTCTCATATGACTGACAGCCCAAATGAAATTATGCTTGGGGTGTCGGTCTCTTGACGAATAAGAAAACTTCTCCGGATTTTTTGCTTGTTGTCATTACGTTACTTTTATTGACGATTGGTTTAATTATGGTGTACAGCGCAAGTGCTGTGTGGGCATCGTATAAATTTGATGATTCGTTTTATTTTGCAAAAAGACAGCTTTTGTTTGCCGGAATCGGAGTTATCGCAATGTTTTTCATTATGCGGGTCGATTATTGGACGTGGCGGACTTGGTCAAAGATACTGATTGCAGTGTGTTTTCTCCTCCTCGTGCTTGTCTTGATTCCTGGTATCGGTATGGAGAGAAATGGTTCAAGAAGCTGGATTGGTGTCGGTGCGTTTAGTATTCAGCCCTCTGAATTTATGAAGCTTGCGATGATTGCGTTTCTTGCAAAATTCTTATCTGAAAAACAAAAGAATATCACATCCTTTCGTAAAGGTTTCGCCCCAGCACTAGGCATTGTGTTTTCTGCATTTGCCATCATTATGCTGCAGCCGGACCTAGGTACAGGAACGGTTATGGTTGGAACCTGTATTATTATGATATTTGTTTCAGGTGCGAGAATCGCTCACTTTATCTTTCTCGGTCTTTTAGGGCTTAGCGGATTTGCCGCACTTGTCTTATCAGCACCCTATCGAATAAAACGAATTACATCTTATTTAAATCCTTGGGAGGATCCACTTGGCAGCGGGTTTCAAATTATTCAATCCTTATACGCTGTCGGTCCAGGCGGTCTGTTTGGAATGGGGCTAGGTCAGAGTAGACAAAAATTCTTCTATTTGCCTGAGCCTCAAACAGACTTTATCTTTGCTATATTGTCTGAAGAACTTGGATTTATAGGTGGATCACTCATTTTGCTGCTCTTTAGTGTTCTATTGTGGAGAGGCATTAGAATAGCCCTCGGGGCACCAGATTTATATGGAAGTTTCTTGGCAGTGGGTATCATCTCAATGGTTGCCATTCAAGTAATGATTAATATCGCAGTTGTCACTGGTCTCATCCCTGTGACGGGCATCACACTCCCATTCTTAAGTTATGGCGGTTCATCACTGACATTAATGCTGATGGCAATTGGCGTACTTTTGAATGTAAGCAGATATGCTAGATATTAATGTGCTGATAGTTCATGAAACCATATAGACTTTTATTTTGCAAAAGTATGAAAAAATGATTTGAAGAGTGAAAATGGCAGTTTCTGTTTCGAAAACATGATGATTGACTCTTCTTTACAGGTTTTGACGGAGCCCTGTTGTTTAAAACAGGGTTTATACTTTGTTCAGAGCAGAAAAAAATTGAGGGGAAATGGTATAATGCGTATAGTTATTAGTGGAGGCGGAACAGGCGGGCATATTTATCCTGCTCTAGCTTTTATTAAAGAAGTGAAAAGACTGCATCCTGATGTGGAATTTTTATATATTGGCACTGAGAATGGGCTTGAAAAGAAAATTGTAGAAAGAGAAAATATCCCTTTTAAATCAATTGAAATTTCAGGTTTTAAAAGAAAGCTTTCGTTTGATAATGTAAAAACAGTGATGAGGTTTCTAAAGGGCGTCCAAAAAAGTAAATCTTATTTAAAAGAATTTAAGCCGGATGCTGTTATTGGAACAGGTGGTTATGTGTGTGGTCCAGTTGTTTATGCTGCGTCTAAGCTAAAAATCCCAACGATCATTCACGAACAAAATAGCCTGCCAGGCATCACAAATAAGTTTCTGGCACGGTATGTGAATAAAGTAGCCATCTGTTTTGAAGAAGCAAAGGAACACTTTCCTTCAGAAAAGGTTGTTTTTACGGGAAACCCAAGAGCCTCTGAAGTCGTCTCTATTAAAGAGGGAAAATCTCTTAAAGAGTTTGGGCTGGATGAGAAGAAAAAAACAGTTCTCATTTTTGGCGGGAGCAGAGGTGCAGCTCCAATCAATCGAGCAGTGATTGACATGCAAGATGAATTAAAGACAAAAAACTATCAGCTTTTATATATTACAGGTGAGGTTCATTATGAAAAAGTGCTGAACGAATTAAAAGAAAAAGGTGAAGCACCGAATATGATCACAAAGCCTTTCTTGCATCAAATGCCGGAGTATTTAAAATCAATTGATGTCATTGTTGCAAGAGCGGGAGCCACAACGATTGCTGAAGTGACGGCACTTGGAATTCCGACCATCTTCATTCCAAGTCCATACGTGACCGCAAATCATCAGGAAATTAACGCAAGATCACTTGAAAAACATGATGCTGCGATCGTTTTAAGAGAATCAGAGCTTTCTGGAGATCGCTTGCTTCATGCAATTGATGAAATTGCTGGTAATGACGAGAAACTACATCAAATGAGCCGTTTAACAAAAGAACTCGGAGTACCAGATGCGGCCACACGTTTATATAATGTGTTAAAAGAAATTACGACTTCATGATGAATGATATGAGGTAAGGCGGAGGGTAATATGGAGAACTTGAAGAATGAATTATTAGAAGCGCAAGTTGGTAAAGTACTTGAAAATGAACCGCTTGCAAATCATACGACAATGAAAATAGGCGGACCGGCCGATCTATTAGTCATCCCTAAAGATGTCGATGCTGTCAAAACAATTATGGATCAGGTGAAAAAACATGATACTCAATGGACGGTCATTGGAAGAGGGTCCAATTTACTTGTTCTTGATAAAGGAATTCGCGGGGTCGTTTTAAAGCTGGGTGCTGGGCTTGATCACTTAACTGTCAATGATGAAGAGATTACAGTTGGCGGAGGCTATTCAGTTGTAAGACTCGCGACGTCTCTTAGTAAGCAGGGGCTGTCAGGATTGGAATTCGCAGCTGGTATTCCAGGTTCTATTGGTGGCGCTGTTTATATGAACGCAGGGGCACATGGATCTGACATCAGCAAGATTCTTGTGAAAGCGAGAGTCTTATTTGAAGATGGAACGATCGAGTGGTTAACTAATGAGCAAATGAACTTTAGCTATCGAACTTCTGTGCTTCAAAAGGAGCGCCCTGGAATTGTTCTCGAAGCAGTGTTCAAGCTTAAACAGGACGAACGTGAGAAAATCACAAAGAAAATGCAGCAAAATAAAGATTATCGCAAGGAAACACAACCGTATAATAAACCATGCGCCGGCAGTATTTTCCGAAATCCATTACCTGAATATGCAGGACAGCTTGTAGAAAAGGCGAATTTAAAAGGATATCAGATTGGCGGCGCTAGAATTTCTGATATGCACGGAAACTTTATTGTCAACGCTGGTGGGGCGAAGGCTCAAGATGTGCTCGACTTAATTCAGTACATTCAAAAGAAAATCAAAGATGACTACAATGTAGAGATGCATACAGAAGTAGAAATTATTGGTGAAGCAAATTAAAGGCTACTACTTATGAATGATGGTATCACAGGAAAACAAACGGCATTTTTTCATGCCGTTTGTTTTCTAATCAATATGAGATAAAGAATGATCCAAAGGTGCGGACAAGCAGCTTTGAATGAGGTGAAGAGTATATATGCGGCCTGATCATGAAAATGAAAAGATCGTCAATATAGAAGAGCGAATCCCTAAAATTAAAGAACAAAGGAAGCAGAAAGCGAATCGGAGATTAATCTCTTTTATTTTGCTGTTTTTTATCATGGTTTTAATTATTGTCTATTTGCAAACACCAATCAGTAAAATTTCTTCTTTAACCATTACCGGTAATGAACATGTACCAACAAAACAGCTCGTTAAACTTTCGCAAATTAAAGAAGGCGAGACAGAGTTTTGGAATTTAAATAAAGATATGACAGCAGACCATATAAAGCAAAATAAATTGATTAAAAGTGTCAATATCAAAAAACATTTCCCTAATAAAGTCAGTATTGCTGTCAAAGAGTATGCAAATATTGCGTATCTGCAAAAGGGACATTTTTATTATGAGCTTCTTGAAAACGGGACGGCTTTGCCAGATGAAGTAACGCCAAGTCACGCAGGACCTATTTTTGTCGATTGGGACAATAAAGAGAAATTGAAGCAAACAGTGAGAGCTCTGAATCAACTGCCGGCTTCTATTCAGGAACTAATCTCAGAAGTATATTACGTACCGACTAGCTCCAATCAGTGGCTCGTTAAATTTTATATGAATGATGGAAACACCGTTATTGCATCAATTAAAACATTCGCAGATAAAATGACGACGTACCCTGCCATTGTCAAAGAGCTTTCGTCCTCTGAGAAAGGTACGATTCATATGGAAGTAGCTACGTATTTTGAAGCTTTTAAATCTAAGAAAAAGGAAGATGAACGTTGAGAGGCAAAACCGTCATATTCTCAATTGTAATGCTTGTTCTTGGATTTCTGATTTCTTTTTCATACCAATATACGAAGCAGCATCAAGCAGATGTCAATCGAACCGAACAATGGAAAAAAGAATATTCTTTGAAAAGTCAGCTAACAAAACAAGAAAAGGCGAATCAAAAACTTGAAAAAGAACTTTATCGTCTTCAATCAAAAGTCCAAGAAACAGAGTTTGGTTTGAAAAATGAAAAAGAGCAGTATTTTAATGTTTTGGAAGATGTTGAGAAATACAGAATGTTTACAGGAGAAATAGGTGTAAAAGGGAAAGGGGTAAAAGTATCTCTTGAAGATGCATCTTATATCCCGAGTGGACAAAATGTCAATAATTACATTGTGCATGAGAGCCACATTTTCCATGTGATAAACGAACTATTTATATCAGGGGCATCTGCTGTAGCTATAAACGGACAAAGAATCACACACCAATCATACATACATTGTAACGGTCCAGTCGTCACGGTTGATGGTGTTCAACATCCAGCACCATTTGTCATTTCTGCTATTGGAGATCCAGCTGTTTTAATTCCTGCATTAAACATTGCAGGCGGGGTGGTTGATCAGCTGACAAGTGATCATATTTCCATGACGATTGAAAAGAAGGATATTCGTATGAATCCTCTTCTAAGAAACAAAGATTAAATGTGAAAAGGTGAGTGGTGTTGAGGAAAAAGAAGCCATTACTTAGTTTGACAGTCCTGATGGTCATATTTGGCATCATGGTCTCCATCCAGTTTAACTCTCTACAAAAGCCTAAAGTTCGCGATACTCGAGACGTTTGGGAATTAAGAGAGGATTTATCTGCATCTAAAAGTAAGGAACTGGATTTATTGAAAGAAATTGATAAATATGATGAAATGCTAAAAAAGTATGGCAACCAAGAAGATCAATCCAAAGAAGCACAATTAACAAAAACGTTGAAGGATTTGAAAGAAAAGGCTGGTTTTACAGAGGTAACGGGTGAAGGAGTTGAAATAGAAATTACTCAGCTTTTTTCTAAGGAACTTACCGGAGAAGAAGTCAAAAATATACCACCTGATCTTCTGAAAAAATTAATCAACGAAGCCAATATGTTTGGGGCAAAACATATTTCCATTAATGAACACCGGGTGATTAACACCAGTGTTATTCGAGATATTAATGGTACGACGAAAATGGATGGTTACAGCATAGATGGTGATACAGTCACGATTAAGATGGTCAGCGAGCAGGCCGATAAATTATACAGCCGTTTAAATGTATCAGATATTGGTGATTTGTTTGCTCAGGAAAATTTCAGTTTGAGTATTAGACCGCCGAAGAAAAACATTCATTTAAAAGCATTTGACGGTACAATTCAGTTAAATGAATTGAAGCCTCTTGACGATGTAAAGGAGGGAAAATCTTAATGTGGCTTCCTGTACTTGGTCTAATCATAGGAGTTGCGATCGGTTTCTTAACGAATTTTACGATACCGAATGAGTATTCTAACTATCTTTCCCTCGCTGTACTTGCTGCGCTTGATACATTGATTGGTGGAATCAGAGCACATCTGCAAGGGGCATACGATGAACTAGTGTTTGTATCAGGTTTCTTCTTTAATATTATACTCGCAATAAGTTTAGCTTTTCTGGGCGTCCATCTTGGTGTAGACTTGTATTTAGTCGGAATGTTTGCATTCGGTGTTAGATTGTTTCAAAATATCGCCGTTATTCGAAGAATTCTACTAACAAAATGGACAATTTCTAGAGAAAAAAAGAAAAAAAGTGAGTCATAAAAAAGGATATACATATGATGTAACGAATATTTTCAGTAATCCTAATAAAAAATGTTGATTTTTTAAGTTTTGTTACACACTTGTAAAAACACATTCATTGTATTGTTGTTCAGCAAATAATAGAATAGAAAGTATTGATATGTGAGGAGGTGCCATAGAATGAACAACAATGAAATTTACGTCAGCCTTGACATCGGTACATCCAATATAAAAGTCATCGTCGGAGAAATGGCGGATGATTCGCTTAACATTATAGGTGTTGGAAATGTCCCTTCAGAGGGGTTAAAAAAAGGATCGATTGTTGATATAGATGAAACAGTTCATTCTATTAGACAAGCATTTGAACAGGCTGAGAGAATGGTAGGTTTTCCTTTACAAAAGGCGATAGTCGGAATTAACGGAAACCACATTCATATTCAAAATACGAGCGGCGTGGTCGCAGTGTCTAGTGAAAATAAAGAAATACATGCTGAAGATGTGAGACGTGTCTTGGATGCTGCACAGGTAGTATCTATTCCGCAAGAACATCTCGTAGTAGACGTCATTCCGAGACAATTTATCGTCGACGGAAGAGATGAGATCACAGATCCGAAAAAAATGCTAGGTGTACGGCTAGAAGTGGATGGATCGTTAATCACAGGTTCTAAAACGATTCTACATAACTGGCTCCGATGTGTAGAGCGGGCTGGTATTGAAATTATGGATATTTGCTTGCAGCCACTCGCATCGGGTTCAGCAGCGTTATCGAAAGATGAAAAAAATCTAGGGGTAGCTCTTGTCGATATTGGCGGCGGCTCTACCACGATATCCGTATTTGAAAACGGGCATCTCTATTCTACTCACAGTATCCCATTGGGCGGAGAGAACATTACAAAAGATTTGTCTATAGGACTTAGAACTTCCACTGAAGAAGCTGAACGAATCAAAAAGCAATTTGGGCATGCATTCTATGATGAGGCATCGTCTGAGGAGACATTTGAAGTTTCCGTCATCGGTACGGACCAAAAGCAGACGTATACACAACTTGAAGCAGCCAATATCATCGAAGCGCGATTGGAAGAGATTCTGCTTTTTGTGGCAGAGGAATTACGCAATATGGGTGTCCATGATTTGCCTGGCGGATTCGTTCTAACAGGTGGACAGGCAGCTATACCAGGTATCCTTTCTCTGGCACAAACGGTCCTACAAAACAATGTAAGAATCGCAAGTCCTAATTATATTGGGGTCAGGGAACCTCAATATATGACAGGAGTGGGCTTGATCCATTTTGCTTATCGCAATGCAAAGATTCAGGGCAGACAGGTTGGATTCCAAATGCCAGATGAAGCATTTCATGAAGTAGGCGCGTCCATGGAGCCGGTTTCTTCTACACCACAAGTAAAAGAAGCTCAGCCAAGACCGAAAGTGAAACAAAAAGCGCAACAAGAGACAAATAAAAAACCGGGCAAAATGAAAAAACTATTTAATATGTTCTGGGAATAGAACTAGATTTTCGACGGATTAGGAGGATTCAGCATGTTGGAGTTTGAAACAAATATAGACGGCCTAGCATCAATTAAAGTAATCGGTGTAGGTGGCGGCGGAAATAACGCTGTCAACCGAATGATTGAAAATGACGTACAGGGTGTCGATTTTATTGCAGTGAATACAGATGCACAGGCGTTAAACTTATCAAAAGCAGAAACAAAAATGCAAATCGGTGCTAAGCTGACAAGAGGGCTTGGAGCAGGTGCGAATCCTGAAGTCGGTAAAAAAGCTGCTGAAGAAAGCAAAGAACAAATTGAAGAAGTCCTAAAAGGCGCTGACATGGTCTTTGTGACAGCCGGTATGGGCGGTGGAACTGGTACGGGTGCTGCACCTGTCATTGCGAAAATCGCAAAAGATTCTGGAGCCTTGACAGTTGGAGTTGTGACTCGTCCTTTCACATTTGAAGGAAGAAAGCGTCAGCTTCAAGCAGTTGAAGGGATTGCTTCTATGAAAGAAGCAGTTGATACGTTAATCGTGATTCCAAACGATCGCCTGCTTGAAATTGTCGATAAAAACACGCCAATGCTTGAAGCATTCCGTGCAGCAGATAACGTGTTAAGACAAGGTGTTCAAGGGATCTCAGATCTCATTGCAACACCAGGTTTAATTAACCTTGACTTTGCTGACGTGAAAACGATCATGTCTAACAAAGGTTCAGCTCTTATGGGAATTGGTGTCGCAACAGGCGAAAACCGTGCTGCTGAAGCAGCGAAAAAAGCCATTTCTTCACCACTTCTTGAAACAGCGATTGATGGAGCACAAGGTGTTATCATGAATATTACTGGTGGTACGAACCTTAGTCTTTATGAGGTACAAGAAGCAGCGGATATTGTTGCATCAGCCTCTGATGAAGATGTCAACATGATCTTTGGATCTGTCATTAATGATAACTTGAAGGATGAAATTGTGGTCACAGTCATCGCAACCGGTTTTATTGAGCAAGAGCCCGAAGTGACAAAACCTCAAAGAAATCCATTAGGACAAGGATTAAAGCAAAATCAATCCATTCCACAAAAGCGTGAAGTAAAACGTGAGGAACATCAGCAAACATCATCACAACCAAGACAAAATACACAGTCAAGTGATGATACATTGGATATCCCAACGTTCTTACGTAACCGCAATAAACGATAAGCAAGCACGATTCAACCCCTTCCTTTGGAAGGGGTTTTTTTATGTCTGCATGGTGAGAAGATCCTGAGCCTGATTGATATAAAAGTCTTGTTTCTGTGTGTTATTTGGAACTATTGTATGTGTTTTGGCTTGAGTCTCTTAAGTCAAAAGAATCATTTTTAATTTCCTTTACAAAAAACGACAAAATGTTGAAGTTTATTTGACTACATTAATGAGAACACCAAGAAACTTGTCATGATCAAAAAGAAGGGGGAGGGGCAGGATACACACTGTTTGACCATTTGAGGAGGAGGGATTTTATTGAAAGTGAAGTTTCGCAAAACCGCCGTCTATCGTTTCATAAGTCTTTTGGTGATTGGTACTTTAACGATGACAAGCTTTGGGATGGTTCAAGCAAAATCGACTTCTACCTCATATCAGGAGGAAGCCGTTTCCTCTAAGACTACAAAAGCCAAGATTTCTTCGAGATTAAAGAAGCAATTTCAAAAGGAAGATAAGGTGACCTTCTTAGTCAAAATGAAGGAACAAACGAATGTACAAAAAGTAGCAAAAGAAGCTGTATCAAAAGCAAAAAAACAAAAATTAACTGCGGCTAAAACGCAGTACACAAAAAGATCAGCCGTTGTATCTGAGCTGAGAGCAACATCTGATGAAACGCAGCAAGCGCTCCTAGCGTATTTACAAAAGGAAAAAAAGAATAAGCAAGTGAAAGATATTCATTCCTACTATATTGTGAATGGTCTAGCTGTGACGGCAACAAAAGAAGTGATGGAAAAGGTTGCTTCTTTTCCAGAAGTAGCTCAAGTGCTGCCGAATGAAACTCGTCAACTTCATCGTCCTGTTGATTTGAAGCATGCTAAGCCAAACAAACAAATCAAAGCAGTAGATGGAATCGAATGGAATATTGCTCAGGTGCATGCACCAGAAGCGTGGGATTTAGGCTATGACGGGACCGGAACCGTTGTGGCAAGTATTGATACAGGTGTCGAATGGGATCATCCTGCGCTAAAAGAAAAATACCGCGGGTTTGATCCTGCTCGTCCGAACGAACCATCTCATGAACTGAATTGGTATGATGCCACGACAGGCTCTGAAGTCCCTTATGATGACTTGGAGCACGGGACCCATGTGACAGGCACAATGGTTGGTTCTGAGCCAGATGGAAAAAATCAAATTGGGGTCGCACCGGGAGCAGAATGGATTGCAGTGAAAGCTTTTTCAGAAGATGGCGGTACAGATGCTGATCTGTTAGATGCCGGTGAGTGGATTTTAGCCCCGAAAGATCAAAACGGAAATCCTCACCCAGAAAAGGCACCCGATGTTGTGAATAATTCGTGGGGCGGTGGGCCGGGTCTTGATGATTGGTATAAAGATGTAGTGAATGCTTGGAGAGCAGCAGACATCTTTCCAGAATTTTCAGCCGGTAATACCGATTTATTCAATCCAGGTGGTGCGGGTTCGATTGCAAATCCTGCTAACTATCAAGAAGCCTTTGCTACAGGCGCAACAGATCATGACAACAAGTTAGGGTCTTTCTCCCTTCAGGGTCCTTCTCCATATGGCGTAATGAAACCAGATATTGCGGCTCCGGGAGTAAACATTCGTTCTTCGATCCCGGGAAAAGGATATGAGGATGGGTGGAATGGTACATCGATGGCAGGTCCGCATGTCTCAGCTGTTGTTCTTCTTCTTCGCCAAGTGCAATCAGACCTTTCTGTTGATGAAATTCAGCAAATTCTCATTGAGACAGCGAAACCACTGACAGATCAGCAATTTCCTGAATCCCCTAACAACGGTTATGGGGCAGGGTTAGTTGATGCAAGAGAGGCGATTACTGCTTTAACCAATGGAATCGGTACGATTGAAGGTCAGGTGACAAAAGAAGGAGAAGATACAGAACCACCTGTTTTTTCACATAAAGGTCCGAATGAAATTTTTGCTGCAACGCCAACCCCATTAACCATCACTGCAGAAGATGGGATAGCAGTGACAAATGTTTCTTTGACTTACCGAGTAGATCAAGGTGAGTGGGAGACGTTGCAAGCCAACCGCACGGATGGAAATCATTTAAAAGGAACCTATACGGTGCAGCTCCCTGAACTTGAGGGGGAAAACGTGACATACCGATGGATTGTGAAAGATTTTGGAGAAAATGAAGCGGCATCAGATTCTTATACACTTCCAATTAAAACATCCATCACCACTGGCTACTCACAAGATTTTGAAGCATGGCCAAGTGGATGGTTCAGTGGTGGAACAAAAGATCCGTGGCAGTGGGGAAAACCGTCCACAGGTCCAAAACAAGCATTTAGCGGGGAACATGTCTATGCCACCAATTTAGACAGTCCTTATGAAAATAAAACGGACGCCAATTTGTCTATGCCGCTCATTGCTGTACCAGATTCAGGTTCTTCCTACCTGCAATATCAATACTGGCATGATCTCGAAGCCAATTATGATTATGTGCATGTCTATGTACAGCCAGAGGGTGAAGACGCTGTTCAAGCGACAGCTTATACGGGGAAAACAAATGCGTGGACAGCAGGCGAAGTTGATTTATCTGCTTATAAAGGTCAAAAAGTGAGAGTCTTGTTTCAGATAAGAACAGATGGCAGTGTCACAAAAGATGGCTTTTATTTAGATGATGTGAAAATCACAGATGAGGCATTGTCTCAACAAGCCAAGAACCAGTTGGGTGTGATCAAAAAAGAAAAATCCACAAGCCAGAATAAGAAATCAGTTGATCCAAAAAAGGCAAAGCCTGCTAAAGTAAAAAATAAACATGTACACATTCAAAAGCAAAACAGTCATGATGCTCCGTCTATTCAAGCTCTTCCAATGAGAGCGCAAATCAGTGTTCTAGAAAGCGGAAAATCAACTTCCACCGATGAAGCGACAGGGAAATATCAGCTGTCTCAAGGAGCAGGAGAATGGACAGTGAAAGCGGAAGCTTACGGCTTTGAATCACGGTCCCAAAAAGTCAAAGTGGCATCAAAAGAAACTGCAGAAGCGAATTTCTCCTTACAGCCGCTAGAGAAACGAACGATCTCCGGCACGGTCGTCAATGAAACAACTGGTGAAAAGGTGAAGAATGCAACTGTTTATCTTGTGGAGGACGCAAAAATTGAGCCGGTGAAAACAGATGAATCCGGTGAATTTTCTCTAGAGGCATTAAGTGGTGTCTATACAGTCAAAATTTTTGCAAAAGGGTTTAAAGGCTATACGTTTACAGCGGATGTGACGGAAAAGCCACTTGAAAAGTCAGTGAAACTTGAGCCTTTTATCGGTTTTCCGGGGGAGATTGGCTACGATGATGGAACGGCTGAGAATGCACGGGCTTTCTACGATCCTGGCAATGGCTGGGCTGTGAAGTTTTCATTAGAAAAAGGAAAGAAACAAGCACAAGTCACAGGTGGTCTTTTCCGGTTTTGGACATCAGAATGGCCAGCTCCTGGAGGCGATGAATTTGCTGTTGAAGTATATGATGCTTCTGGGAAGGGTGGCGCACCAGGTGAGAAAATCGCAGGACCTTTAAAAGCAAATGCGCTGCGTAATGGTGAATGGACAAAAGTAGATTTAGAAGATCAAGCCATTACAGTGGATGGCGATTTCTATCTTGTTTATATTCAAACGAAAAAGAATACCGAATCTCCGGGACTTGCCACAGATGAAGATGGCCCTAATGCTGAAAGAAGCTGGCAGCTGACGAGCGGTGCTTTTTCTCCTTCTCCGAAAGAAGAGGGGAATTATATGATTCGTGCGCTCGTAAACTATGAAGCAGATGTACCAGAAATCACTTCTCCAAAGGAAGGAACCATTACAAATCAAGGTGAATTGACGATTGAAGGCACGGCCTCTCCGGGTCTCGATGTGGCCATTTATCAAAATGATGAAGAGGTGGCCAAAGTCAAATCAGATGAGTCGGGTACTTTCAAAGAAAATGTATCTGTTCCAAGTGGAGAGCATGTCTTCACGGCGGCGACTGTAACGGATAAAGGCTCAACAAAACATTCCAAGCCAGTCAAGGTGATCATCGATCAAACAGCACCGACATTGACCATTGATACACCGAAAAAAGGCGACAAGTCTAATAGAGAATCACTCACGGTAGAAGGGAAAGTAGCGGATGATTATCTAGACCAAGTCACAGTCAATGGAAAAAAAGCGAACGTAAAGGATGGGGCATATTCTGCAAGGGTGCTACTTGAAAATGGGAAAAATACAATCAAAGTGACAGCAAAAGATGCGGCTGGAAACAAAACGACTAAAAAGGTCGACATCGATGTACAATATGATGCACCTGTCATTTCTGAATTAACGCCAAAAGACAATATGAATCTATCATCAGGTGAATCGGTTAAGATTTCATTTAAAAGCAGGGAAAAGCTAGATGCCACCTTTGTTCTTCATATGCCGCTGACAAATGCTAGATCAAAACTTCAAAACACAACTGAACTGCCGATTCGTGAAGTAGCACCGGGAACGTATGAAGGCTACTGGACGGCGACATCTATTGCAAAAGCAAAAGGTGCAGTGATTGAAGTCATTGTCAAAGATGATTATGGAAATGTCACAAGACAGAAGGCAGAAGGAACACTCACCATCAATGAGAAAGAATGACAGCGAAAAAGACACGACTCTTCGGAGCGTGTCTTTTTTTGTGCAATTGATAGAGGAGACACATGTCCAACAAATCATTCTGATGTTCTCTCTGTCTCATACGTCGACAAAAACGATAACAATCCACCAAAAGTTCTCTATCATCCCCTACAAGAATTGACAGACTTCCATCCGATGACTGTTTTATACTGGTACAAACAAGTGCAAGTACTGCTTTTGATTCTTTGTTTCAGATGAAAGGAGCAGAAGGTGGTCATTTATTTAGATGTCATTTGGCTGTTAAACTTTTGTTTTGATCTATTGCTGCTCTTACTCACGGCATTTATTCTCAAACGACAAGTGAAAAAAAGGCGATATATGTTAGGAGCTCTCATTGGATCGAGCATTGTTCTCTTGCTCTTTACGCCATTTGCAATGATTGTGTCGCACCCTTTAGGCAAACTGCTTTTTTCTGTCTTGATCGTGCTTGGAACCTTTGGCTTTCAAAGATTTCGTTCCTTTTTTCAAAATCTGTTTGCTTTTTACTTTGTCACATTTTTGATGGGAGGGGGCATGATCGGGGTTCATTCGTTTTTGCAGACAAATACAGTTATTCAAGATGGACTGCTTATTTCACAAAATGATGGATTTGGTGATCCCATTAGCTGGCTTTTTGTTCTCACTGGCTTTCCGGCCATTTGGCTGTTTTCAAAGAAACGATTAGGAGAGGTTGGTGCGAAAAAAAGACAATATGACGAACAAGTACTTGTGGAGATCCACATTCAAGGAGAAACGATCCGCTTAAATGGTCTGGTCGATTCTGGAAATCAGCTGTATGATCCATTGACGAAAACACCTGTCATGATCGCCCAGCTCGATCAGCTCACATCTATTTTCGGAGAGCCATTTATAGAAAAAATGAAACAGTTTCATCCTGTTGAAGTGATGCAAAAGCTCGATGACCATTTTCCGCTGCTTGATCGTTTAAGACTTGTTCCGTATCGCGCAGTCGGTCATGATCACGGGTTTCTACTATGCTTTAAACCAGATACGGTCGTCCTTTATACAAAAACGCATATGATCCAGCCAGCGAAGTGTTTTGTTGGGATGAGTCTAAGTGGATTATCAGCAGATCAGGAATTTCAATCCATCATTCATCCAGAGATGTTAGACGGAAAAATGATACAAGGGGTGTCGTAGTTTTTTTGTGATGTCTTTTATCTTACGAAGTCAACTGGACATTTAGAAGGGAGAAGAAGATGAAAAAATTAAAATTTAAACTCACTTACTACTGGTATAAACTCCTCATGAAGCTAGGGCTAAAGAGTGATGAGATTTATTATATTGGTGGAAGTGAGGCACTGCCTCCGCCATTATCAAAGGATGAAGAACAAGAATTGCTCGTTAAATTACCTAAAGGTGATCAAACAGCAAGAGCCATTTTGATCGAAAGAAATTTGCGATTGGTCGTTTATATCGCAAGAAAATTTGAAAACACAGGCATTAACATTGAGGATTTGATTAGTATCGGAACGATAGGCCTCATCAAGGCAGTAAATACGTTCAATCCAGAAAAAAAGATCAAACTGGCCACATATGCGTCTAGATGTATTGAAAATGAAATTTTGATGTATTTGCGCCGAAATAATAAAATCCGTTCAGAAGTATCCTTTGATGAACCGCTTAACATCGACTGGGACGGTAATGAACTGCTTTTATCAGATGTACTTGGGACAGATGATGATATTATCACCCGCGATATTGAAGCAAATGTCGATAAAAAATTACTGAAAAAAGCGTTAGAACAATTAAACGATCGTGAAAAACAGATCATGGAACTGAGGTTCGGTTTAGTTGGCGGTGAAGAAAAAACACAAAAAGATGTTGCCGACATGCTTGGTATTTCTCAGTCCTATATTTCAAGGCTCGAAAAAAGAATTATTAAACGATTGCAAAAAGAATTTAATAAGATGGTCTAAAAAAATTTTTTTGAAAGCTTTATCCCTGCACTGTCAAAGGGATCACCATTTTTTCACATCTTTCTCGTCGTAGACCGTGCATATTTTTCCATCCCACGGAGATACTGAACTTTGTACAACAGCTCCTGTAGGGAGGGAAAAAAGTGTCCAGAAATAAAGTGGAAATCTGCGGAGTCGACACCTCCAAACTGCCTGTTCTGAAAAACGACGAGATGAGAAAATTATTCAGACAGCTGCAAGATGAAGGTGACGATACAGCAAGAGAAAAGCTAGTTAATGGCAATTTGCGGTTGGTTTTAAGTGTGATCCAGCGTTTTAACAACAGAGGCGAGTATGTTGATGATCTCTTCCAAGTAGGCTGTATCGGATTAATGAAATCAATTGATAATTTTGATTTAAGCCACAATGTCAGATTTTCAACTTATGCGGTCCCTATGATCATAGGAGAAATCCGTCGATACTTGCGCGATAACAACCCTATCCGGGTGTCTCGTTCACTAAGAGATATTGCCTATAAGGCGCTTCAAGTCCGTGAGAGATTGATTAGTGAGACAAGCAAGGAACCAACGGCAGAAGACATTGCCAAAGTGTTAGAAGTCCCTCATGAGGAAATTGTTTTTGCCCTAGATGCCATTCAAGATCCTGTTTCTTTGTTTGAACCGATTTATAATGACGGAGGAGATCCGATTTATGTGATGGATCAAATTAGTGATGAACGGAACAAAGATACACAATGGGTAGAAGAATTGGCCTTAAAAGAGGGAATGCGCAGATTGAATGATCGAGAAAAAATGATTCTTCGTAAACGCTTTTTCCAAGGCAAAACACAAATGGAAGTGGCAGAAGAAATCGGTATTTCTCAAGCACAAGTATCAAGGCTTGAAAAAGCAGCAATCAAACAAATGAATAAAAATATTTTTTAAAGCCGCCGCTAATGTGCGGCTTTTTTCATTCTTTTTAGAGAACCCATCTCTAGTATTGACTCTGTTATTTTTTTCATTTAATCTGTTTTTAACAAATGTTATTTAAAATATCATTTGTGAGGGAATAGAGAAGCGGAAAGAAGGGTTATTATGACATTCCATGATGAAAGAAGGCTGCTCATTAAGGTTGCGCATATGTACTATGAAGAAGGCGCCACTCAATCTAAAATTGCAGAAGCTGTTGGGGTTAGCCGTTCGCTCATATCGAAATATTTGGCAAAAGCACGTGAAGCAGGAATCGTGGAAATCATTATTCATGATGAAGTAAATCAACAATATGGTTCGTTAGAAAGAAAAATAGAGCGAAAATACGGGCTGCGAGAAGTCGTGTGTGTGGAATCTCTCAGTCAAGAAACAACAAAAAGTCGAATAGGAGCTGCGGCTGCGGGCTTTTTATTAAAAGTCATGAAGGATGGACAAGTCATCGGTTTTTCATCAGGGACAACCTTGCATGAAATGGCGAAAGCGCTTACGTCTGTTCAGCATTTTCCGTCTGTGACATTTGTTCCGCTTGTCGGAGGCGTCGGAAATGAAGATGTTGATATTCATGCCAACTATATTATTGGAAGATGCTCAGAAGCACTCAAATCCAAATGTGAGTTTTTACATGTACCTGTCATGCTTGATACGAAAGAAGCGAAAGATGTACTCATTAGACAGCCGTCGATCAAAAAAGTCATTGAATTAGGAGAATCATCAAATATCGCGGTCGTAGGAATAGGCGGTGTTCCGCAACATTCAACGATGGTGAAATCCTATATGACAAGTGGTGAGGAAGATATCCTGCAAGCGAAAGATGTCGCGGGTGACATTTGTTATAACTTTATTGATCATACAGGTGAAGTGTATCCGCATCCGTGGAACGACCGGGTGATGGGGATCAGTCCTCAAAAACTGAAAGAGATCCCGCTTGTGATTGGTGTCGCTGGAGGAGAAGAAAAAATTGAAGCGATCAGGGCAGCGTTAGAAGGTGGATTAATTCATGTGTTAATTACAGATGAACAAACCGGAGATGCCCTATTAAAGTAACTACCTAAGCCGATTAGGTAGTTTTTTTTGAGTCTTTAGACTCAAAAAGATTGAAAATTTTATCGATTTTATCTTGACACAAAGTTGACACATCATATAAACTAAGTTCATAACAAATGATAAATAAAATAACAAATGTTACAAGAAACAGATTTTTGTTAATTTTTATAACATTTGTTAAAAGTTTCAGATTATTTTTCTAGCAATCTATTGTGAAGCAAGAAAACCTGAAAGGATGATTTAGATGTCAATTTATCAACAATTGTTAGCACGAGAACGCAGCGGAGATCCAATCAAAGTTGGGATTATCGGGGCAGGCCAAATGGGCTTTGGACTCATTTCACAAATTTCTAAAATTCCAGGTATGATTGTCGCAGGTGTTTGTGATATTCATCTTAGTGCAGCTGAGAAAGCAGCGAATTTTTACAAGCAACATGCGAAACCACATCAAATGGTCGTCACAAATGATTACAGAGAAGTGATTCAATCAGATTCTGTGGAAGTGGTTGTGGATGCAACAGGTGTTCCAGAGGTCGGAGCAAACATTTCTTTGGAAGCGCTTAATTCAAAAAAACATCTCGTTCTTTTAAATGTAGAAGTCGATATTACGATCGGCTTGGTCATGCATAAATTATTCACGAATGCAGGACTTGTTTACTCTGGATCAGCTGGAGATGAACCAGCAGCAACGCTAGAACTATATGAATTTGCAAAAACAATGGGGCTTGAAGTATTGGTTGCTGGGAAAGGTAAGAACAACCCATTCTTCCCAGAAGCAAACCCAGATACGTGTAAAGCTGAAGCAGATAGTAAACATATGAGTGCCCACATGCTGGCAGCATTCCAAGACGGAACAAAAACGATGGCAGAAATGAACCTATTAAGTAATGCAACAGGACTTTTGCCTGATAAAGTCGGCATGCACGGAGTAGAAGCGAATTTAGAAAATGTAGCAGATAAATTAAATCAAAAACAGCAAGGCGGCGTACTGGATAACTTCGGAGTCGTTGAATATGTAAACGGACTGGCACCAGGTGTCTTTGTCATCGTCAAGAGTGATCTTGAGCCAGTAGATGAAGAGCTTCGTTACTTAAAAGTTGGAAAAGGTCCTCACTACACACTGTATCGTCCTTTCCACTTAGCAAGTCTTGAAACACCAGTGACGATCGCAAAAGCAGTCTTACAACACGATTCTTCAATCCATCCAATTGGTGTACCAGTATCAGAAACTGTCGCTGTGGCGAAAAGAGATATTAAAGCAGGAGAAACACTTGATGGTATTGGCGGATACTCCGTAAGAGGTGTACTTGAAACTCATCAAGACATGAAAGCGAACGGCCACATCCCAATTGGTTTAATCAGCGGAAAAGTGGTAGCGAAAAAAGATATCAAATTGGGGCAATTCCTATCTCATGATGATGTAGAACTTGATGCAAGCACAACGGTCTGGAAGCTGCGTTCATTACAAGATCACTTATTTCAATCATAAGGACGTGAGGCTATGGAAAAATTAGCAATCGTACTTTGTATCATTTTGATTGTGCAGTATGGTTTATCGTTTATTCAAATCAAGTACTACCGCAAAAGCATGGATTCACTGATTGACGACTATAAAGGGAAACAAGGCTATCACTTGTTTTCAGGAATGGAGCGGCGCAAATTTGGTCCTGGAGCCATTGCGCTCATCATTGTCGATGAATCATACATCATTCAAAAGTGTCATGTGCTGGGTGGCGTCTCGATTTTGTCTAAATTTAAGGAACTGCCTTCCTATGAAGGAAAACATGTGGGGGCTGTGCTTGATGAGCATCACATGATGAAACAAACATTGAAAAAGCGCAAAAGGGGACCAGCTGTCATGCAAGCACTCTCCATGGCAGCGGAGCAGGCGCTTGTCTCGATTTCTAAAAAAAATATAACAAATGTGAACTAAGAAAGGGGAGATGAAACATGGAATGGATTCAATGGTTTGGAGAGCACTTTATCGGGATGTTTGAAGCCGGCGGAAAGCAATTCATGGGTCTTGTTACAGGTATCGTTCCAACGCTTGTTGTGTTACTTACTTTCACTTATGCTGTCATGAAGTTTATTGGAGAAGAGCGAGTGAATAGAGCGATTCAGTTTGCAGCGAAATATACCATTTTGCGCTATACGTTAATGCCGATCTTATCCGTTCTTATTTTGACAAACCCAATGGCTTATACGTTTGGCCGCTTCTTACCTGAAAAACAAAAACCAGCATTCTATGATTCAGCTGTTTCATTTGTTCATCCGGTGACATCGCTGTTCCCGTATGCCAACGCAGGAGAACTGTTTGTCTACTTAGGAATTGCGAACGGGATTAAAGAAGCTGGATACTCTATGTCAGAGCTGGCTGTTCGTTACTTCTTAGTCGGGATCGTTGTCATTTTACTTCGCGGAATCATTACGGAATGGATCACAAAGTACTTAGCAGGAAAAATGAAAGCGAATTCACAATAGGGGAGGGTTAGACATGACAAACCACAAAGTATTTGTTGCAAAAGGTGCTGGCGGATGGGGAAAAGGATTAGAGCTTGAACCAACCGGTAAAAGAAGAAAGGTCGTTTCCATTACAGGAGGAGGCATTCACCCAGTTGCACGTAAAATTGCAGAAATGACAGGGACAGAAGCATGTGATGGCTTTAAAAATTCTATACCAGAAGATGAAATGATGTGTGTTGTCATTGACTGCGGAGGAACAGCGCGAATTGGGCTTTATCCAATGAAACGCATTCCTACTGTCGATGTGCTGGCATCCTCTCCTTCTGGACCGCTTGCAAAACATATTACAGAGGATATCTTCGTATCAGGTGTCACAGAAAAAGATATTTCCTTTGCGGAAGCATCTGATAGTGAAGGGAATGTAGAAGGTCAAGAAAGCAGCGGCCCAATTGACAAAGAAAATTTCAAAGAAACCTATTCAAAACTGAAAGAGGAAAATATCGAACGTCAAGAAAAAGGGAATTTCCTCATGAGATTCTCAAGAGGAATCGGGAAAGTAACCGGCACATTCTATCAAGCTGGTCGTGATTCAGTTGATATGCTCCTTAAAAACATTATTCCATTCATGGCCTTTGTCAGTATGTTAATTGGAATTATCAATTATACAAAAATCGGTGATCTGATTGCCCATTTCCTTTCACCTTTGGCAGGATCTTTATGGGGGCTCTTACTGCTCGTTGTTGTCTGTACCTTACCGTTCCTATCGCCTGTCTTAGGACCTGGGGCAGTCATTGCACAAGTCATCGGTGTTCTCATTGGTAGTCAAATTGCACTAGGGAATATTCCGCCTCAATTTGCTCTTCCAGCACTGTTTGCGATCAACGGTCAAGTAGGGTGTGACTTTATCCCGGTGGGGCTATCACTTGGTGAAGCGAAGCCGGAAACGGTACAATATGGGGTACCAGCAGTTTTGTATAGCCGTCTCATTACAGGCGTTCTATCTGTTGTGATCGCATACGTTGCCAGCTTCGGTATGTATTAAACGTATTAAAGGAGGAATCGAGATACATGGTAACACAATCTGTCGTAAAAGAAATTGGGATCTTAGTCCCGCAGTTTAAAGAAGATAAGCTGATTGTTTTATTTGGACCAGCAGCGCCGCAGGAATTAAGAGATATGTCTGTCATTCATGAGTTTGAACACTTAGAAGAAGAGCCGCTGAAATTAGGCGGAACGATTCAAGTGGGCGACCAAACTTATACCATTACTGCTTTAGGCAATAAAGCAAATGACAACTTTAAGGAACTCGGCCATATTTCGATCTACTTCCAAGAGCCGTTTGATGATGTATTACCGGGAGCTGTCTTTGCATCCCCGCATACGTTTCCTGACATTAAAGAGGGCGTACGAATTGAAATTTCGTAACCATGCAAAAAAGCTGTTCCTTAATAGGGAGCAGCTTTTTTGCGTTAGGTTTACTGATTGAAACATTTGCGATATGCTGTAGACGTTATTATTTGTTTATTCAGAATTTTTATTCAGGGGGAAAAGATCGTGTCGCTTGACTTGAAGGATGTTTCTTTAAAACGAAATGGAAAATGGCTGCTTCGTTCTATTGACTGGCAGGTGAAAAACCAGGAACACTGGGTGCTTTATGGATTGAATGGTGCTGGGAAAACGGCTTTATTAAATATGCTTTGCTCATATTATTTTCCAACGTCAGGTGAGATGACGGTGTTAGGCCATGTGTTTGGCAAGGAAGCGCTTGGTGAAAAACTAAGGAAGAAAATTGGTCTCATCTCTGCTGGTCTTGAAAAGAAGCTGCACAGAGATGACAATGCATTTGAAATTGTTTTGAGCGGGGCATTTGCTTCCATCGGACTTTATGAAACACCGACAGATGAGATAAGAGAGAAGGCGATTGATTTATTAAAAACATTTGGCTCGTTTCAATATGCCAATCGCACGTATGAAACCCTCTCGCAAGGGGAGAAACAAAAAGTGCTGATCGCAAGAGCTTTAATGAATGATCCGAAGCTTCTAATATTAGATGAACCTGTGACGGGTCTTGATTTCTTAGCAAGAGAACAAGTGCTGGAGACGATCTCATTGATTGCATCAAAACCAGATGCGCCCACATTGCTTTATACGACCCACCATGCAGAAGAGATTCTCCCGATTTTTCAGCACACCTTATTATTAAAAGAAGGTACTGTTTTTCATAAAGGGGAGACAAAGCAGATGATGACAAGTGACTTGCTTTCTTCCTTTTTTGAATGTCCAGTTGAAGTCATGTGGCAAAACGGCCGCCCTCACTTAAGTAAATTGTAGATAAGAGAAACTATTGGTCTGCTTCCCTGCTTTTCCATCATACATATTATAGTAGAAAACGAAAGGCGGGGAAGGACAGATGATCAGTATTTCTGAATTCCAAATCAAAGATGTCGTCGATGTGTCGAGCGGAAAAAAATTAGGTACTATTGGAGACATCGATATCAATGTCACGAGCGGTAAAATACAAGCGATTATCATAGGCGGTACAGGTAAAATGATGGGATTTTTCGGAAAAGAAGAGGAAATGATTGTCCCGTGGCGAAATATAGTAAAAATTGGCGAAGATGTGATACTTGTCCGTTTGTCTTCTTAAAATTCGTATAACTCCTCAATGAATCATTCAATGATCCTTAACATAAGCTCTCCATTCTCAGCAATCAATGTCTTTTTCGGGTAAAAAGATTACGTTTTCATATCAATTTGAAAAAAAACCTGTAGAAAGGGCACATTTGAGTGTAATATTTAATGAATCCCACTAACTGTCTTAGCAGGTCTTGTGGTAAAATAGGAGCGATATAAAGAGAGATGAATGAAAGGTGGGAGGCAGCTTTGATAGACAAATATGACCCCTTTCAGCAGAAATCACCTTATGCAATGCTGATTCATGATTGGACGAACATGACATGTTCTGGAAAAGAGATATTGGCCGGTTTTACGACAAAAAATGGCGGCTTTAGCCTTTCTCCATATCAATCAATGAACACTGGACTCCATGTAGGAGATGATGCTTCTAGTGTCCAAATGAATCGTCAAGTCATTGCAGATGCTACTGCTGTGCCGCTCTCTAATTGGGTGTTTGCTGACCAAACACACGAGGATCGCATCATGAAAGTCACGAAGGAACAAAAGGGAAGAGGAAGTCTTCAGTATGATGAAGCGCTCTCGAGAACAGATGGTTTATACACCTCTGAACCAAACATCATGCTCGCTCTTTGTTTCGCTGACTGTGTTCCGCTTTATTTTCTAGCGCCGCAATCTGGGCTGATTGGAACGGCTCATGCCGGCTGGAAAGGAACCGTCAAACAAATTGGCGCCAACATGGTTGATGCATGGGTTCGCCAAGAAGGCGCTGATGCCGATCATATACAAGTCGTCATTGGACCATCCATTGGCAGCTGCTGCTACATAGTAGATGATGTTGTCATAGATCAAGTGAAACAGCTTCCTTTTTCAACAGAGGATGTGTATTCCGAGATGTCACAAGGACAATACAAAATTGACTTAAAAACACTAAACAAAAACGTATTACTTCATGCAGGATTAAAAGAAGAAAACATACATGTCAGTTCGATGTGCACAAGTTGCAATGAGCAGCATTTCTTCTCACACCGGCGTGATCAAGGGAAAACAGGACGTATGATGTCTTTTGTCGGGTTTAAGGAGGCATAAGTGCAATTGAATGTACGAGAGAATCTCAGACAAATAAATGAACAAATCAACGAAGCATGTAAAAGAGCAGGTAGACATCCAGACGATGTATCGGTTGTCGCTGTCACAAAATATGTCTCGATTGAACGAGCATTAGAAGCAAAGGATGCCGGCATTTTGCACTTTGGTGAAAATCGTGACCAAGGGTTACTTGAAAAACAGGCAGCCATAACCGATGAAAACATTAGCTGGCACTTCATCGGCAGTTTACAGACGCGAAAAGTGAAATCTGTCATTCAGACCATTGACTACTTACATTCGCTAGACAGAATGTCCCTTGCGAATGAAATTGAAAAAAGAGCGGATCACACGGTTCGCTGTTTTGTACAGGTGAACACATCACTTGAGGAGTCAAAACACGGCTTACAAAGCGAAGACGTGATTCCATTTGTCAAACAGCTCGCTGATTTCAAACATATTGAAATTGCTGGACTCATGACGATGGCTCCATTTTCAGATGATCATACTGTGATACGAAACTGTTTTAAAACATTAAAAAACCTTCAACAAGAGGTAAAACAACTGAACCAAGTAAATGCACCTTGTCAGCATTTATCGATGGGCATGTCAAACGATTTTGAAATCGCAATTGAAGAAGGTGCGACATTTGTTCGGATTGGCTCTTCACTTGTTGGAAATGAAACAGGAGGTGCGTGACATGAGCATAAAAAATAAGTTTAAAAGCTTCTTCACACTCGATGATGAAGAGTATGAGTACGAATATATTGATGAAGAAAGAGAACCAGCACAAGAAGAAAAAAACACAAAAGATAAAGCGGCATTTCAAGAGCGTCCTCAGGCAGGAAAACAAAATGTCGTCAGCTTGCAAAGCGTGCAAAAATCCTCTAAAGTGGTGTTAAGTGAGCCGCGTGTTTATGCAGAGGCTCAGGAGATTGCAGACCATATTAAAAATCGTCGTGCAGTCGTCGTCAATTTGCAGCGCATTCAGCACGATCAAGCAAAGCGAATCATCGACTTCTTAAGCGGAACGGTTTATGCAATCGGTGGAGACATTCAGCGTATTGGCTCGAATATATTCCTCTGCACTCCTGATAATGTGGATGTATCTGGCACAATATCAGAACTATTGACAGAGGAAGAACCTCAGAGGTGGTAAATCATAGTTATTCTAAATTTCATTTTTAATATTTTGGGTACGGTCTTAACGATTTACTCATTCGCGATCATTATTTACATCTTTATGTCATGGGTGCCATCTGCAAGAGAAACAGCGATTGGCCGCTTCTTGACAAACATTTGCGAACCGTATTTAGAACCATTCCGTAAAATTATTCCGCCAATTGGCATGATTGACATCTCGCCGATTGTGGCATTGCTTGTGATTCGTTTCGCATCATCGTATGGACTAACTGGTCTTTATAATATGATTGTACGATTCATGTAAACAGGCTGCCGGGCTTGGCATCTGCCAGGCTCTTTTACATAAAAGGGGAACAAAATGAGCGATATTTATCAACATTTTAGAAAAGACGAACAGCCATTTGTCGACCAAGTATTAGGCTGGAAAAACATCGTACTCGAACAATATCGAATGAAATTAACAGACTTTCTTGATCCGCGTGAGCAGTTCATTACCCAGTCCGTGATTCAGCATTCTGATGAACTAGGTCTCATGTTTTTTGGCGGTTATGAGGAAGCGGAGCGGAAAAGGGCTTTGATCTATCCTGACTATTTAGCACCGACCATACAGGATTTTGAACTGACTTATTTTCAGGTGAACTATGCGAAAAAGTTTATTTCGATAGAACACCCCAACCTTCTCGGTTCGCTTATTGGGACAGGCCTGAAGCGTCAAAAATTCGGTGATTTGTTGTTTTCAGAGGACAACGTGCAATTTATTTGTACAAGCGATGTTGCCGATTTTGTTCGGGCTCAGCTGACGCATGTGGGCAGAGCATCTGTTTCATTAGAGGAAATTAGCAAGGCAGATCTTCAGCCAGTCATCAGCAAAACCGATATCAAAGAAGATACGATTTCTTCACTGCGGCTTGACGCTGTATGTGCTGCTGTCAGCCGTCAGTCTCGGCAAAAAGCACAGCTTTTGGTCAAAAATGGTCTTGTCAAAGTCAACTGGAAAGTCACTGAAGACCCTTCCTTTACAATTGGTGAAGGTGATCAGCTCTCTGTCAGGGGATTTGGCCGCTTTAGCTTAAAAACAATTGATGGGAAGACAAAAAAAGATAAATTCAAAGTAACATTTGAGCTTCTGACATAACGAATTTGAATCTGGAGGTGGCAAGATTGCCATTAACACCTAATGATATTCATAATAAAACATTCACAAAAAGTTTTCGCGGCTATGACGAAGATGAAGTAAATGAGTTTTTAAGCCAAGTACGTAAAGATTACGAGATCGTACTTCGCAAAAAGAACGAGCTTGAAGACAAAGTCAACGAGCTTGATGAAAGACTAGGCCATTTTGCAACAATTGAAGAAACATTAAACAAATCCATTCTTGTGGCGCAAGAAGCAGCAGAAGACGTGAAGCGTCATTCTGATAAAGAAGCGAAATTGATCATTCGTGAAGCTGAGAAAAATGCAGACCGTATTATCAACGAAGCGTTATCAAAATCAAGAAAGATTGCAATGGAAATCGAAGAGCTCAAGAAACAGTCGAAAGTCTTTAGAACTCGTTTCCAAATGCTCATCGAAGCTCAGCTTGATCTTCTGAAAAATGATGATTGGGATCATTTGCTGGAATATGAAGTTGACGCTGTCTTTGACGAAAAAGAATAAGCGCATCATCTTGACATGACGTGCTCATGTTGCATATAATACCATCATAAATTAACAAGAGATAAACGTTTGAAAGGGACACTCGCAGCGGTTACATGCGTAATAAAGCGAATCAGGGACGGTGGAAGCCTGACATTACGAAACGCTGCAACGAGATCACCCCTTTAGTTCCTTTTCTGAAATGAATGAGTAAGAAAAGGCGTCTGATCACGTTACGATTTTAGAGTGGATAAGCGGCAATTTCAAAGCGCTTGTCTAAAAGGGTGGTACCGCGAGACAAGCCTTCTCGTCCCTTATGGGATGAGAGGGCTTTTTTTATTGTTTTTTAATACGAATTTGCATGTGGAGGAATAGGTATGAACTACAAAGACACCTTATTAATGCCAAAAACAGAATTCCCGATGAGAGGGAACCTGCCGAACAAAGAGCCTGAAATCCAAGAGGAGTGGGCAGAAAAAGACATCTATCAAATGGTTTTAGAGCGGACAAAAGGACGCCCGACCTTTATTTTGCATGATGGACCTCCATATGCGAATGGTGACATTCATATGGGGCACGCACTCAATAAAATCCTCAAAGATTTTATTGTCCGTTTTAAATCAATGAATGGATTCCATGCACCGTACGTACCGGGCTGGGATACACATGGCTTACCGATTGAAACAGCCCTTACGAAAAATAAAAAAGTCAAACGCAAAGAAATGTCGACAGCAGAATTCCGTAAACTATGTGAGGAGTATGCTTGGAAACAAATCGAAGGTCAACGCAATCAGTTTAAACGTTTGGGCGTAAGAGCAGACTGGGACAATCCATATGTGACATTAAAGCCTGAATACGAAGCGCAGCAAATTCTTGTCTTTGGTGAAATGGCGAAAAGAGGCTATATTTACAAAGGTCTTAAGCCTGTTAACTGGTCTCCATCAAGTGAATCAGCACTTGCTGAAGCAGAAATTGAATACAAGGACAAACGTTCACCATCAATTTACGTATCATTTAAAGTGAAAGATGGCAAAGGCGTACTTGAAAACGGCGAGCAGTTCATCATCTGGACAACAACACCTTGGACACTTCCTGCAAACCTTGGCATTTGTGTTCACCCAAACCTAGAGTACAGCGTGCTTCAAGTGGGTGCTGAGCGATATGTCATCGCATCTGAACTAGTTGAACAAGTGGCAAAAACACTTGGCTTTGAAGAGTACGAAGTTGTGAAAACGTTAAAAGGTAAAGAATTAGATAAGGTCGTTGCAGCACATCCAATTTACGATAGAGATTCTCTTGTGATGCTTGGCGATCACGTCACAACAGATGCAGGAACAGGCTGTGTTCACACAGCGCCAGGTCACGGGGAAGATGACTTTATCGTAAGTATGAAGTACGGTCTTGATGTGTTATGTCCAGTAGATGAAAAAGGTGTGATGACAGAAGAAGCACCTGGTTTTGAAGGACTATTCTACGAGGATGCCAATAAAGCCATCACAGAACAGCTTGAAGCAAAAGGCGCATTGAAAAAACTCGACTTTATCACGCACTCCTATCCGCATGACTGGAGAACGAAAAAACCAACAATTTATCGTGCAACTGCTCAGTGGTTTGCTTCCATTAAAGATTTCAGAGAAGCACTATTAGATAATATTAAAGAAACGAAATGGGTTCCAGCTTGGGGCGAAACGCGCCTGTTCAATATGGTGCGTGACAGAGGTGACTGGTGCATTTCAAGACAGCGTGTATGGGGCGTTCCAATCCCAGTCTTCTATGCTGAAAATGGTGAGCCAATCATCACAGATGAAACGATTCAGCACGTCTCTCAATTATTTAGAGAACATGGCTCGAATATTTGGTTTGAAAAAGAAGCAAAAGAATTATTGCCTGAAGGCTTTACACATCCAGGCAGCCCGAACGGTGAATTTACAAAAGAGCAAGATATCATGGATGTATGGTTTGATTCTGGTTCTTCTCACCAAGCGGTATTAGAAGAACGAGATGACCTTGTTCGTCCGGCAGACCTTTACCTTGAAGGTTCTGATCAATATCGCGGCTGGTTTAACTCATCTTTATCTACAGCAGTTGCTGTCACAGGAAAAGCGCCATATAAAGGTGTTCTCAGCCATGGCTTTACGCTTGATAAAGAAGGACGCAAAATGAGTAAATCATTAGGCAATACGATCGATCCGACGAAAGTGGCGAAGCAGCTTGGTGCGGAGATTCTTAGACTTTGGGTCTCTTCTGTCAACTATCAAGCCGATCATCCAGTGTCTGACGACATTTTAAAACAAGTCGCAGAAGTTTATCGTAAAATCCGTAACACGTTCCGCTTCTTGCATGGTAACCTGTTTGACTTTGATCCAGCAGTCAATGCAGTACCAGTCGAAGAGCTTCGCGAAGTGGATCAATATATCTTAATCAAATTAAACAAATTGATTGATAAAGTGAAAAAAGCTTATGATGATTACGAATTTGCGGTTGTCTATCATGCCATCCACAACTTCTGTACGATTGAGCTTAGCTCTTTCTATCTCGATTTTGCAAAAGATGTGGTATACATTGAGCATGCGGATCATCCAGACCGCCGCAGCATGCAAACGGTCTTCTACGAAACATTAATGGCGTTAGTGAAGCTGACAGCACCAATTCTTCCGCATACAGCAGACGAACTATGGAGCCACTTAAGCTTTGTTGAAGAACCAAGTGTTCAGTTAACAGATATGCCAGAAGGTGTAGCTGTTCCTCAAGCAGAAGCGACAGAAGTGAAGTTTGACCGCTTTATGGAAGTGCGTGACGATGTGCTAAAAGCGCTGGAAATTGCGCGTAATGAGAAAGTCATCGGACGTTCACTTGAAGCAAGTGTGACCCTTTATGCAACAGAGGAAGTGAAAAACCTTCTTGCATCCATTAAAGAAGATGTGAAGCAGCTCTTTATCATTTCTGAATTAACAGTAGAAGATGAGAAGCATGCAGACGCATCAGCGCCTGAATACACATCAGGACGAATTGTTGTTCAAAAAGCAGAAGGCGAACTGTGCGAACGTTCCCGCATTATTTCAAAAGATGTTGGCGCAAATCCAAAATACCCAACATTGTCGCTCAAAAATGCTGAAATTGTGGAGAAATATTACCAGAATTAACAGCGTGATATCACCAACTAGCGCCCCGCATATAGCGGGGCGTTTTTGATATAGAGAAAATGACAGCGTTTAGAACGAAAGGAAAAATCTTATGGCTTTAAAGTGAACAGGCGGGGCAACAATATGATTATCACGACAGGGCAGGAGTTGAAACAGCGACATGAATGGCGATCTAGAGACGATTTACATGGAACTCCTTCAAATGAGAGAAGAACTGCAATCGAAACTGTTTGAATATGCATCATTGCGTTCACCCGCTGAACATGTCACGTTCGATCAAGCAAAAACGACCACGCTTCTTTATCACATCAAAGAAGAACTGCAAGATGTTTCGCTCGCGATTGCAAAAATTGAACAAGGAACTTATGGCATATGTGAGGCGACTGGGCATACAATGCCCATTGAACAAATGAGTATTCTTCCGACTGCTCGTACGACTGACGACTTTTTATATCATAAGCAATACGAGAAAAAAGCATTCACCCCTTATCCTTATGAATCGAACGATTCTCATTTTGAAGCCTTCCACATGTAGGGAGGTTTTTGTCTGTCAACTAAAGTTTCTTTACTCCTTCCTGTTTTCTTGATAAAATGCTTAAAGACCAAAGTATGAAGATGGAGGAACGTGTGTGTTCTATTACATAATCGCATTCGTGATAATTTGTTTAGATCAATTAACAAAATGGCTCATTGTCAAACATATGATGCTCGGTGATTCTATTCCTGTGATTGATGGCTTCTTTTACATCACATCCCACCGAAATTCAGGAGCCGCATGGGGGATTCTCCAAGGACAAATGTGGTTTTTCTATGTGATCACACTCGTTGTTATTGCAGGAATTGTTTATTATTTGCAAAAACATGGACAAAAGGACAAGCTACTTGGCGTAGCGCTTGCCTTAATGCTTGGCGGAGCGATTGGAAACTTTATTGACCGTATTTTCCGTCAAGAAGTGGTTGATTTTGCTCATTTCGTATTTGGGGATTATCATTATCCAATCTTTAATATCGCAGATTCCTCTCTATGTGTGGGGGTCATTCTGCTCTTTATTCAAATGCTGTTAGATGGAAAGAAAAATAAGGAGTCAACTACATGAATCAAGTAAACATTGCCGTTTCAGAAGAACAAACGAGTGAACGGCTTGATAAATTTTTAAGCACAACTGAACCAGAATGGTCAAGAACTCAAGTCCAGCAGTGGGTGAAAGATGGGCTCATCGAAGTAAATGGAAAACAAGTGAAGGCCAATTATAAAGTACAAGCTGGAGATCAAATCAAAGTAGAGATTCCAGATCCAGAAGCACTAGATGTAGAAGCGGAATCAATGGATCTTGATATTTATTATGAGGATGAAGATGTACTAGTGGTCAATAAGCCAAGAGGAATGGTCGTTCATCCAGCACCAGGACATGTGACAGGTACTCTTGTCAATGGCCTCATGGCTCATTGCAATGATTTGTCAGGCATTAATGGTGTCATGCGCCCTGGAATTGTCCACCGAATTGATAAAGATACGTCAGGGCTTTTAATGGTCGCAAAAAATGATATGGCGCATGAATCACTCGTCAATCAGCTGGTGGCGAAAACGGTCACTAGAAAATACACAGCCGTTGTTCATGGCATCATTCAGCATGATACTGGAACGATTGATGCACCAATTGGTCGAGACAAAAAAGATCGCCAAAGCATGACGGTCACAAAAGAAAATGCAAAGCAGGCAGTCACTCATTTTGATGTGATGGAGCGCTTTAAAGACTTTACCGTTGTAGAATGCCGCCTTGAAACAGGAAGAACCCACCAAATTCGTGTTCATATGAAATACATTGGCTATCCGCTTGCAGGAGATCCAAAATATGGCCCGAGAAAAACGGTTGATTTCAATGGACAACTGCTACATGCAGGCGTGTTAGGATTTGATCACCCTAGAACAGGAGAATATATGGAGTTTACAGCTCCAATTCCAGCTGATATGAGAGGCTTTATCGATTCATTAAGAAATAACGATTGACAGACCGTTCTTTTTTTGAAATAATAAACGAAGAAATTGAGATTCTTTAAAACAGTCCAGAGAGGCTGAGAAGGATAACGGATCAATTTGTGCACGAGTATGCACAAATGAGCGCCCCTCTCTGCCCTTTGCAGAAGGGGCTTTTTATTTGTCAAAAAGAGGTGTAAAAGATGGAACAAAAAGCAGTCATTCTTGATGAACAAGCGATAAGACGAGCGCTTACCCGTATTGCACATGAAATGATTGAGCGCAACAAAGGGATGAAGGATGTCATCCTAGCCGGGATCAAGACAAGAGGTATTCATCTTGCAAAGCGCCTTGCAGAGCGCATCGAGCAAATTGAAGGAAACCCAGTGACTGTGGGTGAACTTGATATTACGCTATACCGTGATGACCTGACAAAAAAGACAGAGAACCAAGACCCGCTTGTCAAGGGTGCAGACATCCCAGCTGACATTAATGACAAAACACTCATTGTCGTTGATGATGTGCTGTTCACAGGTAGAACGGTGAGAGCAGCTATGGATGCGCTTGTGGATGTAGGAAGACCATCTTCCATTCAGCTGGCTGTTCTAGTCGACCGGGGACACCGGGAGCTGCCGATTCGGGCAGATTATATCGGGAAAAACATCCCGACATCAAAAGCAGAGACAGTCATGGTTCAGCTCAATGAAGTAGATCAAAACGACCTTGTCGCTATATATGAAAAATAACCTTTTTAAATGCATTCCAGAGAGTTTGCAAAGAGGGCAATAACAGAGACACCGAGCACACGACTAAAGTGACGTGTACGGTTTTTCTAGGCCTCTTTGCGCATACTCGCAAAGAGGCTTTTTTAATGAAAAAGGACACATCTAGGAGGAAAATCATGAGTCAGCAAAAAGCCAATTTAGGCATTCGAGATATCCCAAAACCGTTCACATGGCTTTCACTCAGCCTGCAGCACTTGTTTGCCATGTTTGGTGCAACCATTCTTGTACCAAAGATCATTGATATGAGCCCAGCCGTTGCGCTCATCTCAAGCGGGGTTGGAACCATTGTGTACTTAATCATCACAAGAGGGCAGATTCCGGCGTATCTTGGATCGTCCTTTGCCTTTATCGCCCCTATCTTGAATGTAAAAGCCACCGGCGGCCCTGGAGCCGCAATGGTAGGTGCCTTTATGGCTGGTGTGGCATATGCACTCATCGCATTATTTATCAAATGGCTTGGCACAGGCTGGCTAATGAAGCTTCTGCCGCCTGTCGTTGTAGGACCCGTCATTATGGTCATCGGACTCGGACTCGCTGGAACAGCTGTTAACATGGCGATGTACGTGGATCCAAATGCAAAGGAGCTTGTTTACAGCCTGAAGCACTTAATGGTTGCAGGCTTCACACTCGCTGTCACCATTATTAGTATGATCTTCCTAAGAGGATTCCTTAGCTTGATTCCAGTCTTAATCGGCATTATCAGCGGCTACCTCTTTGCTTTAACACAAGGCATTGTGAACTTCCAGCCGGTCATTGCTGCAAAATGGTTTGCTGTACCAGACTTTGTTGTACCATTTGTCGACTATACACCTGCTGTGACTTTAAGCATTCTCACAGTGATGGTGCCGGTTGCCTTTGTGACCATGTCTGAGCACATCGGCCATCAAGTCGTGTTAAGCAAAGTTGTTGGACAAGATTTTATTAAAAAGCCAGGTCTTCATCGCTCCATTTTAGGAGACAGTGCGGCGACAATCTTCGCTTCACTCATCGGCGGACCTCCAACAACGACTTATGGAGAGAACATTGGCGTCCTTGCCATCACAAGAGTGTTCAGTATCTTCGTCATCGGCGGAGCAGCGGTGTTTGCGATCTGCTTCGGCTTTGTTGGGAAAATTTCAGCATTAATCAGTACAGTACCATCCGCGGTTATGGGGGGCGTTTCGTTCCTGCTCTTTGGAATCATAGCCTCAAGCGGACTGCGAATCCTGATTGATCATAAAGTGAACTTTGAAGAAAAGCGCAATCTCATTATCGCATCAGTCATCTTAGTCATTGGAATTGGCGGGGCATTCATTGAGGTGAAACAAATCAATCTGACGCTGTCAGGAATGGCACTCGCTGCCATTACTGGCGTCCTGTTAAATATGATTCTGCCGCATCAAAAGGCAGAAGATGATGAGTCAAATGAATCGAATACCGAAAACCTTTTAAAAGAAGTCCAGTGAGGCTGACAAGGGTTCTAAACGGAGCAGAACGTGCGAAAGCACCCCTGCTTCTTTTGGAGAACCCTAAGCTGCCGAGGCTTAGGGTTTTTTTGAACCTGAAAGTGATGAAAAACTAGAGGGGGCAGAAAAAATGAATGATTTATCGACAATGAGCAGCTTGTCAAAGGAAGAAATTTTACAGCTGATTGAAGAAGCATGTGCATTGAAAAAAGGGAAACAGGAACATGGTTTAGCAGGTGAATTTGTAGCGAACCTCTTCTTTGAACCAAGTACAAGAACGCGTTTTAGCTTTGAGGTGGCAGAGAAAAAACTTGGAATGAATGTGCTGAACCTAGACGCAGCAAGTACCTCTGTTCAAAAGGGAGAGACCCTTTACGATACAGTGAAAACACTTGAATCCATCGGAGTCAAGGCATGTGTCATCAGAGACAGTACCGACGAATATTACAAAGAGCTGATTGGGAAGGTCGGGATTCCAATCATTAATGCGGGAGATGGCTGCGGACAGCACCCTACACAATCATTGCTGGATTTGATGACGATCTTCGAAGAGTTTGGCGGCTTTGAAGGCTTAACGATCTCGATTCATGGTGATATCAAACATAGCAGGGTGGCAAGGTCCAATGCTGAAGTCCTCGCAAGACTAGGAGCGACAGTGCTCTTTTCAGGACCAGCTTCCTTCCAAGATGAACAAAATCCTCATGGAACGTATGTCGAAGTGGACGAAGCCGTGAAGCGGTCTGACGTGGTGATGCTGCTGAGAATTCAGCATGAAAGGCACTCAGAAAAGATGGGCAATGAGGGTTACTTATCGACTTATGGATTAACAGTAGACAGGGCAAGCAAAATGAAAGAAAGAGCGATTATTATGCATCCAGCACCAGTAAATAGAGGTGTTGAAATAGATGATTCATTAGTAGAGTCAAAACAGTCAAGGATTTTCAAACAAATGGAAAATGGTGTGTATATCCGAATGGCTGTGTTAAAAAGAGCTTTTCAAAATAGCAGACTACATCAAAAAGGGAGAGATTCTGTCTATGTCATATCTCATTAAAAACGGTTTTATCTTAACAAGCACAGGGGAAAGAGTGCAGCAGGATATTAGGGTAGAAGGAAAAGTGATTCAAGCAGTGGGTCACTTAAAAAGAGAAGACGGAGAAGAAGTCATTGATGCAGCAGGGCTATTTGTATCACCAGGTTTGATTGATCTGCATGTGCATTTAAGAGAGCCAGGCGGTGAGAAAAAAGAAACCATTGAAACAGGTTCTAAGGCAGCAGCAAGAGGCGGGTATACGACCATTGCAGCGATGCCAAATACACGGCCAGTTCCAGATACAAAAGAACAAATGGAATGGCTGATGAATCGAATCAAAGAGACCTCATCTGTAAGAGTACTGCCATACGCTTCCATCACGACGAGACAAATTGGCGAAGAGATGACAGACTTTGCGGCGTTAAAAGAAGCGGGTGCATTTGCCTTTACGGATGACGGTGTTGGTATTCAAACCGCAGGCATGATGTACGAAGCAATGAAAAAGGCAGCAAGCCTTGATCAAGCCATAGTGGCGCACTGTGAAGATAACTCACTCATTTATGGAGGATGCGTTCATGAAGGAGACTTTTCAAAAGCAAATGGGTTAAACGGGATACCGTCAATTTGTGAATCGGTGCATATTGCAAGAGATGTCCTCTTAGCAGAAGCAGCGAATTGTCATTATCATGTATGCCATATCAGCACAAAGGAATCAGTCCGAGTGGTACGCGATGCAAAAAAAGCAGGCATTCGTGTGACGGCTGAGGTCTCTCCACATCACCTGCTCTTATGTGATACAGACATCCCAGGTCTTGACACAAACTATAAAATGAATCCGCCGCTCAGAGGAGCAGAAGATCGCGAGGCACTGATCGAGGGGCTTTTAGATGGCACGATTGATTTTATCGCCACAGACCATGCACCGCATACAGAAGAAGAAAAGAACGAAACGATGCAGAGGGCACCTTTTGGGATTGTTGGACTTGAAACAGCGTTCCCGCTTCTTTACACACGTTTTGTGAAAACAGGGGAATGGACATTAAAAGAACTTGTTGATTATATGACCATCAAACCAGCAGAAGCCTTTGCTCTTCCATACGGAAAGCTGGAAGAAGGTCAAATCGCTGATATCACACTGATTGA
Organism: Bacillus sp. GbtcB10; assembly: GCF_019091365.1. Lineage (NCBI taxonomy): Bacteria > Bacillati > Bacillota > Bacilli > Caryophanales > Bacillaceae > Bacillus > Bacillus sp. GbtcB10. The sequence continues at coordinate 654,615 of NZ_JAGXJP010000001.1, forward strand.
TTTAAACAAAGAAATGGCAATTGACAAAAAAAGCTTCTTATCTAAAGGACAAAATACACCGTTTGACAAATTGACTGTATCAGGATGGCCGGTCATGACACTTGCATCTGGGAAAGTCGTTTATGAAGAGGGGAGACTAGTAAAATGAAGAGACGCTTAGTGCTAGAAAACGGAACAGTATTCGAAGGAACAGGCTTTGGCAGCTTAGAACCGTCAGTCGGAGAAGTCGTCTTTAACACAGGGATGACAGGCTATCAAGAGATTTTGTCTGACCCGTCGTACTGCGGACAAATTGTCACACTCACTTACCCGCTGATCGGCAACTACGGCATTAACCGTGATGATTTTGAATCGATCACACCGTTTGTGAAAGGGCTGATCGTGAAAGAGCTTTGTGAAAAGCCTTCAAACTGGCGCTCTTCATACTCACTTGATGAGTATTTAAAAATGAAAAATATCCCGGGTCTTAGCGGCATTGATACACGCAAGCTCACGCGCATGATTCGAAGTGCAGGTACATTAAGAGGAGCTTTTGCAGGACCGGATGAACAAGTAGAAGACGTTGTAAGCCGCCTTCAAACGATGCAGCTACCAACAGATCAAGTAAGCCAAGTATCTGTGAAAAATGCGTATCCAAGCCCAGGAAGAGGAAAAAGAATTGTGCTTGTCGATTTCGGCATGAAGCATGGCATTTTGCGCGAACTCAATAAGCGAGATTGTGATGTCATTGTGGTGCCATACAATATCACGGCAGATGAAGTATTACAGTTAAAACCAGACGGCATCATGCTTTCAAACGGACCTGGGGATCCAGTCGATGTGCCAGAAGCGGTTGAAATGATTCAGCAGCTGATTGGAAAGGTACCACTCTTTGGTATCTGCCTAGGACACCAATTATTCGCGCTTGCGTGCGGCGCAAGTACAGAAAAAATGAAATTTGGGCATAGAGGGTCCAATCATCCAGTCAAAGAACTAGCAACTGGCAAGGTAACTCTGACGTCTCAAAACCACGGTTACACGGTTAGCGCCATTAATGAAGACGTGCTTGAAGTCACACATATTGCGCTAAATGACAACACCATTGAAGGATTAAAACATAAAGAAGCACCAGCATTCACTGTCCAGTATCACCCAGAAGCATCACCGGGTCCAGAAGATGCGAACTACTTATTTGACGAGTTCATGGACATGATTCATACAACTGAGAAAGAAGGGGAAGAAGTATGCCAAAACGCGTAGATATCAAAAAGATTTTAGTGATCGGTTCAGGTCCAATCATCATCGGTCAGGCAGCGGAGTTTGACTATGCAGGCACACAGGCTTGCTTAGCGCTAAAAGAAGAGGGCTATGAAGTCGTTCTTGTGAACTCTAACCCTGCGACGATCATGACGGATACAGAAATGGCCGATAAGGTATACATCGAACCACTGACACCAGAATTTTTAACACGAATCATTCGAAAAGAACGTCCTGATGCGATTCTGCCGACACTTGGCGGACAAACTGGATTGAACCTTGCTGTTGAATTATCAGATCTTGGTGTACTCGCTGAATGCGGTGTTGAAGTACTAGGCACAAAGCTGTCAGCTATTCAAAAAGCAGAGGACAGAGATTTATTCCGTAATCTAATGAATGAATTAAATGAACCTGTACCAGAAAGTGAAATCATCCATAACCTTGAAGAAGCGATGGCATTCACAGATCAAATCGGTTTCCCGGTCATTGTTAGACCAGCCTATACACTAGGCGGAACAGGCGGCGGAATTTGTACAAATGAGCAAGAATTAAAAGAAATCGTCGAGAATGGACTGAAGTTAAGTCCGGTGACACAATGTTTGCTTGAAAAAAGTATCGCAGGCTTTAAAGAAATTGAATATGAGGTCATGCGTGACAGCGGAGATCATGCCATTGTGGTTTGTAACATGGAAAACTTTGATCCTGTCGGCATCCACACAGGTGACAGTATCGTTGTGGCACCAAGTCAAACGCTAAGTGATCGTGAATATCAGCTGCTTCGTAATGTGTCACTCAAGCTGATCCGTGCACTTGGCATTGAAGGCGGATGTAACGTACAGCTGGCGATTGATCCAGACAGCTTCCAATACTATATTATCGAAGTAAACCCGCGCGTGAGCCGTTCTTCTGCTCTTGCGTCTAAAGCAACAGGATATCCAATTGCAAAACTTGCAGCGAAAATCGCAGTCGGCCTAACACTTGATGAAATGATGAACCCAGTCACAGGTAAAACATATGCAGCGTTCGAACCAGCACTCGACTATATCGTTTCAAAAATCCCGCGCTGGCCGTTCGATAAATTTGAATCTGCCAACAGACGACTTGGAACACAAATGAAAGCAACGGGTGAGGTCATGGCGATCGGCCGTACATTAGAAGAGTCTCTTTTAAAGGCTGTTCGTTCACTTGAAGCGGATGTGCATCACATTGAATTAAAAGACGAAGCGGACATTACGAACGAAGTGCTTGAAAAGCGGATTATCAAAGCAGGAGATGAGCGTCTGTTTTATATCGCTGAGGCGCTAAGAAGAGGCTATACCGTCGAACAGATTCATGAATTCTCGAAAATTGATTATTTCTTCCTTCATAAGCTGGAAGGCATCATCGCATTTGAAAAGACACTAAAAGAAAACAAAGGCAATGTAGACGTTTTAAAAGAAGCGAAAGAAAAAGGTTTCTCAGATATTTATATTAGCCGCGAATGGAATATGAATGAGGCAGATGTCTATAACCTAAGAACAGAAGCAGGCATCGTTCCTGTGTATAAGATGGTGGACACATGTGCGGCAGAATTTGAATCAGAAACACCGTATTTCTACAGCACATATGAAGATGAAAATGAATCCGAGCGAACAGATAAGAAAAGTGTCATCGTGCTAGGCTCAGGTCCAATCAGAATCGGACAAGGGGTTGAATTTGATTATGCGACCGTTCATTCAGTGTGGGCAATCAAACAAGCAGGCTATGAAGCCATTATTATTAACAACAACCCTGAAACCGTCTCAACAGACTTTAGTATTTCAGATAAGCTCTACTTTGAACCACTCACTGTAGAAGATGTGATGCACATCATCGACCTTGAACAACCAGAAGGTGTCGTCGTTCAGTTTGGCGGACAAACAGCGATTAACTTAGCAGATGAATTATCAAATAGAGGGGTTAAGATACTTGGAACATCGCTTGAAGACCTTGACCGTGCGGAAAACCGTGACAAGTTTGAACAAACATTAGAAACTCTCGGCGTGCCGCAGCCAAAAGGTAAGACAGCAACGTCTGTGCCAGAGGCAGTAGCGATTGCGAATCAAATCGGTTACCCCGTGCTTGTCCGTCCTTCCTATGTATTAGGCGGCCGTGCAATGGAAATTGTGTATCAAGAAGCTGAGCTCCTTCACTACATGGAGAATGCGGTGAAAGTCAATCCGCAGCACCCAGTGCTCATTGACAAGTATTTGACAGGAAAAGAAATTGAAGTAGATGCTGTGTCTGACGGAGAAACGGTTGTCATACCAGGCATTATGGAACACATTGAAAGAGCCGGAGTTCACTCTGGAGACTCCATTGCGGTCTACCCGCCGCAAACTTTGTCAGAGGACATCAAAGCGAAAATTGCAGAATACACGATTAAACTGGCAAAAGGCCTTAACATCATTGGGCTTTTGAACATTCAATTTGTTCTATCAAAAGGAGAAGTGTACGTACTTGAAGTGAATCCGCGCTCAAGCCGGACTGTCCCATTCTTAAGTAAAATTACAGGCATTCCAATGGCGAACTTAGCTACAAAGGTTATTTTAGGAGAAAAACTGAAAAACTATGGCTACCAAGAAGGGCTTCATGTTGAGCAAGAAGGCGTATATGTGAAAGTTCCAGTCTTCTCTTTTGCAAAACTAAGAAGAGTAGATATTACACTAGGGCCTGAAATGAAATCAACAGGTGAAGTCATGGGGAAAGATGTCACAATCGAAAAAGCCCTCTACAAAGGGTTGATTGCATCAGGCATTCAAATTCCAAAAGACGGAACGGTGCTCCTGACAGTGGCTGATAAAGATAAAGAAGAAGGACTTGAGATTGCAAGAAGATTCCATTCCATCGGCTATCATATTTTAGCAACAGAAGGAACAGCGAATTACTTAAAACAAGCCTCTATTCCATCAAGTGTTGTCGGCAAAATAGGAGAAGAAGGAAAGAATCTGCTGGATGTCATTCGAAATGGTGAAGCCCAATTTGTCATCAACACCTTAACAAAAGGAAAACAGCCGGCAAGAGACGGCTTTAGAATTAGACGTGAATCTGTTGAAAATGGTGTCGCTTGCTTAACGTCACTAGATACAGCGGAAGCGATTTTAAGAGTGCTAGAGAGCATGACATTTAGAGCAGATGAAATGCCAGAAGTGAAAACGAATGCTGAGGTGACAGTAACGATATGAAAAAAGCATACTTGACGGTCGTCTCAAACCGAGAGATCGCTGATCATATTTACGAAATGACATTAAAAGGTGATCTTGTTGAATCCTTTCAAACAGCTGGACAGTTTCTTCATATAAAGGTCAGTGAATCCATGACACCGCTGCTGAGAAGACCGATCAGTATTGCCAACATTCATGCCGAAAAGCAAGAAGCAACCATCATTTACCGCGCAGAGGGAGAGGGCACAAAGCTCCTTTCCCAAAAGCGGGCGGGAGAGTCAGTCGATGTGTTAGGACCGCTTGGAAACGGCTATGACCCTTCAGTCGTTCAGGCCGGACAGACCGCATTATTAGTCGGTGGAGGAATCGGTGTGCCTCCGCTATATGAACTGTCTAAGCGGTTAACGAAAAAAGGCGTCATCGTAAAACATGTTCTCGGTTTTCAATCGAAAAAGGATGTATTTTATGAGGAGAAGTTTCAAGCACTCGGAGATACGTTTATCGCAACCGTTGATGGGACATATGGTTCGAAAGGTTTCGTGACAAATGTCATTGAAGAGAATGAGCTGGACTTTGATGTCTTGCTTTCTTGCGGACCGACACCTATGTTAAAAGCACTAAAAGACTCTTATCCCGATAAGCCTGTCTATATTTCAATGGAAGAACGAATGGGCTGCGGAATCGGTGCATGCTTTGCTTGTGTCTGTCATACCGATCAGCACGAGAAACCGTACGTTAAAGTTTGTCTGGATGGACCTGTTTTTAAAGCGGAGGAGGTGGCGCTATCATGCTAAACATCGAATTACCCGGCTTATCTTTAAAAAATCCAATCATTCCTGCATCAGGCTGTTTTGGATTTGGAAAAGAATTCGCATCATTATATGACCTTTCCTTGCTGGGCGGCATCATGATTAAAGCCACGACCCTTGAACCGAGATTTGGCAACCCGACACCGAGGGTAGCTGAGACAGGAGCCGGTATGCTGAATGCGATTGGTCTCCAAAATCCAGGTCTAAAAGGCGTGCTTGAACATGAATTACCTTGGCTTGAGCAGTTCGATACCCCTATTATTGCCAATGTTGCTGGATCACAAGTTGATGATTATGTTGAAGTAGCAAAGCAAATTAGTCAAGCAAGCAATGTTCATGCCCTTGAACTGAATATCTCGTGTCCGAATGTGAAAACAGGCGGAATTGCCTTTGGGACCGATCCAGAAATGGCGGCTACATTGACAAAAGCCGTTAAGGAAGTTTCCTCCGTTCCTGTTTATGTGAAACTGTCACCTAATGTAGCCAATATCGTTGAGATTGCTAAAGCGATTGAATCGGCTGGAGCGGATGGACTCACCATGATCAATACCTTGATTGGGATGCGTTTAGATTTAAAAACAGGCAAACCCATTCTTGCCAATAAAACAGGCGGATTATCAGGTCCTGCTGTAAAACCTGTTGCCATCCGAATGGTGCATGAGGTCAGTCAGGCCGTTTCTATTCCGATTATTGGGATGGGCGGGGTGCAAAGCGCTGAAGATGTACTTGAATTTTTACTAGCTGGCGCAAGTGCGGTAGCTGTTGGGACAGCCAATTTTGTGAACCCATTTATTTGCCCGGAAATCATTGATGAACTGCCGAATGTGTTAGCGGCTTATGGGTATTCATCTGTAGAGGAATGCATCGGAAGGAGCTGGAAACATGAAGCACTTGCCCATCATCGCGCTTGATTTTCCATCAGGACAGGAGGCGCACGCCTTTATAGATCGTTTTGAAGGCGCTCCATTATTCGTAAAGGTCGGCATGGAGCTGTTTTACCAAGAAGGTCCTGCCATTATTGACGCACTGAAAGAAAAAAATTGCCGTATTTTCCTTGATCTGAAGCTTCATGACATTCCAACAACTGTGCAAAAAGCGATGAACAGGCTTGCTGCACTTGGTGTTGATTTGGTGAATGTGCATGCAGCCGGCGGGAAGAGAATGATGCAGGCGGCCGTAGAGGGGCTTGAAAGCGGAACCCCTGCCGGGCAAAATCGCCCGGCTATTATTGCAGTGACCCAGCTGACAAGCACGTCAGAAGATATGATGAAAAAAGAATTACTAATTGACCGCCCATTGCAAGAGGCGGTGCTTCATTATGGACAATTGGCATATGAAAGTGGACTTGATGGTGTGGTGTGCTCTGTTCATGAATCAAAACAGCTTCATGAACAAATCTCTCCTTCCTTTCTCACTGTGACGCCAGGAATTCGCTTACCAAATGATCAAACGGATGACCAAAAGCGTGTGGCGACACCTGCCTTTGCCAAAGAACAGGGTGTTTCGCAGATTGTTGTGGGAAGATCGATCACAAAAGCCACAAACCCAGTGGAAGCTTATCAACAAATTTTGAAAGAGTGGGAGTGACTGCCGGATGAAAACGAAAATCGCGAAGCATTTATTACAAATCAAAGCTGTCTCTTTAAAACCAGACGAACCATTTACATGGGCGAGCGGTATCAAATCACCGATTTACTGTGACAATCGCCTCACCTTGTCTTATCCTGAGGTCAGAGGAGACATTGCGGAAGGTTTAAAAGACTTGATTCTCACTCATTTTGAAGGAGCGGAAGTTGTCGCAGGTACAGCTACAGCTGGCATTCCTCATGCGGCATTAGCAGCTGATCGTCTGAACGTACCGATGTGTTATGTAAGAAGTAAACCAAAAGCACACGGAAAAGGAAATCAAATTGAAGGAGCCGTATCACCTGGCCAAAAGGTGGTTGTCGTAGAAGACCTCATCTCAACTGGAGGCAGCGTTCTTGAAGTTGTTGCTGCTCTTGAAGAAGAAGGCTGTGACGTACTCGGAGTTGTTGCGATCTTCACTTATGGACTGCCAAAAGCAGCTGCGGCTTTTCAAGAGAAAAACATTCCCTATGTCACGCTGACAGACTATGACACACTGACAGAAGTGGCACTTGAGCTAAAAGCAATCGAGCCTTCTGCTATGAATAAACTAAAACGCTGGAGACAGGATCCTTCGTCTGAATCTTGGATGGAAGAAACGGTCTAAAAAGCTTGTTTTGTTTTAAAAAAAGCTGTGCTGCGCTGCACAGTTTTTTATTTGGTTAAAAATAGTAAAATAGACTCAAATTTAAATAAAAACTAATCCTATCAATAAAGTCGGGTTGACTTTTGTTTGAATTGTGTTAATATTTAATACAAATTAAAACTCTTATCCAGAGAGGTGGAGGGACTGGCCCGATGAAGCCCGGCAACCTGCGATTTGCAAGGTGCTACTTCCTGCAAAATGATTCTATTTTGAAAGATAAGGAAATCGTGAGCTTCCTCATCTTTCTTTCGGACTGAAAGAAAGTTTTTTTATTTTAACGGTGAGGAGGAAGAGGAGATGGAACTGAAACAAAACCAGGATGAGGACTTAGTGAAGCATATGCAAGAGCTGATTGGGGATATGAAATTCGGTTCAATTACGTTGATCGTTCAGGACGGTCAAGTGATTCAAGTGGAAAAAAATGAAAAAATCAGATTAAAGTAGTGCGGAGAATAGCAATAGAAGCAGTACTCCGGAAGGGGAGAAACAATGTTAACTTATGAAAATTGGCAAGAGCCGTCCATTACATTTCAAGAGGACGATTTGTATAAAGGGGCCCTATCTGTGCTGAAATGGGCGTACGGCCACTATGGTGATCAGCTCGTTTATGCATGCAGTTTTGGCATTGAGGGCATTGTCCTGATCGATCTTATTGCGAAAGTAAAAAAAGATGCAAGAATTGTCTTTTTAGATACAGGTCTGCATTTTAAGGAAACATACGACACCATTGATGCAGTTAGGGAAAGATATCCCGGGTTAGACATCGTGCTGAAAACACCTGAGCTGACGGTGGAAGAGCAGAATGAGCAGCATGGTGATAAATTATGGGAAACGAATCCTCAAAGCTGCTGCCATATGAGAAAGGTCATTCCGTTGCAAGAGGCACTATCTGGCTATCCGGCATGGCTGTCTGGTTTAAGAAGAGAGCAGTCGCCTAAACGAGCAGGTACGAACTTCTTAAATAAGGATGAAAAATTCCAATCAGTTAAAGTATGTCCGCTCATCCACTGGACGTGGAAGGACATATGGAGATATGCGTCTAGAGAGGATCTTACTTATAATCCGCTGCATGACCAAGGATATCCAAGCATCGGGTGTGCACCTTGTACACAGCCGGCATTTACTGCTGATGATTTGCGTTCTGGAAGATGGTCAGGGACAGCAAAGACTGAGTGCGGATTACATGAGTAAGGGAGTATAATGTATGGAAATCGCCGCAATTTTATTTAGCTTATTCTTTGCTTTAAATATTGGCGCAAGCGGAGCAGCCGCTTCGATGGGCATCGCATATGGATCAGGTGCGATCAAAAAGCCAATATATGCGCTCAGCGTTTGTGCAGTTGGAATATTAGCAGGTTCAGTGATTGGCGGCGGTGAGGTCGTCAAAACGATCAGCTCCGGGATTATGCCGGAATCTGTCATCACACTTGAAATTGTGTGTATCATCATTGGCTCGGCCGCATTATCACTTTTCATAGCGAATCTCTTAGCCATTCCTTTATCCACAAGTGAGGTCACAGTAGGAGCTGTGGTCGGTGTGGCAGCCGCATATAAAGTGCTGTATGTGAAATCGATCTTAGTCATTGTCTCTTTTTGGGTGATTATTCCGATTGTTGCCTTTGTTTTTACCTTTGCTGTTGTCAAAATCATCAGATTGTTCCCTAAACGGACATTATCCAAAAAAGGTACATTGATCTTATCTGTTGTTTTGATTATCAGTGGGTTTTTAGAAGCATTTTCAGCCGGCATGAACAATGTCGCCAATGCGGTCGGCCCGCTTGTCGCGTCAGGTGTTTTAACAGTCGGGCAAGGAACCCTTTACGGCGGAATCTTTGTGGCCATTGGGGCGCTGCTTCTAGGAAGAAGGGTACTAGAAACAAACGGAAAGAAAATTACACGCTATCAAACGGGTGAAGGCATTCTATTATCGAGCACCGGTGCAGGACTTGTCATCGTCAGCTCTATATTCGGACTCCCTGTTCCCCTTACTCAAATTACCTCCTCGTCCATTATTGGGCTAGGTATGGCAAAGGGTGGACCGAACATATTCCATAAACATGTTGTGAAAAAAATGCTGAAGGTATGGGTTGTGTCACCTTTCTTATCACTTAGTCTATCTTATTTGCTAGTAAGCCTTTTCTTAAAAGGAGACTATTACTCTATCTTTATCATGATGAGTGTACTGCTAGCTTCACTAGGTGCACTGAGTCTTATGAAGGCAGTTAAAAATGAGAGCAGCTCGATTCATGAACAGGGCGGCGGGATTTAAATATAAATCCGACTATTAACATCTAATAAATATGAACATTGAGAGGAAGATGAACAAATGAGTTTAACACCACATGGTGGCGTATTAATTAATCGAGTAAATGAAGAATTTGATCTAAGCACAGCTGCGAAAGAAATTGAGCTGGATGCCATCTCTTTTGCAGACCTTGAACTCATCGCAATTGGCGGGTATAGTCCAATTGAAGGGTTTTTAACGAAAGCTGATTATGAAGCAGTTGTCAGCAGTATGCGACTAGCAAGTGGTGTCGTTTGGTCTCTTCCGATTACTTTGCCTGTCACAAAGGAAAAAGCAGCGGAGATCAATCAAGGTGACATTGTTCGTCTATCGTATAATGGAACAGTATACGGGGTCATTGAGGTGGAAGATCAATACACACCTGATAAGGAAAAAGAAGCAGTGAATGTGTATAAAACAGATGACCGCAATCACCCAGGCGTGAAAAAATTATTTGAACGCGGTGATACGTATATTGGTGGTAAAATTACACTGACGAAACGTAGCGAAAAACCTTTCCCGCAATTTACGTATGAGCCAGAAGAAACAAGAAAACAGTTTAAAGAAAACGGCTGGAAAACCATTGTTGGTTTCCAAACAAGAAACCCAGTCCATCGAGCGCATGAATACATTCAAAAGACAGCACTGGAAACAGTGGATGGTCTATTTTTAAATCCACTTGTTGGTGAAACAAAATCTGATGATATTCCAGCAGATGTCAGAATGAAAAGCTATCAAGTGTTACTGAACGGTTATTACCCGAAAGACCGCGTCTTTTTAGGTGTTTTTCCTGCTGCCATGCGTTATGCTGGACCAAAGGAAGCGATTTTTCATGCGCTTGTGCGTAAAAATTATGGCTGTACACATTTTATTGTCGGCAGAGATCATGCAGGTGTTGGTGATTATTACGGCACATACGAAGCGCAGGAGCTATTTGAACAATTTACAAGCGAAGAAATTGGGATCACACCATTAAAATTTGAGCACAGCTTTTACTGCAATACATGTGAAGCCATGGCAACACCAAAAACATGCCCACATGATAAAAGCGAACATGTCATTCTTTCAGGTACAAAGGTCAGAACGATGCTGAGAAATGGTGAATTACCACCGAGCACGTTCAGCCGAAAAGAAGTCATTGAAACATTAATCGAAGGATTAAAAACGACGGTATCTTAAAGGAGGATATGACATGAGCAACGAACATATCGTGTGGCATGATTCATCTATTACTAAAAAAGAATATCAACAGAAAAACAACCATACAAGCGGGATCATTTGGCTGACAGGTCTAAGCGGTTCAGGTAAATCGACGATCGCCAACGCAGCGGCTCGAGAGCTCTTTGAACAGGGGTACCAAGTGACAGTCCTTGACGGCGATAACGTACGCCATGGACTCAATAAAGACTTAGGCTTTTCAGATGACGACAGAAAAGAGAACATTCGGCGCATCGGTGAAGTGGCGAAATTATTTGTTGAGCAAGGAACGATTGTCATTACTGCTTTTATTTCACCATTTCAAGAAGACCGCCAAATCGTAAGACAGTTAGTCGAAGACGGAGAATTTCACGAAGTGTTTGTGAAATGTGATCTGAACGTGTGTGAAGAGCGTGATCCAAAGGGATTATATAAAAAAGCAAGAAACGGCGAAATTCCATTTTTCACGGGAATCGATTCACCATACGAAGAGCCAGCTGCGCCTGAGCTTGTTCTAGATACAGGTGAATTATCACGCGAGGAGTCAAAACAGCGGCTTGTTGAATATGTAAAAGGTAAAACGAAATAATCGCCTGATGGCAGGGGGAGAAAGCAAGATGGGGAAAGTATACATTGTTGGTGCCGGACCGGGTGATCCAGACTTAATTACGCTAAAGGCCCATAAGGCAATACAGCAGGCAGATGTCATTTTATATGATCGTCTTGTCAATCAAGAGATTCTTGCCCATGCCAAACCGGAGGCGGAGTTGATCTATTGCGGCAAACTGCCGAATCATCATACGATGAGACAGGAAGCGATTAATGAAGCGCTTGTTGCTTATGCGAAGGAAGGGAACATAGTCGTTCGTCTAAAAGGCGGTGATCCCTTTGTATTTGGCCGCGGCGGTGAAGAAATCGAATGCTTAGCTGAGCACGGTATTCCGTATGAAGTTGTCCCAGGGATTACTTCTGGCATTGCAGCCGCTGCTTATGCAGGCATTCCAGTCACGCACCGAGAATTCAGCTCAAATGTTGCGTTTGTAACAGGGCATTATCAAAAGGATGAACATTTTGAAGAAAAGTGGGAAGCGCTGGCGACGGGGATTGATACCCTTGTCATTTACATGGGCGTCAAAAACGTGGAAAGAGTCCAGCGGCTGCTTTTGAAAAATGGGCGGAATCCTGAAACCCCAGCTGCGTTTATTCACTGGGGAACGACCACAAGGCAAAACACGACTTGCTGCACGGTGGCGACACTATCTGAAACGGTTGAAAAAGAAGGGATCGAGCATCCGAGTTTAATCGTAGTAGGAGATGTCGTTCACTTTCATCAAAAGTTGAACTGGTTTGAACCAGCACTGATTGAGAAATGAGAACAAAGGTGAAAAGACACGTGTGGACATCGTGTCTTTTCGTCTGAATAAAACTAGGGTTGCAAGGAGGAGTCAAATGAAACAAGCTGTCCTTTATGTTGGGCATGGAAGCAGGGTAAAAGAAGCACAGGATAAAGCCATTTCTTTTATGAAAAGCTGTATGCCGTTAGTGGAAGCAGATATACAAGAAATTTGTTTTTTAGAGTTGACGGACCCTTCAATCGAAGAAGGGTTTGAGACTTGCGTACAAAAAGGAGCAACCCACATTGCGATCGTCCCGCTCCTCCTTTTAACTGCCATGCATGCCAAATCAGATATTCCAGATGAGATTGTGAAAGTACAAAAACGTTTCCCACAAGTGAAAGTGACATATGGAAGACCTATAGGCGTGAACCAAGAAGTCACGAAAGCGGTTATCGCAAGGATTGAAGAAGCTGGATACAAGGGAGAGCACGCAAAAATTCTCTTAATTGGCCGCGGAAGCTCTGATCCAGATGTAAAGCGGGATGTGTTTGGCATTGCAGATGATGTCCGAAGCATGTTGCCTTGTGCAGAGGTTTTTCCGTGTTTTATTACAGCGTGTGAACCGAATTATCGTGACGTCTTAGCACAGTTAACAGTAGATGACGATACGCCTGTCTATCTCGTGCCTTATCTTTTATTTACCGGCATTTTAATGAAAGAGATTGAGAGTGAAGCGAATCAGGCGAGAGAGCGGCTGCGAGATGTCCGTGTCTGCCGATATATTGGGTTTCATCCCCATGTAAAAGCAGCTTATATTGAACGTGTGCAGGAAACCATCTTAAACAAAGAGGATGCGTTTCGTTTTCAAGGAGAAAGCCATGCTTCCAGTTCATCTTGATCTAACCAATAAACACGTGCTAATTGCCGGCGGTGGAAGGATTGCGGCTAGAAGGACGAGTGCGCTATGCATGGAGCCATGCAGCATAACCATTGTGAGCCCTGACATTTGTGATGAAATGGCGAATCTCATTGAGACATATCAGCTGACTTGGAAAAAAAAGAAAGTGGATGCGGAAGATGTAAAGGATGCATTTTTAATTGTTGCTGCTACAGATGATCCTTCAGTAAACGAGTGGATGACGCAATCAGCGCTTCCTCATCAGCTCGTCAACTGTGTGAGCCAGTCAGAGCTAGGCAATGTGATTGTGCCAAAGGTTGTAAGGGCAGGAAAAGTGACAATCTCCATATCTACGAGTGGTGCAAGCCCAGCCCGCACTAAACAGCTGGCTGCGGCCATTGAGACCTTGCTTGAACAAGAGGATGTAGATGCACTGGATGAGCTCTATATAGAAAGAAAAAAAAGACAAAGAAAAAGCCGATAAAATCTCATCTAAAGATTTAATCGGCTCTTTTTTATTTTCTCAGCTTTAGGACAACATCCTCATCAGGCGTCACAAATAATGTTTGCTGTTGATCATATGTGACAAAGCCCGGTTTTGCTCCGTTTGGTTTTTTCACATGCCGGATTTTCGTATAATCGACAGGGACGGAGCTTGATTCTTTTGCCTTCGAGAAGTAGGCAGCAATTTGTGCCGCTTCAAGCAAGGTTTGTTCATCAGGCGCTTTGTGACGAATGACAACATGTGATCCAGGAATATCCTTTGTGTGCAGCCAAATGTCATCACGAGCTGCCGCCTTTGTGGTCAAATATTCGTTTTGCTTGTTGTTTTTTCCAATGAGAATCGGAACACCTTGAGAGGATTCATATGCTTCAAGCTGAATGGCCGATGGTTTTTTCTTTTTGGCATTGCGTTTTTGTTTGGGACGCAAATATTTTCCTTCCACCAGTTCTTCTCTTATTTCCTCTAAATCTTTTGGTGAGGCAGAGGACAGCTGCTGGATCAGCTCGTCAAAATAAACAATTTCTTCATGCGTTCGCTTGATTTGTTCATTTACGGCCTCTACTGCATTTTTTGCCTTTTGGTATTTTGTAAAATACGCTTGCGCATTTTCAGAAGGGGTTTTGTTTGTTTTGAGCGGGATCGTGATCTCTCCGCCATCTTCATCATAATAATTGATAACTGTCGCTTCTTTATCCCCTTTTTTAATCGCATATATATTGGCAGTAAGCAATTCACCATAAAGCTGGTACTTGTGCGCATTTTGAGATTCTTCAAGTGTTCTTGTTAGTTTTTTCAGCTTGTTTTCATTTTTCTTTTTTTCATTCACAACAAAACGTTCAAGATCAGCCGCCTGCTGTTTGACTCTGTCTCTTTCAGCTTTTCCGAAATAAAAGCGGTCAAGTAGCTCACTAAGAGAATCAAATGTCTTCATGTCACCATGGACGTGCTGAAGTTCTAATAAATAAAAATACTCTTTCCCGTCTTTTCTCGTGAGCTGAGGGGTAAAAGAATGCGCCTGAATGAGCTGAAACATCTTGAGCAATGTACTTGGAATCGTTTCCTGATTGGCAAGACCGGCCCTGTGGACAGCTTCCTTAGCAAACAGCGGAGAAACCCCAGAGAATGTATCGACAATTTGATTGGCGATTTTCCCTTCTTGAAAACGTAAATGCTTTAAAATATCTTCCTTCGTCACGTCAAAAGGATTCAGCTTTTGCTGTGCCGGCGGCAGAAGATATTGATGTCCGGGTAGCACCGTTCGATAGCTGTTCACAGATGGAGAAAGGTGTTTCAGTCCGTCAATGATCTGCTCCGTTTCGTCCTCCACGAGAATTAAGTTGCTGTGCCGGCCCATAATTTCAATATACAGCTTACGGGTTTGTTCATCGCCAATTTCATTTCGGCTTCGCACGTGCAGCACGATCACCCGATCTAACCCAATTTGTTCAAAACGTTCAATGAACCCACCCTCAAGATGTTTTCTGAGAAGCATACAAAACATTGGCGGTTCGCTCGGATTATCATCATGGTGCTCAGTGAGCTGTACTCTTGCATAGCTCGGGTGAGCGGATAAAAGCAGCTTATGATTCTTCCCCTTTGACCGGATATGAAAAATCAGCTCATGCTTGTATGGCTGATGTATTTTCGAAATTCTTCCGCCAGTTAATGTTTCTTGCAATTCATTAGTCATACCGTATGTAAAAATGCCGTCAAATGACATGTTGGATACACCCTCTTCTTTCACACAAATCTACTGAAAGAACCTTACGTTTTCTCGTTCTTTAGGCAGTCTTATTATTATAGCATGATTTAGGACGAGTCTGAATAAACTGGCTTATAGAACACTGCATAAGAGAGAGAACAAAAGAGGAGTGGACGAGGTCAAATGAATTGGCATGAACTGAACCAAACCGATTTATTAAAAACAATGAATACATCGATAGGTGACGGACTGTCAGAAAAAGATGTGCAAAAGCGGCTTGAAAAGCATGGGCCAAATGAATTACAGGAAGGGAAAAAGGCGTCGGCGTTCGTTATTTTTTTAGCGCAATTTAAAGACTTTATGGTGTTAATCCTGCTTGCGGCAACGATTATTTCTGCCTTTTTAGGTGAATATATTGATGCTGTGGCGATTGTGGCGATTGTGCTGATAAATGGTGTGCTTGGCTTTTATCAGGAACGCCGTGCGGAAAAGTCCCTCCAAGCACTAAAGGAATTATCAACGCCGCATGTCTATGCAAGGAGAAACAATGAATGGGTCAAGATCCCGTCCAAGCACCTCGTGCCGGGAGATATTGTGAAGTTTTCAAGCGGGGACCGAATTGGGGCAGATATCAGATTACTAGAAACAAAGAGTTTGGAAATCGAAGAATCTGCCCTCACTGGAGAGTCCATCCCAGCGGTCAAACATGCGAGTCCGCTCTCACGAGATCATGTCTCGCTTGGAGATTTGACGAACATGGCCTTTATGGGGACGCTTGTCACAAGAGGAAGCGGTGTAGGGGTTGTCATTGGTACAGGGATGAATACGGCGATGGGACAAATTGCCGGTATGCTTGATTCAGCAGGTAATATGGAAACACCGCTGCAAAGACGCCTTGAGCAGCTGGGGAAAATTTTAATTGTGGCTGCATTATTTTTAACTGTGCTTGTGGTTGTTCTTGGTGTGGTGCAAGGTCATGATTTGTATCATATGTTCTTAGCGGGTGTATCTCTCGCTGTTGCTGCGATTCCAGAAGGACTGCCGGCGATCGTCACTGTCGCACTTTCCCTAGGTGTGCAGCGGATGATTAAACAAAAATCCATTGTCAGAAAGCTGCCGGCTGTGGAAACACTTGGCTGTGCCTCGATTATTTGCTCAGATAAAACAGGCACAATGACACAAAATAAAATGACAGTGACACATGTATGGGCAGAGGGGAAAACGTGGAATATTTCTGGCACTGGGTACGAGCCGTCAGGTGATTTTACCTTAAACGGAGAACTTGTCCATGTAGACAAACATCCAAGCCTGCAAAAGGTGCTATTATACGGAGCACTTTGTAATACATCGACCATCGTTGAAAAAGACGGCGAGATGAGACTTGATGGCGATCCGACAGAAGGAGCACTTCTAACCGCTGCGCGTAAAGCGGGTTTTACAGAGCAATTCATCGAAGCGGGATTTCGTGTGGTGGAGGAATTCCCTTTTGACTCTGAAAGAAAAATGATGTCAGTCGTCGTGGAAACGAATCAGAAGGAGCGGTATGTCATTGCCAAAGGGGCGCCAGATGTGCTGATGAACCGTTCAAGTCATATGATGCACGGCGGACGCACCGCATCATTTTCAAAGGCCCACCGGCAAGAAACAGAAGCTGCCATTCAAGGTTTAGCAAGACAAGCGCTTAGAACCATTGCGATTGCATATAAAAAAGTAAGCCTGACAGAAAAAATCACATCTGTTCAGCAGGCAGAAACTGGCCTCACATTTATCGGTCTAGAGGGCATGATTGATCCACCTCGTCCTGAAGTGAGACGAGCGATTAAAGAATGCCGGGATGCTGGCATTAAAACAGTAATGATTACAGGCGATCACGTAGAAACGGCTAAAGCGATCGCTAAAGATTTAAGTCTCTTACCGAAGCAAGGAAAGGTGCTTGATGGAAAAGCTCTGGATCAGCTAAGCGACAAAGAGCTGGAGCAAACAGCAGAAGATGTGTACGTCTTTGCCCGTGTATCACCTGAGCATAAACTGAGAATTGTGAAGGCCTATCAAAAAAATGGCCATATTGTCGCGATGACAGGTGATGGGGTGAATGATGCGCCAGCGATTAAACAAGCGGATATCGGCATATCCATGGGGATTACCGGAACAGACGTTGCCAAAGAAGCTTCTTCTCTTATTTTGCTTGATGACAACTTTGCGACCATTAAATCCGCTATTAAAGAGGGCCGGAATATTTATGAAAACATTCGCAAATTTGTCCGCTATTTGCTGGCATCGAATGTGGGAGAGATTTTGGTCATGCTGTTTGCGATGCTTCTTGCGCTTCCATTGCCTCTCGTTCCAATTCAAATTTTGTGGGTAAACCTTGTCACAGACGGCTTGCCGGCTATGGCACTTGGAATGGATAAACCAGAAGGCGATGTCATGAAGAGAAAGCCGCGCAACATGAAAGAGGGGATTTTTGCAAGAGGGCTTGGTTGGAAGGTCATATCAAGAGGGTTTCTGATCGGGATTGCCACTTTGTTAGCCTTTATGTTTGTGTATCACCGTGATCCGAACAATCTTCAATATGCGCAGACGGTTGCATTCAGCACACTCGTTTTGGCGCAGCTCATTCATGTGTTTGACTGCCGCAGTGAACGGTCTATTTTTGAACGCAATCCATTCGGGAATATGTACTTGATCGGCGCCGTTGTGTCTTCCCTTCTGCTGATGCTTGTGGTCATTTATTATCCGCCGCTTCAGCCGATTTTCAAAACGGTGGCAGTCGCACCAGTCGATTGGCTTCTGATCATCGGTATGTCTGCATTGCCAACTTTTTTACTGGCAGGATCACTTTTGACAAGAAAAAAATAATTGGTTATGGTATAATTTTGAGGTAATAGTGTCTGCTATTACCTTTTTCATTTTATTAATATGAAAGAATTGGGTGTTTTCACATGATACGCAGTATGACGGGATTCGGCCAAGCGAGTAAAACGGATGGTGAACTGACAGTGTCAGTTGAGCTAAAATCGGTCAATCACCGTTTTAAAGAGGTTCATGCCCGTTTGCCGAGGCCGCTTTTATATTTCGAAGATACATTAAAAAAAATCATTCTTCGTCACGTGCAGCGCGGTCGAATTGAGCTGTTTGTTACGATTGAAGGCGGTAAACTTGCAAGCCGGTCTTTACAGATTGACTGGCCGCTGCTTGATGAATATATGAAAGCCGCAAAAGACCTTGAGGACCGCTATCATATTTCAGGTATTCAGCATGCACATGACTTACTGAAGCTGGAACAGGCTGTTCAGGTGGAAGAGTCAGTCAGCCGAAATGAGCAGCTGGAGCATTTGTTGATAGACACTTGTGAAGAAGCTGTCAAGGAGCTTTGCTTCATGAGAGAGCAGGAGGGAACATCACTTCAAAAAGACTGTGAACTCAGGCTGTCTGAACTCGAGGCATTTACAGAAGAAATCGAAGTGTTTGCACCAGAGGTTGTGAGTCAGTACAAAGAACGATTGAATCAAAGATTGCAAGAATGGATCGGAGAGGCGCTTGAAGAGAGCAGGCTGACCACAGAGGCGGCCATCTTTGCGGATCGCTGTGACATTACAGAAGAGATTACCAGGCTGAAAAGTCATTTTCAGCAGTTCCAGCAAATTTTGACGCAAGGCGGCGCTGCCGGACGAAAGCTTGACTTTCTTGTACAGGAGCTCAACCGTGAAGTGAACACGATTGGATCAAAAGCAAACCATCACCATTTAACAAAGCTCGTGGTTGAAATGAAAAGCGCTATTGAAAAAATAAAAGAACAAGTGCAAAATATAGAATAGTCATTGTGTATGCTGTTTACAGTGCGTCTCTTTCGGCGAGACTAGAGACGTTTATATTACAGGGGGACGAAAGAAGATGACCATAAAGTTGATCAATATCGGATTTGGAAACATCATTTCAGCGAATCGGATGATTTCGATCGTCAGTCCGGAATCAGCACCGATTAAACGAATGATACAAGACGCAAGAGATCGAGGCATGCTCATTGATGCGACATACGGAAGAAGAACCCGTGCTGTTGTCATTATGGACAGTGACCATGTCATCTTATCTGCCGTTCAGCCTGAGACTGTCGCGCAAAGACTTTCTGTAAAAGAAGAAATCATAGATGAAGGGCAGGGGTAATACGCCATTATGAAAGAAAGAGGACTTTTAATCGTTCTCTCTGGACCTTCGGGAGTTGGAAAAGGAACGGTCAGACAAGCCATTTTCTCCCAGGAAGATACGAAATTTGAATACTCTATTTCTGTGACAACCCGCAAACCGCGTGAAGGTGAAAGAAATGGTGTTGATTATTTCTTTAAAACCAGGGAAGAATTTGAACATATGATTGAAAACAAAAAGCTGTTAGAATGGGCAGAATATGTCGGGAATTACTACGGCACGCCTGTTGACTATGTAGAACAAACATTGAGCGAAGGAAAAGATGTTTTCCTTGAAATCGAAGTGCAAGGTGCACTTCAAGTAAGAGAAGCATTCCCGGAAGGTCTCTTTATTTTCCTTGCACCGCCAAGTCTTTCAGAACTTCAAAACCGCATTATTACACGCGGGACAGAATCTGAGGATCTCATCCGTAACCGAATGGCTGCTGCAAAAGAAGAAATTGAAATGATGGATGCTTATGACTATGTCGTTGAAAACGACGATGTCGAGCTTGCATGTGAAAGAATTAAAGCGATCGTCCTTGCAGAGCACCTGCGAAGAGACAGAGTCGCACCAAGATATAAAAAAATGCTGGGGGTAGAATAAACCATGTTAGATCCTTCAATTGACTCATTGATGAACAAACTTGACTCAAAATATACACTTGTCACAGTGTCTGCACGCCGTGCACGTGAAATGCAAATCCATCAAGATCAACAAATCGAAAACACAAAATCCTATAAATTTGTAGGGAAAGCTCTTGAAGAAATCGATGCTGGTCTTTTGACATTTGAAAAAGAAGAGCAAGAATAACATCGCTTCTGCCATGCAGATACGATACGTTCAAAAAAGTCAAAACTATGATTGGTTTTGACTTTTTTGAATTGTAGACGAATTTGTGAAAAAGGCCGTTAAGGGGGACAAACAAATGTTACAGTCAAAAAATATTTTGCTCGGCGTCAGCGGAGGAATCGCCGTATATAAAGCAGCTGCACTCACTAGTAAACTCGTACAGGCAGGCGCAAACGTAAGAGTGATTATGACAGAATCTGCCCGTGAGTTTGTGTCTCCGCTCACCTTTCAAGCCCTATCTCGGCATGAGGTGTATGTGGATACATTTAAAGAAAACAATCCAAAAGTCATTGCGCATATTGATGTAGCTGACTGGGCCGATCTCATTCTTGTTGCCCCTGCAACAGCACATACCATTGGTAAAATGGCCGCAGGACTTGCTGATGATATGCTCACAACGACCTTGCTTGCTTCAACAGCTCCTGTATGGGTTGCACCGGCTATGAATGTGCACATGTATGACCATCCAGCTGTCAAGCGGAACATCCGCACTTTATATGAAGACGGCTACCGGTTTATAGAGCCAAGTGAAGGCTATTTAGCATGCGGCTACATTGGAAAAGGACGCTTAGAGGAGCCTGAAAAAATTGTTGAACACATCCGTGCGTTTTTTGATGAGCAAGCCAGTTTGCCGCTTTCAGGTAAAAAAGTCGTGGTCACAGCTGGCCCTACACGAGAAGTGATCGACCCTGTTCGTTTTCTTTCAAATCGATCTTCTGGGAAAATGGGCTATGCCATTGCAGAAGCTGCCGAGCAAATGGGGGCTGATGTCACGCTCATTTCAGGACCTGTTTCGTTAACTGCGCCTGAGCATGTGGATGTGGTGCAAGTGGAATCGGCTGAGGAGATGTATCAAGCAGCGTTAGATGTATACGAGACAGCAGATATAGTGATTAAATCAGCAGCCGTTGCTGATTATACGCCTGTCACGACGTATTCTCATAAAATGAAAAAACAAGACGGTGAACTAGCGGTTGAATTTAAGCGGACGAAAGATATTTTAAAAGAGCTTGGGAAAAGAAAAGAACATCAGGTGCTAGTCGGCTTTGCAGCTGAGACGCAGGATGTAGAATACTATGCGAAAAAGAAAATCGAATCCAAGCACTTAGATATGATTGTCGCGAACAATGTTGCAGCAGAGGGCGCAGGCTTTGGCACAGATACGAATGTCGCAGCATTGATCAAAGCAGACGGAACAAAAAAAGAGCTGCCAATGATGAGTAAAAAAGACCTTGCCTTTGAAATCTTACAGGAGGCAAAACAGCTGCTGCCAAAAGAGCGTGATCGAGCATGATTGCTGAAGTGATCGTCGATGTCACAACGAAAGCCATTGACAGGCCATTTGACTATCGTGTGCCAGACCGCTTTAAAGGCCTTGTCAAGGCTGGTATGAGGGTAGTGGTTCCTTTTGGCCCAAGGAAGATTCAAGGGTTTGTGACAAAAATCAAAGAAGAAACAGACGTACAGTCAGGAAACATCAAGGACATTGTCGATTTATTTGATTTATCTCCTGTTCTGACAGATGAGCTATTGGAGCTTTCCCACTGGCTGACGGAAAAAACATTGTCCTATCATATTACGGCGCTTCAATCGATGCTTCCAGCAGCGATGAAAGCAAAATATGAAAAAGAAATTCAGGTGTTATCAGCTGAGGAACTTCCGCAGTCATTGAAAGAGCTTTTCGGTCAGCAAGAGAGCATCCTTTACGCTGACATTCCGCCTGAACAGCTGAAGCCTATTCAAAAGCATGTCCAAAAAGGCCATCTAGAAGTCAGATATCACGTCTCACAAAAATCCGGAAAGAAAAAGGTGCGGACACTTCAGATAGCAGTTACGAAAGAAAAACTTGAAGAAAAGCAGGAACAGTTAAAGAAAAATGCGGTGAAACAGAAGGCGCTGCTTGCCTTTTTACTTCAAACGAATGAAACGACGTTTTTAGCAAAAGATTTGCAGCAGCAAACAGGTGCTAGTTCTCAAACGATAAAAGCCTTGATTCAAGAAGGTCTGTTAACAGAAAGCTATGAAGAGATTTATCGAGATCCTTATCGGGATAGGGAGTTTACACCGTCTACTCCTCTTGATCTCACAGCAGAGCAAGCAGAAGCGGCAAAACCCATTCATCAAGCAGTGAGCGATGACAAACATGAAACGTTTTTACTGCACGGAGTCACAGGAAGCGGTAAAACCGAAATTTATTTACAGACGATTGATCATGTCCTCCAAAAGGGAAAAGAAGCGATCGTCCTAGTTCCTGAAATTTCATTAACGCCTCAAATGGTCCAGCGTTTTAAAGAGCGCTTCGGGTCCAATGTGGCTGTTCTTCATAGCGGCTTATCGACTGGGGAAAAATACGATGAATGGCGGAAAATCCACCGCAAGGAAGTCAAGCTTGTCGTTGGCGCAAGATCAGCGGTTTTTGCCCCGTTTGAGAATCTAGGAATGATCATTATAGATGAAGAACATGAATCTTCTTATAAACAAGAGGAAATGCCTCGTTATCATGCAAAAGATGTGGCCATTGAACGAGCAGGGCGGCACCAATGTCCGGTTGTATTGGGCAGTGCAACGCCTTCACTTGAGTCATATGCGCGTGCGAAAAAGGGTGTGTATACACTGCTGACGCTCAAACGGCGCGTCAATCAGCAGCAGCTGCCGCACGTTTCGTTAATTGATATGAGAGAAGAATTAAGAAACGGCAACCGCTCCATGTTCTCAGAAGAATTAATGCTCAGGTTAAAAGAAGTACTTGAAAGGAAAGAGCAGGCAGTTTTATTTCTCAATAAAAGAGGTTATTCATCCTTTGTGATGTGCCGTGATTGCGGATATGTGGAACAATGTCCACATTGTGAGATTTCTCTTACTTATCACCGCTTTCAAAAACGGCTGAAGTGCCATTACTGCGGTCACGAAGCTCCTGTACCTGCAGAATGTCCAGAATGCCATAGTGAGCATATTCGCTATTTTGGTACAGGCACGCAGCGTGTGGAAGAAGAGCTGACGAAGGTATTGCCAGAAGCAAGGGTCATCCGAATGGATGTAGATACAACCTCTCGGAAAGGTGCGCACGAAAAGCTTCTCACGTCCTTTGGCAACAAAGAAGCGGATATACTGCTTGGGACGCAAATGATTGCAAAAGGATTAGACTTCCCAGATGTTACACTTGTCGGTGTCCTTAGTGCGGATACGTCTCTTCACATCCCTGATTTTCGTTCAAGTGAAAAAACGTTTCAGCTTCTCACGCAAGTAAGCGGACGGGCGGGACGTCATGAAAAAGCGGGGTCAGTCATTATTCAATCATATACACCTTCGCATTATAGTATTGAATTAACCAAACAGCATGATTATGAAGCCTTTTATGAGCAGGAGATGCTGCACCGTCGTCATCAGTCCTATCCGCCATTTTATTTTTTGGCGATGGTGACTGTATCACATGAAGAAGTGACAAAGGCAGCGCATGTCACAGACAAAATTGTTCAGTTCCTGAAAATGAATTGTGCACCGAATACAAGAATTCTCGGTCCTGCTGCTTCTCCGATCGCTAAGATCAAAGATAGATATCGATATCAATGCGTGATAAAATACAAAAGGGAAAATGAACTGGCAAGTTTATTACGAAAAATACAAGATCATTATCAAAAAGAAATGGAACAAAAACAGTTGATGATATCAATCGATATGAATCCATATATGATGATGTAAAACGGAGGTCTTTTCGTGGCAATCAAACCGATAGTCTTACATCCTGCAGACGTGCTTGAACAACAAACAGAGCTTGTTGATACATTCGATAAAAAACTGAAAAAACTGCTGGATGATATGTATGATACAATGCTTGAACTAGATGGAGTCGGCCTAGCCGCACCACAAATTGGCATCTCAAAAAGAATCGCCGTGGTCGATATCGGAGAAGATTCTGGGAGGATTGATTTGGTAAATCCTGAGATTCTTGAAGTGGAAGGAAGCCAGACAGACATTGAAGGCTGCCTGAGCTTTCCATCTTTATACGGAACGGTTGAAAGACCAAATTATGTGAAGGTGAAAGCCTTTGATAAGAAAGGCAAACCATTTACAATAGAAGCAGAAGGATTTTTAGCAAGAGCTTTATTGCATGAAATTGATCACTTAGACGGTGTATTATTCACGTCGAAGATCATTCAAACCTATACAGAAAAAGAACTTGCGGAAATGGAAGGGTGAAGAAAATGGCACGTATCGTATTTATGGGAACCCCTGATTTCTCAGTACCTGTGCTGCAAACACTTATAACAGAAGGATACGAAGTGGTCGGGGTCGTCACACAGCCAGATCGCCCGAAAGGCAGAAAACGAGTACTGACGCCGCCTCCTGTGAAAGTAGAAGCCTTAAAACACGGCATTCCAGTTTTACAGCCTGAAAAGGTACGTCTTGATGAAGAAATTGATAAAGTGCTTGCGTTAAAGCCAGATTTAATCGTAACAGCAGCGTTCGGACAAATTTTGCCAAAAAGATTACTTGATGAACCTGAATTTGGCTGTATCAACGTTCATGCCTCACTGCTGCCAGAACTAAGAGGCGGTGCACCGATCCATTATGCGATCCTGCAAGGCAAAAAGAAAACAGGCGTGACGATCATGTATATGGTAGAAAAGCTTGATGCAGGTGACATGATTAGCAAAGTAGAAGTAGAAATTGATGAATTAGACAACGTCGGAACACTGCACGATAAATTAAGTGTGGCTGGTGCGGCCTTATTAAAAGACACAGTTCCAAATGTGTTAAGCAGGTCTATCTCGCCAATTCCGCAAAATGAAGAGGCAGCAACGTATGCACCAAATATTAAGCGGGAGCAGGAAAGATTAGACTGGACCAAGCCAGGAGAAGAGCTTTACAACCAAGTTCGCGGCTTAAATCCATGGCCAGTTGCCTATACTGAATGGAGCGGTGCTAACTTAAAAGTATGGGAAGCGAAAAAAGTTCCGCTTCAAGCACCAGAAGAACCTGGGAAAGTGATTGAGCTTCAAAAAGAAGGACCAGTCGTTGGAACAGGAAATCAGCAAGGCCTTTTATTAACGAGTGTACAGCCCGCTGGAAAGAAAAAAATGAGCGGTGAAGACTTCTTAAGAGGCGCAAATATCGAAATTGGACAGAAATTAGGGTTAATCAATGAAGAAAAGTAATGTGAGAGAAATAGCGCTGGACGCTTTAATCAAACTCGAACAAAATCAAGCCTACAGTAACTTGCTTTTGCAGTCAGTGATGAAAGAGAAAGAACTTTCCGATCAAGACAAACCGCTATTAACAGAACTTGTATACGGTACACTGCAAAACAAGCTGGCACTTGATTATATGCTCACACCCTTTGTGAAAAAACCGCAAAAAGTGGCTCCATGGGTGATGCAGCTTTTGCGGATGTCTCTTTATCAGATGGTTTACCTTGAAAAAATTCCAGATCGTGCAGCCATCCATGAAGCAGTGGAGCTAACGAAAAAGCGCGGACATAAAGGCATTTCTTCACTAGTCAACGGCGTTCTTCGTTCTGTGCAAAGAGAAGGCGTGCCATCATTTGATGCGATCAAAGATCCGGTAAAAAGGCTCTCAATAGAGACAAGCCATCCATTGTGGCTCGTACAAGAATGGGTGGAGGCGTACGGTTTTGAAGCAGCAGAAAGCATGTGCCGTATTCATTTAGTCCCGCCAAAGCAGACATTGCGTGTCAATCAAATGAAAAAAAACCGCACTGCACTGCAGCAAGAACTCATGGATGCAGGAATTGAGACAGAGCTCGGCGACTTATCTGAGGATGCACTCAAACTCATGAAAGGATCTATCGTATCCACTCCTTTCTTTCAAGAGGGCTTTGTCACGATTCAAGATGAAAGCTCCATGCTTGTCGCAAGAGCGCTGGATCCTCAGCCGGGAGAAATGGTGCTTGATGCCTGTGCCGCTCCTGGTGGTAAATCAACACATATCGCAGAGCGAATGAACGATGAGGGGAAGATTGTGTCTCTTGATTTACATGAGCACAAAGTAAAACTGATCAAACAGGCAGCAAAGCGTCTAAACTTAACGCATATTGAGGCAAAAGCGCTTGATGCAAGAAAAGCATCCGACCATTATGATGATGCTTCGTTTGACCGTATTCTCATTGATGCACCATGTTCAGGTTTTGGCGTCATCAGACGAAAACCAGATATGAAATATACAAAGTCCTCGGAAGACTCAGCAAGACTTGCGACAATTCAGCAATCGATCTTGCATGAAACAGCCCAGCTGCTAAAGCCAGGCGGAACCCTTGTATACAGTACATGTACAATGGATCCAACAGAAAATCAACAAGTGATTCATGCGTTTTTACAAGAACACCAAGACTTCGAACCCGATCTATCTCTTAATGAACGGCTGCCTGAGCAGGTTGCTCCGTTTGTTCAAAACGGAAGTGTACAAATTCTTCCTCATTATTTCGGAACAGATGGTTTCTTTATTTGCAGCATGAGAAAGAAGGGATAAAAAATGACAGAACAAAAACAAAAAGTAAGAAAAGAACTGAAAACAGACATGCCGTCGATCTACTCGTTTGAGCTAAATGAAATCAAAGACTGGTTAAAGGAACAAGGCGAAAAGCCTTTCCGTGCAACACAAATTTTTGAGTGGCTTTATGAAAAACGCGTCACATCCTTTGATGAAATGTCTAACCTTTCAAAGGAATTAAGAGAAAAATTAAAAGATCAATTCGCCATCACGACTTTAAAAACAGTGATCAAACAAACTTCTCAAGATGGAACGATCAAGTTCTTATTTGAATTACACGATGGCTATACCATTGAAACCGTGCTGATGCGCCACGAATATGGCAACTCTGTCTGCGTCACAACACAGGTTGGCTGTCGAATTGGTTGTACATTCTGTGCATCTACACTTGGCGGTTTGAAACGTAACCTTGAGGCGGGAGAAATTGTGGCCCAAGTATTGAAAGTACAACAGGCGCTTGATGAAACAGATGAACGCGTCAGCTCAGTTGTCATCATGGGTATTGGCGAACCGTTTGATAACTTTGATGAAATGCTTGCATTCCTTAAAATCATTAACCATGACAACGGTTTAAATATTGGTGCACGTCATATTACCGTTTCGACGAGCGGGATCATTCCAAAGATTTATCAATTTGCGGATGAGCAAATGCAAATCAACTTTGCTGTCTCCCTGCACGCACCAAATACTGACATTCGAAGCCGCCTCATGCCAATCAATAAGGCATACAAGCTGCCAAAATTAATGGAAGCTATTGAATATTACATTCAAAAAACAGGCAGACGCGTGAGCTTTGAATACGGTCTGTTTGGCGGAGTCAATGATCAAGTCCATCATGCAGAAGAACTTGCTGATTTATTAAAAGGAATCAAATGCCATGTAAACCTCATCCCGGTGAACTATGTACCAGAAAGAGATTACGTGAGAACACCAAGAGAACAAATCTTCCTATTTGAAAAAACGCTGAAAGAACGAGGCGTAAACGTAACGATTAGACGAGAGCAAGGCCATGATATTGATGCTGCTTGCGGTCAGCTAAGAGCGAAGGAGCGTCAGGAAGAGACGAGGTGACGAATGTTGATAAGGGCAGCCTTTCAAACCGATACAGGAAAAGTCCGTCAGCATAATGAAGATGATGCAGGTATTTTTGAAGCAAAAGAAGACACACTTCTAGCTGTTGTAGCAGATGGAATGGGAGGTCATCTTGCTGGTGATGTAGCCAGCAAGATGGCAGTTTCTTCTTTAAAAGAATACTGGCAGGAAACATCTTCAATTCCAAATAAACCAGCCGATCAAGAAAATTGGTTAATCTCAAAAATTAGCGACATTAATGACCAAGTATACGAACATGCGAAAAACAATGAGGAATGCCAAGGAATGGGGACGACCATCGTTTGTGCGCTCGTTCATTTGCAAACGGTCACAATTGCCCATATTGGTGACAGCCGCTGCTATTTGCTAAGAGAAGGCGCGCTGACCCAATTAACAGATGATCACTCACTAGTGAATGAGTTAGTGAAAACAGGAGAGATTTCAAAAGCGGATGCAGAATATCATCCAAGAAAAAATGTGCTGACCAAAGCGTTAGGAACGGATAAACACGTTCAAATTGATGCACGAACTTTTGAAGTGGATCCAGGAGATCAAATTTTACTTTGCTCAGACGGATTATCGAATAAAGTAGAAGAAGAACATTTGATTCAGATTTTATCGCAAACAACCGCACCAGATGAAAAAGTAACAGAGTTAGTTCAAACAGCGAATGACAACGGCGGTGAAGATAACATTACAGCAGTACTGTTAGAAATCTCCTCCCAAACAGAGGAGGGTGACAGCAAGTGTTGATCGGAAAAAGGATCAGCGGCCGTTATCAAATTCTTCGCGCCATAGGCGGGGGCGGAATGGCCAACGTTTATTTGGCGGAGGATATGATTTTAGATCGCGAAGTGGCGATTAAAATTTTACGGTTTGACTTTGCAAGCGATGATGATTTTATTAGACGGTTCCGGAGAGAAGCGCAATCAGCAGCCAGCTTAGATCATCCGAATATTGTCAGTATCTACGATGTAGGAGAAGAAGATGACATTTATTATATTGTCATGGAATATGTCGAAGGGATGACGCTGAAAGAATACATACACGCCAATGGACCGCTTCATCCAAAAGAAGCCGTTCGCATTATGGAGCAAGTCGTTGCGGCGATGGAAGAAGCCCATGCGAAACAGCTCGTCCATAGAGACATTAAGCCTCACAATATATTAATAGACAACTTGGGGAATATCAAAGTCACTGATTTTGGCATTGCCATGGCACTTAGCTCAGCGACCATTACTCATACGAATTCTGTTCTTGGCTCCGTGCATTATTTGTCCCCAGAGCAAGCGCGCGGCGGTCTTGCAACGAAAAAGTCAGACATTTATTCACTTGGTATCGTTCTTTATGAGCTGATTTCAGGACGCATGCCATTTGAAGGAGAATCCGCTGTCAGTGTCGCACTGAAGCATTTGCAATCAGAGCCGCCATCTGTGAGAAGGTGGAATCCTTCTGTACCACAAAGCGTGGAGAACATCATTTTAAAAGCGATGGCCAAAGATCCATTCTATCGATACGAAGATGCATCTGAAATGCAAAAAGACTTAAAAACGGCTTTTGACCCTGCAAGACTAAAAGAAAAGCGCTTTGTCATTGAAGAAGATCATGAAGCAACAAAAGCCATTCCTATTATAAAAGATCATCAAGTCGATCAAGACAATGAAAAAACAGCCGTCCACCCGGTTCAAAAACCAAAGAA
Source organism: Bacillus sp. GbtcB10 (assembly GCF_019091365.1). NCBI lineage: Bacteria > Bacillati > Bacillota > Bacilli > Caryophanales > Bacillaceae > Bacillus > Bacillus sp. GbtcB10. Next base: position 684,369 of record NZ_JAGXJP010000001.1, read on the forward strand.
AAAAGAGAAACAAAAGCCGAAGAAAAAACGGAAAAAATGGCCGTGGATTGTAGCATCGATCTTATTTGTTTTGACGGCTGCAACCATTTTAGCGATCACGGTCTTCCCAGGATTACTCTTTCCAAAAGACGTAGAGGTGACCGATGTTTCTGGCATGACGGTTGAAAAAGCGGAAGACACCTTGAAGAAAGCCGGATTTACCGTCGCTTCTGAACCCATTGATATTGCCGACGAGAAGATTGAAAAAGGGCTGGTTGTCAAAACAGACCCGAAAATTGGAACAAAGGTAAAAGAAGGGACAGAAATTCAGCTTTATCAAAGTACAGGTAAAGAAAAAACCGAATTACCTGATGTAACAGGTGAAAAGGTCGAGAAAGCAAAAGAACGATTAGAGAAAAAAGGGTTTAAACAGGTTGTTGTAGAGGAAGTGAATGATAATGACACAGAATCAGGCATTGTCATGGAACAGAAACCTTCCGCAAACACAGAACTTGTCGCAGCAGATGAAGAGGTCACATTGACCGTCAGCATAGGACCTGCCGATATTACCTTACGGGATTTAACGACGTATAGTAAACAAGCCGCATCAAATTATCTAGAGGATAATGGACTAAAGCTAGATGAAAAAGAAGCATATTCTGACGATGTGCCAAAAGGTGAGGTCATGAAGCAGGAACCGGGAGCGGGGACAGCTGTTAAACCTGGTGATACGGTCAAAATTACGTTCTCTCTTGGTCCAAAAGAGAAACCGGCTAAAACGGTGACTGAAAAAATTGCGATCCCGTATGAACCAGAAACAGAAGGACAAGAAATGAATGTTCAAATATCCATTGACGATGCAGAACATAGCATTTCTGATTTATATGAAACCTTTAAAATCACTGCGCCCACTGAGCGAACGATTAAATTTAAGATAGAACCTGGTCAAAAAGGATACTATCAGGTGACTGTGGATGATAAAGTAGTAAGCTCCAAAACGATTGAATACCCTGATGATGAATAAAGGAGGGACTTTATGCCTGAGGGCAAAATTATTAAAGCATTAAGCGGATTTTATTATGTGCTGGATGAGTCTTTAGAAAGTGGCAAAGTAATTCAGTGTAGAGCAAGAGGGATTTTTCGTAAAAACAAAATAACCCCTCTTGTTGGAGATTATGTCGTCTATCAAGCAGATAACGATAAGGAAGGCTATTTGCTGGAAGTAAAAGAGCGGACCAATGAGCTGATTCGGCCGCCTATTAGCAACGTTGATCAAGCGGTGCTCGTTTTCTCAGCAGCAGAGCCGACCTTTAGTACATCGCTGTTAGACAGATTCCTAGTGCTTGTTGAAGAGAGCCAGATTGAACCGATTATCTGCATCACAAAAATGGACTTGCTGAAAACAGAGCAAGAGCGAGAAACGATTCAAGCCTATGCAGAAGACTATCGCCAAATTGGATACGACGTTCATTTAACATCGACAATCGAAGGGGATGGAATTGAAAAGCTGACCCCGTATTTCCATCACAAGATTACTGTTTTTGCAGGTCAATCGGGTGTAGGGAAGTCTTCCCTCTTAAATGCGATGAGTCCTGATTTAGCACTGAAAACAAATGATATTTCCTCCCATCTTGGCAGGGGGAAACATACAACAAGACATGTGGAACTCATTCGAACGGCTGAAGGGCTCATTGCCGATACACCAGGATTTAGCTCGCTTGAATTTACAGGTATCGAAGCGGAAGATTTAGGGCTCTATTTCTTAGAAATCAGAGAGAAGAGTGCAGAATGTAAATTCAGGGGCTGTTTGCACGTAAAAGAGCCTGGATGTGCAGTAAAAGAGGCAGTAGAACACGATCGCATCAGAGAGTATCGCTATCAGCATTATTTAGAGTTTTTAACTGAAATTAAAGACAGAAAGCCGAGGTACTAAATCATGGTTTATATTGCCCCATCCATTTTATCAGCCGATTTTGCCAATCTGGAGAAAGATATCCGTGATGTGGAACAAGGTGGTGCGGATTATATTCATATTGATGTGATGGACGGTCATTTTGTACCGAATATGACATTTGGACCAAATGTAGTGGAGGCGATCAGGCCGCATACAAAGCTGCCGCTCGATGTTCACTTAATGATTGAGCAGCCAGACCAGTATATCCCTGCATTTGCAAAAGCGGGCGCTGATATTATTTCTGTTCATGTCGAGGCGTGTCCACACTTACATCGCACGATTCAGCATATAAAAGAACAAGGTGTCAAAGCAGGGGTCGTTTTGAACCCGCACACACCCGTTTCTCAAATCGCGCATGTATTAGAGGATGTTGACCTAGTCTTATTCATGACGGTGAACCCTGGTTTTGGCGGACAGGCGTTTATTCCTTCTGTTCTCTCAAAGGTAAAAGAAGTAAAGACACTTAGTGAACAAAAGGGCTTAACCGATTTACTCATTGAAATAGATGGCGGTGTCAATGTAGAGACAGCAAAGAGCTGCAAAGAAGCAGGCGCTAATCTACTTGTTGCCGGCTCAGCGGTATATGGGAAAGACGACCGCGCGGCGGCCATTCAGGCCATTCGAGAAGCATAAGAAAAAGAACCAAAGTCATTGTGATCTTTGGTTCTTTTTCAATGGAGAGGAGCGTAATCATGCACATACATATCGTAGCCGGCGGTCCTTTTGCGTACATCCCGCCGCTTGATCATGAAGCATCTGAGGAGGACATTCTCTGGGTCGGCGTAGATCGGGGAACCCTTTTCTTACTAGAGCATGGCATTGTACCTGACAGAGCATTTGGTGATTTTGATAGTGTGACAGAAGAGGAGCTTCATGAACTGAAAAAGAAATTGCCTGCACTCAATCTATTTCAGGCAGAGAAAGATGAAACGGATTTAGAACTTGCGCTGAACTGGTCTTTGCGTCAGAATCCAGCACATATTCAAATTTACGGTATCACAGGCGGAAGAGCAGATCATTTTCTTGGGAATATCCATCTCCTTTATAAAGGCATTCAGCACAAACAGAGCATGACCCTTGTAGACAAACAAAATATCATTCAAATGTTTGGACCTGGTACATACGAAATCAAACAAGACCCGGATAAAAAATATGTGTCGTTTTTGCCCTTCGGTACATCGGTTGAAAAGCTGACATTAAAAGGTTTCAAATATCCTCTGAAAAATTGTCATATTGAGCCTGGTTCCACACTATGTATTAGTAACGAACTCATCCACTCAAATGGTACTTTTTCTTTTCATGAAGGCATATTAATAATGGTAAGAAGCAAAGATTGACCAACCTATCAATGTGGATGGCTGATTAAGCTCAATTGTGCTGCAAGCGGTACTTTTAGGAGGGGGACAAAATGAAATTTTATACAATCAAACTGCCTAGATTTCTTGGCGGCATTGTCCGTGCGATGCTTGGTTCATTTAAGAAAGATTAATGAGTATTCTCCTTTATTTCCACATAAAAACGCCTGCTACAGTTAAATGTAGCAGGCGTTTACTCTTGCTTATACACGCTCAACTTTACCAGATTTCAAAGCTCGAGCTGATACATATACTCTTTTAGGCTTACCGTCCACTAGAATACGAACTTTTTGAAGGTTCGCGCCCCATGTACGTTTTGTAGAGTTCATTGCGTGAGAACGGTTGTTCCCAGCTTTTGTTTTTCTGCCTGTAATAACGCATTTACGTGCCATTTGTTTCCCTCCTAACTGCGAAAACATCATCATATTCTTCATATACGTACTTAGAGATGCCTCAAGATACTTTAATAATTTACCACAGCTTCAAGGGGTTTGCAAGGATTGTTTGCTCCTCTTTCAAGAAAAATACCTTGACATCTTGATAAAAAATCAAGGCTATAGTATAAGTAGGATTGGGTCGGATTGAATGATTTCTTTTAAAAAGAAGGGTCTTATAGTAAAATAGTGATAACTCAGGGCAATTTCTCAAAAAGGGGGAACCAATGTGTCCATTGAACTTAGAACGAAATACGGACAAATTGATATATCAAATGAAGTCATTGCAATGGTGGCAGGAGGCGCTGCGATCGATTGCTATGGTATTGTTGGCATGGCGTCCAAAAATCAAATAAAGGACGGCTTGACGGATATTCTCCGCAAAGAGAACTTCAGCCGGGGTGTTCTTGTGCGTCAAAAAGAAGATCGCATTCATATTGATATGTACATCATCGTCAGCTACGGTACAAAAATATCAGAAGTCGCACATAATGTTCAAACGAAAGTCAAATATACGATTCATCACACGATTGGACTTTCAGTTGACTCAGTCAACATTTATGTACAAGGAGTAAAAGTTACGAACCCGTAGTAAGGAGGAAATATATTGTCTATTAGAAATCTGGGTGGCCGCTCATTTGCAAAAATGATTCTTGCAGGTGCTCACCATCTTTCTCAAAACGCACAAATTGTTGATGCGTTAAATGTTTTTCCAGTGCCAGACGGAGACACGGGGACAAATATGAATTTGTCAATGACTTCAGGGGCAAAAGCAGTTGAAGAAACAAATACCGATCACATTGGTAAGGTCGGGGTGGCTCTGTCGAAAGGGCTGTTAATGGGGGCAAGAGGAAACTCAGGTGTGATCCTGTCTCAGCTCTTCAGAGGTTTCAGCAAAAATATAGAACAAAAAGAAACAATTGACGCAAAAGAATTTGCGCTTGCCTTGCAGGCCGGTGTTGATACAGCATATAAAGCCGTCATGAAACCGATTGAAGGAACCATCTTAACGGTTGCAAAAGACGCAGCAAAGAAAGCGGTTGCTGTTTCAGCAACAGAAGACCAAATCGATCGTGTACTAGAATTAACGATTGAGGAAGCAAGAGCATCACTTGACCGCACGCCAGATCTCCTTCCTGTTTTAAAAGAAGTCGGCGTTGTAGATAGCGGCGGTAAAGGACTTCTTTGTGTATATGAAGGTTTTCTTGCTTCATTAAGAGGAGAAGAGCTTCCCCCTAAAACGGCCTCTTTGCCAACATTAAAAGAATTAGTGAGTGCAGAGCATCATAAAAGTGCACAAAGTCATATGAACACAGAAGATATTGAATTTGGCTACTGTACAGAATTTATGGTGAAATTTGAAGAAGACAAACAGTCCTTTGACGAAAATGCCTTCAGAGAAGAATTAAGCGAATTCGGAGATTCACTTCTTGTGGTATCTGATGATACGCTTGCAAAAGTTCATATTCATGCAGAGCAGCCGGGAGATGTCTTATCATATGCACAGCGCTACGGCAGCTTGATCAATATGAAAATTGAAAACATGAGAGAGCAGCATAGCTCGATCGTCAATGAAGAAAAAGATCACTCGCCTGCTGCACCAAAAGCAACAGCTGCTGAAAAACAGCGCTTTGGAGTAGTGAGTGTCGCAATGGGAGAAGGGATTGCTGACTTGTTTAAAAGTATCGGAGCATCCGTCGTCATTGAAGGCGGGCAGACGATGAATCCGAGCACAGAAGACATTGTCAAAGCAATTGATAGCATTCATGCCGAAACCGTCTTTATCTTACCTAATAATTCTAATATTGTCATGGCAGCTAAACAGGCGGCAACTGTCTCAAGTCGTGAGGTCGTTGTTATTCCGACAAAGACCGTTCCTCAAGGAATGTCGGCACTTCTTTCTCTAAATGAAGCAGCTTCAAATGAAGACAATGAAGCAGCGATGTTAGAAGCGATTGATCATGTGAAAAGCGGCCAAATTACCTTTGCAGTGAGAGATACCCAAATTGATGGGGTCGACATTGCCAAAGGCGACTATATGGGCCTATACAATGGAAAAATCACCTTAACAGCTAAAAATCAATTAGATGCAGCAAAAGAGCTTTTGACCCAAATGGTGACAGAAGATGATGAGATTGTCACAATCATCAAAGGGGAAGATGCATCATCTGATGAGATGGAAGCTTTAGAAGCATATATTGAAGAAACATTTGAAGATGTAGAAGTTGAAGTCCACGATGGAAAACAGCCGCTTTATTCATATATTTTGGCTGTTGAATAAAGAAAGAAGGGCATATGAAGCCCTTCTTCTTCTTTTGCATTTTTTTACTATGTGTTCATCGGTGAAATGAGTTGCGGGAATCGAATGAATCCATTAGTCTAAAGGGAGTAACAAACCAATCTGTGATTGGTGATGAGAGGGGAAGACCTATGAAATTTAGAAGTGTGTTTGATATTATTGGACCCGTCATGATTGGTCCATCAAGTTCGCACACGGCGGGTGCGGCTCGTATTGGAAGAGTGGCTCGCAGCTTGTTCGGAAGGGAACCGAAACGAATTGTTGTGTCGTTTTATGGCTCTTTTAAAGATACGTATAAAGGACACGGGACAGATGTAGCCATTATCGGTGGTGTTCTTGATTTTGATACATTTGATGAACGAATTAAAACAGCGATTGATATTGCAAAAAGCAAAGAAATCGACATTGAGTTTAAAGAAGAAGATGCGGTGCCAGCGCATCCAAATACAGCAAAAGTAGAAATTTCAGATGCGAATGGAAGCCTTGAATTAATCGGGATTTCCATTGGCGGAGGTAAAATTGAAATCACAGAATTAAATGGCTTTGAACTGAGACTCTCAGGGAATCATCCGGCCATTCTTGTGGTTCATAACGACCGCTACGGGACGATTGCAGCAGTTGCCAATGTGTTAGCGAAATTCGCCATCAACATTGGTCATATGGAAGTGGCACGTAAAGAGGTCGGGCAAGAAGCACTCATGACGATTGAAGTGGATCAGAATATTGATCCAGCGGTTTTAACAGAGCTTGAGACGCTGCCAAACATTATTCAAGTCACACAAATTGCAGAGTAACAACAAGGAGGTTATGTATGATGTTTAAAAACGTCAAAGAACTCGTGCAGCTAACAGAAGAACGGAATACCTCCATTTCAGAAATTATGATTACTCAAGAAATGGAAGTGACAGGGAAGTCACGTGAAGACATTTTCTCGCAGATGTACCGCAACCTAGAAGTGATGGAACAGGCCGTTGAAAACGGATTGAAAGGTGTGAAATCATTATCTGGTTTAACAGGCGGGGATGCTGTGAAACTTCAAGCATATATCGAATCAGGCAAAACATTGTCTGGTCATACCATTTTAGATGCTGTTAGTAAGGCAGTGGCAACAAATGAAGTGAACGCAGCAATGGGAACGATCTGTGCAACGCCTACTGCTGGCTCAGCAGGTGTTGTGCCAGGAACGCTCTTTGCGGTGAAAGAAACATTAAAGCCAACAAAGGAACAAATGGTCAGATTCCTATTTACATCTGGTGCATTTGGTTTTGTTGTCGCCAATAACGCAAGTATCTCTGGTGCAGCAGGCGGCTGTCAGGCAGAAGTAGGATCTGCATCAGGTATGGCAGCAGCAGCCATTGTAGAAATGGCAGGCGGTACGCCGCAGCAATCTGCTGAAGCCATGGCCATCACCTTAAAAAATATGCTGGGTCTTGTTTGCGATCCAGTCGCAGGACTTGTGGAAGTGCCATGTGTGAAACGAAACGCAATGGGCGCTTCTAATGCGATGATTGCAGCAGATATGGCACTTGCCGGCATTACAAGCCGCATCCCTTGTGATGAAGTCATTGATGCGATGTACAAAATTGGTCAAACGATGCCAACAGCTCTTCGTGAGACTGCACAAGGCGGACTTGCTGCAACACCGACAGCAAGGGAGCTTGAAAAGAAGATTTTCGGAGGTGTGACCTCATCTCGTGATACAGAAACTGCAAGATAAGATCTCTGCCCTCAAAGGGATTGGAGAAGAAACAGAAAAAACACTAAATGAACTTGGAATCTACACAGTAGCCGATTTACTCGGCTACTTTCCTTATCGATATGACGACTATGAGCTTCGCAACTTAGAGGAAGTCAGGCATGACGAACGTGTCACAGTTGAAGGAAAAGTGCACAGTGAGCCCGTTCTCACCTATTATGGAAAAAAACGAAGCAGGCTGACATTCAGGCTGCTTGTCGGTCGTTTTTTGATTACAGCTATATGCTTCAATCGCCCTTATTTAAAACGAAGTCTTGTTTTAGGCGATACGGTATCAGTTACAGGGAAGTGGGATAAAAACCGGCAATCCATTATGGTGCAGGAATTTAAAAAAGGAACACACGAACAAGATGGCAGTATAGAACCTGTTTATTCAGTCAAAGAAAATGTAACCGTGAAGATGATGAGACGATTTGTAAAACAAGCGTTGTCACTCTATGTAGACCATGCTGAAGATCCACTGCCAAAGCAGCTTGTAGCTGCTTATAAACTCATGTCTTATCAAGAAGCACTAAAAACCATTCATCTCCCTGAAACGAGAGACTCGCTCAAGCATGCAAGACGACGCTTCGTGTACGAGGAATTTCTCATCTTTCAGCTGAAGATGCAGGCGATCAGAAAAAAAGAACGAGAAAAAACATCAGGCATCCAGCATCCGTTCGCAAAAGAGGCGGTCTTTGAGTTTGTTCATAGCCTGCCGTTCCCGCTGACAAAAGCACAATCAAGAGTGCTGGATGAAATTATGGCAGATATGGCATCCCCGTACCGAATGAACCGGCTTCTTCAAGGAGATGTTGGATCGGGGAAAACAGCTGTAGCGGCAATTGCCCTTTATGCCGCTCATTTATCCGGCTTTCAAGGTGCGCTGATGGTGCCAACTGAAATTTTGGCTGAACAGCATGCCGATTCACTGTATCAGCTATTTGAAAAATGGGGGCTAAATATTGCTCTTTTGACGAGTTCAGTGAAAGGAAAGCGCCGCAGAGAACTGCTTGAACGTCTGAAAGAGGGAGATATTGATATTTTAGTCGGCACGCATGCCCTTATCCAGGACGAAGTGGAATTTCAGCAGCTTGGTCTTGTTATTACAGATGAACAGCACAGGTTCGGCGTGGAACAGCGGAAAAAACTGCGAAGCAAAGGGCAGGACCCAGATGTTTTGTTTATGACCGCAACGCCGATTCCAAGAACGCTTGCCATCACAGTATTTGGAGAAATGGACGTCTCAGTCATTGATGAGCTGCCAGCCGGCCGAAAGCAGATTGAAACGTATTGGGTGAAGCATGACATGCTTGAACGGATTCTTGCTTTTGTTGATAAAGAGCTGAGAAAAGGCAGACAAGCGTATATTATTTGTCCACTTATAGAAGAATCAGACAAACTGGATGTCCAAAATGCGATTGATGTTCACAGCATGCTGACAGAGGCGTATCGCGGAAAATGGTCGATCGGCTTAATGCACGGGAAACTCGCCAGTGATGAAAAAGATCAAGTGATGAGAGATTTCACTTCCAATGAAGTGCAAATCCTTGTGTCAACGACAGTTGTTGAAGTTGGTGTCAACGTGCCGAATGCGACCATCATGGTCATTTATGATGCGGACCGCTTTGGACTGTCACAGCTTCATCAGTTAAGAGGCAGGGTCGGACGCGGAGAGCATCAATCTTTTTGTATTTTAATGGCGGACCCTAAATCAGAGACCGGTAAAGAACGCATGCGGATCATGTCTGAAACAACGGATGGCTTTGAACTGTCTGAAAAGGACTTAGAACTAAGAGGCCCTGGCGACTTCTTTGGCAAGAAACAAAGCGGAATGCCTGAATTTAAAGTGGCAGATATGGTTCATGACTATAGAGCGCTTGAAACCGCTAGAAAAGATGCGGCAGAGCTCGTGCAGTCTGAAGCCTTTTGGACAGACCCTGAATACAAAGAACTTAGGCAAACACTCGTAGACAGCGGTGTGCTTGGCGGAGATAAATTGAGCTGATCAAGTGCTGGAGGAATTTTCTTGTCTTTTTGAAACAAGGATTGATTTATCATCTATGAGATTATATACTACTATTAGTACCTAGTCATAAATGTACGGATGGTGTCTGCATATGAAACTAAATAAAAAAGAACGACAAAGGCTTCTCCAGCAAACGATCAGCTCGACTCCGTTCATTACTGATGAAGAATTGGCAAGTAAATTCGGTGTAAGCATTCAAACAGTTCGTCTTGACCGTTTGGAGCTGTCAATCCCTGAATTACGCGAAAGAATTAAGCACGTGGCCGAAAAGACATTAGAGGATGAAGTGAAGTCTCTTCCGCTGGATGAAGTCATTGGAGAAATGATTGATGTAGAGCTTGATGATCAAGCGATTTCCATTTTTGAAGTGAGAAAAGAGCATGTATTCAGCCGTAACCAAATTGCCAGGGGACATCATCTTTTTGCCCAGGCAAATTCGCTGGCAGTAGCCGTCATCGACGATGAACTGGCTTTGACAGCAAAAGCAAATATTAAGTTTACAAGGCAGGTCAAACAAGGCGAAAGAGTCGTCTCAAAAGCCAAAGTTGCCTCACATGATAAAGAAAAAGGCAGAACCGTAGTTGAAGTAAACAGCTATGTAGGTGAGGAAGTTGTCTTCTCAGGCGATTTCGTCATGTATCGCTCAAAACAAAAGTAAAAGGTGGCACATAACATGAGAATTGCAGTCGATGCAATGGGGGGAGATCATGCCCCTAAAGCCATTATTGACGGTGTGCAAAAAAGCTTAGAAGCATTTTCAGATATCGAGATTACACTAGTCGGCGATGAAAGCAAGATCAAATCATACATAACAAATCATGAACGCATCACGATCTTAGATGCAAAAGAAGTCATTGAACCAACGGATGAGCCAGTGCGTGCAGTGAGACGTAAAAAGGATTCTTCTATGGTGAAAATGGCGCAGGAAGTTTCAGAAGGAAGAGCAGATGCCTGTATTTCAGCTGGAAATACTGGGGCACTCATGACAGCAGGCCTGTTTATCGTAGGCAGAATTGATGGCATTGACAGACCAGCACTTGCTCCGACGTTGCCAACACTTGATGGCAGCGGGTTCTTATTATTGGATGTCGGCGCAAACGTTGATGCAAAGCCAGAGCATCTTGTGCAATATGCCATGATGGGATCTATTTACGCAGAGCATGTCTTCCCGAAGAGCAATCCACGCGTTGGACTTTTAAATGTCGGGACAGAAGATAAAAAAGGCAACGATTTAACGAAAAAAACCTTTGAATTATTAAAAGCATCAGATTTGAATTTCGTAGGAAATGTAGAATCGCGTGACTTATTAGAGGGTGTAGCTGATGTCGTTGTCACAGATGGTTTCACGGGGAATATCGCCCTTAAAACGATCGAAGGCACAGCTCTTTCTGTTTTTAAAATGCTGAAAGAAACCTTAACATCCAGCTTCACAGCTAAAATAGCAGCAGGTATGATGAAGCCAAAATTAATGCAGATGAAATCTAAAATGGATTACTCCGAATATGGTGGTGCCGCATTATTTGGTTTAAAAGCGCCCGTTATTAAAGCGCATGGATCCTCTGATGAAAATGCGATTTTTCATGCCATTCGTCAGGCGCGCGACATCGTTAAAAAAGACGTTTCAGCTATCATTCATCAAGAAGTTCAAAAAGAAGACACGAATGAGTCGTAATGGAGGTAGAGTAGCATGAGTAAAATTGCTTTTTTATTCCCAGGCCAAGGCTCTCAAAAAATTGGCATGGGAAAAGATTTATTTGACCAAGAAGCAGCATCTAAAGCTGTGTTTGAAGAAGCAGATCAGACCCTTGGTTTTGATTTATCTTCAATGATTTTTGAAGGAGATGCAGAAGAACTGACGCTGACATATAATGCACAGCCAGCTCTTTTAACGACAAGCATCGCGATCTTAAAGAAGTTTGAAGAGAGCGGAATCAAAGCAGATTATGCAGCAGGGCACAGTCTGGGTGAATATACAGCCCTTGTTGCAGCGGGAGCTCTTTCGTTTAATGATGCCGTTTTCGCAGTGAGAAAGCGCGGCGAATTAATGAATGAAGCCGTTCCAGCAGGAGAAGGCGCAATGGCGGCGATTCTTGGCTTAGACCAAGCGGCGCTTGTAGAAGTGACAAAAGAAGTGACAGAAAGCGGTCATCTTGTAGAACTAGCGAACTTAAACTGTCCGGGGCAAATCGTCATCTCTGGTACAGCAAAAGGTGTGGAACTTGCATCAGAGAAAGCGAAAGAAAAGGGCGCAAAACGTGCAATTCCACTTGAAGTGAGTGGACCTTTCCATTCTGCATTAATGAAACCAGCAGCTGAAAAATTCACAGATGTATTATCTAAATTAGACATTTCTGATGCCGCGACGCCAGTCATTTCAAATGTAACAGCAGACATCGTGACATCACGTAATGAAATTGAAACGAAGCTGATTGAACAATTGTATTCTCCTGTTCGATTTGAAGAAAGTGTAGAACGCCTGATTGACTTAGGCGTGACAACATTTATTGAAATTGGTCCTGGTAAAGTGCTCTCAGGTCTTGTGAAAAAAGTCAATCGCCGCCTGACGACCATTTCTGTATCAGATCAAGCAACAATTGAAGCAGCCATTCAAACACTCAAGGGGGATTCTTGATGCTTACAAATAAAACAGCCGTTGTCACAGGTGCATCACGCGGTATTGGCCGTTCGATTGCGATCGATTTGGCGAAAAAAGGTGTCAATGTTGTGGTGAACTATTCAGGCAACGAAGCAAAAGCAAACGAAGTCGTCGATGAGATCAAAGCACTTGGCCAGCAGGCTTTTGCTGTCAAAGCGGATGTGTCAAATGCAGAAGAAGTACAGGCATTAATGAAACAAGCCGTTGATACATTTGGTTCAATCGACATTCTTGTGAATAATGCTGGAATTACAAAGGACAACCTGCTCATGAGAATGAAAGAAAATGAATGGGATGATGTCATTAACATAAACTTAAAAGGTGTCTTCAACTGTACAAAAGCTGTGACACGTCAAATGATGAAACAGCGCAGCGGAAGAATCATCAATGTAGCATCTGTTGTCGGCGTTTGCGGAAACCCTGGACAAGCAAACTACGTTGCAGCAAAAGCTGGTGTGATCGGATTAACGAAAACAACAGCGAAAGAGCTGGCAAGCCGTCATATTACAGTCAATGCCGTAGCACCAGGCTTTATTTCTACTGATATGACTGACAAGCTTGATGAGAATGTTCAAACAGAAATGCTTAAGCAAATCCCGCTCGCACGCTTTGGTGCGCCTGAAGATATAAGCAATGTTGTTGTCTTTTTAGCTTCAGAAGGAGCAGGTTATATTACAGGCCAAACCATCCAAGTGGATGGCGGAATGGTTATGTCCTAAGAAATATCAAAATTTCGTTACGTTTTCTCTAGTTTTTTAAAAACGAATCAACTATAATACTTTGAGGGGAGGTGAAAGGCAATGGCAGACGTATTAGAGCGTGTATCAAAAATTATTGTAGACCGCCTTGGCGTTGATGAGGCTGACGTGAAAATGGAAGCTTCATTTAAAGAAGATTTAGGCGCTGATTCCCTTGATGTAGTTGAGCTAGTTATGGAACTTGAAGATGAGTTCGATATGGAAATTTCTGACGAAGATGCTGAAAAAATTGCAACAGTCGGTGACGCTGTGAACTACATAAATAGCCAGCAATAAGCGTAACAAAGTCCCGTCTATTTTCATGGCGGGACTTTGAAAATTTATGTTAGTTTCAACATATTCAGCTGATCAATTGTCAGCCTTTTTCAGATGCTAAGGAACACGGTTTCCTTGCATGTAGAAAGAGAGACTCCATATAATCAGTATCCTTAAAGGCGATGACGCCTACCTGGAGGTTGCTATGCCAAAACACTATAAAGACAAACAGAAACAGAGCAAAAAACTAGAGCAATTCAGAGAATTTCAGCAGCGCATTTCTGTACACTTTAAAAATGAAAAACTACTCTATCAAGCCTTTACACATTCCTCTTATGTGAATGAGCATCGTAAAAAACCTTATGAGGATAATGAAAGACTTGAATTTTTAGGGGACGCTGTTTTAGAGTTGACGATCTCACAGTTCTTATTTGCAAAGTACCCAGCCATGAGCGAGGGAGATTTAACAAAACTGAGAGCGGCGATCGTATGTGAGCCATCACTTGTGTCATTAGCACATGAGCTGTCCTTTGGAGACCTTGTTCTTTTAGGAAAAGGGGAAGAAATGACAGGCGGCAGAAAACGCCCAGCACTCTTAGCAGACGTATTTGAGGCGTTTATCGGAGCGCTTTATTTAGATCAAGGACTTGAGCCTGTTGAACGATTCCTAGAAGCCTATGTATACCCGAAAATTAATGACGGGGCATTCTCACATGTCATGGACTTTAAAAGCCAGCTTCAAGAATTTGTTCAGCGAGATGGAAAAGGTGTACTTGAATACCGAATCCTGCATGAAAAAGGTCCAGCACATAACCGGGAATTTGAAGCCAATGTATCCCTTAGAGGAGAAGTGCTCGGAATTGGAAATGGTCGTTCAAAAAAAGAAGCGGAACAGCATGCTGCACAGGAAGCACTTGCTAAATTACAGAAACATCATATGAACCAATAAAATCCCCCTCGTGATTCAGGGGGATTTCACTCTGTTTTCCATCATCTTTTTTCAGTTCATATGGTAAGATAATAGTACTTTAAATACATAAGGAGGATCACTCTCATGTTCCTCAAACGTTTAGACGTGATAGGATTCAAATCTTTCGCACAGCGGGTGACCGTAGACTTTGTCAAAGGGGTTACAGCTGTTGTTGGACCAAACGGAAGCGGCAAAAGTAATATTACTGATGCGATCCGCTGGGTACTTGGAGAGCAATCAGCAAAAAGCCTCCGCGGAGGAAAAATGGAAGACATCATTTTTGCAGGAAGTGACTCAAGAAAACGAGTCAACTTAGCAGAAGTGACATTAACGCTCGATAACGAAGATCACTTTTTGCCGATCGATTTTCACGAAGTCAGTGTGACAAGAAGAGTCTATCGTTCTGGAGAAAGTGAATTTCTCATTAACAATCAATCTGTCCGCTTAAAGGATATTATTGATCTTTTCATGGATTCAGGTCTTGGAAAAGAAGCTTTTTCGATCATCAGCCAAGGTAAGGTAGAAGAGATTCTATCGAGTAAAGCTGAAGAAAGACGTAGCATCTTTGAAGAAGCAGCTGGTGTCCTGAAATATAAAACAAGAAAGAAAAAAGCCGAGAATAAACTGTTTGAAACGCAGGACAACTTAAACCGGGTGGAAGATATTCTGCATGAACTAGAAGATCAAGTAGAACCACTAAGAATGCAGGCATCTATCGCAAAAGACTATCTGCAAAAGAAAGAAGAACTTGAAAATG
The DNA here is from genome assembly GCF_019091365.1 of Bacillus sp. GbtcB10. Taxonomy (NCBI): domain Bacteria; kingdom Bacillati; phylum Bacillota; class Bacilli; order Caryophanales; family Bacillaceae; genus Bacillus; species Bacillus sp. GbtcB10. The sequence continues at coordinate 699,550 of NZ_JAGXJP010000001.1, forward strand.
TAGAAATTGCTCTCACCGTCCATGATATTGAAGCACTGCACAAAAAATGGACAACACTTGGTGAAGCTGTCGAGCGGTTCAAACAAGATGAAATGAAGCAGTCCACAGACATTCAAGCGAAGGAAGCCAAAATCGAAGAATCGAGAGACCGTATTCAGGCGCTTGACGATTCGATTCATGACCTCCAAGAAGTCCTCCTTTTCACAAGTGAAGAACTAGAAAAGCTTGAAGGGAAAAAAGAAGTTCTAAAAGAACGGAAAAAAAATGCGGCCGCTAACCAAGGGCAGCTAGAAGACACGCTCGTGCGTTTAACCGAAAAACAGTCGTTGTTAACGAAAAAGATTGAACAGCAGAAAGTCACACGTGACAGCCTGCAAACAGAAGTGCAGCAGCTAAAAGATGAAGTGAAAACAAAACAGCATCAGCTGTCTCTTCATAGTGAAGATGTGGAAGGGCAAATTGAACAGCTGAAAAGCGATTATTTTGACCTATTAAACGAGCAAGCTTCTATCCGAAACGAACGTACATTACTAGAAGAGCAGCAGCGCCAAGCAGCCTTGCAGCTAGAGCGGTTAACGCAAAATAATCAGAAACATATCGAAGAACGGGTGTCTGTGAAGGGAAAGAAAACAGAAGCCGAGCAGCAACTTTCAGAACGAGAAGAAGACATTTTGGCTCAGGTGAAACGCTTTAGAGAAGCGGAACAAAAGCTAGAGCAGATGAAGCGTCAATACGAGAAAAAAGAAACGGCTCTTTACCAAGCCTATCAATATGTACAGCAGGCAAAATCTAAAAAAGAAATGCTTGAATCGATGCAGGAAGACTTCTCAGGTTTTTTCCAAGGAGTAAAAGAGGTTTTAAAGGCAAAGGACCGGTTAGGCGGTATTCACGGGGCGATTGCAGAGCTGATTCAAACAGAGCAGCAACATGAAACAGCGATTGAAATTGCACTTGGCGCAGCCACGCAGCATGTCGTTACTGAAAATGAAGCGGCTGCCAGACAGGCCATTGGATACTTAAAGCAGCATTCCTTTGGGCGTGCGACCTTCCTGCCGATGAACGTCATCAAAGAACGAACCATTCAGTTTAGAGATATTCAAACAGCTGAGCAGCATGACGCATTTATCGGCGTAGCGAGTCAGCTCGTTTCCTTTGACGAAAAGTATGAAAAAGTCATACAGAATTTGCTTGGAACGGTCCTGATTGTTCAAGACTTAAAAGGTGCCAATGAGCTGGCGAAAATGCTTGGACATCGTTATCGCATCGTGACCCTTGATGGGGACGTGGTGAACCCAGGCGGTTCAATGACTGGGGGCGGCGTAAAGAAAAAGAACAATTCCCTCCTCTCCAGAACCCGAGAGATTGAAACATTAACAAAGCAGCTCGTTGAAATGGAAGAAAAAACAACGATCCTTGAAAAAGAAACAAAAGAAACGAAGCAATCGATTGCCGCAAGCGAAGTCCAATTAAATGAACTGCGTCAGCGCGGCGAAATTCTTCGAGAAAAGCAGCAAGAGTTAAAAGGGACATTATATGAACTGCAAGTAGCGGAAAAAAATATTAACGCTCATCTAGAGCTCTATGATCAAGAAAAAGAAGAGTTGCAGCAGCGCTCTAGCGAACTTGCGAGCAAGGACAAAGAGCAGGCAGCCCTTGAAACATCTATAGGTGAGAAACTGACCTCTCTTGACGAAGAGATCAACACGTTAACAAAACGGAAGCAGACCCAAAGCTCAACGAAAGAAACCATTTCTTCCGAATTAACAGAGCTGAAAATCTCGCTTGCCAAAAAAGAGCAGTCTTTAGCGAATGAACAAGAAAAACTATCGAGCTTAACGGCTGAATTAGAAGAGGCTGAAAAGACGCTGACGGAAACAAAAGAAGATTTGTCCCTCTTAACAAGTGAAATGTCATCCAGCTCAAGCGGCGCCGAACAACTGGAAGAAGCGGCAAAAGAGAAACTGGAACATAAAAACAAAACGACAGCGCTTATCTCAGAGCGACGCAAACAGCGCCTGGCTCTTTCTGAAACATTAGAATTCGCAGAACGTGAACTAAAAGAGCAAAAACGCCTGTATAAACAGCTCACGACAAGCTTAAAAGATGAAGAAATCAAGCTTGGCCGCATGGAAGTTGAACTTGATAACCTCATCGCCTATTTAAACGAAGAGTATGCCCTTTCGTTTGAAGGAGCAAAAGAAATGTATCATCTGACGCTATCGCCGGATGAAGCAAGAAAACGCGTGAAATTGATCAAACTAGCCATTGAAGAGCTTGGAACAGTGAACTTAGGCAGTATTGACGAGTATGAACGTGTGAATGAACGTTTTCTCTTCTTAACTGAACAGCGCAATGATCTGACAGAAGCGAAAAATACGTTATTCCAAGTCATTGAAGAAATGGATCAGGAGATGACGAAACGTTTCTCTGAGACATTCTCTCAAATCCGCGGGCATTTTGAATCTGTTTTCCAAGCATTATTTGGCGGAGGAAGAGCAGACCTTAAGTTGACAGATCCAAACGATTTACTAAACTCAGGCGTCGATATTGTGGCGCAGCCGCCGGGGAAAAAGCTGCAAAATCTAAGCCTGCTTTCAGGCGGAGAAAGAGCATTAACAGCCATCGCTTTATTATTCTCGATCTTAAAAGTGAGACCTGTTCCATTCTGTGTGCTAGATGAGGTAGAAGCAGCGCTTGATGAAGCGAATGTGTTCCGCTTTGCCCAGTATTTAAAGAAATATAGCCAAGAAACACAGTTCATTGTGATTACACACCGAAAAGGAACCATGGAAGAAGCAGATGTTCTGTACGGTGTCACGATGCAGGAGTCAGGTGTCTCAAAACTGGTATCTGTCAAACTAGAGGAAACGAAAGAGCTTGTCCAGTAATTAAAGGAGGTTTTTGAACCAATGAGCTTTTTTAAGAAATTAAAAGAAAAATTTACGCAGCAAACCGATTCAGTATCAGAAAAGTTTAAAGATGGACTTGAAAAAACGAGAAATTCGTTTCAGGGAAAAGTAAATGAACTCATTTCTCGCTATCGTAAAGTGGATGAAGACTTTTTTGAAGAACTAGAAGAAGTGTTAATCGGTGCTGATGTTGGTTTCACGACTGTGATGGAACTGATTGATGAGCTGAAAAAAGAAGTGAAATTAAGAAACATTCAAGACCCAAGTGAAGTACAAGCAGTCATCTCTGAAAAACTCGTGGAGATTTACAATAGCGGTGAGGAACAAATCTCTGAACTGAACATTGAAGACGGCCGTTTAAATATTATTTTATTCGTAGGCGTGAACGGTGTCGGTAAAACCACAACCATTGGTAAGCTGGCAAACAAGCTGAAAAATGAAGGGAAATCCGTCATTTTAGCAGCAGGTGATACGTTCCGTGCGGGGGCGATTGAGCAGCTTGAAGTATGGGGCGAGCGCTCTGGTGTTCCTGTCGTTAAACAAACAGCAGGCTCTGACCCGGCAGCGGTCATCTATGATGCCGTTCAATCAGCTAAAGCCAAAAAAGCAGATGTCCTGATCTGTGATACAGCAGGCAGACTGCAAAATAAAGTCAACTTGATGAAAGAGCTGGAGAAGGTCAAGAGAGTCATTGAACGCGAAGTGCCCGATGCACCGCATGAAGTACTGCTTGCCCTTGATGCGACAACGGGTCAAAATGCGATGGCGCAAGCGAAGGAATTTTCTAAAGCAACAAACGTGACAGGTATCGCTTTAACAAAGCTTGACGGTACTGCAAAAGGCGGGATTGTTCTTGCCATTCGCAATGAGCTCAACATCCCTGTAAAACTTGTCGGATTAGGTGAAAAAGTAGACGATCTGCAAGAGTTCGATGCTGAATCGTATGTGTACGGATTATTCTCAGACATCATTGATCAAGAAGACTAATCAAGATGCCGACAAAACTGCCGGCATTCAGCGTGTAGACAAACCCTCGCATTCTTTGTCAGTCCTGCGTGCTGGTGCTCACGAATGATAAATTCGCTCCGCGCCAGTACTCGTCCTTCCTAGACTGCAAAGGTTTTCTATCACGCTGAAAAGAAGACAAAGTGCTAAAATCAAGTTCATTTTAGCCCTTTGTCAACAATCTGGGGATGTCGGCAAAATTGCCGGCATTTTTATTTATATATCGCCGCAGGAAGTGACAAGATAAAAACTTGACACATAGATCAGAACCGTGTAAACTTAGTTGTTGTAAAGGGAATGAACTTAACAAAGGGGAGAGAGCCCATGACGCTTGAAAAGACAACGAGAATGAACTACTTGTTTGATTTCTATCAATCGTTGTTGACCGCAAAACAAAAGAGCTACATGTCGCTTTACTACCTAGACGATTTTTCCCTCGGTGAAATTGCGGATGAATATGAAGTATCAAGACAGGCTGTTTATGATAATATTAAACGGACTGAAGCGATGCTTGAACAATATGAAGAAAAGCTGCTCTTGTTTAAGAAATTTAAAGAGCGTAAAGAACTTCTCACAAAAATGAGAGAGCTTGTAGCAGATTCCGCGCAAAAGGAAGAAGCAGAAGCTTTAATTGAATCGCTTGAGAAATTAGATTAGGAGGCGGCACAGTATGGCATTTGAAGGATTAGCCGACCGACTGCAGCAGACGATTTCAAAAATCCGCGGCAAAGGAAAAGTGTCAGAGCAAGATGTAAAAGAAATGATGCGCGAGGTACGCCTTGCCCTTCTTGAAGCTGACGTCAATTTTAAAGTAGTCAAAGACTTTGTGAAAAAAGTAAGCGAGCGGGCAGTTGGACAAGAGGTCATGCAAAGTCTTACCCCAGGACAACAGGTCATTAAAGTTGTAAAAGAAGAACTCACTGAATTAATGGGCGGGGAAGAGAGTAAAATCGCTGTAGCGAAAAAATCTCCAACTGTCATTATGATGGTTGGTCTTCAAGGGGCAGGTAAAACGACCACAACTGGAAAGCTTGCCAACTTACTTCGCAAAAAACATAATCGCAAGCCGATGATGGTGGCCGCTGATATTTACAGACCAGCAGCGATCCAGCAGCTTCAAACGCTTGGGAAACAGCTTGATATGCCCGTATTCTCATTAGGTGATCAAGTTAGTCCTGTCGAAATTGCCAAACAGGCAATTGAAAAAGCGAAAGAAGAACATCATGATTATGTCATTTTAGATACAGCAGGACGTCTTCATATTGATGAAGACTTAATGGATGAACTTCAGAAAGTAAAAGAAGTCGCAAATCCAGAAGAGATTTTCCTCGTTGTTGACTCGATGACTGGTCAAGATGCTGTCAATGTCGCAAAAAGCTTTAATGAACAGCTTGGTTTAACAGGTGTCGTTCTGACAAAACTAGACGGTGATACGCGAGGCGGGGCAGCACTTTCAATTCGTGCAGTCACAAATACGCCGATTAAATTCGCCGCACTAGGTGAAAAGCTTGATGCAATTGAACCATTCCACCCGGAGCGGATGGCATCGAGAATTCTTGGCATGGGAGATGTGCTCACGCTTATTGAAAAAGCACAAGCAAACGTTGACCAAGATAAAGCGAAAGAGCTTGAACAAAAAATGCGGACAATGAGCTTCACGCTCGATGATTTCCTCGAGCAGCTTGGGCAGGTTCGCAACATGGGTCCACTTGATGAACTGATTCAAATGATGCCGGGAGCCGGTAAAATGAAAGGGCTCAAAAACGTCCAAGTAGACGAAAAGCAGCTCAATCACATCGAAGCGATTATTAAATCAATGACGACCGAAGAAAAAGAACAGCCAGAGGTCATAAATGCAAGCCGCAGAAAACGGATTGCAAAAGGAAGCGGAACATCTGTACAGGAAGTCAATCGCCTTTTAAAACAATTTGACGAAATGAAAAAGATGATGAAGCAAATGACCAACATGTCCAAAGGAAAGAAAAAAGGCGGCTTTAAATTACCATTTATGTAATTGGTTATACATGATAAAACCGTTGTTAAGAAAAAACACTTTACAAACCCTTTTATCATTGTTAATATACTATCTTGTTGAAATATTTTCGGAGGTGCTAGTAAAATGGCAGTAAAAATTCGTTTAAAACGTATGGGAGCAAAAAAATCTCCTTTCTATCGTATTGTTGTAGCAGATTCTCGTTCACCACGTGACGGTCGTTTCATCGAAACAGTTGGAACTTACAACCCAGTGGTATCACCAGCTGAGGTGAAAATCAACGAAGAATTAGCGCTTAAATGGCTTCAAAATGGTGCGAAACCATCTGATACAGTTCGTAACCTTTTCTCAAGCCAAGGAATTCTTGAAAAATTTCATAATGCGAAAAACAGCAAATAATGAATGAGCTGTCCTTGGAAGAATTGATTGTGTCCATCGTCGAGCCACTTGTTGATTTCCCTGAAGATATTCACGTATCTTCATTAGAAAAAGATGAGCAGGTCATTTACACACTGTCTGTCAATGCTGAAGATACCGGAAAAGTGATCGGAAAGCAGGGGCGTACAGCTAAAGCGATACGAACAGTCATGTTTGCAGCAAGTGCAGAGTCTTCTAAGAAAGTTCAACTTGAGATTGCTGACTAAAAAGGGAGAGGGCTTAGGACCTCCCCTTTTTTTACACGTTTAAATCTATTTTTCGTTATACTGTAGAGGACAAATGCCTTCGGATAGGGGGACAAAAAGGAAGATGCAGATCATTCAACATGTCACCGTTATGCAAGTATTAACTGAAAGCAGTAAGGACAAACTGTTAACGACTTTTTTGGAGAAAAAAGAAAGACTAGAACGTGAGTGCAATCAACTATATTTTCAACTCAAAAAGCATGAAAAAGAACCACATCAGCAAGAAGCCATCCCTCAATTTCAAAAAGCCATTGAAAAAAGACAAGAGAAAATGAGGCAAATTGACTTTCAAGTCGAGCAGCTGCATATCTTGCCTCTTGGCAGTGAAATGAAAGAAACAGAAGTGGATGCGCTGATTGAAGTAAAAATAGGTGATAAATGGGATGACAAAATGCAAGACAATGTCATCGTCGTGAAAGACGGCACCATTGTGGAAATACGTCAGGGGTGATTGAGAACATGGAGCTAGAATGGTTGAATGTCGGAAAGATCGTCAATACACATGGAGTGCGCGGAGAAGTACGTGTTGTGTCAAAGACTGATTTCCCAGAAGAACGCTACAAAAAAGGCAGCGTCCTTTATATTTTCAAACAAAATCAAAAAGAACCGCTAAAAGTGACTGTCGCATCACATAGACAGCACAAACAATTTGATTTACTGACATTTGAAGAAGTCGGCTCGTTAAATGAAGCTGAGCAATTAAAAGAGTCGATTTTAAAAGTAGAAAAAGAACATCTTGGTTCATTAGATGAAGGGGAATTCTATTTCCACGAAATCATCGGCTGTGAAGTATATGATGAAGAGGACAAACTGATTGGTCAAATCAAAGAAGTTTTAACGCCAGGGGCAAATGATGTATGGGTGGTTGGAAGAAAAGGCAAAAAAGATGCCCTCATCCCTTATATTCCATCTGTCGTCAAAACAGTTGATATTTCATCCAAGAAAGTACACATTGAAGTGATGGAAGGACTCATTGACGAATGAAAATTGACTTTTTAACACTGTTTCCTGAAATGTTTGAAGGAGTGCTTCACTCATCGATCTTAAAAAAAGCTCAGGAAAAAGATGCGGTCTCATTTGATGTCGTGAATTTTAGGGAGTATTCCGATCATAAACATAAAACAGTGGATGACTATCCGTATGGCGGCGGTGCTGGCATGGTTCTGAAAGCACAGCCTGTATTTGATGCGGTAGAAGATTTAACGAAAAAAGCAAACAAGAAGCCCCGCATTATTCTTGTCTGTCCTCAAGGAGAAAGATATACACAAAAGAAAGCAGAAGAGCTTGCAAAAGAAGAGCATCTTATGTTCATTTGCGGCCACTATGAAGGCTACGATGAGCGCATCAGGGAGCATCTTGTCACAGATGAAATCTCAATCGGGGATTTCGTTCTCACAGGCGGAGAGCTGCCGGCGATGATGATTGCAGACAGTGTGGTCAGGCTTTTGCCTCATGTGCTTGGAAAAGAAGCGTCTCATATCGAAGATTCATTTAGTACAGGTCTGCTTGAGCATCCGCACTATACAAGACCAGCTGATTATAAAGGATTGAAAGTACCAGATGTGCTTCTCTCTGGAAATCATGCCAAAATTGAAGAGTGGCGGCGTAAAGAATCGTTGAAGCGAACCTATACAAGACGGCCAGATTTGATCGATTCTTGCAAAACATTAACGGATGAAGAAAAAAGATGGCTTTGGCAGCTTCATAATGACTAGATTGTATTGCACAAGGTATACAGGTGTGGTATGATACTACTTGTGACTTGGACGGCTTGCCGATTCAAGTTTGAAAACGATGTTCCGCTGCAATGAAGAAAGAGGACATGAGCATCTGTTGGAAGGAGTTGAAAACGATGCAACAATTGATTGAAGAAATCACAAAAGAACAATTACGCACTGATCTTCCTGCGTTCCGTCCTGGTGACACTTTACGTGTACACGTGAAAGTTGTCGAGGGTACTCGTGAGCGTATCCAGATCTTTGAAGGTGTTGTAATTAAGCGTCGTGGTGGTGGAATCAGCGAAACTTTCACAGTTCGTAAGATCTCTTACGGTGTAGGCGTTGAGCGTACATTCCCTGTACACACACCAAAAATCGCTAAGATCGAAGTTGTACGTCACGGTAAGGTACGTCGTGCGAAACTTTACTACCTACGTGAACTTCGCGGTAAAGCGGCTCGTATCAAAGAAATCAGACGATAATGATATCAAAGGAAAGAGCTTGTTACCTGTAACAGGCTCTTTTTTTGTACAATGTATAGAGACAACCGTTAGAAGAGAGAAGGTGCACATATGACAATTCAATGGTTTCCAGGCCATATGGCAAAAGCAAGACGGGAAGTCACAGAAAAATTAAAGCTCATCGACATCGTATTTGAATTAACCGATGCAAGAATTCCGATGTCCTCTAGAAACCCAATGATTGAAGAAATCCTCCAAAACAAACCGAAAATTATGCTTTTGAACAAAGCAGATAAAGCAGATCCTCGTATGACAAAAGAGTGGCAGGCACACTTTGAAGCGCAAGGTGTACGGTCACTTGCCATTAATTCTGTCGATGGACAAGGATTAAATCAAATCATTACGACATCAAAAGAAATCTTAAAAGAAAAGTTTGATCGAATGAAAGCAAAAGGTGTTAAGCCGCGTGCCATTCGAGCTTTGATTATCGGAATTCCCAATGTCGGCAAATCAACGCTGATCAATCGGTTGGCAAAGAAAAATATTGCGAAAACAGGAGATCGACCTGGTATTACGACGTCACAGCAATGGGTGAAGGTCGGAAAAGAACTTGAACTGCTCGATACCCCCGGAATTCTCTGGCCGAAATTTGAAGATGAACAAGTAGGTCTTAGGCTGGCCGTCACTGGAGCGATTAAAGACTCAATCATCAACTTGCAGGATGTCGCTGTGTATGCGCTCCGCTTTTTAGAAGAGCACTATCCAGAGCGGTTAAAAAAACGCTATGATCTAGCAGAAATACCTGAAGATACAGTTGAGCTGTTTGATGCCATTGGCACAAAACGCGGCTGTCTGATGAGTGGAGGATTCATTAATTACGACAAAACGACCGAAATCATTATTCGGGATATTCGGACGGAAAAATTTGGTCCCCTCACTTTTGAGAAGCCTGAAAGCTAAAAGACACGCAGCTCATGCGGGTCTTTATTTTTTGCGAAAAACTGCCGATATAAAGAAGGAGGCTGCGGAAAAGCCAATGTACACGGTCAAACAAATAAAAGAATTAATAGAACAACATGCTGACGACGAGTCATACATTCGTGAACTATTGAAAGACGATACAAGAAAAAGTGTCCAGAAACTGATGGACAAATGGAACAAAGAGAGAGAAAAGCAGCAAGAACTGCATGCAGCATGGAAGCAAATGCTGCAATTTGAAACCAAAGCAAGAGCGCAAGGATACACTTATATTGCAGGCATAGATGAAGCAGGAAGAGGACCACTCGCTGGTCCAGTTGTTGCGGCAGCTGTGATATTAAAAGAGGATACCATCCTACTCGGTTTAAATGATTCAAAACAGCTATCTGAGAAAAAAAGAATGACCTATTATGAGCTCATTCAAAAGGAAGCGCTCGACATCGGCATCGGCATTGTTGATGCGGCAACGATTGACGAAATGAATATATACGAAGCATCAAGACTGGCGATGGTGAAGGCTGTAAAGCAGCTCACTCACACACCTGATTATCTACTCATAGATGCGATGACGCTCCCGCTTCCTACTCACCAGGAGAATATCATCAAAGGAGATGCTAAAAGCGCATCCATCGCAGCTGGTGCATGTATTGCCAAAGTGACAAGGGACAAAATGATGGAAGAGTATGGACGCCAGTACCCTGAGTATCAATTTGAAAAACATAAAGGGTATGGAACGAAAGAGCACCTGGCTGCCATTCAAACACATGGCGCCACACCTATCCACCGGTTATCATTTGCACCAGTGAAATCTGTTATTTCATAAATATTTTGATACAAGGAGGCTGCCTGTGATGACAAGAGTTGAAGATATACATACTGCACTGAATAGTCGGCTGAATACGGCAGAATCTGTTCCGCTTAACACGGAAGGAAAGGAAAATATTCACCGGCTCATTCTCGGCAAAGTACTGAAAATGCTCGGGGATGATACAGCACTTGTTCAAATAGGTTCGACCAAAATCAAAGCGCAGCTAGCGGCTCAGCTAAAAGCCGATTCTTTCTACTGGTTCCAATTAGAACAAGAAGGTGGAGGCAGTCTGAGTAAATTAAGACCTGTTCAGCAATTTGACCAAGATCCTAAAACATTAAAGGATGCCGCAGCTAAACTACTAGAAGGTCTGTCGCTTAAAAATGGACTTGAACAAATGTTAACAGCTACAGCCTTTTTAAAAGAAAAACCGGTCATCAACGAAGCAGAGTTAAAAACGGCAGTAAAATGGATTGAACAACTTCAAGGCGCGGATATCAAAAAAGGTCTGCAAGCACTTCTTTTTGCTTTAAAGAAAGATTTGCCGATTCAGCAAGGAGTGCTCCAATCAATATTAGCGATGAAATCCCCCTCTGCACTTCATCAGGATGTGACAGCACTGCTAGATCGATTAACACAGCTTCCGAAGCAATCAGAAGCCACACAGGCTCTTACACGGGCCGTTCGTACGGTTGTAAATGCTGAGACAACTGTTCATGCAGAAAAGCTCTTATCGGTGCTTCTAGGAGCAAAAGAAGGTCAAACGAAGCAAGGAGAAAGCTTGCAGCAGGTGCAGCCTCATGTCAATCCGGCTCAGCAAACAAAGCAGAGCCAGCCCGCCGTTATACAAGGGCGACAGGTGGATACAGTGAATCAGAACAGCGTGCAGCAATTATTAAGTCCAAAACAGCTCCCGCTTCAGCAAATAGAACGCATTCTGACAAGCATCACAAAGCAAGGCACAGACGGACAGCAGCAGCTTGATGTAAAACAACTCACATCACTGGTTCAAGCAGTCCAGCAGGCAGGGCCACAGGCTGACGCAAAGGCAGCCGTGCTTCAAAAAGAATTTCCGTTTCTTTCAAAAACAGAGGCGAACGCATTGGTAAAGGTCATTCAGCAGACTGAACCAGCATTAAGCAATAAAACCGATGTACTCGATTTACTGATGACGATGAAAAAAGCGATAGGTGTACGAGATGAAATTGGGATGCTGAAATTACTGGAAAAGGGCAGCCAAGATGTCAAAAGCCAAGAGCTTCACCAATTAAAGTTGGTTTTAAATGATGCAAGGCAAGCTGATGTTCCGGAACCCGTAAAAAAAGAAGTGGATCAATTATTCCATAGATTAAATGGGCAATTACTAGTACATCAGGAAAACCAAACAGTTAGTCAAATGATGGTTTCTTACCCTCTTTTTTCAAAACATAGTGTTCAAGATTTAACCTTTATTCTAAAAGGGCATAAGAAAAAAGATGGCTCTATTGATATTTCTCAGTGCCGTTTAATGTTTTATTTAAACATGGAGAACTTAGAAGAAACGTTAATAGACTGTACGATTCAGCAAAAAGTAATGTCAATTACAGTCGAGACGGCTCACGAACTGCAAGGGACCATTAATCCAATGATTCCAGCTGTTCGAGAGAATTTAAATGCCCTAGGGTATAGTTTAACGGGGATTACAGCGAAAAAGAGAGAAGAGCCAATTGATCCGTCTGACTTTCTAGATGAACACTTTCATAAAATCAGCGAGAAAGGGCTGGACTTACGAGTATGAAAGATTCAAAACCGCTTAGAAGAGCGGTCGCTCTACACTATGATGAAGAAAAACAAAAAGCGCCAAAAGTCGTTGCAACAGGCAGCGGCTATGTGGCTGATCATATTATTGAAGAAGCTCAAAAAGCTGGAGTTCCTATCCAAGAAGACCGTAATTTAGTAGAACTGATGCGCCATTTAACGCTCGATGAGGAAATCCCAGAAGCGTTATACGATACTGTAGCAGAAATATTTTCATTTATCTATCGATTGGATCAAAAAATGAAAAAATAAGGTAAAATAAGTGTTTTGACTGAAAAATTTATATTTTTAATAAAATAAAAGTTTGAATGTTTAGAAGGATTTTACGATTTTACATAGAACCCTAGACATTCTCTTTTTTATTCTTTAAAATGAAAGCGCAGTCTATTTTATAATTTTTGTTTCTACATATGTTGGGAGGATGGGAAATGAATATCCATGAGTACCAAGGAAAAGAAATCCTAAGAAAATATGGGGTTTCAGTTCCAAATGGTAAAGTAGCATTTACACCTGATGAAGCAGTGAAAGCATCAGAAGAGCTAGGAAGCTCTGTATATGTCGTAAAAGCACAGATTCATGCAGGCGGCCGTGGTAAAGCAGGTGGGGTAAAAATTGCAAAAACAAAAGATGAAGTGAAAGGGTTTGCAGAGGAATTGCTCGGCAAGACACTTGTCACACATCAAACAGGGCCTGAAGGGCGCGAAATAAAACGTTTACTTATTGAAGAAGGCTGCGATATTCAAAAAGAGTACTATGTAGGACTCGTTTTGGATAGAGCGACATCAAGAATTGTTTTGATGGCTTCTGAAGAAGGCGGTACTGAAATTGAAGAAGTAGCAGAAAAAACGCCAGAAAAAATCGTGAAAGTGGTCATCGACCCAGCGATTGGTCTCCAAGCCTATCAGGCGAGAGAAGTTGCGTTTAAAATTAATATTCCAACAAAATTAGTTGGTCAAGCTGTTAAGTTTATGACAAGCCTTTACAATGCGTTTATTGAAAAGGATTGTTCAATTGCCGAGATAAATCCTCTTGTTGTAACAGGTGATGGAAAAGTCATGGCACTTGATGCAAAATTAAACTTTGATAGCAATGCCTTATATAGACAAAAAGATATATTAGAATACCGTGACCTTGATGAAGAAGATCCAAAAGAGATTGAAGCATCTAAATATGACCTAAGTTACATTTCTCTAGATGGGAATATTGGCTGTATGGTGAATGGAGCAGGCCTTGCGATGTCTACAATGGATATCATCAAGCATTACGGCGGGGACCCTGCAAACTTCCTTGATGTTGGCGGCGGTGCAACTGCTGAAAAAGTAACGGAAGCATTTAAAATCATCTTATCTGATCAAAATGTCAAAGGGATTTTCGTGAACATTTTTGGCGGCATCATGAAATGTGATGTCATCGCAGAAGGTGTTGTTGAAGCGACGAAACAAGTCGGCTTAACATTACCACTCGTTGTACGTCTTGAAGGAACAAACGTTGAATTAGGGAAGAAAATCCTGAGTGATTCAGGCTTAAATATCACTTCTGCTGAGTCTATGGCTGACGGGGCAGAAAAGATTGTATCTTTAGTCAAGTAGAGCAGAAAGGCAGGGAACCTAAATGAGTGTATTTATTAATAAAAATACGAGAGTAATTGTTCAGGGGATTACCGGTTCAACCGCATTATTCCATACAAAACAAATGATTGAGTATGGAACAAATATCGTTGGCGGTGTCACACCTGGAAAAGGTGGAACTGAAGTAGAGGGAGTTCCTGTATTTAATACTGTAGCTGAAGCAGTACAGACAACTGGAGCAAATGCTTCTGTTATCTATGTACCAGCACCATTTGCAGCAGACGCCATTTTAGAGGCTGTTGATGCAGAAGTGGATCTAGTGATTTGTATCACAGAACACATTCCAGTTCTGGATATGGTTAAAGTGAAACGCTATATGGAAGGTAAGAAGACAAGACTTGTTGGACCGAACTGTCCTGGCGTGATTACACCTGAAGAATGTAAAATTGGCATCATGCCTGGATACATTCATAAAAAAGGTCATGTTGGTGTTGTGTCTCGTTCTGGAACGCTTACATATGAAGCGGTACATCAGCTTTCAGAGGCTGGTGTTGGTCAATCAACAGCTGTAGGAATTGGCGGAGACCCTGTCAATGGCACGAACTTTATTGATGTATTAAAAGCCTTCAATGAAGATCCTGAAACGCATGCTGTGATCATGATTGGTGAAATCGGTGGTACTGCTGAAGAAGAAGCAGCTGAATGGGTAAAAGCAAATATGACCAAGCCGGTTGTTGGCTTTATTGGTGGTAATACAGCGCCTCCAGGAAAACGTATGGGACATGCTGGTGCCATTATTTCTGGTGGTAAAGGAACTGCTGATGAAAAAGTAAAAACAATGCGTGAATGTGGAATTGAAGTGGCAGAGACACCATCTGTCATGGGAGAAACCTTAATTAAAGTGTTAAAAGAGAAGAATCTCTTCGAAGCTTGTAAAACGCATTAATGACACAAGAAGACTTGTTCTTTGACAAGTCTTCTTCTTTCTATCTTAAACTGGAGGAATGGTATGTACAACGTGTCCGAAAGAATGATTTTTCACCGCTTAAAAGGCCTCATCTCACCCTCTTTGTTAACAAAATGGTGGAAAGTCGATCCTGAGCTATATATAAATGAAGAAACACATCATTTCAAACAGGATCGATCATTACAAAAGATCGACTTTACCCGCTTACAACAAGCTGAAGAAAATGAATTCCCCATTTTTCAACACATCGTTCAAGCCTATTTAAAGCAAAATATTCACATGATTCCCATCACATCACCTTTATATCCCAGCTCACTAAAACACATTTATGATCCTCCCCCAGTATTATTCCTAAAAGGAAACGTTACCTATTTAAATGAAGAAAAAAGTTTAGGTGTAGTAGGTACACGAGTGCCATCCTCTTATGGAGAAGCGTGCGTGAAGAAAATTGTTGGAGAACTTGTAGAGGAAGATTGGATGATTGTGAGCGGTTTAGCAAAAGGAATTGATGGACTTGCACACAAAGAGTGCATAAGAAAAAAAGGAAAAACGATTGGTGTTGTAGCTGGCGGCTTTCAACATGTATATCCAAAAGAACATGTGCAAATGGCTCAATATATGGGAGAACATCATTTACTGTTGTCAGAGCACCCGCCTTATATCAAACCAGAAAAATGGCATTTTCCAATGAGAAACCGATTAATTAGTGCCCTGACAAGAGGAACCATCGTGGTCCAGTGCAAAGAAAAGAGCGGTTCGCTTATTACAGCCTACCAGGCATTAGAGCAAGGAAAAGAAGTGTTTGCTGTTGCAGGATCAATCTTTGATTCTAATTCTATAGGTCCAGCTAGACTGATTCAGCAAGGTGCCAAGCTTGTTCATTCAACGAAGGATATTTTAGAGGAATTCTCCTTGAGCGGTGTTCAATATACTGAACTCCCATAAAAATATCGTTTGACAAAAGACATCGGAATATTTAATAATAGTGAGGATTTAAGTTTACACTTTGTTTTTCGTGTTTATAATGATGTTCATCATAAAGAATTTTTAACGATTGACTGTTAGATAGGTGCAATTAACATAAATATAAATTTGTGAAATGGATAAAGAGAGAACACCTCTTAAGGGGGATTTTGAGTATGGCTGATTATTTAGTCATCGTTGAGTCGCCAGCAAAGGCGAAAACGATTGAGCGTTATTTAGGAAAAAAGTATAAAGTAAAGGCTTCAATGGGGCACGTAAGGGATTTACCGAAAAGTCAGCTTGGTGTTGACACTGAGCATGACTTCGAACCGAGATATATTACGATTCGAGGAAAAGGTCCAGTCTTAAAAGAATTAAAAACAGCAGCGAAGAAAGCAAAAAAAGTATATCTCGCAGCTGACCCTGACAGAGAGGGAGAAGCGATTGCTTGGCATTTAGCTCACAGCCTTGACCTTGACCTCTCTTCGGATTGCCGCGTAGTCTTTAACGAGATTACAAAAGATGCAATTAAAGATTCCTTTAAGCATCCACGTATGATCAATATGGACTTGGTTGATGCGCAGCAGGCAAGACGGATTTTAGATCGTCTCGTTGGATATAAAATCAGCCCGATTTTATGGAAGAAAGTCAAAAAGGGCTTAAGCGCCGGTCGTGTTCAATCAGTTGCACTCCGCCTGATTATTGACCGCGAGAATGAAATTAATGAATTCAAACCAGAAGAATACTGGACAATTGATGGCACCTTCCTAAAAGGGAAAGAAAGTTTTGAAGCGAGTTTCTTTGGCGTAAATGGCAAAAAACATCCGCTAAAAACAAAAGAAGATGTAAAAGAAATCCTTTCGAAATTAAAAGGAAGTAAGTTTTCTGTTGAAAAAGTGACGAAAAAAGAACGTAAACGCAACCCAGCTGTTCCGTTTACAACATCTACCTTACAACAAGAGGCAGCGAGAAAACTAAACTTCCGTGCGAAGAAAACGATGATGATTGCACAGCAATTATATGAAGGAATTGATCTTGGTAAAGAAGGTACAGTAGGTCTCATTACATATATGAGAACGGACTCAACACGTATTTCCAATACGGCAATTGAAGAAGTATCTGCTTTCATTGATCAAACGTACGGCAAGAATTTCTTGAATACAACAAAACGAACTGCCAAAAAGAACGAAAATGCACAGGATGCTCACGAAGCCATCCGTCCGACTTCTACGCTAAGAAAACCAGCAGATGTCAAACATGTGCTAAGTAGAGATCAGCTTCGTCTTTATAAATTGATTTGGGAACGTTTTGTGGCAAGCCAAATGGCACCAGCTGTTCTTGATACAATGAGTGTGGATCTTGAAAATAACGGGCTTACTTTCCGTGCAAATGGAAGTAAGGTGAAATTCCCTGGATTTATGAAAGTGTATGTTGAAGGGAAGGACGACCAGTTAGAAGAAAAGGATAAAATGCTTCCTGATCTGAAAGAGGGAGATACCGTTCTTTCAAAAGATATTGAACCAGAGCAGCACTTCACGCAGCCGCCTCCACGTTACACTGAGGCAAGACTTGTCAAAACCCTTGAAGAGCTAGGTATTGGCCGCCCATCTACGTATGCACCAACATTAGATACCATTCAAAAGCGTGGCTACGTGGCACTTGATAACAAACGGTTTATTCCAACAGAGCTTGGAGAGATTGTGCTCAACTTAATTATTGAATTCTTCCCTGAAATCATTAACGTAGAATTTACTGCGAAAATGGAAAAAGAACTTGATAGCGTTGAAGAAGGTACGATTGAATGGGTACGCATTATCGACAGTTTCTATCAAGATTTTGCAAAACGGGTAGAAAAAGCAGAAGCAGAGATGCAGGAAGTTGAGATCGAGCCTGAATACGCCGGAGTTGATTGCGAAGAGTGTGGTCATCCAATGGTGTACAAAATGGGGAGATACGGTAAGTTCATGGCATGCTCTAATTTCCCTGACTGCCGTAACACAAAACCAATTGTCAAAGATATTGGTGTCAAATGCCCGACTTGTCACGAAGGAAATATCGTTGAACGGAAATCTAAGAAGCGCCGCATTTTTTACGGTTGCGATCGTTTTCCAGAGTGTGAATTCGTCTCTTGGGACAAACCAATTGAAAGAAAGTGTCCAAAATGCGAAAATATGCTTGTAGAGAAAAAGCTGAAAAAAGGCATTCAAGTTCAATGTGTGAACTGTGATTATAAAGAGGAACAACAAAAATAGCGGTGAGCAGCCTTGTTCACCTGCTTTTTTATGTCATCAAATAGAACTTACGAAATAGGAGAGTTGTACAATGAGTCAATTTGTAAATGTGATCGGAGCAGGTTTAGCAGGAAGTGAAGCGGCATGGCAAATTGCTAAGCGCGGAATTAAAGTCCATCTGTATGAAATGAGACCTGTCAAACAAACACCAGCTCACCACACAGATAAATTTGCGGAGCTCGTATGCAGTAACTCATTGCGTGCGAATGCTTTAACGAACGCAGTCGGTGTTTTAAAGGAAGAAATGCGTCATTTAGATTCAGCAATCATCGCAGCAGCAGATGAAAGCTCGGTTCCTGCTGGTGGAGCGCTTGCAGTAGATCGTCATGAATTTGCAGCTAACGTCACAGACCGCGTGAAAAATCACCCGAATGTGACGGTCTTTCAAGAAGAAGTGCAAAGCATTCCAGAAGGTCCGACGATTATCGCAACGGGTCCTCTTACATCAGAAGCACTTTCAAAAGAATTAAAATCTTTAACAGGTGAAGAGTATTTATATTTCTACGATGCAGCAGCGCCGATCCTCGAGAAAGACAGCATCGATATGGATAAAGTGTACTTGAAATCACGTTATGATAAAGGGGAAGCGGCTTATTTAAACTGTCCGATGACAGAAGAAGAATTCGATCGTTTTTATGAGGCGCTCATTTCTGCTGAAACTGTGCCGTTAAAAGAGTTCGAAAAAGAAATCTTCTTCGAAGGCTGTATGCCCATTGAAGTCATGGCCAAAAGAGGGAAAAAAACCATGCTCTTTGGCCCGATGAAACCAGTTGGACTTGAAGATCCAAAAACAGGGAAAAGACCTTACGCTGTTGTTCAATTAAGACAGGATGATGCAGCAGGTACTTTATATAATATTGTTGGTTTCCAAACACATCTAAAGTGGGGCGATCAAAAGGAAGTATTCCGTTTGATACCAGGTCTTGAAGAGGCAGAGATTGTTCGCTATGGTGTGATGCACCGTAATACATTTATTAACTCGCCAAGCCTTCTAAAACCGACGTATCAATTTAAAAATAGAGATGACTTATTCTTTGCCGGACAAATGACTGGTGTTGAAGGATATGTTGAGTCCGCGGCTTCAGGACTAGTGGCTGGAATCAACGCAGCTCGTTTTGTTAAAGGAGAAGAGCTTGTGACACTTCCAGAAGAAACAGCGATTGGCAGTATGGCTTACTACATCACATCAACAAACAAGAAAAGCTTCCAGCCGATGAATGCAAACTTTGGCTTGCTGAAAGATCTTGGCGTTCGAATTAAAAACAAACAAGAGCGCTATGCAGAGTACGCTAAACGCGCAATCGAAACTATTCAAACTATTTCGAAATCTCTGTAGTAAAACATTGCACGGGAAGCAAGATATGTGATACCATTTAAAAGCCTTAAAGAGGTGTAAAAATGACAGATAAACAGCGTCTTGTCCACTTATTCATTGAATATTTGCAGATTGAAAAGAACTATTCAGCTTTAACGATCTCAGGTTATACTGAGGCGATTGAAGAGTTTGTCAGATTTATGAACATTCAAGGAATAGACGGTTTTGAAGAGGTATCCTATCAAGATACGAGAATTTATTTAACAGAAGCTTATGAAAAAGGCCTTACAAGAAGAACGATTAGTAAGAAAGTCTCTGCACTTCGCAGCTTTTATAAATTTTTATTAAGAGAACAGCTTGTGAAAGAAAATCCTTTTTTACTCGTTAGCTTACCAAAGCAGGATAAGCGAATTCCTTCATTTTTGTATGAAGAGGAACTAAAAGAGCTATTTACAGTTTCTGATGTAAATACACCGCTTGGTCAAAGAAATCAAGCCATTTTAGAACTACTTTATGCAACAGGTATGAGGGTCAGTGAGTTATGTTCATTAAAAGAATCTGATCTTGATTTATCGATGGATACAGTGCTTGTACATGGGAAAGGCAGCAAACAGCGGTATGTACCTTTCGGCTCTTATGCACATGAAGCGCTCTCCACATATTTAGAGGATGGAAGGCAGAAGCTGAAAGTGAAGGGAAAGGATCGTGCTGATTCACATGTGTTTTTGAATCAGCGCGGAGCTCCTCTTACAGATAGAGGCGTTCGATTCATTCTCACTGAATTAATGAAAAAGGCGTCTGGCACATTACATATCCATCCACACATGTTAAGGCACACCTTTGCTACGCATCTTTTAAACGAGGGAGCGGATTTAAGAAGTGTTCAAGAACTTCTCGGTCACTCAAATTTATCATCAACACAGGTGTACACGCATGTATCAAAAGATTCTTTAAGAAAAACGTACATGTCTCATCACCCAAGGGCTTTTAAACGATCCTAAAAGGAGGTTTTTTCATGTCATCATTTCATGCAACCACAATCTTTGCCGTTCAACATAAAGGAAAAAGTGCGATGGCTGGAGACGGTCAAGTCACTTTTGGGCAGGCTGTCGTCATGAAACACACAGCAAAAAAAGTGCGCCGTCTTTTCGGAGGCAAAGTACTCGCAGGTTTTGCTGGTTCAGTTGCAGATGCATTTACACTCTTTGAGAAGTTTGAAACGAAGCTTGAAGAATACGGTGGTAACCTAAAACGAGCAGCTGTAGAACTGGCGAAAGAATGGCGAAGTGACAAGATGCTCAGACAGCTTGAGGCCATGCTGATCGTCATGAATAAAGAAAGCATCCTGCTCGTATCTGGAACAGGAGAGGTCATCGAGCCAGACGATGGCATTTTGGCTATCGGGTCAGGCGGTAACTACGCGCTTAGCGCCGGGAGAGCACTCAAAAAACATGCAGGTGACCATCTCTCAGCTCGAGAGATTGCAAAGGCGGCTCTTGAAACGGCCGGAGAAATCTGTGTCTACACGAACGATCAAATCACTTTAGAAGAGCTTGAATAGAAAGGACATGAGACGTATGGAGAAAAAGCCGTTCACCCCAAGAGAGATAGTTGAAAAGCTTGATCAGTACATTATTGGTCAGCTTGATGCGAAAAAAGCAGTGGCGGTGGCTTTAAGAAACCGTTACAGAAGAAGTCTTTTACATGATAAGCTAAAGGATGAAGTCGTTCCTAAAAACATCTTAATGATTGGTCCGACAGGTGTAGGGAAAACAGAAATTGCCCGCAGAATTGCAAGGATTTCTGGTGCACCTTTCATTAAAGTGGAAGCGACGAAGTTTACTGAAGTTGGATATGTCGGACGTGACGTAGAATCAATGGTCAGAGATTTAGTGGAAACAGCAATCAGACTAGTCAAAGAAGAAAAAATGAAGGATGTTCAAGAAGAAGCGGAAAAACAAGCAAACAAACGGCTTGTTCATCTACTTGTTCCTGGAAAGAAAAAAAGTCAGTCTGTGAAAAATCCTTTTGAGATGCTGTTTGGTGGTTCTGATGCTGATGAAAGTGATCGAGATCACTCAAGTGAAGAAGTAGAGCTTGAGTCGACGAGAAAACGCATTGCGCACCAGCTGGCGATGGGTGAACTTGAAGACCATTACGTCACGATTGAAGTTGAAGAGCAGCAGCCTTCCATGTTTGATATGCTTCAAGGCTCGGGTATGGAGCAAATGGGTATGAACATGCAGGATGCGCTTAGCAATCTCATGCCTAAAAAGAAAAAACGCAGAAAGCTGACCGTCAGAGAAGCGAGAAAAGCGTTAACTGCTGAGGAAGCTTCAAAACTGATTGATATGGATGAAGTCGGTCAGGAAGCCGTGCAAAAAGCAGAGCAGCAAGGAATCATCTTTATCGATGAGATCGATAAAATTGCCAAAAGCGGTGGTGCATCGTCTGCAGATGTTTCTCGTGAAGGGGTTCAACGTGATATTTTACCGATTGTAGAAGGTTCCACTGTGATGACGAAGTATGGGGCTGTGAAAACAGATCATGTTCTATTTGTAGCAGCAGGCGCTTTTCATATGGCGAAACCCTCGGATTTGATTCCAGAGCTTCAAGGGCGCTTCCCAATCCGTGTAGAATTAGATAAATTAAGTATAGAAGACTTTGTGAAAATCTTAACGGAACCAGATAACGCGTTATTAAAGCAATATAAGGCTTTACTTGAAACAGAAGGTATATCTCTTGAATTTTCTGACGATGCTATTCATAAGATTGCCGAAGTGGCTTATCACGTCAATCAGGAGACGGATAACATCGGTGCAAGAAGGCTTCACACCATACTTGAGAAGCTGCTAGAAGAGCTCTCATTTGAGGCGCCTGATATTACAATGGAAACAGTGACCATTACCCCTCAGTATGTAGAAGAGAAGCTAGGAAAGATTGCAAATAACAAAGACTTAAGTCAATTTATACTTTAACAAATGAATAAAGTAATCTAGGAGGATCATTATTATGGCGTTACTACAAAAAACAAGGATTATTAACTCGATGCTGCAAGATGCAGCGGGGAAACCGGTTAATTTTAAAGAAATGGCAGAAACATTGAGAGATGTCATTGATTCAAACATTTTCGTATTAAGCAGAAGAGGGAAGCTTCTTGGCTACTCCATTAACCAGCAGATTGAAAATGCACGTATGAAAAAAATGCTGGAAGATCGTCAGTTCCCTGAAGAATATACAAAAAGCTTATTCAATGTCCCTGAAACATCTTCAAACCTTGACATCAACAGTGAGTACACAGCTTTCCCGATTGAGAACCGTGATTTATTCCAATCAGGTTTGACAACGATTGTGCCAATCATCGGAGGCGGGGACCGCTTAGGGACGTTAATCCTTTCTCGTTTGCAAGATACATTCACAGATGATGATTTAATTCTTGCTGAATACGGCGCAACAGTTGTTGGAATGGAGATTCTTCGTGAGAAAGCGGAAGAAATTGAAGAAGAAGCAAGAAGTAAAGCGGTTGTTCAAATGGCGATCAGCTCTCTTTCATATAGTGAACTTGAAGCGATTGAACATATCTTTGAAGAACTTGATGGAAACGAAGGGCTGCTTGTGGCAAGTAAGATTGCTGACCGTGTAGGAATCACTCGTTCAGTGATCGTAAACGCACTTCGTAAATTAGAAAGTGCAGGCGTTATTGAATCTCGTTCTCTTGGAATGAAGGGAACATACATCAAAGTATTAAACAACAAATTTTTAATTGAACTTGAAAATTTAAAATCTCACTAATCAAAAAACCCTTTTCGGCCGAAATAAACGCTGAAAAGGGTTTTTTTGTATAAAAATAGAGGATTTGTCCGAAAAATGACACTCTTTTTCCCAAGAAACCCCTTACAATTCTGTAGTGCTTTGAATCTAGGTCTTTATACCTATTCGTAAAATAGATATATATTACGAGTTTTTTTTACAATTACATCATAGACTTTAATCCTATTATTTCTTACAATGAACATATGGTTTTACAAATCTCGACATGATTAAATGGAATGAAATACATATGATTGGAGGTATATGGTTTTGGATATATTTTCTGGAACGATAAGCAACCTTGAGAATGCCTTGGGCAGAGCGAATGTTAAGCAAAAAGTCATAAGCAATAATATCGCGAATATAGACACACCGAACTACAAGTCTAAAAAAGTTGCATTCCACGACATGCTAAATGATGCGTCAATCAAATTAGATGCTAAAAAAACATACCAAGGTCACATTGATTTTTCTAAAACAGGGTCTAATTATTCAGTTGTTTCGAGTAACCGTACTTCTTATCAAGAAAACGGAAATAATGTCGATATTGATCAAGAGATGAGTGAACTCGCTAAAAACCAAATTCAGTATAATGCGTTGGTTGAAAGAATGAGCGGAAAGTTCAATTCTCTTAAAACAGTTTTGACAGGAGGTAAGTGATGTCGATTTTTTCAGGCGTTAACGCTTCGGCCTCAGCATTAACAGCACAGAGGCTCAGAATGGACGTTGTATCCTCGAACCTTGCGAATATGGATACAACAAGAGCTAAACAGGTTGATGGCAAGTGGGAGCCTTATAGACGCAAGCTCGTCACATTACAGCCGTCAGGTGAATCATTTTCATCTATATTGAACTCAAGCATGAATTCGAGCGGCAAATTAGGAAACGGCGTCAAAGTAACAAAAATTACTGAAGACGAAACTCCATTCAACCTTCAATATGATCCTACAAATCCCGATGCCAATGAAAATGGATATGTTCAAACACCAAACGTTGATCCATTAAAGGAAATGGTTGATCTCATCAGCAGCTCAAGGTCATATGAAGCAAACGTGACCGCGCTGAATGCGAATAAAAGCATGCTGATGAAAGCTTTAGAAATAGGAAAGTAAGGTGAAAAGAATTGGTTAACGCAATATCTCCTTTCCAGCTTCAAACCGCTCAGCAAGCAAGTGAATTGACGAATGCATCGTCTGTGCAGGCGGCTGCACCTAAAAGTCAAACGAATTTCTCTGATGTGCTGAAGAATTCCATTGAGGCATTAAATCAATCACAGCTGAAATCAGACCAGTATACGAATGCTCTCGCACAAGGGAAAGATGTCAATCTCGATGAAGTCATGATTGCTTCACAAAAAGCGAGTGTGACACTCACAGCTGCAACCGAGTTTCGGAATAAAGCAGTCGAAGCGTACCAAGAGATTATGAGAATGCAGATGTAGGAGGTGCTGGTGGACAAAAAATAGACTGAATGGAATGACCGGGGGTTAAGATGAATCGTACTTTAATGCAATTAAGAACAAAAACAGTTGAGTTTTGGCGAAATCGATCAAAATTACAAAAAATACTCATGATTGGCGGCGTAGCTGCCCTAGCAATCATTATTACGGTTGTTAGCATCTTTGCTTCTTCTGAAAAAATGGTTCCGTTGTTTAGAGATTTGTCTGAGGCAGAAGCAGGACAAATCAAACAGGAACTGGATGGCAAAAACGTTAAATCGGAACTTGCAAATAACGGAACGACGATTTTAGTTCCAGAAAAGCAAGCGGACACTTTAAAAGTAACACTTGCATCAGAAGGACTTCCTAAAACGGGGAATATTGACTACTCCTTCTTTGCGAACAATTCCGGCTTCGGTTTAACAGATAATGAATTTGATGTTCTGAAAGTAGACGCAACTCAGACAGAACTATCCAATCTGATCAACACGATTGATGGGATTAAAGATTCAAAGGTTATGATTAACCTGCCAAAAGATTCCGTTTTTGTTGGAGAAGAGCAAAGTAATGCATCAGCATCAATTGTGCTGCAAGTTCAACCAGGCTACACGCTTACTCAGCAACAAGTAAAAGGCCTTTATCATCTTATTTCAAAAAGTGTGCCGAATTTAAAAACAGAAAACATTGTCATTATGGACCAAGATTCCAACTACTATGACTTAAACAGCAGCTCAGATTCCTATGCAAGTGGAATGGATGCACAGCAGCAGAAAAAAGAGGAGATTGAAAAGAATCTTCAACGAAAAATTCAACAGCTGCTTGGAACGATGATGGGTCAAGAGAAAGTTGCCGTATCGGTCACTACAGACATTGATTTTACTGAAGAAAAAAGAAAAGAAGATCTTGTCGAACCAGTTGATCAAGAAAACATGCAAGGAATTGCTGTCAGCGCTGAAAAGATTGCTGAAACTTATTCAGGTAGTGGCGCAGCAGCTGGAGGCACCGCTGGAACAGGTGACGATGATGTCACAAATTATCAAGGTGCCGATGGAACGAATGGAAGCGGAGATTACGAAAAGAGCGAAGATCGTATCAATTATGAAGTCAACCGCATTCATAAAGATATCAAAGAAAGTCCTTATAAAATCAGAGACGTTGGCATTCAGGCACTAGTTGAACCGCCTACTGCAAACGATCCGAACTCATTAACTGCTGAAAGGCAGGATGATATCAAAAAAATTCTTTCAACCATCATTAGTACATCGATTGATAAAGAATACACAAACGGTCAAGCACTCACTCAAGCTGACTTAGATAACAAAATCGTTTTATCTGTATCAAAATTAGACGGTAAACAGCAAACGGCAGCAGAAAACCCTTCAAACAATATTCCGATTTGGGTTTATATTGTTGGCGGTGTGCTACTACTTGCCATTATCGCTCTCATCATTCTTCTCGTACGTAAGCGAAGAAAAGAAGAGGAAGAAGAGTTTGAGTTTGATGAACGTACACCAATCCATGTTCCTGATATCGATACTGAGCCAGAAACAGAAGAAATGGTGAGAAAAAATCAGCTTGAAAAAATGGCAAAAGATAAACCAGAAGACTTTGCTAAATTGCTACGCAGCTGGCTGTCCGAGGATTAGGAGGAATACACATGTCGAGAAAAGATCCAAATCGACTAACAGGCAGACAAAAAGCAGCAATCCTAATGATTTCCTTAGGGCTAGACGTGTCAGCATCTGTATACAAACATCTGTCTGAAGACGAAATAGAAAAATTAACATTAGAAATTTCAAATGTAAGAAGTGTAGATACTGCTAAAAAAGATGAGATCATCGAAGAATTTCACAGCATTGCCATCGCGCAGGACTACATATCACAAGGCGGCCTTATGTACGCAAGACAAGTGCTTGAAAAAGCGCTTGGTGAGGACAAAGCGGACAGCATCTTAAATCGCTTAACATCCTCACTTCAAGTGAAACCATTTGATTTTGCTAGAAAGGCTGACCCAGAGCAAATTTTAAACTTTATCCAGCATGAGCATCCACAAACCATTGCGCTCATTCTTTCCTACCTAGATCCAGTACAGGCTGGACAGATTTTATCTGAGTTAGGCGAGGAAGTACAAACCGAGGTTGCAAGAAGAATTGCTTTAATGGACCGCACATCTCCAGAGATCATCAATGAGGTGGAACGTATTCTTGAACAAAAGCTCTCTTCAACCTTTACGCAAGATTATACCCAAACGGGCGGAGTCGAAGCGGTAGTCGAAGTCCTGAATGGTGTAGACCGTGCAACGGAGAAAACCATTTTAGATACACTGGAAATTCAAGATCCTGAGCTTGCTGATGAAATTAAGAAACGTATGTTTGTCTTTGAAGACATTGTCACTCTTGATAGCAGAGCCATTCAGCGCGTGATTCGAGATGTTGAAAATGACGATTTACTACTTGCACTCAAAGTGGCAAGCGAAGAAGTCAAAGAAATTGTCTTCCGCAACATGTCGCAGCGTATGGTCGAAACGTTCAAAGAAGAAATGGAGTTTATGGGACCTGTCCGGCTTAGAGATGTCGAGGAAGCACAGACTCGTATTGTCAGCATCGTAAGACGACTTGAAGAGGCTGGAGAAATCGTCATAGCTCGAGGTGGAGGAGACGATATCATTGTCTAGGATTATCAAACATGAAACATCTGTTATTCCTGAACAAGGCCGTCAAACCATTCCCTTGCAGCAAGTGGAATTCAAAAGAGAACATCACGAAGAAGAGCTTGTCAACGAAACAGAAGCATCTCAACTTGTATTAAGTGATGCACAAGATGAAGCAAGCCGTATTTTAGAACAAGCAAATCGTGAGCTGGAACAAACAATGGCTGAAATCAATCAGCGGCGAGCTGATTTTGAAGCAGAAAGAGTACAGCTCATTGAAGAAGCGAAACAAACAGGATATCAAGATGGTTTTCAAAAGGGCGAAGCAGATGCGACTTTACAGTATCAATCGATTCTTGATCAAGCGAATGACATTGTCAGCCTTGCAAAGCAGGACTATGAAGCAAAAATTGAAAGCTCTGCTGAAGAAATTGTCGAACTTGCCTTTGAGCTCGCTAAACGAGTATGGAATGCAGCTGAGGATACAAAAGAACAATTTTTAACGCTAGTGAAGCAGGTCATTTCAGAAGTGAAAGAATATGACGATATTTCCATCTATGTCGACCCTGCACATTACGAACATGTGATGGAATATAAAGACGAATTAAATAGAATCCTTCAAAAGAATACACATCTTGCCATTTACTCGGATGAAAAAGCACCAAAAGGTACTTGTTACGTCGAAACAAGCTTTGGAAAAGTGGAAGCGAGTGTTGATACCCAAATGAATCAGTTAAAAGAAAAGTTATTAGAAGTCATTGATTCAGGTGATCACAAATGAACATAGATGTGCTAAAAGAAACGATTGAAACCGCCGATCCTTATAAACGTTTTGGTAAAGTCAATCGAGTTGTTGGACTGATGATCGAGTCCAAGGGGCCAGAAAGCTCAATCGGTGATGTATGTCTTATTCACAAAAAAGGGAGTAAGAATCATCCGATCAAAGCAGAAGTCGTTGGTTTTAAAGATGAAAACATTCTGCTCATGCCCTATGTAGAAGCCTCTAACATCTCACCAGGCAGTCTTGTTGAAGCAACAGGTGAGTCGTTAAAGGTCAAAGTAGGAACTGGTTTAATCGGGCAGGTTGTTGATGCCTTCGGTGATCCACTGGACGGCAGCATGCTTCCTAAAGGACTTGCACCTGTCTCAACAGAACAATCTCCTCCAAACCCGATGGACAGACCGCCTATTCGTGAAAAAATGGGCGTTGGTGTCAGAGTGATCGACAGCTTGCTCACAGTCGGCACTGGTCAAAGAATTGGCATATTCGCGGGAAGCGGTGTTGGTAAAAGTACCTTGATGGGGATGATTGCCAAGCAGACAGAAGCGGATCTCAATGTCATTGCACTTGTTGGAGAGCGTGGACGTGAAGTTCGCGAGTTTATCGAAAAAGATTTAGGAGCTGAAGGACTGAAGCGTTCGATTGTTGTTGTCGCAACTTCAGATCAGCCCGCACTGACAAGATTAAAAGCAGCCTATACAGCAACAGCTATTGCCGAATATTTCAGAGACAGAGGAAAAAATGTCATGTTTATGATGGATTCTGTCACAAGGGTCGCCATGGCACAGCGGGAAATAGGACTTGCAACCGGTGAACCGCCAACAACAAAAGGATATACGCCTTCAGTGTTCGCTATACTGCCAAAATTGCTAGAACGAACTGGTACAAATCAACTTGGTTCCATCACAGCGTTTTACACAGTGCTTGTTGATGGTGACGATATGAATGAGCCGATCGCTGATACAGTGCGGGGGATTTTAGATGGCCACATAGTACTTGATCGTGCATTGGCCAACAAAGGACAGTTTCCAGCTGTCAATATTCTGAAAAGTATCAGTCGTGTCATGAGTAATATCGCAAGTCATGATCATAAGGAAGCGGCTAACCGGTTCCGCCAGCTTTTATCCACATATCAAAACGCTGAAGACCTCATTAACATTGGAGCATATAAAAAAGGCTCCTCTAAAGATATTGATGAGGCTATGCAAGCTTACCCACAACTGATTTCATTTTTGAAGCAGGACGTTGAAGAGGCTGTATCGATTGAAGACAGCGTGAGGATATTGCTCAGTTTGATGAATAGAGAGGATTGACAAAAACAGTGAGATATCAATACAAATTTCAAAAGCTCTTAGAATTGAAAGAAAGTGAAAAAGACAAATCACTCGCAGCGTATCAACAATCCGTTTCGGCATTTGAGCAAGCCGCTGAAAAACTCTATGAAAATATGAGTAAAAAAGAGCTAATGGAAAAGAGCAAAGAAGAAAAGCTGAGAAGTGGGATGAGTGTTCAAGAAATGCGTCATTACCAGCAATTTGTGACGAACTTAGATAACACCATTCATCATTATCAGCAGCTTGTGATCATGAAACGCCATCAAATGAATGAAAAACAATCTGATTTAACAGAAAAAAATATTGAGTTTAAAAAGTTTGAAAAAATGAAAGAAAAGCAATTTGAAAAGTTCTCCCTTGAACATAAGGCAATTGAAATGAAAGAAATGGATGATATCTCTATCAGCCAATTCATGTTTCAAGGACATTAGGAGTCGAGATGAATGCCTAAGAAGGAAAAAACAAAGGAATCAAGTGGCGGCGGTAAATTTCAATGGATCTTGTTTATTGTCATTATCCCATTGGTTGTGCTTGTGATCGTGACGGGCACAATCCTTTATATGGCGGGTTATGATCTAAAGAAACCGCTCCAAAACATTCCGGGGATTAGCAGCTTGGTTGGATCAGATGACACATCAAAAACGTCATCTTCAAATAACGATCAACGTGATACAGAGTTGAAAGCGTTGAAAAAGACGATTAAAGAACAAGAGAATGAACTTGAAATTGCTCAAAAAGACTTGAAGACAAGTGATGAAGAGATTAAACGATTGAATCAAAAAATCAATTCACTTGAAAAAACATCTGATAAAGAGAACACGTCAGCAAGTGACAGTTCATCAAACAGTACATCATCAAGTAATAACGCATCAGGATCTTCCTCTGATTCGTCAGCATCTTCTAATCAGCAATCAAAAGGAAAGGTCGCCAGCATTTATGAAAGCATGGATGCAGGGAAATCTGCCAAAATTTTATCAGAGCTAAGTGATAAAGAAGCTTTGAAGATCCTTGAAGAGCTGAGTAAAAATAAGCTGACGGACATATTAGCAAAACTGACACCTCAGAAGGCAGCAACGTTCACGAAGGAGCTTGCCAAAAAAGAAGAAAGTGAAAATGGGGGTGGACAATAAGTGAAGCTATTGGACATTGGAGCCTTACAGCAATCTTCCCAAAGTCTCTCGGGACTAAAGGGAGAGGGGGCAGTATCTGCTCGCGGCCTGTTTAAACAATTGTTAAATGGCGCAGGTATTCAAAGTGGTCCAGCTATTTCTCAGCCAGCGGAAATCACTCTATCCATGAATGATGCGATGCAAATCATTGAAAGATGGATGCAATCACCTGAAGAAGGAATAGATGGAGATCTTCTTGCGGCACTTCAGGCGCTGCAAGGTCAAAAGCTTGAAGGGGCTGACTTAAAGTCACTTGAAGAGCTATTTCAAAAGATGGAATCGGTTATCTATGGCGATCAGGATGAGAAGCCAGTTGCTGAACATAGTGAACAGCTCATACAAGTCCACTTTTTCTTATATCAAATACTGAATCAGCAGCCGGTGAGCTTTGATGCAAAACTTGTACAGGATATTCAAGCAAAAGGTGAAGATTTCATCAAGTTTCTAACGAAAAACGGAGCAGATGAAAAGCTCATTCAACAAGTAAAAGAGCAGTTCTTCTCGCAAGGATCGGCACCTAAGCTGAATAATATGTCGCAAAGCGAGCTGAAACACTTTAATCAGTTAATCGATCATATGATGGCGAATGCGAAAGGGTCAGATAAAGAATGGAAAATTTCCTTAGGAGAGTTAAAAGAAATGGTTGCTCCAAGGCAAGAATCTTCCTTCTCATCTCCAGCAAAAGGTGCTGCCTCACTTGAATGGCTTATGAAGAAAGAAGTCATCAAAGGTCAAGGCACTGCGGCACCTGCTTCTGAAAAAACAATCACCCATACGCTGCTTCCAGGGCATAAACAGTTTTTCCAACTGCAATCAGCTGCTCCTATGCAGCAGACGCAAACAACTGACGAAAAGCCAGGCACGGTTGATCAGCAGATTTTAAATACGTGGAAACAAATGAAGTTCACACCATTTGGCAATTCAAGCGGACGGTTTACCGTACGATTAAATCCAGAAAATCTCGGGTTTATTACCATCCAGCTAACGAAACAAAACGGGATGTATGCGAGTAAAATTACAGCTTCAACGCAAGCAGCTAAAGAGCTGCTCGAGCATCATCTGCCGCAACTCAAGCAGGCGCTACCGAATATGTCGGTTCAAGTTGACCGTTTCCATATACCGCTTCAGTCAAATGAGCAGCCGTCTTTTGGACAATTTAATGAGGAAGGCAAGCAGCAGCCATCAAAAGGACAAAGTTTCCAGCAGCCTGATGAACAGGAAGCTGAATTCCAAGATGTACTAGATGCGCTTGTTGGATCAGAAGAAGAAGAAGAGGAGGAGATCTAATGGCAACTGTTGATGCGACGAATAGAACAGCCGCACAAGCGGACACTTCTTCAAACGCAGCAAAGAAAACAGATACACTTGGCCGAGATCAGTTCTTGAAAATCTTGCTTACGCAGCTTCAAAACCAAGATCCGACAAACCCGATTGATGACCGTGAGTTTGTCACACAGCTTGCAACATTTTCTTCTTTAGAACAGCAAATGAATATGAATGAATCAATCACCAAAATGAATCAGATCATGTCTACATTTGTTGCACACCAAGATCCATTTACGACATATGTAGGCTGGATTGGTAAAGAAGTAGCGGGTAAACAAGATGATAAAGACATATCTGGCACTGTGAAGTCTGTGAAAAACATAAACAATGAATACTTCCTATATTTAGAAGATGGAACGAAAATCAGCCCTTGGGACGTTACAACTGTTGGAGAAAAATCGTAAGCAAATCGAGGAGGAAAATAAATGTTACGCTCACTTTACTCAGGAATTAGTGGAATGAAAAACTTCCAATCAAAATTAGATGTTGTAGCCAACAACGTAGCCAACGTCAACACACACGGATACAAAAAAAGCCGTATCACGTTTAAAGATATGGTCAGCCAAACCATTGGAAGTTCTGGTGGGCCAACGAACAACTCTGGTTCAATCAACTCAAAGCAAATTGGTTTAGGGTCATCTTTATCTTCAATCGATAAAATCATGTCAGCGGGATCTTCTCAAAATACAAATGAACCTTACGACTTCTATATCAATGGAGATGGGTTTTTCCGTATTGAAGTTCAAGGAGAAGTTCTTTATACAAGAACAGGAAATTTCGACACTGATTCAGAGGGAAGCTTAGTCACCCCTGATGGAAATTATCTACTTGGAATGAATGGACAAAAGATAACGATTCCAGACGGTGTTTCAAGTGTAAGTGTTGGTCCAGATGGAACGATTTCGGTTGTTGAAAACAATGTATCAAGAACCGTTGGTCAAATATCACTCGTATCTTTCCGTAACGCAGGAGG
This sequence comes from Bacillus sp. GbtcB10, assembly GCF_019091365.1. Lineage (NCBI taxonomy): Bacteria > Bacillati > Bacillota > Bacilli > Caryophanales > Bacillaceae > Bacillus > Bacillus sp. GbtcB10. The sequence continues at coordinate 732,487 of NZ_JAGXJP010000001.1, forward strand.
GCTAGACAAAGTTGGTGACAACCTTTACCGCCAAACGTTAAGCTCAGGTGCTCCAAGTAATCCAATCGTACCAGGTGAACAAGGAACGGGCGTCGTCCAAACAGGTAAACTTGAAATGTCAAACGTTGATTTAACAGATGAGTTTACAGAAATGATTATCGCACAGCGTGGATTCCAATCGAATGCAAAGACGATCACAACATCTGATGAAATTCTGCAAGAACTTGTGAATCTGAAACGATAGGAGGTAGGAGGAGCGGTTTATCGCTTCTCTGCTTAATATGATTGAAGTGACAAGATTAAATGGCAAAGGATTTATGCTCAACGCTCTCCATATCGAGCAAATCGAAAGCTTTCCAGACACGACCATTACACTCGCCAATGGAAAGAAATTCGTTGTGAAAGAAGATGAAGAGCAGCTTCAGGAGAAAATCATTTCTTTCTATAGAAAAATCCAAGTCATTTCATTGAATCAAGGAATAGAGGAGTTTGAATGAAGAAGAAATTAGTCGTAGTAATGCTAATCATGATTATTGCTATCGTCGGAATTGGAGCAGGTATTGTCTTTCTGGTGAATGGGTCAGACGAAGCAAAAGCAGAAAAAGAGCCAACAGCAGATGAAGTCGTAAAAGCTTCTGTTGAAATTCCTGAGATTGTGACCAATTTAAAATCTGAAGGAAATGCGGTCAAACTTGTACTAAATATTGAAACAGATTCAGAAAAAGCCAAAGAAGAGCTTGAAAAAAGAAGCTTCCAAGTGAAGGATGCTGTGATCGACATTTTATCAGACACGAATGCAGATGAACTTGATGGCAAAAAAGGCAGAGAACATTTTAAAACACAGGTCAAAAACAAAGTGAATAACTATTTGCAAGATGGCAAGGTGAAAGAAGTTTATATAACCTCCTTTAATCTGCAATAGAGGCGATTAATTGACACGATGGAGGTGAAGAAATGTCAGGAGAAGTGCTTTCCCAGAATGAGATCGATGCATTATTATCCGCCATATCAACAGGCGAAATGGATGCAGAAGAGCTGAAAAAAGAAGAAACGACGAAAAAAGTGAAAGTGTATGACTTTAAACGTGCACTGCGCTTTTCAAAAGACCAGATTCGAAGTTTAACAAGAATTCATGATAACTTCGCTAGACTGCTTACCACACACTTTTCAGCGCAGCTAAGATCATATATTCAAATTTCTGTCAGCTCGGTTGACCAAGTGCCATATGAAGAATTTATTCGTTCGATTCCTAATATGACATTATTAAACTTATTTTACGTCAGCCCGCTTGAAGGAAGAATCATGCTTGAAGTGAACCCAACGATTGGCTATGCCATGATGGATAGGCTGATGGGTGGGATTGGCATTAGTCATAATAAGACAGAATCACTGACAGAAATCGAAACAAAGATTATCTCAAACATGTTTGAGGGAGCTTTGGAAAACTACAGAGAAGCGTGGCAGTCCATAACCGACATCGAGCCAGAAATGGCAGATTTCGAGGTAAATCCCCAGTTTGTTCAAATGGTGTCACCAAACGAAACAGTTGTCGTCATTTCTCTTAATACACAAATTGGTGAGGTAAGCGGGGTTATTAACCTCTGTATTCCTCACGTAGTATTAGAGCCTATTATTCCGAAGCTGTCTGTACACTACTGGATGCAATCGGAACGAAATGAACCGAAACAAGAAGAAACAAAGGCCATTGAAAAACGGATTATGACGGCGAAAATACCGGTAGTCGCAGAGCTTGGACAATCGGAAATGACGGTGGAAGAGTTTTTGAATTTGGAAATTGGTGATTGTATTGCCTTGGACAAACCAGTAAATGCGCCTCTTACTGTTATGGTCGGAAATAAACCGAAATTCTTGGGACAGGCCGGCCGCGTGAATCGGAAACAGGCGATTCAAATTCTAGATCACGACATAAGAGGTGAAGAAGATGGAGAATAACGGAAGTAAATTATCACAAGATGAAATCGATGCGCTCCTTAAAGGAGGCAGCAATGACGATATAGAGCCTGATACACTCCTTTCTGCAATGGAACAAGATGCCATTGGGGAAATCGGAAATATATCATTTGGAAGCTCTGCAACAGCACTTTCAACCCTATTAAGTCAAAAAGTGGAGATTACAACTCCAACTGTCACAGTGATTCAAAAAAGCAAGCTGAATGAGGAATTTCCTCATCCGTATGTCGCAATTGAAGTGAATTATACGGAAGGCTTCAGCGCTAGTAACTTGCTTGTCATCCAGCAAACCGATGCGGCAGTCATTGCGGATTTAATGATGGGCGGAGATGGAACAAATGCTGACCCGTCGTTAAGTGAAATTCACTTAAGTGCAGTACAAGAAGCGATGAACCAAATGATGGGTTCAGCAGCGACGTCCATGTCAACAGTCTTTAATAAAAAGATTGATATTTCTCCGCCTCGCGTTGAGCTGCTTGATGTGAAAGAAGGAGAAGGCACAGACCGCATTCCAGCTGAAGAGATGCTTGTCAAAGTGTCCTTTAGATTAACGATAGGTGAACTCATAGATTCAAATATTATGCAGCTTTACCCTATTACGTTTGCGAAAGATTTGATTGCAGAATTAACAGACCCAGCGGAAGAAGAGCCGGTTCAAGAAGCACCTCAGAGTGCACCTGAACCACAGCAGGCTGCTCCGCAAGCACAATCTGCTCCTATGCAGCAATCGGCACCGCCGAAAAGACAGGCGAAGCCAAAGCCGGCAGAACCTGTCAATGTGGCGCCAGTTGAATTTGAGGCATTTAGTGAGCCTCAGCATACAACAAGTCAGCTCGGTAATCTTGATATGCTGATGGATATTCCACTTTCCATTACAGTGGAGCTTGGAAGAACGCAGCGCAGTGTGAAAGAAGTACTTGAACTTTCCGCTGGAAGTATCATTGAACTGGACAAACTTGCAGGTGAGCCAGTCGACATTCTGGTCAACAAACGAATCGTCGCCAAAGGAGAAGTTGTTGTCATTGATGAGAACTTTGGTGTACGTGTGACTGACATTTTAAGTCAGTCTGAAAGACTTTCTAATTTAAAATAAACAAACATATAGGGAGAGAATAAGTAAATGGCTACTAAGGTATTAATCGTAGATGATGCAGCATTCATGAGAATGATGATTAAGGATATTCTTGTAAAAAATGGATTTGATGTAGTAGGAGAAGCAGAAAACGGCGCACAAGCTGTTGAAAAATATAAAGAAACATCTCCTGATCTAGTCACAATGGATATCACAATGCCAGAAATGGACGGGATCACAGCATTAAAAGAAATTAAACAAATCGATGCTTCTGCAAAAATCATTATGTGCTCAGCGATGGGACAACAATCAATGGTTATAGATGCCATTCAAGCAGGTGCAAAAGACTTTATCGTGAAGCCATTCCAGGCAGACCGTGTACTTGAAGCAATTAATAAAACGTTAGGCTAAAAAAGGGTGTAAGACTTGTTGAAAAAACGTTTGATATTTATAGCAATGATCAGTTTTATGCTTTTCTTGACAGCGCAGCCCGCCTCACTGTTTGCTGAAACAAAAGATCCTGAAAATGGCATGGTGAATGATTGGATCAAAGATGAGAAAGAAAGCAAAAAGGATACAGAAAAGAAAACCACTGACAATCAAACGAATCCGGCAGAAGAAGTTCCCTCTTCTTCTGTCTCCATTATGGATTTTGTCAAAATGATTGGTGCCTTACTTTTTGTCATCCTGCTCATTTACGGATTGGTGAGATTTGTTGGAAAGCAAAACCGCTTACTCAAGCCATTTCGCTATGTTGAAAATATTGGCGGAACGACGGTTGGTCAAAATCGTTCAGTTCAGCTAATCAAAGTGGGCAAACGAGTGTTAGTTGTTGGTGTAGCAGACTCAATCCATCTGCTAAAAGAAATCGATGATGAACAAGAATGCGAAGCGATTGTGAAACAATACGAAGAAGCGATGGAAAGTAAGACTGACTTACCGAAAATGATGCAAAAATTGACATCGCAAGTGAAGAAACACGATCAGCCGACCACTTCTTCTTTTTCAGCCAATTTAAAGGCGCAGCTAGCCGAATTGAAAAAGACCCAATCAGAAGTCAGAAAGAAAGGCCCGAAACAAAATGAATGAGTTTATCGATTTATTTAATTCCAGTGGCGCAGGGAATATTAGCACATCTGTCCGTCTTCTTTTATTGTTAACTGTATTTTCAGTTGCACCAGGCATTCTTATTTTAATGACCTGTTTTACACGGATTGTGATTGTTCTTTCGTTCGTCAGAACATCACTTGCAACCAACTCAATGCCGCCAAACCAAGTGCTTGTAGGACTTGCTTTGTTTCTCACATTTTTTATTATGGCACCCACGTTCTCAGAGATTAATAAAGAGGCACTCACGCCGCTTTTAAATGATGATATTACGTTAAATCAGGCCTATGAAAAAGCCGAAGTGCCAATTAAAGAGTTTATGAGTAAACATACGAGACAGAAAGATTTGGCTTTATTTCTTAGTTACGCAAAAATGGATACCCCTGAATCGATTAAAGATATTCCCTTAACGGCGATGGTACCAGCATTTGCAATTTCAGAATTAAAGACGGCATTTCAAATTGGTTTTATGATTTTTATTCCATTTTTAATTATTGACATGGTGGTCGCAAGTGTCCTGATGTCGATGGGGATGATGATGCTTCCGCCGGTTATGATATCGCTCCCTTTCAAAATATTGTTATTTGTATTAGTTGATGGATGGTATTTGATTGTTAAATCTTTGCTGCAAAGCTTTTAGAGTAGGTGCTTAAAACATGAGTTCAGAATTTGTCATTACGATGGCTGAAAGATCAGTGTATGTTGTTTTACTTGTCAGCGGGCCGCTTCTTGCGCTCGCACTAATCGTGGGACTAATTGTCAGTGTGTTTCAGGCGACAACCCAAATCCAAGAACAGACGCTTGCGTTCATTCCAAAAATTGTTGCAGTGCTCATTGGACTTGTTGTGTTTGGTCCGTGGATGCTTTCAACAATTGTGTCATTTACAACAGAGCTGTTCTCGAATTTAGATCGATTTGCAGGTTAATCAGAGATGTCAATCATAGAATTATTTCCTGCCTTTCTTCTCGTTTTCATTCGGATCACCGCTTTTTTTGTGACAGTGCCGCTATTAGCGCATCGAACGATACCAGCAGTTCACAGAGTTGGTTTTTCACTGTTTTTGGCTGTCATTAGTTTTAGCACCATTAAAGAACCGCCAGCACTCGATATCGACGGTCTTTACATGATGCTTGCCGTGAAAGAAGCAATGGTCGGACTTCTTCTTGGACTGATTGCATATATCATGGTGTCCGCAGTTCAAATTGCCGGCTCATTCATCGATTTTCAAATGGGTTTTGCGATCGCCAATATTATTGATCCACAAACAGGGGCGCAAACGCCGCTGATGGGGCAGTTTTTTTATACGGTGACCTTGCTGCTGATGCTGGCAACAAATGCACATCATTTGCTGCTTGATGGAATCTATTACAGTTTTCAATATATTCAAGTTGATCAGTATGCACTGAACTTCGGTAGTGAATCCTTTGCTTACTTTATTGCAAAGAGCTTCAACCAAATGTTCATCATAGCCTTTCAAATCTCAGCACCTGTTGTGGCTAGTTTGTTTTTAGTCGATTTGGCATTAGGAATTGTGGCACGTACAGTTCCTCAGATGAACGTATTTGTCGTTGGACTTCCCATTAAAATGGGCGTGAGTTTTATTATGATCATCATTTGTATGGGTGTTATCTTCGGAGTCGTCCAAAATACATTTGAAACGATTGTGCTCACCATGAGGAATTTCTTAGCATTGGTCGGTGGTTCGTCATGACGACAAGACTTAGACTCGACTTGCAATTTTTCGCAGGTGAAAAAACAGAAAAAGCAACACCGAAAAAGAGACGGGATTCACGTAAAAAAGGACAGGTTGCCAAAAGTACCGACGTCAATACAGCCATCTCATTTCTACTAATCTTTTTATCATTCTTTTTTATTGGGCCTTTTATGAAAGAGCGTATTATTGCGCTCATTGAACGTTTTTATTCAACAACCATGCTAATGAAGGTTAGCACATCTAATATTCACCAGTTATTCTTGGAATTGCTTCAAGAGACAGGTCTCCTCCTCATGCCAATTCTTGGTGTTGGGATGCTGGCAGGGATCATCAGTAACTATTTACAAGTTGGGTTTCTCTTTTCAACTGAAGTGATCAAGCCCAAATTAGAAAAGCTTGATCCAATCAAAGGGTTTAAACGAATATACAGTATTCGAGCACTCGTTGAGCTATTAAAATCCATTTTAAAAATTGGTTTTGTTGGTTTTGCGACATTTATCGCTCTATGGATGCACTTTGACGAAATCTTGCGGCTCCCTCTACTCACTGCAGAGGAAACCCTTCATTTCGTGGCAAATATGACCTTGATTATGGGTCTATATGCAGCAGGTGCTCTTCTCATCTTAGCTGGGCTTGACTACATGTATCAGAAATTTGATTATGAAAAAAACTTACGGATGTCTAAACAAGACATCAAAGATGAGTATAAAAAATCAGAGGGTGACCCGCTCATAAAATCAAAAATTAAACAGCGGCAAAGGGAAATGGCCATGAGACGGATGATGCAGGAAGTCCCAAAAGCGGACGTCATCATTACAAACCCGACCCACTACGCAATTGCCTTGAAATATGACGAAGAAAAGATGGACGCGCCGTTTGTTGTGGCAAAGGGAACGGATATTTTGGCTTTGAAAATTAGAACAATTGCGAAAGAACATGATGTTATGACTGTAGAGAACCGGCCACTCGCCCGCGCCCTCTACGATCAAGTGGATATCAACCAAGCGGTGCCTGAAGAATATTTTAAGGCGATCGCAGAAATTTTGGCTTACGTATATAAAACGAAACAAAAGATTTTATGAATTTTTGGTTTTAAAAGGAGAGAACAGGCATGTCAGCAAGAGATTTATCTGTTTTATTCAGTGTTATTTTAATCGTGGCGATGCTGGTCATACCGTTTCCGCCCGTCCTATTAAGTATTTTAATCATTATTAATATTTCTCTTGCGCTTATCGTGCTTCTCACCACAATGAACATGCAAGAACCACTGCAATTTTCCATTTTTCCATCGTTACTTTTGCTCTTAACACTGTTTCGTTTAGGGCTTAACATCTCTACAACCCGTTCTATTTTATCAACTGGAGATGCTGGTAAGGTTGTAGAAACGTTTGGATCATTTGTTGTTGGGGGCAATATACTCGTTGGTCTGGTTGTCTTCCTTATTCTGATCATTATTCAGTTTGTTGTCATCACGAAAGGGGCGGAGCGTGTATCAGAGGTTGCGGCCAGATTTACACTCGACGCGATGCCAGGTAAACAGATGAGTATTGACGCAGATTTGAATGCAGGAATGCTGACAGAAAGTGAAGCTAGAAACCGCCGTGAAAAAGTAGCAAGAGAAGCAGACTTTTATGGTGCGATGGATGGTGCAAGTAAGTTCGTTAAAGGGGATGCCATCGCAGGTATTATCATCGTTATTATCAATATTATTTTTGGAATCATTATTGGGATGATTCAGCAAGGAATGTCGATTCAAGAATCAGCTTCCCACTTTACTCTTTTAACAGTAGGGGACGGAATTGTGTCGCAAATCCCTGCACTTCTCATCTCAACAGCGACAGGGATTGTTGTCACGAGAGCGGCTTCTAACGGAAACCTTGGTTCAGACATTACGGGTCAGCTCTTTGCCTTCCCTGCCATGCTTTACGTCACAGCAGGTACGATCTTCCTGCTTGGTTTGTTTACGCCAATTGGCGTACTTTTGACAGGGCCGATCGCAGGTTTACTTGCACTCGGTGCGTACATGATGTCGAAAAACAAACAGGATCAAGAAGAGATTGAAGAAGTACTGGAAGAACAGGCAGAGGTAGAAGAGATGAAAAGTCCAGAAAGTGTCATTCATCTCCTGCAAATGGATGCCATTGAATTTGAATTTGGCTACGGATTGATTCCACTTGCAGATGCCAATCAAGGCGGAGACCTGCTAGACCGAATTGTGATGATCAGAAGGCAGCTTGCTCTTGAACTAGGTCTTGTCATTCCAGTTGTCCGTATTCGAGACAACATTGCGCTGAACCCGAATGAATACAGGCTCAAAATAAAAGGGAACGAAGTGGCAAAAGGAGAGCTGCTGCTTGATCATTACTTAGCGATGTCCCCAACGCCTGATGATGATCCGATTGAAGGAATTGAAACAATCGAACCATCCTTTGGTCTGCCGGCAAAATGGATATCAGAAGCAGAAAAAGATCAGGCTGAAATGCTTGGGTATACAGTGGTCGATCCAGCATCTGTTGTGTCTACCCACATCACAGAGAAGATTAGACAAAACACCCATGAACTGCTTGGACGCCAAGAAACGAAGCAATTAATCGATCATCTGAAAGAAAGTTATCCAGTTTTAGTAGATGAGGTAACACCGAATCCACTAGCAGTCGGGGATATCCAAAAAGTACTTGCAAAGCTTCTGAAAGAAAAGGTCTCCATTCGAAACCTTGTGACCATTTTTGAGACCCTTGCAGACTACGGAAAATTAACGACTGATACTGACTTGCTAACAGAGTATGTTAGACAGGCACTTGCAAGACAGATTACTGCACAGTATGCAAGAGAAAATGAATCACTGAAAGTCGTGACATGCTCAGGCCGAGTCGAAAAGGTGATTGCAGACAGCGTGCAGCAAACGGAGCATGGGAACTACTTATCGTTAGATCCAGAATCCTCTGAAAGTGTGATTCAATCAGTGGCGAGAGAAATTGAACAGCTTTCGCTTCGTCAGGAAACGCCGGTTCTATTATGCTCACCTCCTATAAGAATGTACGTCAAACAGTTGTTAGAAAGATATTTCCCAGATTTACCGGTACTATCTTATAACGAACTAGAAGCAAATGTGGAAGTACAGAGCATCGGAGTGGTGGATATCTAATGAAAATGAAAAAAATCACAGCGAATTCTATGCAGGAGGCAACGATCCAAATCAGGCAGCAGCTTGGGAAGGATGCCGTCATATTAAATTCGAAAACCGTTGTCAAACGAAAGCTGTTCGGTTTAAAGAAACAGCAAATGGTCGAAGTGATTGCAGTGCTGGATCAAGATTTTGAAGAAAGAGCCGGTAAAGGATTACAACCAGCAGCTGCGCCTATCCCGGTGTTACCGAAAAAGGAGCAGATTCAACATCTTACGCAAGAGCTGTCGGCTGCCACTCAAGCAGTTAAAGCAGCGCCTTCTCATTCTCAGCCTTTAGAATATGCAAGAAACGAACGCCATGCCGGGATCTTGCCGGATTCTCTCATGAAAATGGATCAAAAGCTAAAGGATCAAGGTCTTGATGATGAGATTCGAGATGAGTGCTTAAAGGGTCTTTTAACAAAAGGTGCTGTGAAAGAAGAGCAGATTGAAAAAGAACTTGAAAAACTACTCACAGGGATGCTGCCGGCTCACACTTCTGATGAGCCGATGATTCGTTCGAAATACATTGTGTTGTTTGGTTCAACTGGTGCTGGTAAAACGACAACGATTGCAAAGCTTGCTGCGAAAACAGCCATTCAGCAGCAAAAGAAAATTGCTTTTATCACAACAGATACGTACCGGATTGCAGCGATTGAACAACTAAAAACATATGCTGAACTGCTGAATGCACCTCTTGAAGTTTGTTATTCAAGAGAGGACTTTGTGAAAGCACAGCAGACCTTTAAAGACTATGATCATATTTTCATCGATACAGCAGGCCGTAACTTTAAAGAAGAGGCGTACATCAAAGAGCTGACAGATATCATTCCATTTGATGAAAGCATTCAAAGTTTTCTCGTCATGAGTGCGACATCGAAATATCAAGATATGAAAGCCATGGTCAATCGATTTGAACATGTTCCAATCGATCAATTTATTTTCACAAAAGTTGATGAAACAGACACGATGGGAACGATCTTTCAAATCATTGCAGAATCTCAAATCGGGCTAGGGTTTTTAACAAATGGCCAAAATGTGCCTGAGGATATTCTTGAGAGTTCCCCCCTTGATTTGACAAGGATGGTCTTACAATGATGAAGCCTGACCAAGCCGAAGGTTTAAGAAAGCTTGTTCAGCAGAATCAACTGATTGTACCGAACTCTCTTCGTGCGAATGGACAGGCGAAAACCATTGCTGTCATGAGCGGTAAAGGCGGAGTAGGTAAATCGAATTTGACGCTGAATATGGCACTGTCTATCGCAAGTACGGGCAAGCAAGTGCTCATCATCGACCTCGACTTTGGCATGGGGAATATTGATATTTTACTAGGGAAAACATCGACCAGCTCTATATTAGACGTGCTTGTTAGAAAAAAATCCTTCCAAGCGGCTATGACAAAAGGAACGGACAATCTGTATTACATTTCTGGCGGAAGCGGGCTTGAACAGCTGTTTTCTTTAGACAAAGATCAATGGTCGTTCTTTTTAGAAGAGATGGAGAAAATATTGAATGACTTTGATTGTATATTCTTTGATATGGGTGCAGGATTGTCAAAAGATCAACTCCCTTTTGTCTTATCGGCAGGTGAGGTGGTCGTTGTGACAACGCCAGAACCAACATCCATCATGGATGCATACAGCGCAATTAAGCACTTAGCCATTCATCAGTTTGAACAGTCTGTTCAAATCATTGTCAACCGGTGTAAAACCCCTTCGGAAGGATCTGAAACGTACCGGAAATTAGCGGGAGTAGTGACGTCATTTCTACACCGAAAGCTTGTGTTTGCTGGTGCGGTACCTGATGATCCTGCTGTTCCTAAAGCAGTCACTGAACAAATACCATTTTATATGAAACAGCCTCATTCAAGGCTAAGTAAAACCATTAAAATGCTGGCTGAAACACTTTATCATCAGCAGATAAGAGAGGCACAGAGAGAGCAGCATACGTTTATAGATAAGTTGTCCTCTTTTTTTAAAAGGAGGAAGGTGGACTCATGATTAGAGTGCTTGTAGTAGATGACTCGGCTTTTATGAGAAAACTCATCAGTGATTTCCTAAGTGCCGAGCAAGAAATTGAAGTCGTCGGAACGGCGAGAAATGGAGAAGATGCCTTAAAACGGATTAAGGAATTGAATCCAGATGTTGTCACACTTGATGTGGAAATGCCTGTTCTAAATGGAACAGAAGCATTAAAACAAATTCTGGCTGAACACGACCTTGCTGTGATTATGGTGTCAAGCCAGACGAAGCAAGGGAAGGAATTAACCATCCATTGCTTAGAACTCGGTGCTTTTGACTTTGTGACAAAGCCTTCAGGAAGTATTTCGCTCGATTTACACAAAGTAAGAGGTCAAATTGTAGAGCGGGTACTTGCGGCAGGCCTGTCTAGAAAACGTACTGAGAAACAAGTTTCTCCTAAGCCGTTCATGAAGCCGCCAAGTCCAATTCCAGCGGCCGCTCCCCGCCTGCAAGAAGTAAGAAGCGGCTCATCACTCCGAAAGATTATTTCAATCGGAACTTCTACGGGAGGGCCTAGGGCGCTTCAACGAGTCGTCACGAAGCTGCCAAAAGACATAGAGGCGCCGATTTTGATTGTGCAGCATATGCCGGCAGGATTTACGGCATCGCTGGCTACTAGATTAGATCATTTATCACAAATTACAATCAAAGAAGCTCAAGATGGAGACATCGCTAAAAATGGAGTGGCTTACATAGCTCCTGGTGGATTGAATATGTCACTTCATGAACAAGGGGCAGCTTTAGTGATCAGGCTGTCCCCAGAAGATACTGACAGCCGTCACAAACCTTCTGTTAACTATTTATTTGAATCCATCAGCAACATAAAAGGTTACGAGAAAATCGCTGTCATTATGACAGGAATGGGTAGTGACGGCACAGAAGGTGTCAAAAAAATGGTCGCAAGCGGTCATACAAAAGTCATTGCAGAAAAAGAAGAATCATGTGTTGTTTTCGGAATGCCTAAATCAGTCATTAAAGCAGGCCTTGCACATGAAACAAGGCATGTGGATGACATCGCACATGCAATTATAAGCTCCATGAAAAAAGAGAGGGCGTGAACACGTTGGATGTAAACCAATACTTAGATATCTTTTTAGATGAAAGCAGAGAACACTTACAAACTTGTAATGAAAAACTTCTTGAATTAGAAAAGAACCCAACAGACTTGCAGCTAGTGAATGATATATTCAGAGCCGCTCATACACTGAAAGGCATGAGTGCAACGATGGGCTTTGATGATATGGCTCAATTAACACATCATTTAGAAAACATGTTTGATGCCATCAGAAACGAACAAATGATTGTCACTCCTGAATCAATGGATACGATGTTTGAAGCACTCGATCACCTTGAAGCAATGGTTCAATCGATTGCAGAGGGCGGGGATGGAAAACGTGATGTCACGGAGATTAGTAAAAAACTAGATGTGACAGGAAGCCATGCAGAAACAGCATCTGCCGTTGAGACAGCTGAAGCATCATCAGCTGCAAGCGACCTAGATTATAACGAATTTGAACGAACAGTTCTTGATGAAGCAAGAGAACAAGGCTTTAAATGTTATGAGCTGACCGTGACATTAAGTGACGCATGCTTATTAAAAGCCGTTCGTGTCTATATGATTTTTGAAAGACTGAACGAAGCAGGAGAAGTTGTCAAAACGGTTCCGAATGCAGAACTTTTAGAATCAGAAGATTTTGAATCTGAATTCAGCATTTCTTACTTATCGAAACAGCCGATGGAAGAAGTGAAAAAAATCGTGACAGCGATCTCAGAGGTTGAACAAGTGGAGATTTCTGAAGTCTCTGCCTTTGAAGAAGCGGCTCCGGCTGAAACAAAAGCAGCGAAACCTGAGCAGAAAAATGAAGAAGCCGCAGCGCCTGTTGCTAAAGCGCCAGCAAACGATGCGCCAAAAGCAAATGGCAATAACGGTGCAGCTGCCGGCGGAACGAAAACGATCCGTGTCAACATTGATCGTCTAGATTCACTTATGAACCTGTTTGAAGAGCTTGTCATAGATAGAGGACGTTTAGAACAGATTGCCAAAGAACTTGAAAACAACGAACTCACGGATACAGTGGAAAGAATGTCCCGTATTTCTGGCGACCTGCAATCGATCATCTTGAACATGAGAATGGTGCCTGTAGAAACGGTGTTTAACAGATTCCCTCGTATGATTCGTCAATTGACGAAAGAGCTCAATAAGAAAATTGAACTGATTATTGAAGGTGCTGAGACAGAGCTTGATCGAACAGTGATCGATGAAATTGGCGATCCGCTCTTACACTTACTTAGAAACAGTCTCGATCACGGGATTGAATCACCAGAAGAACGTGTGAAAAAAGGCAAACCAGAAAAAGGAACCGTTCTATTAAAAGCGTATCATAGCGGAAACCATGTCTTCATTGAAGTAGAAGATGATGGCGGAGGGATTAACCGTAAAAAGGTCCTTGAAAAAGCATTAGAGCGTGGAGTTATTACGGAAAGAGAAGCGGAAACACTTGAAGATCACCAAATTGATTCATTGATCTTTGCAGCAGGGTTCTCTACAGCTGATACGATTTCTGATATCTCGGGCCGGGGTGTAGGTCTTGACGTTGTGAAAAACAAGCTGGAATCATTAGGTGGTTCTGTGAGTATTAACTCAACAGAAGGTCAAGGCTCACTGTTCTCAATTCAGCTTCCACTCACATTATCGATCATTTCCGTACTTCTTGTGAAACTAGAGGAAGAAACATTTGCTATTCCGATTTCTTCTATTATAGAAACAGCTGTCATTAAGAAGAGTGACATCCTTCAAACGCATGATCGTGAAGTCATTGATTTCCGTGGATTTATCGTACCGGTTGTGTACTTGAAGAAGCAGTTCAACGTACCAAATGCGAATGATTTAGAAGAAGAACTGCACATTATTGTTGTCCGTAAAGGAGACAAGCTAACAGCATTTGTGGTCGATTCGTTTATCGGTCAGCAAGAGGTCGTATTAAAATCACTTGGAGATTACCTACCAAACGTATTTGCGATATCAGGCGCAACAATCTTAGGTGACGGTCAGGTTGCACTCATCGTTGACTGTAATGCACTGATTAAGTAAAAAACAATAGAGGAGCGGTCTGAAATGAGTACAGATATCAAAACTGGCGAAAAGATGATTGTGTTTATCGTAAACAAAAAAGAATACGCCATTTCAGTATCAGAAGTAAAGTCCATTGAAAAATGGCAGCAGCCGACAAGAGTTCCTGGCGTTGCCCCTTATATATGCGGTGTCATTAATCTACGCGGTGTCGTGACACCTGTCATTGACCTTAGAGTGAGACTTGGATCAACTGACAACGAGATTACAGACGAAACAAGAATGATTATTGTACAAGTTGGTGACATTGAAGTCGGCTGGATTGTTGATGAAGCAAATGATGTCATTACTGTCCATCAGGAAGAGGTAGAATCTTCTACTGATTCAGCTGAAAAAGAAGGACTGTCATGGGTGACAGGAATTATTAAGCATGATCAGCGTCTATTCAATATCATTCATGCTGGTGCGGTCCTCGACAAGAGCGTGCAAGATGCACCTGTTCATTAAGGGGGATGTGAAATGAGCATTTTCAATGAAATTAAAGATGAACAGCTAGATATATTAAGTGAGGTTGGGAATATCGGAGCAGGCCATGCAGCGTCTGCTCTTGCCAGCCTATTGAATCGCAAAATTGATATGGCTGTTCCTTTTGTCAAAGTTCTCTCGTTTGAAGATTTAATGGATTTCTTTGGTGGAGCAGACCTTCCAGTTGCCAGTATCTTTTTGCGAATGGAGGGTGATCTTACCGGTTCAATCTTTTTCATTATGCCGTTTGAACAAGCTGAACAATTTGTAAGGGAGCTTGTTCAGGACCCAGCATTTGATATTGATACGATTCATGAACACATGCTAGGAACATCAGCGCTTCATGAGCTAGGAAATATTTTAGCAGGCTCTTATTTATCAGCACTTGCCGATTTAACAAAACTGCAGCTTCACCCAAGTGTTCCAGATGTCACGCTCGATATGTTCGGGGCTGTCATTAGTGAAGGGTTAATGCAGTTTAGTCCTCTCGGCGATCAGGCAATTGTGATTGATACATCGATTTTTGATGATCAAAATAAGCAAGAGCTGAAAGGAAATATGTTTCTATTACCAGACTTTGAATCGTTTGAAAAACTGTTCAAAGCATTAGGTAACCTATAATGAACGTGCAGATTCCGGCAGTTGTAAAGGTTGGTATAGCGGATGTTCAGCTTGTGAAAACACCGGACCGTATTCGGACATCCGGTCTTGGTTCTTGCGTAGGACTTGTCCTTTTTGACCAAGAAAAAAAACTGGCAGGACTTGTCCATGTCATGCTTCCAGACTCCTCTCTTTCAAAAGGAGCGGTAGAGAACTTGGCTAAGTATGCAGATACAGGTGTCAAGCATACAATTGATCTGCTCTTAAAAGAAGGAGCACGCAAACATGCGCTAAAAGCGAAGCTTGCTGGCGGCGCAGAAATGTTTAAATTTAAGTCAACCAATGATCTGATGAGAATTGGACCTAGAAATGTATCAGCTGTGAAAGAACATCTGTCTCTTCATCATATCCCGATCATTAGTGAGGACACGGGCGGAAACAATGGACGCACGATTGAATTCGATCCGCTTACAACAGAACTTGAGATCCGCACTGTGAAACAAGGCATTATGAAGATATAACTAAGGAAGTATAGGGGGAGAAAGATGCAATCCTTAAATTACGAAGATCAGGCGCTATGGGCTAGATGGAAAGAGTGGAAGGACCCAGCTGCTGGAGATGATCTTATGCGCCGCTATATGCCGCTCGTCACATATCATGTTGGAAGAATTTCCATCGGTCTCCCGAAGTCAGTGCACAAAGAAGACTTGATCAGTCTAGGGATGCTCGGTTTATATGATGCCCTTGAAAAATTTGACCCCGGAAGAGATCTGAAGTTTGATACATATGCATCCTTCAGAATTCGTGGGGCCATCATCGACGGTCTTCGTAAAGAGGACTGGCTGCCTCGTACATCAAGAGAAAAAACAAAAAAAGTAGAAGCGGCAATTGAAAAGCTTGAACAGCGATATTTAAGAAATGTGACACCAACAGAGGTTGCTGAAGAACTCGGCATGAGTGAACAAGATGTGGTCACAACGATGAATGAAGGGTTCTTTGCGAATTTGCTCTCGATTGATGAGAAGCTGCATGATCAAGAAGACGGAGAAAACGTTCAAGTCATGATTCGCGACGAAAAGACTGTGACACCTGAAGAGAAAATGCTGAAAGATGAATTAATTGAACAGCTTGCCGAAAAAATGACAGAGCTTTCGGAAAAAGAAAAGCTTGTGATTAGTCTTTTCTATAAAGAGGAATTGACGTTAACGGAAATTGGTCAAGTGCTTAATTTATCGACCTCCCGCATTTCGCAAATTCATTCAAAGGCATTGTTCAAGCTTAAGCATCTGCTTGATAAAGCCATTCAATCTTAAAGAGTTAGTGAGTGAAAAAATATGCTATGGCTGATTAGCTTTATGCTTCATGCTGCACTTATTTATTTTGTGATCATTTTATACACGAGAATGAATTCGCTGAAGGCAACAGAACAAAAGCAGCGAGAGCTTTTAGAAGAAACGGAAAATACCCTGGCTGCATTTTTGATGGAAGTCAAAGAAGAGAATGAAAAACTATCAAAAGCTGCAGCCACTTCCCCTGATTTTTCTGCTGAAGAGCTGAAATCGGATCTTCAGACACCAAAGCAGCCACAACCACCAATTGAATCCCAGCAATCGGTAGAAAGTGAAGATCCAGTTCCAGAGCACCTGTCGGCTCTCCTTAGCGAAGTTGAGGTGCAGGAAGAGAAGGTAAACGAACCCGTTTCAAGTCTTGAAACAGAAGCTTCTACGCCTTCTGAAAGTGAAATAGAAGAAACATTTGAGGATCAAGTAAAGGCCTTATATGATCAAGGGCTATCATTAGAAGAAATAGCGAAAGAATTAAAAACGGGCAAGACAGAAATCGAGCTTTTATTAAAATTTAGCGGAAAGCTGTAAAGGATTCTTGATTGTCAGTCCATCATGTGTTATATTATTTCTTGGTGTTAAATACACACGCTTAATGATTCGTATGAAGGTGCTGCCGTGGCGCAGTTTTATGTGAACATGACTTAAGCGGAGGAAAAAAAACCATTATATTAGGAGGCAACAACATGTCAGTTATTTCTATGAAACAATTGCTAGAAGCTGGTGTTCACTTCGGTCACCAAACACGCCGTTGGAACCCAAAAATGAAGCGTTACATCTTTACAGAGCGTAACGGTATCTACATCATCGATCTTCAAAAAACGGTGAAAAAAGTAGAGGAAGCTTACAACTTCACGAAAAACCTTGCTGCTGATGGAGGAAAAATCCTTTTCGTTGGTACGAAAAAGCAAGCACAAGATTCAGTGAAAGAAGAAGCAATCCGTTCTGGTATGTTCTATGTAAACCAACGCTGGCTTGGTGGAACGTTAACAAACTTTGAAACAATCCAAAAACGTATCAAACGTTTAAAAGATATTGAAAAAATGCAAGAAAACGGTACGTTCGAAGTTCTTCCTAAGAAAGAAGTCGTTCAACTGAAAAAAGAATTAGAACGTCTTGAAAAATTCCTAGGCGGAATCAAAGACATGAAGGGTCTTCCAGATGCACTTTTCATTATCGACCCTCGTAAAGAGCGTATTGCAGTTGCAGAAGCTCGTAAATTGAATATCCCAATTATCGGTATCGTTGACACAAACTGTGATCCAGACGAAATTGATGTTGTGATCCCTGCAAACGATGATGCAATCCGTGCTGTAAAACTTCTAACTGCTAAAATGGCAGATGCGATTCTTGAGTCTAAACAAGGCGAAGAAGAAGCTGTTGTAGAAGAAACGACAGAAACTGAAACAACAACTGCGTAACCTATTCAAAAGGTGATAAGAGGGAACTGCCTTTTATCACCTTTTTTTCACCTAGTAATCCGTGTTTTAACATAGAAGGAGGAAATGTAAAATGGCAATTACTGCTCAATTAGTAAAAGAACTGCGTCAAAAAACTGGTGCAGGTATGATGGACTGTAAAAAAGCGTTAACAGAAACTGATGGTGACATCGATAAAGCAATCGATCTTCTAAGAGAAAAAGGGATCGCAAAAGCTGCGAAAAAAGCAGACCGTATTGCGGCAGAAGGATTAACTCTTATTAAAACTGACGGCAACACTGGCGTTATCCTAGAAGTGAACTCTGAGACTGATTTCGTTGCGAAAAACGAAGGATTCCAAAATCTTCTTAACGAACTTGCTGATCATTTACTTGCTGCGAAACCTGCAACAATTGAAGAAGCACATGCTTCTAAAATGGAAAATGGTTCAACAGTTGAAGAACATATTACTTCTGCAATTGCGAAAATCGGAGAAAAAATTACGCTGCGCCGTTTCTCAGTCATCACAAAAGAAGATAACGCTGCATTCGGTTCTTACTTACACATGGGCGGACGCATCGGTGTATTAGCGGTTCTTAACGGAACAACTGATGAAGAGCTTGCGAGAGACATCGCAATGCACGTTGCTGCTGTAAACCCTAAATACATTTCTCGTGACCAAGTGTCTGAAGAAGAAGCAAACCGTGAGCGTGAAGTATTAACACAACAAGCGCTTCAAGAAGGAAAGCCTGAAAATATCGTTGCTAAAATGGTAGAAGGCCGTCTAAACAAATTCTTCGAAGAAATTTGTTTACTTGACCAAGCATTCGTTAAAAACCCAGATGAAAAAGTGAAACAAGTTGTAGGTGCGAAAAACGCAACTGTTCAAACTTATGTTCGCTATGAAGTGGGCGAAGGTATCGAAAAACGTCAAGACAACTTTGCTGAAGAAGTCATGAGCCAAGTGAAAAAATAATGTTTGAAAAGCTCTCTGGGGCTTTTTTAGGGAGCACAAGCACTGTGTTCCCTATTTTTTAGAGGATATTGATTTACAAAAGACGGTTTCTTACGCATAATAAGAGACGGTATAGTTTACACTTGGAGGTTATCATGAGCAAACCGAAATATAATCGCATTGTACTGAAGCTAAGTGGAGAAGCACTAGCTGGTGATGCTGGAAATGGAATTAACCCAACTGTCATTCAATCAATTGCAAAGCAAGTAAAAGAAATTGCAGAACTTGATGTTGAAGTTGCAGTCGTTGTAGGTGGAGGAAACCTTTGGCGTGGTAAGACAGGCAGTGACTTAGGAATGGACCGGGCAACAGCAGACTATATGGGGATGCTTGCAACAGTGATGAATTCATTGGCATTACAAGACAGCCTAGAAACGCTTGGCATTCAGTCTAGAGTACAAACCTCTATCGAAATGAGACAGGTTGCAGAGCCATACATAAGAAGAAAAGCGATCCGTCACCTTGAGAAGAAACGTGTCGTGATTTTTGCTGCAGGTACTGGTAACCCTTATTTCTCTACTGATACAACAGCAGCACTTCGTGCAGCTGAAATTGAGGCAGATGTCATTTTAATGGCGAAAAACAATGTAGACGGTGTCTACAGTGCTGATCCTCGTACAGATGCGGATGCAGTAAAATATGATAAGCTTTCATATCTTGATGTACTAAAAGAAGGGCTTGCTGTAATGGATTCTACTGCGTCCTCATTATGTATGGACAATGACATTCCATTAATCGTCTTCTCTATTATGGAAGAAGGTAATATTAAACGTGCCGTCAATGGCGAATCAATCGGAACGATCGTGAGGGGGAAATAACGTGTCAAAAGAAGTGTTGAACCAAACAAAAGAAAAAATGGAAAAAGCCGTTCAAGCATACGGACGTGAACTAGCAACTGTCCGTGCGGGCAGAGCTAATGCTTCCCTTTTAGACAAAGTAACAGTGGATTACTATGGGGCGCAAACACCACTAAACCAAATTGCGTCAATTACAGTGCCAGAAGCACGTATGCTGATTATCACACCTTACGATAAAACAGCGATCGGTGATATCGAAAAGGCGATCCAAAAGTCTGATCTTGGTATCACACCAACAAGTGACGGAAACGTGATCCGTATTGCGATCCCAGCACTAACAGAAGAAAGACGTAAAGAACTTGTAAAAGTTGTGAGAAAATACTCAGAAGAAGCAAAAGTAGCTGTTCGTAACGTTCGTCGTGATGCAAACGATGAATTGAAAAAGCTAGAGAAAAATGGGGAGATCACTGAAGATGAATTAAGATCATCTACAGAGGATGTTCAAAAATTGACAGATGAATATGTCGCTAAAATTGATGAAGTGACAAAAGATAAAGAAAAAGAAATCATGGAAGTTTAAGAAAAAACTATGTACAATAGATAATAGTGAAAAGACCCTCTTCATGTTTACAGGGGGTTTTTTTGTTAATACTGTTGAGGACTATATTATTAGCGGGAACGCAACCTTTTTGGGTGATGGAGGAATCTCATGCTCAATATACTCAAAAATTGGAAGAATCAGCAAACAGCAGCTTCCAACTTAGAAAGCCTGACAAAAGAAGACATATTAAATGGAGAAATTCCTGAACATATCGCCATTATCATGGATGGGAATGGAAGATGGGCGAAGAAACGTGCGCTTCCACGGGTAGCAGGACATCATGAAGGTATGAAAGTTGTCAAGCGCATGACCAAGCTTGCAAATGAGCTGAATGTCAAAGTGCTGACTTTGTATGCTTTCTCTACAGAAAATTGGAAACGTCCAAAACTAGAAGTAGACTTTTTAATGAAGCTTCCTGAAGAGTTTCTAAACATCTATCTGCCTGAACTCATCGAGGAAAATGTCCGTGTACGTTTAACAGGTGATCCAGACGGCCTCCCGCAGCATACGAAAAAAGCGGTAGAGAACGCAGTGAAGAGTACGGCGAATAATGACGGACTCATTTTAAATTTTGCGCTCAATTATGGAGGACGGACAGAAATTATTTCTGCATGCAGACAAATTTCTGAAAAAGTCAAAGAAGGCAAGCTTCGAGCAGAAGACATCACAGAAGAGATGTTTTCAGCTTATTTAATGACAGAATCTCTTCAAGATCCGGATTTGCTTATTCGTACGAGTGGAGAAATTAGATTAAGCAACTTTATGCTTTGGCAAATTGCATACAGCGAGTTTGTCTTTACGGATGTGCTTTGGCCTGACTTTTCTGATGAGCATCTCATAGGCGCTATCGGAGAGTACCAGCGCCGCGGCCGGAGGTTCGGTGGAATTTAGAGGGTGGTGCAGATGAAACAAAGAATTTTGACGGGTGTTCTGGCAGCTGCAGTGTTTTTACTTGCAGTGATTTATGGACAAATGCCATTTACCCTGCTGATTTATTTAATGGGAAGTGTCGCTCTCTTTGAGCTTCTTAGAATGAAAAAGATTTCGATTTTCAGCTTTCCTGGCATTGTCAGCTTAATATTGCTTTGGCTTTTAATGGGCGGAGAAAATAGCTTCTTCCCGAACGTAGACGCATCAAAAATGCAGATTGCTTTATTTGCAGTCTTAATCCTTTTAACTTATACAGTTCTGAGTAAAAACTCTTTCACATTCGATGAGGTTGCTTTTGTTATATTAGCCACATTATATATTGGCGTTAGTTTCTATTATTTTATTCAAATTAGAGGCTTGTATGGCATGAGTGCGATCTTCTTCGCAGCGGTGATTATTTGGTCCACTGACTCAGGTGCCTATTTTATTGGGAAATCTATGGGGAAACGAAAGCTTTGGCCAGAGATCAGCCCAAACAAAACAGTAGAAGGATTTATCGGCGGAATCGTCACAGCGGTCGTGCTGTCACTTGTGTTCCAGGCGGTTACAGGATTTTTGCCATCATATCTGCTTGTTATGTTTATTACTCTTTTGCTCAGTATTTTTGGACAGCTTGGCGACCTTGTGGAATCTGCTTTAAAGCGTCATTACCATGTGAAGGATTCAGGGACAATACTCCCAGGTCATGGCGGAATTTTGGACAGGTTTGACAGCTTTTTATTCGTTCTGCCGTTTTTATATTTATTGCTGGCCACGTTTGCTAGCTAACCTCATAGAAACTAATTGAACGAGAGAAGGAGTGGCAATTTGAAATATATTTCGCTATTAGGCGCAACAGGATCAATTGGAGAACAAACATTAGATGTGATCAGGCAGCATCCAGACAAATTCAAGTTGAAAGCGATGACGTTTGGCAGAAATATAGACAAGGCCATCCCTACCATTGAACAATTTCAGCCTGAATTTGTTGGATGTGTAGACGAAGAGACCTATCGCACGTTAAAAGGTCATTCATTTCAATACGATGTCAAAATGGCTGCGGGTGATGAAGCGAACATCGAAGCAGCGACCTATGATGCAGTGGATGTTGTGGTCAATGCACTGGTAGGAAGTGTCGGACTTGTGCCGACATTAAAAGCCATTGAACAAAAAAAGACGATCGCACTTGCAAATAAGGAAACACTTGTGACAGCTGGTCATATAGTAAAAGAGTACGCCAAAAAGTATGACGTGCCTTTACTTCCTGTCGATAGTGAACACTCCGCTATTTTTCAATCCCTGCAAGGTGAACAAGCTAAAAACATTGAACGCTTAATCGTCACAGCTTCAGGCGGCAGTTTCCGAGATAAAAAACGCACGGAGCTTGAAGGTGTCACGGTTGAAGAAGCGCTGAATCATCCAAACTGGTCCATGGGCGCAAAAATCACGATTGATTCAGCGACCATGATGAATAAGGGGCTTGAGGTGATTGAGGCGCATTGGCTGTTTGATATCCCATACGATCAAATTGATGTGCTGTTACATAAAGAGAGCATCATTCATTCCATGGTGGAATTCCATGACAAAAGTGTCATGGCTCAGTTAGGTACACCTGACATGAGGGTTCCGATTCAATACGCGCTCACTTATCCTGATAGAGCGCCATTAAAAGAAGCGAAATCATTAAACCTTTGGGAGATTGGACAATTAAATTTCCAAAAAGCGGATTTTGACAGGTATCGCTGCTTACATTTTGCTTATGAATCAGGTAAAATAGGAGGGACAATGCCTACTGTGCTTAATGCAGCCAATGAAATAGCTGTTGATGCATTTCTAAAAGGCAAAGTAACGTTCCTGCAAATTGAAGAATTGATTGAAAAGGCACTGAACAGACATCATGTGATTTCAACGCCTAGTTTGCAAGATATCCATGAAGTGGACAAAGATACACGAGACTTTGTTCAATCAATCCTCGCATAAGGTGGTATGTTCGTGAATACAGTGATTGCGTTTATTATTATTTTTGGAACGCTCGTTTTTTTCCACGAGCTTGGCCATTTAATTATGGCGCAGCGCGCAGGCATTTTATGCCGCGAGTTCGCAATTGGTTTTGGACCGAAGATTTTCTCCTTTAAACGAAAAGAAACCGTCTATACCATCAGACTTCTGCCAATCGGCGGATTTGTTAAAATGGCTGGAGAAGATCCTGAAGTCATTGAAATTAAACCGGGTCATACAGTGGGGCTCTTATTCAATGAGCAAAATGAAGTAGAAAAAATCATTTTAAATGATAAAGAGAAATATCCTGATGCACTTGTCATTGAAGTTGAACAAATTGATTTAGATCATGCGATGAGAATTTCAGGATATGAGGCTGGAAATGAAGACATTCTGACTGGCTACAATGTAAGCCAAACAAGCTTCTATATTGCAGATGGTGAAGAAATTCAAATTGCGCCATACAACCGTCAGTTTGGTTCAAAAACAGTATGGCAGCGTATTAAAGCCATTGCAGCTGGACCGATTATGAACTTTATCCTGGCATATGTGATTCTAGTGGCTTTAGGATTTATTCAAGGTGTAACCGTGGATGATCCTGTACTTGGTAAGCTGACAAAAGACGGCCGGGCAGCGCAAGCCGGGCTTATGCAGGGAGATCATATCGTTTCAATTAACGGGGATAAAATGAATTCTTGGACAGACGTTGTTCAAACGGTTCAAAAGAACCCAGATAAAAAAATGAATGTCGTCATTGACCGAGATGGCAAAGAAAGCACCATTCAAGTTGTACCGGAAGCTGTGAAGGCCGAAGGAAAAACCATTGGCCGTTTTGGCTCTTATCCGCCAACGGAAAATGGCTTTCTCAAAGTCATCTCATCCTCAGGCACGACAGTGATATCTACAGCAGGTCTCATCTTAACGAACTTGCAAAAGATTGTCACAGGACAATTTTCATTAGATATGCTTGCAGGTCCTGTTGGAATATATGACATGACAGGAGAAGTAGCGAAACAAGGTGTGTTAACATTAATGCAGTTTGCTGCGTTTCTTAGTATCAACTTAGGGATCGTGAATTTATTACCGATTCCTGCATTAGATGGAGGAAGATTACTTTTCCTATTCGTTGAAGCCATTCGCGGCAAACCAATTAATCGTGAGAAAGAGGCACTTGTTGTCTTCATTGGTGTTGCGTTCCTCATGCTATTAATGCTAGTAGTGACATGGAATGACATCCAGCGATTATTTTTATAAAAACCAATGTCTCTTGTTTCTCATTCTGGGAAACAAGAGTTTTTGTGAGAAGTCCTATTTCTTAAATGAGGTGTAACGACATGAGACAATCCCTGACTTTCATTCCAACTCTTCGAGAGGTGCCGGCAGATGCTGAGGCAAAAAGTCATCAGCTATTAGTAAGAGCTGGATTTATTAGACAAAACACGAGCGGTATCTATCATTATCTGCCGCTAGCACATAAAGTGATTCAGCACATTCAAGCCATTGTTCGCAAGGAAATGGAAAAGGCGGGAGCAGCTGAGCTGTTAATGCCAGTGCTGCAGCAAGCAGAAATGTGGCAAGAGTCAGGAAGATGGTATACATACGGTCCAGAACTCATGCGTATGAAAGATCGTCACGGCCGCGAGTTTGCACTTGGCCCAACACACGAAGAAGTGATCACATCACTCGTACGCAGTGAAGTCAAATCGTATAAAAAGCTTCCTTTGACACTTTATCAAATCCAATCTAAATTCCGTGATGAACAAAGACCTCGCTTTGGGTTATTGCGCGGACGTGAATTTATTATGAAGGACGCCTATTCATTCCACTCTTCACCAGAGAGCCTTGATGACACATACAACAAAATGTTTACAGCTTACTCGAATGTCTTTTCAAAAGTAGGTCTTAACTTTAGACCCGTCATTGCCGATTCTGGGGCAATGGGAGGAAAAGATACACATGAGTTTATGGCACTGTCAGAAGTAGGAGAAGATACAATCGCATACTCTGACACATCTTCCTACGCTGCGAACATTGAAATGGCTGAGGCTGTGTATCACGGAGAAGAAGCAAACCCTGCGGACTTCAAAGAACTCGAGAAAGTAAACACGCCGCAGGTGAAGACGATACAAGATGTTGCGTCATTCTTTGAAGTGGCTCCTTCTACATGTATCAAATCTGTCTTGTTTAAAGCGGATGATGCGTATGTACTTGTCCTGACAAGAGGCGATCATGAAGTAAATGATGTGAAAGTGAAAAACTTAGTTGGAGCACAGCTTGTAGAGCTTGCTTCACGTGAGGAAGTACTAGACGTGATCGGAACAGAACCAGGATTTGTTGGACCAGTGAAGCTTGAAGCGGAAGTAACGATTTATGCAGACCACGCTGTCAAAGGAATGACAAATGCAGTTGCAGGTGCAAATGAATCGGATTATCACTATGTCAATGTCAATCCTGCTCGTGATCTATCAGTGAAGGAATATACAGATCTTCGCTTGATTCAAGAAGGAGACGTTTCTCCAGATGGTGAAGGCACAATCCAGTTCGCAAAAGGAATTGAAGTAGGACAAGTCTTTAAGCTAGGCACACGTTATTCAGAGGCAATGGATGCAACATACCTTGATGAAAATGGACGTGCGCAGCCAATGATCATGGGCTGCTATGGTATTGGAATTTCTAGAACCCTTTCTGCGATTGTTGAACAGCATCATGATGATAAGGGGATTATTTGGCCAGAAACAGTTGCGCCATATGATCTTCATCTACTTGCCTTAAATATGAAAAACGATGCACAAAAGGAACTGGCTGAAACGTTGTATGAGCGTTTACAGGAAGAGGGCTATGATGTCCTTTTCGATGACCGCCAAGAGCGAGCAGGCGTCAAATTTGCCGACAGTGACTTAATTGGACTGCCAATTCGCATTAGCTGCGGGAAACGTTCAGAAGAAGGTATTGTCGAAGTGAAATTCAGAAAATCAGGTGAATCACACGAAGTATCTGTTGATGAACTGATTTCATTTATACGCCAAGCATAAAAAACGAACAAAAAAATGAAGGTACCTCCTGCAAAAAAGAGGTACCTTTCTGATTTACAAAAGGAGGGTCCTGTCTTGGATGAACAATTACCGATTACCCGGCGGCAATTTCATATATTACTCAATCAGATTCAAATGACAGATGATGACCTCAGTCGTTACTTTGAAGAAGGCGAGATCGTCAAATTGACGGTGCATAAGGCGGCAAAAACATGGCATTTCCATTTTAAATTTAAGGCGCTTTTGCCTTACCAAGTATATGCAATGTTTTTAAGCAGGCTGACAAATGCATTTTCTCATATCGCACAAGTCACTTGTACGATTGAAGTCAATGATCCGCACATATCTGAAGAGCTCGTTCAATCGTATTGGTCCCATTGTGTGGAAGAGCTTCAAGGAATTTCTCCCCCAATCATCAGCTTGCTTCAACAGCAAAAACCAGCGCTGTCTGGACATAAGATCATCATCAAAACAAAAAGCGAAACTGAGGCTCTGGCCATCAAGAAGAAATATAGCCCAATGCTTCAGGCTGCATTTAAACAAGTTGGTTTTCCAGAACTTCAATTTGATACAGAAATTTTTGTATCAGATCAAGAGATTCAGAAGTTCAGAGAACAAAAACTTGCTGAAGATCAAGAAAGAGCCATGCAAGCCCTTGTTGAGATGGAGAAGAAGGAAAGTGAGGATCAAGAGGAAGCTCCTTCTGGCCCTCTGATGATTGGCTATCAAATCAAAGACAATGAAGAAATACGTACGCTTGATAGTATTATGGACGAAGAAAGACGAATCACCGTCCAAGGGTACGTGTTCGATGCAGAAACGCGCGAACTAAAAAGCGGCAGAACCCTTTGTATCTTTAAAATTACCGATTATACAAATAGTATTTTGATCAAAATGTTTGCGAGAGAAAAAGAAGATGCTCAGCTCATGAAATCCTTGAAAAAAGGGATGTGGGTTAAAGCAAGAGGAAGCATTCAAAACGATACGTTTGTGAGAGATCTTGTCATGATCGCAAATGACGTCAATGAAATGAAACCTCAGCTGAAAGAAGATACTGCACCTGAGGGAGAAAAGCGTGTTGAGCTTCATTTGCATTCGCCAATGAGCCAGATGGATGCTGTCACTGGCATCGGTAAACTTGTTGAACAAGCAAAAAAATGGGGGCATGAGGCCATTGCTCTGACAGATCACGCCGTTGTACAATCCTTTCCAGATGCGTATGCAGCAAGTAAAAAGCATGGCATCAAAATGATGTACGGGGTGGAAATCAATTTAGTCGACGACGGGGTACCGATTGCGTATAATCCAGAGCACCGCTTATTAGAAGATGCGACGTTTGTCGTATTTGATGTTGAGACAACAGGACTCTCTGCTGTGTATGATACGATCATTGAGCTTGCAGCCGTGAAAATCAAAGGCGGGGAAATCATTGACCGCTTTGAGGCATTTGCAAACCCTCATCATCCGTTATCAGCCACAACCATTGAACTAACCGGTATCACGGATGATATGGTGAGAGATGCACCAGATGTGGTCGATGTTGTTCGGGATTTCAAAGAGTGGATTGGACAAGATATCCTTGTTGCTCACAATGCGAGTTTTGATATGGGCTTTTTAAATGCAGCATATAAGCGACTGTTAAAAACAGATAAAGCGTCAAACCCTGTCATTGATACACTAGAACTCGGCCGATTCCTTTATCCTGAATTTAAAAATCACCGGCTGAACACGCTGTGTAAAAAGTTCGATATTGAACTCACGCAGCATCACCGGGCGATTTATGATGCAGAAGCAACTGGTTACCTCATGCTGAAGATGCTAAAAGATGCGGCTGAAAAAGAGATTGCCTACCACGATCAATTAAATGAAAACATGGGGCAGTCCAATGCGTATCAGCGCTCACGTCCTTACCATGCAACCGTGATTGCACAAAATGAGACGGGTCTAAAGAATTTATTTAAGCTTGTTTCACTTTCTCATATTCATTATTTCTACCGCGTGCCGCGCATCCCGCGCTCACAGCTTGAGAAATATCGAGAAGGTTTAATTGTTGGGTCTGCTTGTGATAAGGGTGAAGTGTTTGAAGGGATGATGCAGAAGTCACCTGATGAGGTAGAAGACATTGCCGCATTTTACGACTATTTAGAAGTTCATCCGCCAGAAGTGTATCAGCATTTACTCCAGCTGGAGCTTGTTCGGGATGAACGTGCATTAAAAGAGATCATCACAAACATTGTGAAACTTGGTGAAAAACTGAATAAACCAGTCGTGGCGACTGGAAATGTGCACTACCTGCATCCAGAAGACAAAATTTATCGCAAAATCTTAATTTCATCACAAGGCGGGGCGAATCCGCTTAATCGTCATGAACTGCCAAAAGTTCATTTTAGAACAACTGATGAAATGCTAGAAGCCTTCTCTTTCCTTGGAGACGAGAAGGCGAAAGAGATTGTCGTGATGAATACGCAAAAAGTATCTGAGATGGTCGAAAGTATTAAACCAATCAAAGACGATCTTTATACACCAAAAATCGAAGGTGCAGATGAAGAAATTCGGGAAATGAGCTATAACATGGCTCGCAGCATCTACGGTGACGATTTACCGAAAATTGTAGAAGACCGGATTGAGAAAGAATTAAAGAGTATTATTGGTCACGGTTTCGCTGTTATTTATTTAATTTCTCATAAGCTTGTTAAGAAATCACTTGATGATGGATATCTAGTTGGTTCAAGGGGATCAGTTGGTTCATCTCTCGTTGCGACATTAACAGAGATTACAGAAGTGAACCCGCTTGCGCCGCACTATGTATGTCCAAGTTGCAAGCACTCCGAGTTCTTTAATGATGGATCGGTTGGCTCAGGATTTGACCTTCCTGATAAAAACTGTCCTGAATGCGGGACGCCGTATAAAAAAGACGGACACGATATTCCGTTTGAAACGTTCTTAGGTTTTAAAGGAGATAAAGTGCCCGATATCGACTTGAACTTCTCAGGAGAATATCAGCCGATTGCCCATAACTATACGAAAGAGTTGTTTGGTGAAGAGTATGTATACCGCGCAGGTACAATCGGTACCGTTGCAGAAAAAACGGCATATGGTTATGTAAAAGGCTACGCAGGAGATCATAACCTTCATATGAGAGGTGCTGAAATTGACCGGCTCGTACAGGGCTGTACGGGCGTCAAACGGACAACGGGCCAACATCCAGGCGGAATTATCGTCGTGCCGGATTATATGGACATTTACGATTTCTCACCAATTCAATATCCAGCAGATGCGACAGGTTCTGATTGGAAAACGACGCATTTTGATTTCCATTCAATCCATGATAACTTGCTGAAACTAGATATTCTTGGACACGATGATCCAACGGTTATTCGGATGCTTCAGGACTTGAGCGGAATTGATCCAAAAACGATTCCGACAGATGATCCTGAGGTCATGAAAATCTTCCAAGGAACGGAACCTCTCGGTGTCACAGAAGAACAAATTGGATGTAAAACGGGAACACTTGGGATCCCAGAGTTTGGCACAAGGTTTGTTCGTCAGATGCTTGAGGATACAAAACCGACCACCTTCTCGGAGCTTGTTCAGATCTCTGGTCTATCTCACGGTACAGATGTATGGCTCGGCAATGCCCAAGAGCTGATTCATAATAAAACGTGTGAACTAAGTGAAGTGATTGGCTGTCGTGATGATATTATGGTCTATCTGATTTATCAAGGTTTAGAGCCGTCACTTGCCTTTAAAATCATGGAATCTGTTCGTAAAGGGAAGGGACTTCCTCCTGAATGGGAAGAAGAAATGAAGAATAATAACGTACCGAACTGGTACATTGATTCTTGTAAAAAGATTAAATACATGTTCCCTAAAGCCCATGCGGCTGCTTATGTATTAATGGCCGTTCGGATTGCTTATTTCAAGGTGCACCATGCACTTCTGTACTATGCGGCTTATTTTACCGTTCGTGCTGATGATTTTGATATCGAAACGATGACAAAAGGATCAAATGCGATTCGAGCGGTCATGGACGATATTAACTCAAAAGGTCTTGATGCATCACCGAAAGAGAAGAACCTATTAACTGTACTAGAGCTTGCACTTGAAATGTGTGAAAGAGGCTATCACTTTAAAAAAGTAGACCTATACCGATCAAGTGCCACTGAGTTTATCATTGATGGAGACGGGCTAATCCCGCCATTCAACTCTATCCCTGGACTCGGAACAAACGTTGCGTTAAATATTGTACGCGCACGCCAAGATGGTGAATTCCTTTCAAAAGAAGATTTACAAAAACGAGGAAAAGTGTCTAAGACCATCCTTGAGTATTTGGATCGTCAAGGCTGCTTAGAAGCACTTCCTGATCAAAACCAGCTTTCTTTGTTCTAATGTGAAAAATGAAGAGCGCCCTTAAAGGGCGTTCTTTTTATATATACAATAAAATTATTATGTAAACTAAAATATTTTAACTGGAATTATTTTCTTGTTGGTTCATATATCTTGATTTAACGTCGTGTTTTGAGAGAAGAGATTGTATGTCATTCTTTCTACCCAAATAGAGCAAAAAAGAGAATTTAGCCGTCTGAAATGTTCTCATACGACATATGATCATTTTGGGTACAGTCACATGAAGAATCAGGAGAAAACCCTCGGTGAGCGTCAAGCTGATGGCTGTTTACTATGCACATTTTTGAAACACGCTTGATTCTTTTCAACACTGTACAAAACACGTACGGAATGACAAGGAGGTGGTCATTTCTTGTTCAATGTTTCACGTTTTAAAAAAAGAAGGGGTGAGAAGTAGGTACATGTCAGATTACAACTATGTAGAGGTGCTTCAAAAATCCATTTTGTTTTACGAAGCCCAGCGTTCCGGAAAGCTTCCTGAAAGCAATCGTCTTAACTGGCGAGGGGATTCTGGACTAGAGGATGGGAAAGATGTTGGTCATGATTTAACAGGCGGCTGGTACGATGCTGGTGATCATGTGAAGTTCGGGCTTCCGATGGCTTACTCGGCAGCCGTGCTTGCATGGACAGTCTATGAGTACCGAGAAGCTTACGAAGAAGCAGAGCTGCTTGATGATATGTTAGATCAAATCAAGTGGGCAACCGATTATTTTTTGAAAGCCCATACAGGTCCAAATGAATTTTGGGCACAAGTAGGCGATGGGAACGCGGATCATGGCTGGTGGGGTCCAGCAGAAGTGATGCCGATGAACCGGCCAGCATTTAAAATTGATGAACATTGTCCAGGAACAGAAGTAGCCGCCCAAACGGCAGCCGCTTTAGCAGCAGGTTCAATTATTTTTAAAGAAACAGACGCGCCTTATGCAGCAAAGCTTCTCACCCATGCAAAGCAGCTTTATGCATTTGCTGACCAATATCGCGGTGAGTATACAGATTGTGTCACCAATGCTCAGCCATTTTATAATTCCTGGAGCGGCTATATTGATGAGCTCATTTGGGGTGGAATATGGCTGTACTTGGCGACAAATGACCAGACCTATTTAAACAAAGCACTAAAAGCAGTAGAAGAATGGCCGAAGGATTGGGATTATACGTTTACGATGTCGTGGGACAATACCTTTTTTGCTTCGCAAATTTTACTTGCGAGAATCACAAAGGAGAAAAGGTTTATCGAATCGACGGAGCGTAATCTCGATTACTGGTCGACGGGTTTTGTTCAAAATGGAAAAGTAGAAAGAATCACTTATACGCCTGGCGGACTAGCGTGGTTAGATCAATGGGGTTCACTTCGTTATACAGCAAATGCTGCATTTTTAGCGTTTGTGTACGCAGATTGGGTCTCTGATCAAGAAAAAAAGAATCGATACCAAACGTTTGCGATCAGGCAAACACACTATATGTTAGGGGATAATCCGCAAAATAGAAGCTATGTCGTTGGGTTTGGCAAAAATCCGCCGATGCATCCACACCATCGAACTGCACATGGCTCATGGTCTAATCAGCTGACAACTCCTTCTTCTCATCGGCACACGCTTTATGGAGCGCTTGTTGGGGGGCCTAATGCACAGGATCAGTATACCGATGACATCTCTGACTATGTATCAAACGAGGTAGCAACAGACTATAATGCCGCCTTTACTGGAAATGTAGCCAAAATGGTGCAGTTGTTTGGTCAGGGGCAGTCAAAGCTGCCGAATTTTCCGCCTAAAGAAAAAGTGGAAGATGAGTTTTTTGTAGAGGCAGCTGTCATGAGTAACGATACAACATCTACTCAGATCAAAGCCATTCTATACAATCGATCAGGCTGGCCGGCAAGAAGTAGTCAATCACTTTCTTTTAGATATTATGTCAATCTAAGTGAGATATTTGCGAAGGGATTCACTGATAAAGATATTCAAGTGACAGCTGTTTACAATGAAGGCGCTTCCTTAACTCCGTTAACGGTGTATGACGCATCATCCCATATCTATTTTACAGAAATCGATTTTACTGGCGTAGCTATTTTTCCAGGAGGTGAATCGCTTCATAAGAAGGAAATACAGTTCCGGTTATCTGCGCCAAATGGTGCGAATATATGGGATGCCTCAAATGATTATTCCTTTCAAGGATTAACATCCAATATGCAGAAAACAGCGAGAATTCCTGTTTTTGATCAAGGTATTTTAGAATTTGGTACGCTTCCGAATAAATAAATATAAAGGGTGAGGACATGACAAATAAAGAACGGTTTTTAACGCTTTATCATCAAATGAAAAACGATGCGAATGGATATTTTTCAAAAGAAGGCATTCCGTATCATTCCGTTGAGACACTCATTTGTGAGGCACCTGATTACGGGCATATGACCACTTCAGAAGCTTACAGCTATTGGTTATGGCTTGAAGCATTGTATGGTCACTACACAGGCGATTGGAGCAAACTAGAAGCGGCTTGGGATAATATGGAGAAGTTTATCATTCCAGTAAACGAAGATGGACATGACGAACAGCCGCATATGAGTTCTTACAATCCATCTAGCCCAGCCACATACGCTTCAGAAAAACCATATCCAGATCAATATCCGAGCCAGTTGACGGGTGCTCGCCCTGCTGGTCAAGATCCGATTGATGGTGAACTGAAGTCAACTTACGGAACGAATGAAACGTATTTAATGCACTGGCTTCTTGATGTAGACAACTGGTATGAATATGGGAATTTGCTCAATCCATCACATACAGCCGCATATGTAAACACATTCCAGCGGGGTCCGCAAGAATCCGTATGGGAGGCCATCCCTCATCCATCACAAGATGATAAAACGGCCGGAAAGCCCAATGAAGGTTTCATGAGCTTGTTCACAAAAGAAAATCAAGCGCCAGCCGCCCAGTGGCGCTACACAAATGCGACGGATGCTGATGCACGTGCGATACAGGCAATGTATTGGGCAAAGGAACTTGGCTATAATGGGTCAGCCTATCTTGATAAAGCGAAAAAGATGGGTGATTTCCTTCGTTACGGAATGTACGATAAATATTTTCAAACAATTGGAAGCGGCAAACAAGGTAATCCGTATCCTGGAAATGGAAAAAGTGCATGTCATCACTTAATGGCATGGTACACCTCTTGGGGCGGGGGACTTGGAGAATATGCGAATTGGTCATGGCGTATCGGAGCGAGCCATTGTCATCAAGGGTATCAAAACCCAGTCGCTGCCTACGCTTTATCCTCAGATAAGGGAGGCTTAAAGCCATCGTCACCGACTGGTGCAAGTGATTGGGAAAAGACGTTAAAGAGACAGCTTGAATTTTACGTCTGGCTTCAATCAAAAGAGGGAGCGATTGCAGGAGGTGCTACCAACAGCTGGAATGGAGACTATAGCGCTTATCCAGCAGGAAGAAGCACATTTTATGATATGGCTTATGAAGATGCGCCTGTTTACCATGATCCTCCGTCCAATAACTGGTTTGGAATGCAAGCATGGCCGATTGAGCGTGTAGCAGAGCTTTATTATATCTTTGCAAAAGATGGCGACAAAACATCTGAAAATTTCCAAATGGCCAAATCTGTCATCACAAAATGGGTCAACTATTCACTAGATTATATTTTTATTGGCACTCGTCCTGTGTCGGATCAAGATGGGTATTTTTTAGATGGTCAGGGTCAAAGGATTCTAGGGGGGACAAATGTTGCTGTTGCTACGACGAGTGCACCTGGAGAGTTTTGGATTCCTGGGAATATAGAATGGAGCGGTCAGCCTGACACTTGGAGCGGATTCCAATCTGCAACAGGTAATCCAAATTTAACGGCAGTTACAAAAGATCCTACTCAAGATACTGGTGTACTGGGCAGTCTCATCAAAGCACTCACATTCTTTGCTGCTGCAACACAGAAAGAGACAGGAAACTACACAGCACTTGGCATAAGAGCAAAAGAGACAGCGGCACAGCTCCTTGAGGTTGCTTGGAATTACAATGATGGTGTAGGGATTGTGACAGAGGAAGACAGAGAAGACTACCACCGTTTCTTTAAAAAAGAAGTGTACTTCCCAAATGGCTGGAACGGAACATTTGGTCAAGGAAATCAGATCCCTGGTTCCAGCACCATTCCTTCTGACCCGCAGCGAGGAGGTAACGGAGTGTATACGAGCTTTGCAGATCTTCGTCCGAAAATCAAGCAAGACCCAGCTTGGTCAGCACTGGAGAGTAAATATCAAGCATCTTTTAATGAAGCAACAGGCAAATGGGAAAACGGAGCGCCAAGTTTCACCTATCACCGTTTCTGGTCGCAAGTTGATATGGCTACGGCTTATGCAGAATACCATCGTCTCATAAACGAATAGAACGTAGTACAGCTGCCGGCTTTTTTAGTCGGCGGTCTTCTCATAAGATAAATGAAGTGAAAGCAAAGGTGATGTCATTATGGTTAAAAAGAAAGAATTTATGAATCATTCATCGAATGGCGGATCACAGGAACAAGAAGATCAAAGCTGGAGAAAAGAAGCAAATGATCGAATCTTACAACATAGACAAAGAGAGCTTGTCATAAATGTCATCGATAAAGAAAAAAAGCCCTTAGCCGGAATAGAGGTTGAAATAAA
The DNA here is from genome assembly GCF_019091365.1 of Bacillus sp. GbtcB10. Classification (NCBI taxonomy): domain Bacteria; kingdom Bacillati; phylum Bacillota; class Bacilli; order Caryophanales; family Bacillaceae; genus Bacillus; species Bacillus sp. GbtcB10. The sequence continues at coordinate 767,889 of NZ_JAGXJP010000001.1, forward strand.
ACAAATCAGACATGAATTTGCATTTGGTTCAGCAATGAATGACCAAGTACTATTCAATCAAACGTATGCTGATTTTTTTGTCCAACATTTTAATTGGGCTGTGTTTGAAAATGAGGCAAAATGGTATGCAAATGAGCCTGAACGAGGGAAAATAACCTACGAAAAAGCAGATGCCATGCTGAATTTTGCCAATAGACACCAAATTCCAGTGAGGGGGCACGCCTTATTTTGGGAAGTAGAGGATGCCAATCCAAACTGGCTGAAATCATTACCGAATCATGAAGTATATGAAGCCATGAAAAGGCGGCTTGAGCATGCAGGCAATCATTTCAAAGGGAAATTCCGTCATTGGGATGTAAACAACGAAATGATGAATGGTTCATTTTTTAAAGACCGGTTTGGGAAACAGATTTGGAAATGGATGTATGAAGAAACGAAGAAAATTGACCCTCAAGCCTTGTTGTTTGTCAATGATTATAATGTAATCTCATACGGCGAACATCATGCATATAAAGCACATATCAATGAACTTCGTCAGTTGGGGGCACCAGTTGAGGCTATTGGAGTTCAAGGTCACTTTGCAGATCGAGTGGATCCAGTCGTTGTAAAACAAAGACTAGATGTGCTTGCTGAGCTTGGTCTACCGATATGGGTGACAGAGTGTGACTCTGTTCATCCGGATGCCAATAGACGAGCGGATAACTTAGAAGCTTTATATCGGGTAGCCTTTAGTCATCCAGCTGTAAAAGGTGTGCTGATGTGGGGATTTTGGGCGGGTGCTCATTGGAGAGGTGAGCACGCAGCCATCGTGAATCATGATTGGTCGTTAAATGAAGCAGGCAGGCGTTATGAAAAGCTACTACAGGAATGGACGACACAAAGAGTGGAAAAAACAGATGGGAATGGCCAAGTGACATGTCCAGCGTTTCACGGGACGTATGAGGTTCGAATTGGTGAAGTAAGTAAAATGTTGCAGCAGCAGACGATTGAACTTGATTCAACTAAACAAACACCGCTTCAACTAGATATCATCGTACCAGTAGAATAAGAGATTGTGAGGAGAATGGAATGAAAAAATGGGTTCAACGGGTGGCTTGTTTTATGATGCTGATCACTTTATGGGCGGGTTGGTTCACTCTGACCGTAAAGGCCTCCTCCTATGTGCAAACATCTGGTACACATTTTGTATTGAACAACCACCCATTTTACTTTGCTGGCACAAATAATTATTATTTCCATTACAAATCAAAAAAGATGGTAGATGCTGTTTTTGACGATATGAAGGCAATGGATTTAAAGGTTATTCGTATTTGGGGATTTCACGATGGTACCCCTCAAGAAAACTCAGTCTTACAATCTCGTCCAGGTGTTTATGAAGAATCCGGTTTTCAAAAACTAGACTATGCGATTTATAAAGCAGGGCAGGAAGGAATCAAGCTGGTCATCCCACTCGTGAACAATTGGGATGACTTTGGCGGGATGAATCAATATGTGAAGTGGTTTCAGGCAGGATCACATGATCACTTTTATACAGATCCTCGGATTAAAACAGCTTACAAAAACTATGTGCGCTATGTATTAGAGAGAACCAATACGTACTCAGGTGTTCAATATAAAGATGATCCTGCTATTATGACATGGGAGCTCGCCAATGAGCCGCGCGCTCAGTCAGACCCTTCGGGAGATATACTAGTAAACTGGGCAGATGAAATGAGTGCATGGATCAAATCAATCGACTCGAATCACCTTGTTGCTGTAGGAGACGAAGGGTTCTTTCGCATGACAGGTCATGATGATTGGTTTTACAGTGGAGGAGAAGGTGTTGATTGGGATCGTTTGACTGCTCTCCCTCATATTGATTATGGAACCTATCATTTATACCCAGATCACTGGAATCAGTCTGCTGCATGGGGAGTGAAATGGATCAAAGATCATATCACCCGAGGAAACGCAATCGGAAAACCTGTTGTATTAGAAGAGTTTGGCTATCAAAATCAAGCAGCCCGTCCTGATGTATATGATAGCTGGCTGAAGACAATTGAACAGCTCGGAGGCGCAGGTAGCCAATTTTGGATTTTAACAAGCATTCAAGACGATGATTCCCTCTACCCGGATTATGACGGTTTTCGAGTTTTAAAGGAGAGCCGGGAGGCAGAAATCATTCGTGAACACGCCAAAAGAATGAATGAAAAGAACTGATGAAGAATGCCTGTTTATAAGGAACTTCATTTGCATAAAAAAATTGGATATGGTATAGTTTTTATGGAAATGCTAACGATTACCGAGACAAGAGTGGGGAAACCCGCTCTTTTGTATTGAACAGGCAATTTTTGTCTCGACATTATTCATCCGTTTTCTGCTCCCCCTGCTCACAATAAAGCAGGGTTTTTATGCAGAATGATTGATAAGAGCGTTTATCGAAAGCACAAGGAGGAAGAGAATGAGCAAAAAAGTAGTGGATATCGTAAGCGACATGGTACAGCCAATTTTAGATGGCTTACAGCTTGAACTCGTTGATGTTGAATTTGTCAAAGAGGGTCAAAACTGGTTCCTTCGCGTATTTATTGACTCTGACAAAGGCGTCGATATCGAGGAGTGTGCCAAAGTGAGCGAAGCCTTGAGCGAAAAGCTTGATGAGGCAGATCCAATTAGCCAAAACTACTTTCTTGAAGTGTCCTCTCCTGGAGCGGAGCGCCCATTAAAGAAAAAAGCTGATTTTGAAAAAGCACTTGGAAAAAATGTTTTCATGAAAACATACGAACCAATTGATGGTGAAAAGGCATTTGAAGGTGAGCTTACAAGCTTTGATGGTGAGATTGCAACAGTGACAGTGAAGATCAAGACAAGAAAGAAAGAGATCAATATTCCATACGAAAAAATTGCTAACGCAAGATTAGCAGTTTCGTTCAATTAACCTTTTCATTGATATAAGGGGGAACCATAAAAATGAGTAGTGAGTTGTTAGATGCCCTGACTGTTCTTGAGAAAGAGAAGGGCATTAGTAAAGAAATTATTATTGAAGCGATAGAAGCTGCACTCATTTCTGCATACAAGCGTAATTTTAACCAAGCACAAAATGTGCGTGTTGATTTAAACCGTGAAACGGGAACGATTCGCGTATTCGCAAGAAAAGATGTTGTAGATGAAGTGTATGATTCTCGTCTTGAAATCTCTGTAGATGATGCAGCAAATATCAACCCGAATTACATGGTTGGTGACGTCGTTGAAATTGAAGTCACACCAAAAGATTTCGGACGCATTGCAGCTCAGACAGCGAAACAAGTCGTGACGCAGCGTGTGAGAGAAGCAGAGCGAGGTGTGATTTACACTGAGTTTATCGATCGTGAGGAAGACATCATGACGGGAATCGTTCAGCGAATTGACAGTAAATTCATTTACGTGTCACTTGGCAAAATCGAAGCCCTTCTTCCGGTCAATGAACAAATGCCAAATGAGGACTACAAACCACATGACCGCATTAAAGTGTTCATTACGAAAGTAGAAAAAACAACAAAAGGACCACAAATTTATGTATCAAGAACACACCCAGGTCTTTTAAAGCGTTTATTTGAAATCGAAGTGCCAGAAATTTATGATGGTACTGTAGAGCTTAAATCTGTCGCTAGAGAAGCAGGGGACCGTTCTAAAATATCTGTTCGTACAGATGATCCTGATGTTGATCCAGTTGGTTCTTGTGTAGGACCTAAAGGTCAGCGTGTACAAGCAATTGTCAATGAGCTGAAAGGCGAAAAAATTGACATTGTTCATTGGTCGAATGACCCGGTTGAATTTGTTGCCAATGCGTTAAGTCCATCAAAAGTTCTTGATGTCATTGTAAATGAAGAAGATAAGGCGACAACTGTCATTGTCCCTGATTATCAGCTGTCATTAGCCATTGGTAAAAGAGGTCAAAATGCGCGTCTTGCAGCGAAATTAACGAGCTGGAAGATTGACATTAAAAGCGAAACAGATGCAAGAGAACTCGGTATTTTCCCAAGAACTGAAGACTCTGAATCTCTTTTCTTAGAGGCTGAACCAGTAGCTGAGGAATCTGACGAATAAGAGGTGATATAAAAGGTGAAAAGCCGAAAAAAAATCCCGCTTAGAAAATGCGTCGTGACGGGAGAAATGAAACCAAAGAAAGAACTGATTCGCGTTGTTCGTTCAAAAGAAGGTGAAGTGTCTGTTGACGCAACCGGAAAAATGAACGGGCGCGGCGCTTACCTTTCTCTCGATAAAGAAACCATTCTTGCGGCGAAGAACAAACGTAGTTTACAGCAGCAATTTCAGACACAGATTGACGAACACATTTTTGAAGAATTACTAGAACTAGCTGAAAAGGTGAAAAAACCGAATGACTGAATCTGAATGGTATCCTTTGCTTGGTCTAGCAAATCGAGCTCGTAAAGTCGTGTCAGGAGAAGATCTGGTGATCAAAGAAATTAGACATGCGCGTGCTAAGCTGGTTCTTCTTGCAGCAGATGCCTCATCCAACACAGAGAAAAAGGTATCTGACAAATGCAAATTTTACAATGTTCCGGTTAGAAAAGTTGAAGACCGTTCCGTTCTCGGACGTTCTATAGGGAAGGAAGCTCGCGTAGTTGTCGCTGTCACTGACCAAGGCTTCGCTAAGAAGCTCATAAGCTTGCTCGATTAATTTATTTGGGGGTGAACGAATGGCTAAAGTGAGAGTATATGAATACGCAAAAGCCATAGATGTTTCAAGTAAAGATATTATAGCAGCGCTTAAGGATATGAACGTGGAAGTGAACAACCACATGGCGACGCTTGAAGACGACACTGTGAAAAAGCTAGACGCTATCTATAAAAAAGCCAAAGCAAAAGAGACAGCTAACGAGAAACCCGCAGAACAAAAAAAACAATCATCTAACAAAAACAATGATAGAAAGAAGAATGACGTGCAGAATAATCAATTTAATAAAAACAAAAAAAACAACAACCAAAACAAAAACAAAAATAAACGCGGCGGCAACAACAAGGCGCAGCATCAGCAAGCAAGACCTGTGAAGCCGAAAAAAGAGCTTCCTGAAAAAATTGAATTTACAAATTCAATGACAGTCGGTCAGCTTGCTGACGAGCTTGGCAAAGAAACTGCTGAAATCATCAAAAAACTGATGATGCTTGGTGTTATGGCTACGATCAACCAAGAGCTCGACAAAGATACAGTCGAATTAATTGCTTCTGAATATGGTGTTCCAGTAGAAGAAGTCATCATTTTAGAAGAAACTGAACTTGAAAAGTATGAAGTTGAAGATAAAGAAGAAGATATGCAAGTACGCCCTCCAGTCGTAACGATCATGGGACACGTTGACCACGGGAAAACAACGCTTCTTGACAGCATTCGTAAAACGAAAGTTGTTGAAGGCGAAGCGGGTGGAATTACGCAGCATATTGGTGCATACCAAATTGAAGAAAACGGTAAGAAAATCACGTTCCTTGATACACCAGGACACGCAGCTTTCACTACGATGCGAGCACGTGGTGCTGAAGTAACAGATACGACGATCTTGGTCGTTGCAGCAGATGACGGTGTCATGCCGCAAACGATTGAAGCGATCAACCACGCCAAAGCGGCAGAGGTGCCAATCATTGTGGCTGTCAATAAAATTGACAAACCAACAGCGAACCCTGACCGCGTGATGCAGGAATTAACTGAGCATGGTCTTGTACCTGAGGCATGGGGTGGCGAAACCATTTTCGTTCCTTTATCTGCAAAAACAGGCGAAGGCATTGACGAATTGATCGAAATGATCCTTCTTGTCAGCGAAGTAGCAGAACTAAAAGCCAACCCAAATCGTGCGGCAAAAGGAACTGTGATTGAGGCTGAGCTTGATAAAGGAAGAGGTTCTGTTGCAACCCTTCTCGTTCAAACTGGTACACTTCAAGTAGGTGACCCAATCGTTGTCGGTAATACATTTGGCCGTGTACGTGCAATGGTCAATGACATCGGACGCCGCGTGAAAACAGCAGGACCATCTACACCTGTTGAAATCACTGGTTTAAATGATGTACCGCATGCAGGGGATCAGTTCCTCGTATTCAAAGATGAAAAAACAGCTCGTCAAGTCGGTGAGGCGCGTGCGTCTAAACAACTTGATGAACAGCGTTCAGACAAAGCGAAATTATCTCTTGATGACCTATTTGAGCAAATCAAACAAGGTGATGTGAAAGATATCAACTTAATCGTAAAAGCAGACGTACAAGGTTCTGCTGAAGCACTGACGGCAGCTCTTCAAAAAATTGAAGTAGAAGGCGTCAAAGTGAAAATCATCCATACGGGTGTTGGAGCGATTACAGAATCTGATATCATTTTAGCAAGTGCTTCTAATGCGATTGTGATCGGATTTAACGTACGTCCTGATGGCAATGCGAAGAGCACAGCTGAAACAGAAAACGTAGATATCCGCTTACACCGCATCATCTACAAAGTCATCGATGAAATTGAAGCTGCGATGAAAGGGATGCTTGACCCTGAATATGAAGAAAAAGTCATCGGTCAAGTTGAAGTTCGTCAAACGTTCAAAGTATCAAAAATCGGTACAATTGCTGGTGGCTATGTCACTGAAGGTACCATTACTAGAGACAGTGGTATCCGCTTAATTCGTGATGGCGTCGTCATCTTTGAAGGTGAAGTCGACGTATTAAAACGATTCAAAGACGATGTGAAAGAAGTTTCACAAGGCTATGAATGTGGTATTACCATTAAGAAATACAATGATATCCGTGAAGGTGATGTCATGGAATCATTCGTTATGCAAGAAATCGAAAGAAAATGATCGGTTATACCGAGTGTGAGTGTATGATCTATGATGCATCCTCACTGAAGGAAAAACGTGCGGTTCTGCAGCGTATCATGACAAGAACGCGCCATAAATTCAATGTGACCATTGCTGAAATGGACTATCAGGATACATGGCAGCGTACTTCGATCGGAATCGCCGTCATTTCCTCCTCCCGGGTTCAAGTGGAAAAGGAACTTCAGCGTGTGTTAAGCTTTATTGATTCTTTTCCGGAAATTGAACGAACGATCACGAAAACTGAGTGGTTTTAATTAGAGGTGATAAGATCATGAGTATGAGAGCAACCCGTGTGGGTGAGCAAATGAAAAAAGAATTAGGCGACATCCTTGGCAGAAAGCTAAAAGATCCAAGAATCGGCTTTTTGACTGTAACGGATGTTGAAGTATCCGGTGATTTGCAAATTGCTAAAGTCTATATTTCTGTTCTTGGCGACGAGAAGAAAAGAGAGGAAACCTTAAAAGGCCTTGCAAAGGCGAAAGGGTATATCCGCTCTGAAATTGGCAATCGAATCAGACTTCGCAAAACACCAGAGCTTCACTTTGAATTCGATGAGTCTGTAGACTACGGTAACCGAATTGAAAGCCTGATTGCTGAACTAAACACAAAAGATCACGAATAAGACGTTGAAATAAGGATAGGCGATGATCGTCTGTCCTTTTTCATCGTTTATGAAAGGAGAGAACGCAGGTGCAAAACGGTGTTCTTTTATTACATAAAGAAAGAGGCATGACCTCTCACGACTGTGTGTTTAAAGTGAGAAAGATTTTACACACAAAAAAAGTGGGACATACAGGGACACTCGATCCAGAGGTTTCAGGTGTTCTGCCTATTTGTATTGGACGAGCGACAAAAATTGTGGAGTACTTAACAGATAAATCGAAAACGTATGATGCGGAAATCACCATTGGATTTTCTACAACGACAGAAGACCAAACAGGTGAAGTAGTAGAAGAAAAAAAGGTACCGGTACCGATGTCAGAAGATGACATTGATGCTGCGTTGAAACAATTTGAAGGAACCATTGAACAGATCCCTCCGATGTTTTCTGCTGTGAAAATTGGCGGAAAAAAGCTCTATGAATATGCAAGGCAAGGCATTGAAATTGAACGTCCAAGCCGTGAAATTACCATTCATCGCATCGAGCGGACAACACCTGTCACATTTGAAAATGGTAAGGTATCATTTAGATTCACCGTACTGTGTTCAAAAGGCACATATGTGAGAACGTTAGCCGTCGATATCGGAAAAAAACTTGGGTTTCCAGCCCACATGTCTCACCTCATTCGCATAGGATCTGGTGACTTTACGTTAGATGAATGTATCACTCTTGATGAGTTGCGGGAGATCAGCGAGAAAGGAACGGTTGAGGAACATCTTGTGCCGATCGAGCGTGCGCTCAATCATTTGCCGAAATGGGAGATAAATGATACATTAGCAAGTAAAGTGGAAAACGGTGCAGTCCTACCTATGCCTGATGAATTTGCTCATTTTGCAGAGGAAGATCGTGTCGCTGTCTTTGCTCCTTCAGGCCGTTGTATGGCGATTTATATGAAGCACCCGACCAAACAGAACCTGATGAAGCCGGCGAAGATTTTATCACAGGACAAGCAATCTTAAAGAAAAGGTGACCATCTCGTGAAGACTATACATATTTCACACCCACATACATTGAATCAAAAGGATCAAGTCCCGTCTGTGATGGCTTTAGGGTATTTTGACGGTGTTCACCTCGGACACCAAAAAGTGATTGATGCAGCGAAAAACATTGCGGAAAAAGAGGGTTTAGCTCTAGCTGTCATGACTTTTCATCCACATCCATCACATGTTCTGCAAAAAGCACGTGAACCAAAAGACTTAATCACACCGCTTGAGGATAAGATTGATTTTATCGAACAATTAGGTGCTGACTACTTATACATTGTGCAATTCAGCGAAAGCTTTGCAGCACTGTCTCCTCAAGAGTTTGTCGATCAGTATTTGGACGAACTGAATGTGAAGCATGCAGTCGCTGGTTTCGATTTTACATTCGGCCGGTTTGGCGCAGGCACAATGGAAACGTTTGATGAATACGGGAAAGGGCGGATTGCTGCGACCATTGTACCTAAGCTTTCCAACCAAGACCGGAAAGTCAGCTCGACCCTTATACGTTCCGCATTGAAAAATGGAGACGTTGAATATGTGAGTGAGCTTTTAGGGAAACCGTATCAGCTGCGAGGCATTGTGATTCATGGAGATAAACGAGGACGCACGATTGGCTTCCCAACCGCCAATGTTGGTTTATCTGCTGAATACATCATCCCGCCAACAGGCGTATATGCAGTGAGAGCGGAAGTGAAAGGCAAGGTGTATGACGGTGTTTGTAACGTTGGCTACAAACCAACATTTTACGAAAAACGTCCTGATCAGCCTGCGATTGAAGTGAACCTTTTTGATTTTAACGAAGAAATTTATGGTGAACCGATTAAATTACAGTGGTACAAGCGGATTCGCAGTGAACAAAAGTTTAACGGTATCCAAGAATTAACGGCTCAAATTAGTCAAGATAAAGAAGAAGCGATTCAGTTTTTTCAAGATCATCTTCATTAAACAAAAAAATCGCAGAAAAACCGCTCTATCATTTGCAAAATCGGCATATTTTTAGTATGATAATTCCTGTAGCTTTAAAACCACTTACTTGGCAGGCCGACTTCACCGACGGTTGCGAGGTAGATGGGGCTAACATGATTTGGAGGTGAAACAGGATGGCTATTACTCAAGAGCGTAAAACTCAATTAATTAATGAGTTCAAAACACACGAATCTGATACTGGATCTCCAGAAGTTCAGATCGCTGTCCTAACAGAATCAATTAACAACTTGAACGAGCATTTACGTACTCATAAGAAAGATCACCACTCACGTCGCGGTCTTTTGAAAATGGTAGGTAGACGTCGTAATCTTCTTACGTATCTACGTAATAAAGACGTAACTCGTTACCGTGAGTTAATTAACAAACTAGGCTTACGTCGATAATCGTAAAAAGCGGGAGGATTCCCGCTTTTTTATCGTATAATCACTAATATTTTATGGTTAAAATGTTGAAAGAATGGCAAAAACCCTTCTACATACAGCTTTCACATTGATATGTGAAAATCATTTTGTTCATAATAAGAAATAACCTAAAAACTTTACGACAAGAGAGGAGTTTATCTCAGAATGGGACAAGAGAAACAAGTCTTCACCATAGACTGGGCTGGACGTCAACTGACAGTTGAAACTGGCCAGCTTGCAAAGCAAGCAAACGGAGCGGTTCTCGTACGCTACGGAGATACGGCTGTGCTTAGCTCAGCAACAGCTTCTAAAGAACCAAAACCACTTGATTTTTTCCCGCTCACTGTAAACTACGAAGAAAGATTATATGCAGTTGGTAAAATTCCTGGTGGTTTCATTAAAAGAGAAGGCCGCCCAAGTGAAAAAGCAATCCTTGCGAGCCGCTTAATTGACAGACCGATCCGTCCACTATTTGCAGACGGATTTAGAAATGAAGTACAAGTCATTAGTATTGTCATGAGTGTGGATCAAGATTGTTCATCTGAAATGGCTGCAATGTTTGGCTCATCTTTAGCTTTATGTGTGTCTGACATTCCATTTGAGGGACCAATCGCTGGCGTGACAGTAGGACGAGTAGATGGAAAGCTCATCATCAACCCAAATGTTGAGCAGCTTGAACAAAGCGATATCAACCTTGTTGTAGCTGGAACAAAAGATGCAATCAACATGGTAGAAGCTGGTGCTGATGAAGTACCAGAAGAAACAATGCTTGAAGCCATCATGTACGGCCATCAAGAGATCAAACGCTTAATCGAATTCCAAGAAGAAATTGTAAAAGCTGTCGGTAAAGAAAAAATCGATATTCCTTTATATGAAGTCGATCAAGCATTAGCAGAGGAAGTAAAACAACTTGCTGAAGCGGATCTACTGAAAGCGATTCAAGTACATGAGAAGCATGCTCGTGAAGATGCCATCAGTGCTGTGAAAAAAGCTGTCGTTCAAAAATTTGAAGAAGAAGAGCGTGACGAAGCAACGATTAAACAAGCGAAGGATGTCTTAAACAAGCTTGTGAAAAACGAAGTTCGCCGCCTTATTACCGAAGAGAAAGTACGTCCAGATGGACGCGGTGTCGATCAAATCCGTCCACTTTCTTCAGAAGTAGGACTTCTTCCAAGAACGCACGGTTCAGGATTGTTTACAAGGGGCCAAACACAGGCACTCAGTATTTGTACATTAGGTGCACTTGGTGATGTACAGATTCTTGATGGTCTTGGTGTTGAAGAGTCTAAGCGATTCATGCACCATTATAACTTCCCGCAATTCAGTGTTGGTGAGACCGGCCCAATGCGTGGTCCAGGCCGTCGTGAGATTGGACATGGTGCGCTAGGCGAACGTGCATTAGAGCCAGTCATTCCATCTGAAAAAGATTTCCCTTATACGGTTCGCCTTGTGTCTGAGGTGTTAGAATCAAACGGTTCTACTTCACAAGCAAGTATTTGTGCGAGCACACTTGCGATGATGGATGCAGGTGTTCCAATTAAAGCACCAGTTGCAGGGATTGCAATGGGACTTGTTAAATCTGGTGAATACTACACAGTGCTGACAGACATTCAAGGAATGGAAGATGCACTTGGAGATATGGACTTTAAAGTAGCAGGTACATCTAAAGGTGTAACAGCGCTTCAAATGGACATCAAAATCGATGGTCTATCAAAAGACATTTTAGAAGAAGCACTTCAACAAGCGAAAAAAGGAAGAATGGAAATTTTAGATAGCATGCTGTCAACGATTCCAGCTTCTAGAGGAGAATTGTCACGTTATGCACCAAAAATCTTAACGATGACAATCAATCCAGATAAAATTCGCGATGTCATTGGACCAAGCGGTAAACAAATCAATAAAATCATTGAAGATACCGGTGTGAAAATTGATATTGAACAAGACGGTACAATCTTTATCTCTTCTACTGAAGAAGACATGAACCAAAAAGCGAAGAAAATCATTGAAGATCTTGTCAGAGAAGTTGAAGTTGGCCAACTTTACTTAGGTAAAGTAAAACGAATTGAAAAATTCGGTGCCTTCCTTGAAATCTTCAGCGGCAAAGATGGACTTGTTCATATTTCTGAGCTTGCACTTGAACGTGTTGGCAAAGTAGAAGATGTCGTGAAGATTGGTGACGAACTACTCGTCAAAGTCACTGAGATCGATAAACAAGGCCGTGTAAACCTTTCTCGTAAAGCTGTTTTACGTGAAGAAAAGGAAAAAGAAGAAAAGCAGTCTTAATGAGAACAAATAAAATGTGTTAGAAGCCAGGTATCCGTGCCAGGCTTCTTTCTTTTCTTGCGCGTAACAATAGTTCTAGCTTGTTTCTCCCCATCATAATTTGTGGTAAAGGGGAGGGACAACCATTGAAAAAAACGATACCATTCTTTGTGTTTGTATTTTTACTGCTCGTGTCATATCAAACGATGAAGCAGCCGGCTGCTGTTACATATATGAATTCAATGAAAGAGCACGCCGAGGTAGCATCTGTTTCAAAAGATATTCTGTATCAAGAGATCGAATCGAAGTCTTCTGACTATGAAGAGAAGCCGCAAAATGCTAAGATTGATAAAGTGTGGAAAAAGATGCCTGGTTTAAATGGACAGACAGTCGATATCGATGCTTCTTACGAAAAAATGAAAAAACAGGGCTCTTTCGATGAAAAGCTGCTTGTTTTTAAAGAAACAAAACCCTCTGTCCATTTACATGAACTTGGTGCTGAACCTATCTATAAGGGACATCCAGACAAAAAGATGAATGCATTCCTGATCAATGTAGCTTGGGGCGACGAGCATTTAACAAAGATGTTGAATACACTAGAAAAGCATCAAGTGAAGGCAACCTTTTTCTTAGAAGGCAAATGGGTGAAAAACAGTCCAGACCTTGCTAAAAAAATCGTGGCAGATGGTCATGAAATTGGAAATCATTCATACAATCACCCGGATATGCGCACACTGACAAGAGAACGAGCATTAGAGCAGATGATTAAAACAAATCGCCAAATTGAAGAATCCCTTGGGAAAAAACCGATATGGTTTGCGCCTCCAAGCGGCAGCTTTAAAGAAGAAACAGTAAAGCTTGCGAAACAAGAAGGAATGGAAACCATTATGTGGACAGTAGACACGATCGACTGGCAAAAACCATCACCAGCTGTATTACAAAAACGAGTGCTTGGGAAAATTCACAATGGGGCGATGATATTAATGCATCCAACAGACGCAACAGCGAGAAGTCTTGACGCACTTATCACTCAAATCAAAGAAAGAGGATATGAATTAGGAACGGTTTCTGACCTTCTAAGTGAAAAAAGACATCCGTGATGCGATCTGTTTGTTGAATAGGAGGAGCAAAACTTGGTCAAAACGTATACATGCCAAAACGGAGTAAGAATTGTACTTGAAAACAATCCCACTGTAAGGTCTGTCGCAATTGGCGTCTGGATTGGAACAGGTTCTAGACATGAGACACCAGAAGTAAATGGGATCTCACACTTTTTAGAGCATATGTTCTTTAAAGGAACAAGGACGAGATCTGCACGTGATATCGCAGAATCCTTTGACCGCATTGGTGGTCAAGTGAATGCCTTTACGTCAAAAGAATATACTTGCTATTATGCAAAGGTACTTGATTCACATGCTGGGTATGCCCTCGATGTATTGAGTGACATGTTTTTCAACTCTGCTTTTGACGAAGAAGAACTGAAGAAAGAAAAAAATGTGGTCTATGAAGAAATTAAAATGTATGAAGATACTCCTGATGACATCGTTCATGATTTGTTAAGCAAAGCCATTTACGGTGATCATTCATTAGGTTATCCGATTTTAGGGACAGAGGAAACACTCTCTACTTTTAACGGTGATTCCCTTCGAAAATATATGGATGAATTCTATACGCCGGATCGCGTCGTCATCTCTGTTGCAGGGAACGTCGATGACACTTTCATTCGTGAGGTAGAAACATTATTTGGCTCGTATGAAGGAAAGGGGAAAAAGCAGCCTGTCGAAGCCCCGCAATTCCACTATGACAAACTGACACGCAAAAAGGAAACAGAACAGGCGCACCTTTGCATGGGCTTTAACGGACTTCCTGCTGGAGATCAGGGCATCTATGACTTAATCGTCTTAAATAATGTTCTAGGCGGTAGCATGAGCAGCCGGTTGTTCCAAGACGTAAGAGAAGATAAAGGACTTGCGTATTCTGTATTCAGCTATCATAGTTCATTTGCAGATAACGGAATGCTGACGATCTATGGTGGAACTGGAGCGAAGCAGCTGAACCTGCTATCTGAAACCATCTTACAAACATTAGACGTCTTAAAACGTGAGGGAATTACGCAGAAAGAACTTGAAAACTCTAAGGAGCAAATGAAAGGCAACCTCATGCTCAGTCTTGAAAGCACAAACAGCAAGATGAGCCGAAATGGTAAAAATGAATTACTCCTTGGCAAACATCGTACGCTTGATGAAATTATTGATGAAATCAATCGCGTCTCATTAGACGGCGTGAATAATTTATCGAAAAGAATCTTTACAGAAGATTATGCGCTCTCGCTTATTAGTCCAACGGGTGATCAGCCATCATAATGTAAACAACACGGCAGACTTCTCAAGAGGTCTGCCGTTTATTGTATACCAAGAAGAAAGGGGCCCTGCGTTCATGAAACACGAAAAACTGAAACAGCTATCTCCGCTTCTTAAACAAGCCATCTCTTTCCAGCCGATGACATCTGGATTTTCGGGAGACCGCACCTTTTTGGTCATAACGCCTAGTGAAAAGCTAGTACTCAAGCTATCAGACATTCAGAAATATTCCAGTTTGAAAAAGAAAGCGTCCATTCAGCAGAAGTTAAAAAATCGAGGCGTTATTTGTTCTGAAGTGATGGAGGTCGGAGTGAGTGCTGAACAAAACTGTACCTTTCGTATTTTTCCATTTATCGAAGGAGAGATTGCTAGAGCATCCATTCATCTGCTCACAGAAGAAGAGCAGTATGAAATCGGAAGGCGGGCAGGCAGAGACTTGAGTATCATGCATACATGCGATGCCCCTTTTTATGCAGCCCCTTGGGATAAGAAGGTATTAGCGAAACATGAACGGTATGTATATGCCTATCAATCAAGTGGAGTTGCCTTTTCCCATGATCAATTCGTATTAGATTTTATTCAGTCACATGCTGATGTAGTTAAAGAGAGACCAAACCAGTTCCAGCACGATGATTTTCATGTAGGGAATATCATCATACAACGTCATCAATATGCGGGTGTGATCGACTTTGATCAATCCGACTGGGGTGATCCGATTCATGACTTTTATAAACTGTCTTTATTCAGTCGAGAAAGCAGCATTCCATTTTCAGCCGGGCAATTGGATGCCTATTTAAGTACGCAGACAACACATGATTTTTGGCTTCTTTTTTCCATCTATACAGCCATGAGCTGTTTTTCTTCTATTGTTTGGACGTTATCCTATGACCCGGGGCATGTAAAAGACATGGTGAATCGAGTGGAGAGAATGCTGACAGACCATAAGCGTTTTACTCAACTGACGCCAGTTTGGTATACAGATTGGCTTGATTCGTGCGTGTAGAACGGGACGGTCTATTCACCCTCCGTGCTGCATATATGATATGGAAGGGGAGTGATGCGATTTTGAGGCTGAGTGAGCTGTCAGGAAAAGAGATCGTCGATATTAAAAGAGCGGAGCGGCTTGGCGTGCTTGGACAAACCGACCTTGAAATAAATGAACAGGACGGTCAAATTACAGCACTCATCATACCTTCCGTCAAATGGTTTGGCTTTCGAAAACAAGGAAATGACATCCGCGTTCCGTGGAATCACATTCAAAAAATAGGATCAGATATGATCATTCTCGATGTGCCTGAAGAACTTCAGCCGCACGGAGAAAAAGAGCACCCATCATAAAAGGGTGCTCTTTTTCTTTTCTCTCCCCGATTTGTTCACAGGCTGAATCCTCTCCTCATATGCTGAAAGGGAGATTCGGAAAATATTACAGACTTTTTTAAATAAAGAAGGTGAACGGTCAGTATGTTGAGCGGTTTAACGGTTGCGGTGATCGGGGGAGATGCTAGGCAGCTTGAAATCATTCGCAAGCTGTCACAGCAGCATGCCAAAGTGTTTTTGGTCGGATTTGATCAGCTGGATCATGGATTTATTGGTGCTGAAAAGCTGAAAATGTCAGAGCTTCCATTTGAACAAGTGGATAGTATGATCCTTCCGGTATCAGGTGCTACAGACGAAGGGGTCGTTGCCACCGTTTTTTCAAATGAGAAGGTCGTGCTAGAAGCTAAATATTTAGAAAGAACCCCTGCACATTGTACCTTGTACTCAGGTATTTCTAATATGTACTTAGACAATATGGCAAAGCAGGTGAACCGGAAGCTTGTGAAGCTGTTTGAGCGAGATGATATTGCCATATATAACTCTATTCCAACAGTTGAAGGGATTATTATGATGGCTATTCAGCAAACGGACTATACGATTCATGGGTCACATGTCGCTGTTCTCGGACTTGGTCGAACAGGGCTCACCATTGCCCGCACTTTTCGGGCGCTAGGTGCGGAAGTGAAAGTTGGTGCTGCGGATACAGCCCATTTAGCGCGAGCCTTTGAGATGGGACTTGATCCATTTTCAATGGACCGTTTAAAAGATGAAGTTACGGATGTCGACATCATCATTAATACGATTCCAAGCTTAGTATTAGATTCATCTGTCATCGTCAGCATGACACCAAAGACACTCATTTTGGATATCGCCTCCCGCCCAGGTGGAACAGACTTTGACTTTGCACAAAAGCATGGAGTGAAGGCACTTCTTGCACCAGGACTTCCAGGGATTGTGGCACCAAAGACAGCCGGACAGATCATTGCAAAAGTGCTTTCTGGTCTCTTATGTGAACTTGCGGAGGAAAAAAGGGGGATGGAATCATGACTACACTAAAAGGGAAAAGAATTGGCTTTGGTTTAACAGGTTCTCACTGCACGTACGAAGCTGTTTTTCCGCAAATCGAATCACTCGTGAAAGAAGGGGCAGAAGTGCGTCCTGTCGTGTCATATACAGTGCAAAATACGAATACGAGATTCGGAGAAGGAGCGGACTGGATTGAGCGGATTGAGAAGCTGACAGGATTTCAAGCGATTGACTCAATCGTCAAAGCAGAGCCGCTTGGACCAAAACTTCCACTTGATTGTATGGTCATTGCACCTTTAACAGGCAATTCAATGGCGAAATTTGCAAATGCACTAACAGACAGTCCAGTCTTAATGGCTGCTAAGGCGACCATTCGTAATCATCGCCCTGTCGTTTTAGGCATTTCCACCAATGATGCATTAGGTTTAAATGGTACAAATCTCATGAGACTCATGTCGACAAAGAACATTTTCTTTATTCCATTCGGCCAAGATGATCCATTCAAAAAACCGACTTCCATGGTAGCGCATATGGATCTACTGACGAAAACAGTAGAAGAGGCGCTCGAGCATAGACAAATTCAGCCCATTTTAATTGGATCAAACGAATAATAGATTCACTAGAAAATCATGAAAGATTCAAAAAAGGTACTTCAAGCCTTGCTTTTCTATGGTAAAATAAAATGTAAAAAGTCATAGGATGGCCATCCGAAAGAAAAGAATCATGGATGGGTCGGAAGGAGTTTTACTGATGGGAAGAGGATTGCATGTAGCTGTAGTTGGAGCGACTGGAGCTGTCGGTCAACAAATGTTAAAAACACTAGCTGACAGAGATTTTGAAATGGATACACTTACCCTACTATCCTCAAAACGTTCTGCTGGAACAAAAGTGACATTCAGAGGTCAAGAGTATACCGTTCAAGAAGCAACACCTGAAAGCTTTGAAGGGGTCAATATTGCACTATTCAGTGCGGGAGGAAATGTTTCCAAAGCGCTAGCTCCTGAAGCAGTCAAACGAGGTGCAATTGTTGTCGATAATACAAGTGCTTTTCGTATGGACGAAAATACCCCTCTTGTCGTACCAGAGGTAAACGAAAAAGATTTGCATGACCATCAAGGGATCATTGCAAACCCTAACTGTTCAACGATTCAAATGGTGGCGGCGCTAGAACCGCTTCGTCAAGCGTATGGCATGAAAAAAGTCATTGTGTCTACTTACCAAGCAGTATCAGGTGCAGGACATGAAGCCATAGACGAACTGTACAGCCAGTCGCAAGCCATTTTAAATAAAGAAGATGTGAAACCAGAAGTCATGCCTTATCAAATTGCCTTTAATGCGATTCCGCAAATTGATAAATTCCAAGATAATGGCTATACATTTGAAGAAATGAAAATGATCAATGAAACGAAAAAAATCATGCATTTGCCAGAGCTAGAAGTAGCGGCAACATGTGTGAGACTGCCAATTGAAACGGGTCATTCAGAATCGGTTTACGTTGAACTTAAATCAAATGACGCAACGGTTGATGACATCAAGTCTATCCTAAAAGATGCACCAGGCATCACATTACAAGATGATCCGTCTCAGCAAATTTATCCAATGCCTGCAGATGCTGTTGGTAAAAACGACGTATTTGTCGGCCGCATTCGGAAGGATTTGGATCGTCCAAATGGCTTCCATATGTGGATTGTATCTGATAACCTGCTAAAAGGCGCTGCATGGAACTCCGTTCAAATTGCAGAAAGCTTACGAGCATTAAAATTAGTTTAACATTCAATGGATGATGAGGACGAATAGAAGAGAGTTAGGCATCTTTCGCCTGCTCTCTTCTGTTACGTCAGAATGAACTTGGAGTGAAAACAGTGAAAATAATTGTCCAAAAATTTGGCGGTACATCTGTCAAAGATGATCAAGGGAGAAAAAGGGCACTTGCACATATCTTATCTGCAAAAGAGAAAGGCTATAAATCGGTCGTTGTCGTGTCTGCGATGGGACGAAAAGGCGATCCTTATGCTACAGATACACTGCTAGGTCTGCTTTACGGCAGTGCGCAGCATATGACAAACCGAGAAAAAGATTTACTCGTGTCTTGCGGAGAAAATATTTCAGCTGTTGTTTTTTCAAGTATGCTGAATGAAAACGGGCTAAAGGCTGTTGCGATGACTGGATCACAGGCAGGCTTTGTGACGGATAAAGAACATACAAATGCGAAAATTATTGACATGAAGTGTGAACGTCTTGAGGCGGCACTTTCAGAGCATGATGTGGTTGTCGTAGCTGGATTCCAAGGCGCTGCAAAAAATGGAGACGTGACAACAATCGGACGAGGCGGCAGTGATACGTCAGCTGCTGCGTTAGGCGCTGCATTGCAGGCAGATTTCATCGATATTTTTACAGATGTAGAAGGGGTCATGACAGCAGATCCCCGTATCGTAGAAAATGCAAAACCACTGAGAGTCGTGACATACACAGAAATTTGTAACCTCGCATACCAAGGGGCAAAAGTCATTCACCCGAGAGCTGTTGAAATTGCCATGCAAGCAAAAGTACCAATGAGGGTCCGTTCAACATACTCTGATGATGAGGGCACACTCGTGACATCACACTACTCAGATAAAATGAGTCATGATGTGTACGACCGCCTGATTACGGGTATTGCACATGTCAATGATGTCACACAAATCAAAGTCCCAGCTAAAGAGGGACAGTACAGCGTACAAACAGAAGTCTTTAAAGCAATGGCAAATGCCCAAATCAGTGTCGATTTCTTCAACATTACACCGAGCGAAATCGTCTATACGGTGACAGGTGCAATGACTGAAAAAGCAACGGCGATCCTAAAAGATCTGGGCTATACGCCGATTGTCACGACAAACTGTGCAAAGGTATCAGCTGTTGGAGCAGGCATTATGGGTGTACCAGGTGTCACATCTAAAATTGTATCTGCACTATCTGAGCAAAATATTCCGATCTTACAGTCCGCTGACAGTCATACGACGATTTGGGTGTTAGTGAACGAAGAAAACATGAGAGCGGCTGTCAATGCCCTTCATGAAGTGTTTGAACTTTCAAGATAAATGTGATTGAATCATGATGAGGTGAAAAAAATGAATTTCGGAAATATCGCAACAGCTATGATTACACCTTTTGATAAAAAGGGCAACATTGATTTCCAAAAGCTATCAATTCTCATTGATTACTTGTTAAAAAACGGCAGTGACTCTTTAGTCGTTGCAGGGACAACAGGCGAATCGCCAACTTTATCGACTGAAGAAAAAGTCGCTCTTTTTCAGCAATCGGTGAAATTAGCAAATGGTCGTTGTAAAATCATTGCAGGAACAGGCAGTAATAACACAAATGCGTCTATTAAACTAACGAAAAAAGCAGAAGAAGCGGGCGTTGATGCAGTGATGCTTGTCGTACCTTACTACAACAAGCCATCACAGGAAGGCATGTATGCACACTTTAAAGCAATTGCCGAGTCTACATCTCTTCCTGTCATGCTTTACAATGTACCAGGAAGAACGGTTGCTTCATTAGCACCAGAAACAACGATTAAGCTTGCGCAAATACCGAACATTGTCGCAATCAAAGAAGCAAGCGGTGATCTAGATGCCATGACAAAAATCATTGCAGAGACACCAGAAGATTTTGACGTTTACTCTGGTGACGACAGCCTAACGCTTCCTGCGGTTGCGATTGGTGCAAGAGGAGTTGTCTCTGTGGCTTCTCATATCGTAGGCCTTGATATGCAGCAAATGCTAAAAAGCTACGCTTCAGGACAAACAGCGAATGCGGCATTGATTCATCAAAAGCTGGTGCCGATCATGAACCAGCTTTTCTCAGCGCCAAATCCAACGCCTGTCAAAACAGCTCTTCAGCTGAAAGGATTAGATGTCGGATCCGTTCGACTCCCGCTTTTACCTTTATCAGAAGAAGAAAGACTGAATTTAAGCAGCGTATTAAACAGCTGATCAAAACAAAAAAATTCGTAAGCGGTCATTCTCAGATGTCCCTGGGTATGACCGTTTTTTATACATAAACACTTTCTTAAAATGTGACTTCATCTTGTTTTCTAAAATTAGATTCAGTTATAATAGCATTAAGCGATGATGGACGGGCTTGAGACTAGGAGGATAAGAATTTTGAAAAAGAAAAATACAGAGAACGTAAGAATTATTGCACTGGGAGGCGTTGGAGAAATCGGGAAAAACTTATATGTCATTGAGATTGATTCCGACATATATGTTGTAGATGCAGGACTCATGCATCCAGAAAACGAAATGCTAGGCATTGACGTGGTCATTCCTGATATCTCTTATTTAACAGAACGAGCTGATCGGGTGAAAGCAATTTTTCTTACCCACGGACATGATGAAGCAATCGGAGGCGTATTCCATTGCTTAAGCAAATTGTCTGTACCAGTTTACGGCACGAAGCTGACCCTTGCGTTACTTCGAGAAAAGTTAAAGCAATACGGCTTCAATCAAAAAGCTGATTTGCGCGAGGTTCATGCAAAGTCAGTCATTACATTTGAAACAACAAAGGTATCGTTCTTTAGAACGAATCACAGTATTCCTGATTCAGTCGGAATCAGCTTCAAAACATCTCTTGGTTCAATCGTATGCACAGGTGATTTTAAATTTGATCAAACCCCAGCGCTTAACCAAGCCTGTGACATCGGAGAGATTGCGAAAATTGGAAACAATGGCGTTTTAGCACTTCTTTCAGACAGTGCAAATGCTGAAAAACCAGGCTATACACCTTCTGAGGCGCTCGTCCAAGACGAAATCTCAAATGCGATGTACAATGCTGAAAATCGTGTGATTGTCGCTGTATCTTCATCAAATATTAACCGTGTACAGCAAATCATTAATGCCACAAACCAAAATGGCCGTAAGCTTGCAGTAGCAGGAAAAAATATGATGACAACGCTTCAGCTTGCGATCAAACTTGGTTATGTGACAGCAGACGAAGAATTATTTGTTCCAGTCCAAGAAGTGAAAAAAATGGCGAAAAACAGTGTGGTCATTCTCACAGCAGGAAGCCACGGTGAGCCTCTCGCTGCTTTAACAAAAATGGCGAAACAAAATCACAAACAGCTTCATATTGAAAAAGATGACACGGTTGTGATTGCGTCTACACCTCTTCCGGGACAAGAACTCACCTATTCAAAAACGGTGGATTTCCTTACAAGAAGCGGAGCACAAGTGATTTTTGCTCAAAAACGAGTGCATGTATCTGGACATGGCTGTCAAGAAGAGTTAAAGCTCATGCTGAACTTACTGAAGCCGAAGTATTTAATTCCTGTAAATGGGGAATATCGCATGCAAAAAGCACATTCTCGTATTGCTGAAGAAGTGGGCATGAAACGAAGCGACATTTTCTTAATTGATAAAGGGGATGTTGTGGAATTTAGAGGTCAAAACGTCAAAATCGGTGAAAAAGTACACCAAGGGAACATTTTGATCGACGGTCTTGGCGTTGGTGACATCGGGAATATTGTCTTACGTGATAGACGCCTATTGTCTCAAGATGGCATCTTAATTGTAGTCATTACACTCGATAAACAAAAGAAACAATTAATTTCTGGACCTGAGATCATCACAAGAGGATTTGTTTATGTAAGAGAATCCGAAGAGCTGATTGTGAAAGCAACAGAAATGGTCAAAGGGATTGTGAAAGAGCAAACGGAAAACTCAATTGTTGAATGGTCAACACTGAAACAATCCATGCGCGATGTACTAAATCAATTCCTATATGAAAAAACTAAACGTAAGCCAATGATCATTCCAATTATTATGGAAGTGTGATGAGAAAAGCCCAAGGAGCACAAGCTCTTTGGGCTTTTTTGATGTGACATGATGAATGCGGATGGAATGTGACGATCTTGTTCATAATAGGAGGAGAGTTTTTAGGAAAGGATGGAGACAAATGGACGAACAGAATGAACAGCAGCCTGAGCGAAAACCAGAAGAAAAAGATAGCATTATGAGCAAAATACAACAGCTTGGTGAAACAGCCGTCCCGCAGTTGTCACAAGATACAAACATACATTGCCTCACCATTATTGGACAAATTGAAGGGCACATGCAGCTGCCGCCACAAAATAAAACAACCAAATACGAACATGTCATTCCACAAATCGTAGCAGTTGAACAAAACCCAAAAATTGAAGGACTTCTAATTATTTTAAATACAGTCGGCGGCGATGTAGAAGCAGGACTAGCCATTGCGGAAATGCTCGCTTCTTTATCCAAACCGACTGTATCCATTGTGCTTGGCGGCGGCCACTCTATTGGGGTCCCAATCGCCGTATCGTGTGATTATTCATACATTGCCGAAACAGCAACGATGACCATTCACCCTGTACGCTTAACCGGTCTAGTCATTGGTGTTCCGCAAACCTTTGAATACTTAGATAAAATGCAGGAAAGGGTCATTAATTTTGTCACGAGTCACTCAAACATTACAGAAGAGAAATTTAAAGAGCTTATGTTCTCTAAAGGCAATTTAACAAGAGACATCGGGACAAATGTCGTTGGTCATGAGGCGGCTGAATACGGACTGATGCATGAAGTCGGCGGCGTTGGACAAGCGATTAAAAAGCTGAACGAGCTTATTGGCGAACGGGCTGCACAAAACGAGGGGCTGATCCAATGATTTTATATACAACTATGCCTTATGAAGCCATTTACGCTGAGGAACAAGGAGAGCGCAAACTCCAGCAGGTATACATTCAGGGCGTGCCAGTGATGGTTGAAATGAAAGAAGATGAAGCGGAAATCGTTCAAGTAATGAGTACCAATCCAATGGACTTTTTGAATCAAGAGCTTGCACCAGGTAAGCGATTGAAGTTACATTTAGGCACCAATCAAACCGACTCATATGAATGATTCTATGCTATAATAAAGGGAAAACTTACAACAAGATGCAGCCAAAACCAGGCTGCTTTCTTTCTGATCTTTTCGTAGGTTATATTTTCTTTTGTAGTAAGGTGATGAGTATGGCGAAAAAGAGAAAACGTAAAACAAGAAAAAAACAAAATAAACAGCTAAAACTGAAATATGAACTAAATGGGTTAGTCTGTATTGCCATAGCGATCATTGCCATTTTACAGCTAGGTGTAGTTGGACAAACCTTTGTACATCTATTCCGATTCTTTGCAGGTGAATGGTTTATTCTCTGCCTTATCGGATTATTTCTTTTTGGTGTGACGATCTTTTGGAAAAAACAAATTCCTGATTTACTGACAAGAAGAAAAGCAGGTTTATACTGCATCATTGCGAGTATCTTGCTTTTGTCCCATGTGAAGCTTTTTCAGCATCTTTCAGCTGCAGGCGTGATAGGTTCTCAAAGTGTAATCAGAAATACGTTTGAGTTATTCTTAATGGATATGAAAGGTGAGACAGGCTCGCCCGATTTAGGAGGCGGTATGATCGGTGCTGTATTATTTGCGGCCTCCTATTTCTTGTTTGCACAAGCAGGGTCGCAAATCATGGCCATTGTGCTAATGCTGATCGGCATTGTGCTGATCACAAACCGGTCACTGCAAGAAATGGTCAAAAAAGTGACGCTGCCTGTATCACAATTTTTGGTGAAGCAGTGGAAAGCATTTATTGAAGATATGAAAGGCATAAGGCAGGCGAAAAAGAATGCACCTGCGCAGAAAACAAGTGAAAAGAAAAAACGTTCACGGTTGCAAGAAGAGACCGAAGAAGATCATGATCATATCTTGATCGAGGAAGAAGAGCAAGCTTCTGACAATCGTCAGCCGATTATCTCAAGTTTTGCTGATCGAGATGACATGCTCACACCGCAAGTTCAAAAAGATCAGCCGGTCAATGAGCCAGATCCTCTTCAAGAAACTGTACAAGGCACTCCGTCTCATGATACAGGGGATGAACCGAAAGAAGCTCCGCCTATGACGTTTACGGAGCTTGAAAACAAGGATTATGAGCTGCCATCGCTTGATATTTTAGCTGAGCCGCAGCATTCAGGTCAGCAAACAGATAAGAAGAATATTTATGAAAATGCAAGAAAGCTTGAAAAGACCTTCCAAAGCTTTGGTGTAAAAGCAAAAGTGACACAAGTTCATTTAGGGCCGGCCGTCACAAAATATGAAGTATACCCTGATGTCGGCGTGAAGGTAAGTAAGATCGTCAACTTGAGTGATGATTTAGCCCTTGCATTAGCAGCAAAAGACATTCGAATTGAAGCGCCGATTCCTGGTAAATCCGCCATCGGAATTGAAGTGCCCAACGCAGAAATTGCAATGGTTTCTTTAAAAGAGGTTTTAGAATCGAAACAAAATGACCGCCCAAATGCCAAGCTGCTCATCGGACTGGGCCGAAATATTTCTGGTGAAGCTGTGCTTGCTGAAATGAACAAAATGCCGCATTTACTTGTGGCTGGCTCAACAGGGAGCGGAAAAAGCGTATGTATCAATGGCATTATCACAAGTATTCTCATGAGAGCAAAACCTCATGAAGTGAAGATGATGATGATTGACCCGAAAATGGTTGAATTAAATGTTTATAATGGCATCCCGCATCTGTTGGCTCCAGTTGTGACTGATCCTAAGAAAGCCTCACAGGCACTTAAAAAAGTGGTTAGTGAAATGGAGCGCCGTTATGAATTGTTTTCTCATACGGGCACAAGAAATATTGAAGGGTACAATGATTACATTAAACGAATGAATCAATCAGAAGAGGCGAAGCAGCCAGAACTACCTTATATTGTCGTCATTGTAGACGAGCTTGCTGATTTAATGATGGTTGCTTCCTCTGATGTAGAAGATTCCATTACAAGGCTTTCTCAAATGGCACGTGCTGCGGGGATTCATTTAATTATTGCTACACAAAGGCCTTCTGTTGATGTCATTACAGGTGTCATTAAAGCAAATATCCCTTCCCGTATTGCATTTAGCGTATCGTCACAAACCGATTCAAGGACCATTCTTGATATGGGAGGCGCAGAAAAATTGCTGGGTAGAGGGGATATGTTGTTCTTACCTGTCGGTGCGAACAAACCAGTTCGTGTACAAGGCGCCTTTTTATCAGATGAAGAAGTGGAACATGTCGTTGATCATGTCATCACACAGCAAAAAGCACAATATCAAGAAGAAATGATCCCAAGTGAAGAAACGCAAGATCAGCTTGGGGCTGTGGACGACGACTTATATGATGAAGCAGTTGAACTGATCATTGGCATGCAGACGGCCTCTGTTTCTATGCTGCAAAGGAGGTTCCGCATCGGTTATACCCGTGCTGCACGTCTTATTGACGCAATGGAAGAGCGCGGGGTTGTCGGACCATATGAAGGAAGTAAACCGAGAGAAGTCCTCCTCTCAAAAGAACAACATGACGAGCTCTCTTCATAATTCGAAGAGAGCTTTCCTAACATGAAGTTAACGATATATTGATTATGTTAACTGGATGTCAGACTATTTATTTATTTGCAAAAACGTGATATAGTTATGTTCATCTTATCTCGGAATAGAGATTTCTCATCTTATCATTTGCATTGATTAGACGGAGGGAAAACATGTCGACCAAAACAGACAATCGCCATTTATATTTGAAAGTGATTGACCGTATTAAAGAAGATATTCAAACAGGTGTATATGCCGAAAAAGAAAAGCTGCCTTCTGAGTTTGAGCTCTCAAAGCTTTTAGGCGTGAGCAGAGCGACCCTTCGTGAAGCCC
Source organism: Bacillus sp. GbtcB10 (assembly GCF_019091365.1). Lineage (NCBI taxonomy): Bacteria > Bacillati > Bacillota > Bacilli > Caryophanales > Bacillaceae > Bacillus > Bacillus sp. GbtcB10. The sequence continues at coordinate 794,410 of NZ_JAGXJP010000001.1, forward strand.
TTCGTATATTAGAAGAAGAGAAGTATTTAATTAGAAGGCATGGTGTGGGAACTTTCGTCAACTCAAGACCGCTTTTTTCTACTGGCATTGAACAGCTGACAAGTGTCACAAAAATGATTGAACAGGTCAATATGACGCCAGGTACCATCTTTTTGTCCTCACAAGAAGGAGAGCCGACAGAGAATGATGTCATTCGTTTTCAGTGTGATGAATCCGAGAAGGTTTTTTCAATGGAACGCGTTCGAACAGCAGATGGACAGCCAGTCGTCTATTGTTTAGATAAAATTCCGGTCAAACATCTTCCCGCTTCTTTTACTCATGAGGAAGAATCGCTTTTTGAGCTGTTTGGCAGAGAACCGCACAGCGGAATTAAATATGCAGTGGCAGACATCGAACCGATTGGTTATCACGATCAGGTTTCACCGATACTAGAATGTGACCCAGAAACAGCCTTACTATTACTGAAACAAATGCACTATGATCAAGATGATCAGCCGGTCTTATACTCGCTCAATTATTTTCGAGCGGATAAATTCAGCTTCCATGTCATACGTAAACGATTTTAACAAAGCAGTCGCTTCCATAGGCGGTTGCTTTTTGTTTGCCCATACATAAAACCCGTGAAACATGCCACACTAATACGTAACAGTATATAGAATTGGGTGAATGATGTTGGGCGAGAAAACAGTCAGTAAAAAGAATATTATTGCATTATCATCAGTGCCTCTAATCATGACACTTGGGAACTCGATGCTAATACCCGTATTACCAGAGATAGAAAAGAAACTCTCGATCACTTCCTTTCAAGTGTCACTCATTATTACGGTATACTCCGTAGTGGCGATTTTGTGTATTCCGATTGCCGGTTATTTATCTGACCGAATTGGGCGGAAAAAGGTACTTTTGCCGTGTCTTTTAATCGCAGGACTTGGAGGAGCTGTGGCAGCTGTTGCCTCAACCATCATGAAAGAACCCTATATGTGGATTCTATTTGGCAGGGTCCTTCAAGGAGTTGGCTCAGCCGGGGCAGCACCTGTCGTCATGCCGTTTATTGGCGATTTGTTTCACGATGATGAAGAGGTAAGTGCGGGACTTGGAGCCATTGAAACTTCTAATACAGCTGGAAAGGTACTAAGTCCTATTATTGGGGCACTTCTCGCTTCTTGGTTTTGGTTTGTACCGTTTTGGTTCATTCCATTCTTTTCAATCATCAGCTTTGTGATGGTACTGTTTATGGTTGAATCCGCAAAGAAAGAGGAAGATCCGCCTACATTTAAAGAGTTTTTAAAATCAACAAAGACGATTTTTAAGCATGAAGGACGTTGGCTTTATGCCATTTTTGCTATTGGCGGTTTTATTATGTTTCTTCTTTTTGGCGTGCTCTTTTATTTATCAGATAACCTAGAGGCGGCGTATCAAATAACGGGTGTCAAAAAAGGCTTGCTGCTAAGCATCCCGCTCCTTTTTTTATCAATCAGCTCGTACATTGCAGGGAAAACAATTGGAAAAGAAAAGGGGAAAATGAGGATATTTCTCATCGTTGGTATGGCTCTTTTATCACTTTCGTATATATTTTTATGGTGGAATCACAGTTTTTACGTGTTGTTTGTCTGCTTAAGTATTGGCGGCGTAGGGATTGGCATTGTGCTTCCAGCACTTGATGCGTTGATAACAGAAGGGATTGAAAAAGAGCAGTGCGGAACCATTACGTCATTTTATAGCAGCATGCGGTTTATCGGTGTTGCTTTAGGGCCTCCAATTTACGCATTTCTGATGGATAAAGGAGACGCCATCGTTTTTATTCTATCGACCATATGTAGTCTCATTTCATTATTTTTGGTCCTCTTTTTTATCCAGCCAGATGAAAAGGATGAAAGTGAACAATTGAAAACGGTTTAAACATAGAAAAAAGACGGTATTTTGCCATCTTTTTTCTTTTTTATAAATTGACATGTAAAATTTTGATAGTTAAACTAATGTATAGTAATATCTTTTAAATTATCCCAAATAGGAGGTGTTCAAAAACATTCATTTTCTGTCTTTGTTTTAAGGCAGAAATTGAGCTCGTGGCTGATGATGGATATGCGTTTCTTCAACACGAAAGGACAATTGAATAGGTCATCCTGCCATTAGCACGTTGAAGGAGACGAAGTCAGCACTTCAGACACGCTCAAAAACAGCAAATTGATTGATGAACTAGAAGGAGCTTGAAGCAGCTATGTTGCAAATAATTAAAGCAAGATGGATTGTATTAATGGTGTGGATGATAACAGCTGTGATTCTGTTTATTACTGCGCCCAATTTAGAGGAATTAACAAGAGAAAAAGGGCAGTTAAAGGTTCCAGAGGGGACACCAACAGCTGAGGCACTTCACTTATTGGATAAGCTTTCAGATCATAATGGGAAAAAAGATACTGGTGTGATTGTATTCTCCGAACAACATTTGTTCCCTGCAAAAGAGCAGGAATTAAAAAAGGCTTTAGCTGCACTCATGACACATGCCCCAGAACTCCACATTGACGGAATTACTTCGTATTTTCATGTAGAACGTGACATTCAAAAACAACTTTTATCAAAGGATAAAAGTACACTTCTTGTTCCATTCAAATTCGACCACTACGAAACAAAAGCTGTGAAGGTTAAAGAACGAATTGAGGAAGTTTTAAAGCCCTACAACGTCTCATATGAAATGACAGGTCAAAAATTTGTGGACTCAGATGTCATTAAAAGCTCTCAACAAGGTCTGAAGAAAACTGAACTTATTACGATGATTTTTATTTTCTTTATTTTAATAATTGTATTCAGATCGATACTGGCACCTGTTGTTCCGCTTATTACGATTGGCATTTCTTATGCTGTCAGCCGGTGTATTGTGGCTTTTCTCGTAGAATATACACCATTTCCTATTTCTAATTTCACTCAGATTTTTATGGTAGCTATTATGTTCGGTATAGGAACGGATTATTGTATATTACTTTTAAGCCGTTTTAAAGAGGAGATTGGTCAGGGGCGTGATGTCAAAGAATCGATTATCATCACGTATCAATGTGCAGGGAAAACAGTCTTTTTCAGCGGTTTAGCTGTGTTAGTCGGCTTCTCAAGTATTGGTTTTGCAAAATTCCAATTGTACCAATCAGCCGTCAGCGTTGCCGTAGGCGTTGGCATCCTGCTCATTGCACTTGTGACAATCGTTCCCTTTTTTATGTCGGTTTTCGGAAAATCCCTTTTTTGGCCGTCTAAAAGAGAAAACATTCGTCATCCACAAAGTAAGATATGGGAATGGGCAGGGCGCTTTTCATTTAAAAGACCGCTCATCAGCTTAGGTGTAGTTGCACTCATCACTGTTCCTCCGATTCTGATGTATGACGGCACTCTTTCTTATAATAGTTTAAATGAGATTGGAACTAAGTATGAGTCAGTGTCTGCATTTAATACGATATCTGAGCAATTTGGCTTTGGTGAAGCGCTGCCGCTGAATGTGCTTGTCGAAAGTGACAATGAGCTCGATAATCAAGAAAAGATTGTCATGATTGAAAAACTCACCCGTAAGTTAAATGACATTGAGGAAGTAAAAGCGGTTCGCAGTGTCACTCGCCCGGTTGGAGATGGGTTAAGTCAGCTCTACGTTACCTCTCAAGCGAAAGAGCTGGGAGGAGAGCTTGGGAAAGGTCATGAGGGCATCGGGAAAATTACAGATGGCTTGACCGAAACAAACTTAGCACTTCTCAAACAAAAACCAAAAATTGAAGAATCCGCTAAAGGGATTGATCAGTTGATTGATGGGACAAAAGCCATCAAAGGCGGGATCGGAGAAGTGAGGAAATCACTCATTTCTTTAGAGGATGGTGTTAGGCGCAGTAAAGAGGGCGTAGGAACCATTCGCACTGAAATCAAACAAGCGAAAAAAGAATTAGAGCAAGAATACCGCAGAAGTGAAACCATGATTCAAGACCTTGAACGAGTCGTAAGCACACTCGAAGGTCACGCAACATCAAATGAGCAACTGATGACAACGATTAAGAAAGTGAAACAATCCTATGAAAACGTATCATTTGAAGGACTTGAAAACCGGCTTCCAGAAATCAAAGATATGAATGAATATAAAGAAATCAAAAAAGTATTCAAAGACACAAAAGGAATGCTCGATCAAGCTGGAGAGCAAATGAGCGTCTATGAAGAGGAAGCATCTGCCTTTAAACAAAAGATCAAGAAAGCAGATCAAGTCATTCAAACGTTCTCAAGCAAGCAAAAAGAAATCAAACAACAAGTAAAGGCGCTGATGACAGGTCTAGATCAAATTTATGATGGTCTTGATGAAACGAATAAAGGACAAAAACAGCTCATCAAAGAAATGCCTAAAATTGAAGATGGTGCAGATCAACTGACTGATGGCCAAAAAGCCGTGAAAAAAGGGTTTAACCAGCTATCATCTAAACTCTCACTATTAACAGATGGATTAGATGAAAGTATTTCCGGACTTGAGCAAGTAAAAAGCGGCTTTACCGAGGCGGACAGCTACTTAAAACAGCTTCAGGAAGCACCAGATGAAGAAGTAACGGGCTGGTTTATACCAGAAGAAGTACTGAAACGCCATGAATTTAAGAAAATATTTAATACGTATATGTCCCCAGATCGTAAATTAACAACCTTTGAAGTGATTTTAAATGTAAATCCATACAGCAATGAAGCAATGAAAGGTGTAGCAAAAATTGAAGAAACCCTTGATCAATATTTACCTGTAAGTGGTTTGAAAAACGCCAACTACGGTGTATCTGGTATCTCCAGTTTAAATGTTGACTTAAAAGAAACGTCAGACGGTGACTTTATTAGAACGGTTATTTTCATGTTAATTGGTATCTTTATTATTTTAGTTATATTATTAAGGTCAATCGTCATGCCGATATACTTAACACTGTCACTCATATTAACGTATTTTACATCCATTGGCTTAACAGAATGGATTTTCAAAACATTCTTTGGCTACGATGGTGTCAGCTGGGCTGTTCCATTTTTCAGCTTTGTGATCCTTGTGACCCTCGGCATTGATTATTCGATCTTCCTCATGGATCGTTTTAATGAATGGAAGGGAGAGCATGTTCAAGCATCCATGATATCAGCGATGAGAAATATGGGGTCGGTCATTATTTCAGCAGTTGCTATTTTAGCGGGTACTTTTGCTGCGATGCTGCCCTCGGGTGTATTATCATTAGTTGAAATTGCAACGGTCGTACTCATTGGACTTTTATTATATGCTTTTGTTGTTCTACCACTCTTTATCCCGGTCATGGTTCGCATCTTTGGAAAATGGAATTGGTGGCCGTTTAGAATGAAATAACAACCTGCGTCTCTGCTTTTAGCAGAGGCGTTTTTATTTCCTATCCTTTCCTCTGATTGATATAATGACTATTAAATGGCTGTTTCACGTATATATCAGCTATGTTCTAATACATAATAAATAGGATGAACAAAGGAGGTTTCTCATGACGTACTTACAAGAGAAGACATTTGATACACCTGGTCTTCATACTCATATTGTCAAAACAGAAAAATTTAAAACCGTGACGATCCTTTTTAAAATGCTTGCGCCTTTATCCAAAGATGACGTCACCATGCGTTCTCTTTTCCCGCATGTGCTTTTAAGAGGAACAGAAAAAATGCCGAAAACGGGAGAGCTTCGTGCTTATTTCGACGAGCTCTATGGGGCGACCGTTTCCGCAGACATGGCGAAAAAAGGTGAAAATCACATCATTACCTTTCGTCTAGAAATGGCGAATGAAAAATATTTAAAGGATCAAACCCCTTTACTAGAAAAAGGGATTGCCTTACTTTCTGAACTATTATTCCACCCGTACGTGGAAAACGGGGTATTTCATGAATTGTACGTTGAGCAAGAAAAACGAACATTGAAACAGCGCATTCAAGCCGTTTATGATGACAAAATGCGCTATTCAAACTTAAGACTTGTGCAGGAAATGTGTAAAGGTGAGCCATATGCACTGCACGTCAATGGTGAAATGGAAGACGTCGAAGCGATTACGTCAGAAGCGCTCTTTAAAGCATACGAGCATGCACTTCAGTCAAACCAGCTGGATCTCTATGTTGTGGGAGACGTTGATGAACAAGACATCAATCGAATGGTCTCGCAATACTTTAAAACAAGTGAAAGAGAGCCGGTCAAACAAAATACCGAATCATCAAGATTACAAATAGAGCCAAAAGAAGTCATTGATGAAGAGGACGTAAAACAAGGAAAGCTAAACATTGGTTTTCGCACACATACAACGATAGCGGATAAAGATTATCCGGCGCTGCATTTGTTTAATGGCATATTCGGCGGCTTCTCGCATTCAAAGCTATTTATCAATGTGCGCGAAAAAGCAAGTCTTGCGTACTATGCTGTTTCTAGACTTGAGAGCTTTAAAGGTTTGATGATGGTCATGTCAGGAATTGAAGTCGGCAACTATCAGCAGGCAGTAGACATCATCAAAGAACAATTTGATGCCATGCAAAAAGGCGATTTTTCTGATGAAGCAATTGAACAGACAAAGGCTGTCGTCAAAAACCAGTTGCTCGAAACAATTGATACGTCTTATGGAACAGCGGAATACTTATATCAGCATGCCGTCGTGCCAACAGGGGAGAGCCTCGATTCCTTTTTAGATGCGTTAGACAGAGTGACAAAAGAGGACATCATCAAAGTGGGTCAAAAAATCGAATGGGATACGACCTATTTTCTTAAAGGAACGGAGGGTGCTTCATGACAGTGAAAACAATTCAATTCGATCAGCTGCAAGAGACGGTATATCACGAAAAAATGGACAGCGGACTAGACGTCTATGTGCTGCCAAAGCAAGGGTTTAACAAAACATATGCAACCTTCACAACAAAATATGGCTCTGTCGACAATGAATTTGTGCCGCTTGGCAAAGAAGACATGATCCGAGTGCCTGATGGAATTGCCCATTTCTTAGAGCATAAGCTGTTTGAAAAAGAAGATGGTGATGTGTTTCATACATTTAGTAAACAGGGAGCAGCCGCAAACGCATTTACGACGTTTACGAGAACGGCATACTTATTTTCAAGCACGGCCAATGTCGAACAGAATCTTGAAACACTCATTGATTTTGTGCAAGAGCCTTATTTTACTGAAAAAACGGTCGAAAAAGAAAAAGGCATCATTGGTCAAGAAATCAACATGTATGATGACAATCCAGATTGGCGTTTATTCTTTGGTCTGATCGAAAACCTCTATCAAGAGCACCCAGTGAGAATTGATATTGCTGGAACCGTTGAAAGCATTGCGCCAATTACGAAAGACCATTTATATGAATGCTACGAAACGTTCTATCACCCAAGCAATATGCTTCTTTTTGTAGTAGGTCCTGTTGATCCGGCGCAAATTTTAGACCAAGTAAGAGCGAATCAGGCAAAAAAACCATTTACCGATCAGCCGGATATTCAGCGGAAAGAGATCAATGAACCTGATCGTGTATACCGAAAAGAATACGAACTGAAAATGAATGTACAAGGCTCTAAGTGTATGTTTGGTTTGAAAACGAAAAACCCGCATAAAAAAGGAAAACAGCTCCTCAAACATGAGCTTGGCATGAATCTTATTTTAGAGACATTGTTTGGTAAAAGTTCTCTGCAATATGAGCGTATGTATGAAAAAGGCTTGATTGATGAGACATTCAGTTACGATTATACGGAAGAAGGCGGTTTTGGCTTCACTTCAGTTGGCGGAGATACAAATGACCCTGATCAACTCGCAGATGAATTAAAAGAAACGCTTCTTCAAGCAAAAAGCCTGATCACAGAAGAAAAGATTGAACTTGCTCGCAAGAAAAAAATTGGCAGCTTTTTAAAAGCGATGAACTCTCCAGAGTACATCGCCAATCAATTCACTCGATACGCATTCTTAGAAATGAGCTTATTTGATGTCGTGCCAGTACTGGAGCAAATCCAATTAACAGATATTCAGGAAATCTTAGACGAAGAAATTGATGAAGAAAGAATGTCAGTTTTCAAAGTCGTGCCGAAAGCAAAATAAATGAAAAAAAGACAAACTCAACGTATAAGAGTTTGTCTTTTTTGTGTCCAGCTAAAGAAAGCGCTTTATATGCGAAGATATTGATTGACAATTGTTTTGGGTATTAGTTAAACTCTTTAATAGTTAAACAATCAAACTAAAGGAGCAGCATATGGTACAAAATAAAATTGCCCAGCTCATCCAGAGATATGCGGACGTCTATCTCATGATGGAGAAAAAAGTATCGAGTATGATCACGGAAAAGCTCGATAAAGAACTGACACTTGATCAATATTACTCGCTTCGATACATCAATTTACACCCAGGATGTACATCAACAGACCTTGCCAACGAATGTAATGTCAACAAAAGTGCTGTGACATCCATGACCAATCGTCTTTTTAATAAAGATTATATTTATCGTGAGCATGATCAAGCTGACCGAAGAAACGTTCATCTCTATGTAACGCCCGAAGGAAAAGATGTAGTCAGCCGAATGGAAAAGCAGCTTCAGGATCTTGTTCGGTCATATTTAGAAAAATTTGATGAAAAAGAAATCGAATCATTTATTCAAACATATGAAAAGATTTATCAGATTATCATCGAAGAGGAGGCACAACATAGTAATGAGAGCAATCATAAAGGGTAGATGGCTGATCACGATCCTTTGGGTCGTACTAGCGGCTGTATTATTAATCACCGCTCCTAATATGGCGCAATTAACAAAAGAAAAAGGGCAGATTTCTGTTCCAGATGGTTATCCTTCTTCCTACGCCGATCAATTATTAAAGAACATGTCTGAAAATGGGGATACGGAAAAATCGATCGTCATTGTCTTTCAAGGAAAGGATATCGTCAAAGAAAGAGAAGCCTCTTTAAAGAAAGCGATGGAGATTTTAGAAAAGGATCAAGATCTCCATGTTGAAGACATCACTTCTTATTTTGATGCAAACAAAGATATTAAAAAACAGATGCTCTCTAAAGATCAAACAACACTTCTTGTTCCAGTTACATACGACTCGAACAAAATCAAAGCATCCGATTTTAAAGAAAGAGTCAATGAAAAGCTTAAGAGCCTGAACCTGAAATTTGAAATGACAGGGCAGCCGCTAATCGACGATGATGTCATCACAAGCTCACAAGAAGGTCTGAAAAAAACAGAATTCATTACAATTGGGTTTATTTTAATTGTTCTTGTGCTTGTCTTTAGATCCGCAGTGGCACCATTCGTTCCTTTAGTGGCCGTAGCGCTTTCCTATTTGGTCAGCCAATCCATTGTGGCTTACCTAGTAAAGTATGTTGATTTTCCGCTCTCGACCTTTACCCAAATTTTTATGGTCGCCATCATGTTTGGGATTGGAACCGACTACTGCATCCTGTTGCTAAGCCGGTTTAAAGAAGAACTATCTCACGGAAAAGATAAGATTGAGGCGATTATTACAACATATAAGACGGCAGGTAAAACCGTTTTATTCAGCGGAATTGCTGTCCTCATTGGTTTTACGTGTATCGGTTTAGCCGAATTCCAACTGTATAAATCAGCTGTAGCCGTGGCGGTTGGTGTCGCCGTGTTAATTGTGGCACTGCTCACTGTCGTTCCATTCTTTATGGCGGTTTTAGGAAAAGTGTTATTTTGGCCGATCAAAGGCGATATTGCCCACCCGCAATCGAAAATGTGGGAAACAGCTGGTCGTTTTTCATTTAAGAAACCACTTCTCAGCTTGCTAATCGTTGCAATTATTACCCTTCCAGCGATTCTCATGTATAAAGGGACACTTTCATATAACAACCTAGACGAAATCGGCAATAAATACGAATCCGTCAATGCATTTAATACGATCTCTGACAAATTTGGACCAGGTGAAGCCCTTCCAGCAACAGTTGTCGTGAAATCATCCGATCTTTTAGACAATAACGAAGGTCTGATTGCTATTGAAAAACTTAGTCGTGCGATTGAACAAACAGATGGCGTGAGTAAAGTGAGAAGTGCCACTCGTCCTGTTGGTAAAGGACTGAATGATCTGTACGTGAAATCTCAAGCCAAAGAGCTAAATAGCGGGCTTGATAAAAGTAACGAAGGGTTGAAAAAGATCCAAGATGCTCTTACAACCATGAGTAAATCCATCGAGGATCAAACACCACAAATTAAAGCGTCAGGAAAAGGCATTAACAAATTGATTACTGGAACCGAATCCGTAAAATCAGGTATTCAAAACGTCGAAAAATCGATGAGAGATCTGCAAAACGGAATTGATCAAAACAAAAAAGGTGTTTCTGAAATTAAAGAAAGAATAAAGGGTGCGAAAAAGGAATTAACAGATCAAGTCGCACAAGTAAATCAGCAAGTAGCACTGTATAAAAGCATTTCCAAAGAATTAAAAGCCGCATTGGCACAAGTCGATACGTCATCCTCTGCCGCAGCGGATGTGAAAGCTTTGATCAGTCAAGCGAATAAACAGTTCAGTACACTTGAGCAGCAAATTCCGCAGGTGAAAGAAAACCAATCATATCAAGCCATCAAAGCTTCATATAACGAACTTTCTGCTACTTTGCAAGAAGGCGCTAAACAGGCAGACAGTTATGCAAAACAAGCAAAAGAAGCAAAAAAACAGCTTGAAACAGCAGATGCTTTTATCGCAAATGCCTCAGAACAACAAAAAGTGTTTACAAATCAAATTGATGAGCTGATTGCTGGCTTAGAAGCCATTGAAAACGGGCTAGATCAAACGTCTAAAGGCCAAGGAAAGTTAGCTGATAGTATGCCTAAACTTGCAAATGGAGCCGGCGACATCATTAATGGTCAAAAACAAATGAAAGAAAAAATTGGCGGCTTTGGTGACGATCTGACCAAGCTGACGGATGGTCTAAACAAAAGTGTAGACGGCCTTGAGAAAATTTCAAACGGCTTAATGGGTGCAGGAGACTACTTAGATGAACTGAAAAACGCACCAGATCAAGACATGGCCGGTTGGTTTATTCCAAAAGATGTCCTAAAAAATAAAGCATTCAAGCAAGTGTTCGATTCCTACATGTCGGATGACCGCAAAATGACAAAGATTGACGTCATTTTAGAAGACAATCCATATGGAAACGACGCCATGAAAACAATTAAACAAGTAGAAGCTTCGGTCAAACGTGCACTTCCTGAAACAAACCTAAAAGATGTTTCATTTGGCGTATCTGGTGTATCAAGTATGAACGCTGATTTAAAACAGCTGTCAGACCAAGACTTCAATAAGACGGTTCTTTACATGATGATCGGTATTTTCTTAATACTAGTGATTCTCTTCCGTTCGCTCGTGATGCCGCTTTACTTAGTTGGATCGCTGATTTTAACGTACTTTACCGCCATCGGTATAACCGAATTTATTTTCACCCATTTCTTCGGATATCCAGGCATCAACTGGGCTGTTCCATTCTTTGGCTTTGTCATCTTAATGGCGCTTGGAGTCGATTATTCAATTTTCTTAATGGAACGTTTCAATGAATACAAAACAAAAGACATCCAGTTTGCCATGACTGAATCAATGAAAAATATGGGATCTGTTATTATGTCTGCTGCCGTCATTTTGGCAGGAACATTTGCAGCGATGCTACCTTCAGGTGTATTGTCACTCTTACAAATTGCAACACTTGTTCTAACTGGACTTTTATTGTATGCACTCGTTGTGCTACCATTGTTCGTACCTGTGATGGTCAAATTGTTCGGTTCAGCCAATTGGTTCCCATTTAAACGAAAAGAATAAGGATTCCATAAAGAAAGTAGGAACAAAGTATGAGTCGTTGGGCGCTGATTACTGGTGCCAGTGGCGGAATTGGGCAGGCGGCAGCCAAAAAGCTTGCCCAAGAAGGCTGCCATCTGATGCTCCATTATCATCAAAATGAACAAGCGGCTAGTCGTCTTTCCGCTGATCTCAAAGAAACATATCAAGTAGAAACGCACGTCGTTCAAGCTGATTTAGCGAAAACAGGCGGAGCAGCAGAGCTTGTCAGCCGCCTGCCGCTTGATCCAGATATTCTTGTTTTAAATAGCGGAAAGAGTCATGTTGGTTTAGTGACAGATACTGAAAAAGAAGTTCTAGCCAGCATGGTGCAGCTTCATGTGACAAGTCCATATGAGCTTACCCAATCTATTTTGCCTGCCATGATTCAAAAAAAGTCAGGTCATATTATTTCAGTTAGCTCAATATGGGGAGAAACGGGTGCCTCGTGTGAAGTACTGTACAGTATGGTCAAGGGTGCTCAAAATGCCTTCATTAAAGGGCTTGCCAAAGAGCTTGCCCCAAGTGGAATTAGAGCAAATGCAGTCTCACCAGGTGCGGTTCAGACTGATATGATGAAATGCTTCACACAAGAAGACCTTGCGATGATGGAAGAGGAGATTCCGCTCGGCCGTCTTGCCGCACCTGAAGAGATAGCCGATGCCATTTGGTTTCTTGCCTCCAAGCAGTCAAGTTATATCACAGGTCAAATTTTATCTGTGAATGGCGGCTGGTACTGTTAAAAAACGTGTATAATTCGTCTCTCCATGACAAAAGCTATGGCTGTAATTCATCTTTTCGAATGGAGGAATCGACATGTCTGTACTTGAGAGCTGGGACCATTGGAAAAACTTTTTAGGTGACCGTTTAAATCATGCACAGGATAAAGGTTTATCAGATGATACCATCAATAACCTTGCGTATGAAATTGGCGGATACCTGGCTAATGAAGTTGAAGCAAAGAATGAGCAAGAAAGAGTACTTTCTGATCTTTGGAGCGTTGCATCAGAAGATGAGCAGCGTGCCATTGCAAACATGATGGTCAAGCTAGTTGAAAATAATAGCTCGCACTAAACAAAAAGAGAGGTCGTTTGTGCCTCTCTTTTTATTTTAAACGTTTAGCAACATTGTGCTTTCTAAAAATGTGAAAATGCTTTATGATAAAGGAAGGTAAAAATTTGCCACAATGAAGGGGGTAATATCATTTGGCAAAGCTCGAATGGTATTTTGAATATGAGATACAGGTGAACCGTCCCGGACTTTTAGGAGACATTTCTTCTTTAATGGGGATGCTTTCAATTAATATTGTGACAATTAATGGTGTTGATGTATCAAGACGCGGCATGCTTCTTCGATGTGACCACACAGATCAAATTAAGCGGCTTGAATCAATTTTAAATACAATGGAAACGATAAAAGTAACGAAACTAAGACAGCCAAAACTTCGTGACCGTTTAGCTGTTCGTCATGGAAGATACATTCAGCGTGATGCGGATGACAAAAAGACGTTCCGTTTTGAAAGGGACGAGCTTGGTCTTCTTGTTGATTTTATGGCTGAATTATTTAAAAAAGAAGGACATAAATTGATTGGAATTCGCGGAATGCCGCGGGTTGGAAAAACAGAATCAATTGTTGCTTCAAGTGTATGTGCCAGTAAGAGATGGCTGTTTGTATCGTCGACTCTTTTGAAACAGACCATTCGCAGTCAGCTGATTGCAGATGAATACAGCCCAGATAACGTCTTTATTATTGATGGGATTGTGTCGACAAGAAGAGGTTCTGAAAAGCACTTGCAGCTTTTAAGAGAAATTATGAGACTGCCTGCTACAAAGGTGGTAGAGCATCCAGATATCTTTATTCAAAATTCAGAATATACAATGGATGATTTCGACTACATCATTGAATTGCGTAATAGTGCAGACGAAGAAATTACATACGAGCACGCTGAAGAACCACAAGTGTTTGATCATTCTGGTTTTTCTGGCTTCGATTTTTAATATGGTAATGGTAGGTGTTTGTTTTGACTGAATTGGGAAAACGGCTCGTTGAGGCCAGAGAGGAAAAAGGGATGTCGCTGGAGGATCTGATGGCGGCTACCAAAATCCAAAAGCGCTATTTGCTAGCAATAGAACAAGGAAACTATGATATCATTCCAGGTAAATTTTACGTCAGAGCGTTTATTAAACAATATGCCGAAGCCGTTGGACTGAATCCTGAACAATTGTTCGAAGAGTTTCGTAAAGATGTACCAAGTACGTATAACGATGAAGTGTCTGATAAATTATCAAATATTAAACCGCAAAGAGAGCTGCCAAAGCCTGCCTCAAAGGTACTGGAGCTGCTTCCGACGATTTTAATCATTGGAGGGATCCTTGTGGTGATCGCTATCATTTATGTGATCGTTCAAGCGGTTAATCATGATAGCGGACAGAAAAATAATCAGGCGGCTCCTCAGCAATCAGAATCAAAATACGAAGTGTCTGAGGATTCATCGCTGGCAAAGGATCAAAAGAAAAAGGAAAAAGCTTCGTCAGATGATCAAGAAAAATCATCTGAAAAAGACGATTCCTCAAAGGATTCATCTAAAGACGATGAAGATGTTTCTTTGAAGGCGACGAATACAGAGGGTTCTACTACAACGTATGAAGTATCAGGTGCAGAAGAGATGGAGCTAACCATTTCTGCCTCACAAGCTTCATGGCTTCGTGTGAGAGACGAATCTGGAAAAGTGCTGAAGATGGGTGAATTGAAAGATGGCGAATCGTTTAAAACAGACTTGACTGATCTTTCCCAAGTCGATATCCGCTTAGGAAATGCATCGGGAATCGATATTAAAGTCAATGACGAAACGCTGAAGTACGAATTAGACCCTAAAAACACCATGACACAAAACATTGTGATTGTGAATAAAGGAAAGGAAAAGTCATCTTAAGCAAGTAGATGACTTTTCTTTTGTTCCTACTATTATATACATAAAAAAATGCTTTATTGGAGGATTGGAATTCATGTTTAACTTACCGAATAAAATTACTCTTTCTAGGATCGCCTTGATTCCTGTGTTTATGTTGATTATGCTTGCTCCATTAGATTGGGGTGTTGCGCGCTTTGGTGACGTCAGTATCGAAGTCACTCACCTTGTTGGAGCGATCCTGTTTATTGTCGCTTCGACAACCGACTGGATTGATGGTTACTATGCACGTAAGCTCAATTTAGTCACAAACTTTGGTAAATTTTTAGATCCGCTTGCAGATAAATTGCTTGTTTCAGCGGCTTTAATTATACTTGTTCAATACAACCTCACACCGGCATGGATGGCAATTGTGATCATTAGCCGAGAATTTGCTGTAACAGGCCTAAGGCTTGTCTTAGCTGGAGGCGGTGAAGTGGTCGCAGCCAATATGCTTGGAAAAGTGAAGACGTGGGCGCAAATCATTGCGATTTCGGCACTTCTTTTGCATAACCTGCCGTTTGAACTTGTATCATTCCCATTTGGTGATCTTGCCATGTGGGTAGCGGTGTTCTTCACTGTTGTCTCAGGCTGGGATTACTTTGCGAAAAACTGGGAAGCCTTAAAGAATTCTAACTAAAAAGGACGTGTACGCTTTGAAGTCAGAGAGAAAAGCAGAAATTATTGCAGTCGGTTCCGAACTTTTGCTAGGGCAAATTACGAATACGAATGCACAATTCATCAGCAAACAACTAGCTGAAATTGGTGTGAATGTTTATTACCACACAGCAGTTGGTGACAATCCAGAGCGTTTAAAAAGGGCCATTCAAGTGGCACAGGAAAGATCGAATTTTATTATCTTCTCAGGGGGTCTTGGACCAACGAAAGATGATTTAACAAAAGAAACCATTGCAAATACGCTCGGTAAAGAGCTTGTGCTAAATGAAGAAGCATTTGAGTCTATTCAAGAGTACTTCCGTAAAACCGGACGTGATATGTCGCCGAACAACCGTAAACAGGCGCTCGTTCTAGAGGGATCTGATGTGCTCGTAAACCGTTTCGGAATGGCACCTGGTATGTTTATACAAGAGGGAGATACGTTTTACATTCTGCTCCCTGGACCGCCAAGTGAATTGCACCCGATGTTTGAAAACGAAGCGAAGCCGCTTATTTCTGAAAAACTCGGCCTAAAGGAAAAAATCGTGTCTGTTGTCTTGCGTTTCTTTGGCATCGGTGAATCTCAACTGGAAACAGATCTTGAAGATTTAATTGATGCACAGACCAATCCAACGATTGCACCGCTTGCAGCTGACGGGGAAGTGACGCTAAGGCTGACAGCCAAGCATGAGGATGAAAAAGAAACAGAGCGTCTGTTAAAAGAAACAGAAGCACAAATTTTAGAACGGGTCGGCGAGTACTTCTACGGATATGGTGATACATCTCTTGCCTTTGAAGCTTCAAAGGCCTTGCATGAACACGGGAAAACAGTAGCAGCGGCTGAAAGCCTGACTGGTGGTATGTTTTCAGAGTGGCTGACAGATCTCGAAGGGGCATCATCCATTTTAAACGGCAGTGTGGTTTGTTACACAAATCAAGTCAAGCAGCAAGTGCTGGGCTGCCGTGAAGAAACATTGTCTTCTCATGGTGCTGTCAGCAAAGAGTGTGCTTTAGAGCTCGCAGAAGGCGTTAGAAAACTGACGGGAAGCGATATCGGTATTAGCTTTACAGGTGTGGCAGGTCCTGAACCACACGAAGGACAGCCGGTTGGAAAAGTATTTATCGGGCTATCGACAAAAGATCAGACAGACGTGTTTGAATGGATGTTTACTGGCAGTCGATCAGGCATTCGCAAGCGTGCTGTGAAATATGGTTTGCACCACCTTCTCAAATTATTAAAAGAAAGTTAATTTTGTTTTTTATGAGGTTTACTCCTTTATAAAAGAGCGTTTTTTCTAATAGAAACAGCTCTTTTCTTAAATAATCTGCCAAGAAAAAATCGAATATGTGTTCGTTTTTTTCTTGGCAAATGACGTAAAACAAGGTATAGTATAGATAGTGGAATTGATAAAGGAGGAAACAATAGAATGAGTGATCGTCAAGCAGCCTTAGATATGGCTCTTAAACAAATAGAAAAACAGTTTGGTAAAGGCTCTATTATGAAACTAGGAGAGCAAACAGATACACGTATTTCAACAGTACCTAGTGGTTCGTTAGCACTTGATACTGCGCTTGGAATAGGTGGATACCCTCGCGGCCGTATTATTGAAGTATATGGTCCAGAGAGTTCTGGTAAAACGACAGTAGCACTTCATGCGATTGCTGAGGTTCAGCAGCAGGGAGGACAAGCTGCATTTATCGATGCGGAGCATGCGCTAGATCCAGTTTACGCTCAAAAATTAGGTGTCAACATTGATGAGTTGTTACTTTCTCAGCCGGATACAGGAGAACAAGCACTTGAAATTGCAGAAGCACTTGTTCGTAGTGGTGCAGTTGATATTGTTGTCATTGACTCAGTAGCTGCTCTTGTACCAAAAGCAGAGATCGAAGGAGACATGGGAGATTCACACGTTGGTCTTCAAGCACGTTTGATGTCTCAAGCACTTCGTAAACTATCTGGTGCTATCAACAAATCAAAAACAATTGCGATCTTTATTAACCAAATTCGTGAAAAAGTAGGGGTTATGTTTGGTAATCCTGAAACAACGCCTGGTGGACGTGCACTTAAGTTCTATTCATCTGTTCGTTTAGAAGTACGCCGTGCTGAACAGTTGAAACAAGGGAACGACATCATGGGGAACAAAACGAGAATTAAAGTTGTGAAAAACAAAGTGGCACCGCCATTCCGTATTGCCGAAGTAGACATTATGTACGGTGAAGGTATCTCGAAAGAGGGAGAAATCATCGACCTTGGAAGCGAACTAGATATCGTACAAAAGAGCGGGGCTTGGTATTCTTATCAAGAGGAACGTCTTGGACAAGGACGTGAAAATGCGAAGCAATTCCTAAAAGAGAATAAAGACATTCTACTTATGATTCAAGAGCAGATCAGGGAGCACTACGGTTTGGATACAAACGGAGTGAAATCAACTGACGAAGAAGGACAAGAAGAATTGGAATTGAATGACTAAAAAGACGCTGAAAAGCGTCTTTTTTTTACAATTACATAACAGCTAGCGGGTCAAAAGTTCTGTCTTTGCTTGAAATAACGACTTACGCCTCAGTCTGACTAGCTTGACAAGTATTTCCGACACAATTACAATGGGAATGTATCACTTGTTTTTCTTAACATGATTGATAACTAATTTAAACTTGACAAGGGCAGTGAGGATCTCATTCCCTGTGAAGGCCCTGTATGTTGAGACACAAAACAATGTACATGCCGACACTTTATTTGTAAAACCAAGTTCATAGCAAGAGGAGGTGAAAATATGTCGCCTACGATGTTTACGATCATCTCCATTTTGCTGAGCCTAATCTGTTTAGTTGTTGGCTACTTTGTTCGTAAAATCATTGCAGAAGCAAAAATATCCGGCGCAAGAAACATGGCCGAACAAATTGTTGAGGATGCAAAGCGTGATGCGGAAGCATTGAAGAAAGAAGCGCTCTTAGAAGCGAAAGATGAAATTCATTCGTTTCGTGTAGAGGCGGAGCAAGAAGTTCGTGAAAGACGTAATGAGCTTCAAAGACAAGAAAACCGTTTACTTCAAAAAGAGGAAAACCTTGATCGCAAGGACGAGACTTTAGATAAACGGGAGTCCCTGTTGGAGAAGAGAGATCATTCTCTGAATGAACGACAACAACATATTGAAGAGATGGAAAGCAAAGTGGATGATATGATTCGTTTGCAGAAAGCTGAGTTGGAGCGTATTTCTAGTCTAACTCGAGATGAAGCGAAACAAATCATTCTGGATCAAGTTGAAAATGAGCTTTCCCACGACATTGCAGTCATGACGAAAGAATCTGAAAACCGGGCGAAAGAAGAGGCTGATAAAAAAGCGAAAAACATTCTTTCACTTGCGTTACAGCGTTGTGCAGCTGATCATGTAGCTGAAACAACGGTATCTGTAGTCAATCTTCCAAATGATGAGATGAAAGGTCGTATTATCGGACGTGAAGGACGAAATATCCGTACGTTAGAAACGTTAACAGGTATTGACCTGATCATTGATGATACACCTGAAGCTGTCATCTTATCGGGCTTTGATCCGATAAGACGTGAAACAGCGAGGATAGCTCTGGACAAGCTAGTCCAGGATGGACGTATTCATCCTGCACGAATTGAAGAAATGGTGGAAAAATCACGCCGTGAAGTCGATGATTATATCCGCGAGATGGGTGAGCAAACGACATTTGAAGTCGGAGTTCACGGTTTGCATCCGGATCTCATCAAAATTCTCGGTCGCTTAAAATTCCGTACAAGTTATGGACAAAATGTCCTGAAGCATTCAATTGAGGTTGCACATCTTGCAGGTCTCATGGCTTCAGAGCTTGGAGAAGATGCAAAGCTTGCAAAACGAGCAGGTCTTCTGCATGACATTGGAAAAGCCATTGATCATGAAGTAGAAGGAAGCCACGTGGAAATTGGCGTTGAGCTTGCGACGAAATATAAAGAGCATCCTGTTGTCATCAACAGTATTGCATCTCACCATGGTGACCAAGAACCGACATCTATTATCGCTGTTCTTGTTGCGGCAGCCGATGCATTATCTGCAGCACGCCCTGGTGCAAGAAGTGAGACGCTTGAAAATTACATTCGGAGACTTGAGAAATTAGAAGACATCTCTGAATCTTATGAAGGTGTTGAAAAATCGTTTGCGATACAAGCTGGACGTGAAGTGCGTATTATGGTGAAGCCAGATTCAATTAATGATCTTGAAGCTCACCGTCTAGCAAGGGATATTCGTAAGCGGATTGAGGACGAGCTCGATTACCCTGGTCACATTAAAGTGACAGTTATTCGAGAAACTCGCGCAGTAGAGTATGCAAAATAGAGCGGTGCGCTTAGCGCCGCTTTATTTTTTTGTGTAAATATGCAACACTGATAAGAAGATCATTTTATAAGAGAAAGGGTTCAAAACGTATGAAAATATTATTTGTTGGAGATATCGTTGGTTCACCTGGCAGAGATACACTGAAAGAATACTTGCCAAAGCTAAAGAAAAAATATCAGCCGCACTTTACGATTGTCAATGGAGAAAATGCGGCTCATGGGAAAGGCCTTACTGAAAAAATCTATCACGAGCTGCTTCAAGCTGGGGCTGATGTGCTCACGATGGGGAACCATACATGGGATAAAAGAGACATTTTCGATTTCATCGATGATGCACCCCATATTGTTCGTCCGGCAAACTTCCCGCAAGGTACACCAGGGAAAGGGCTCACTTTTATTAAAAAACAAGGTAAAGAACTAGCTGTCATCAACTTGCAAGGCCGCACATTTTTACCTCCGATTGACTGCCCATTTCAAAAAGTAGATGAGCTTATAGCAGAAGCTTCAAAACGTACACCGTTTATTTTTATTGATTTTCATGGTGAAGCCACAAGTGAAAAGCAAGCAATGGGTTGGTATACAGATGGCCGTGCATCATGTGTCGTTGGAACACATACACATGTTCAAACAGCAGATAACCGTGTCTTGCCAAAAGGAACTGCTTATATTTCGGATGTTGGCATGACTGGTCCTTATGACGGTATTTTAGGTGTTGATCGGGAAACGATTATTAAACGATTTAAAACGAGCCTCCCTGTCCGTTTTGAAATTGCAGAAGGCCGCACGACATTAAGTGCAGTGATCGTAGAAATTGACGAATCGTCGAAAAAAGCTGTCAAAATTGATCGAATTTTGATAAATGATGACCATATTTTCTTTGAATAAATATTCACATATTTATTTCAGAAAAATATTAATCAGAAAGAAGGAATATGCGCCCTCTATCGTGAATATAGTAAAAATGGTAGGTAGCCTGCTATTTTTGAAAAACATTTTGGGGATGGATTTTCAAAAAAATAGCAACATCTAACAAAGATTGTTCTAATGAACACTCACTTATCCATTGTAAATTTAAGGGGGAGCAAAAATGGAAATTTTAAAAGTTTCAGCAAAGTCAAATCCAAATTCAGTAGCAGGAGCATTAGCCGGCGTTTTACGTGAACGCGGTGCAGCGGAAATACAGGCTATCGGCGCTGGAGCACTGAATCAGGCGGTCAAGGCTGTCGCCATTGCAAGGGGATTTGTTGCGCCTAGCGGAGTGGATTTGATATGCATTCCAGCCTTTACTGACATTCTTATCGATGGAGAAGAAAGAACAGCAATCAAACTGATTGTTGAACCACGATAATTCTAATTTTATTATTTTCAACCTGCTTACATCATGTAAGCAGGTTGTTTTTGTTTACCGCTATACATTTCTTATATAACATATTTCTTTCACAAAATAGATAGAAAATGACATATTAGAGCTTGCATTTTTTCACCATGATGATAAATTAAGATTAAGTTGAAAATACTTCATCAAAAATAAATATTTAAGTAGGTGAAATAATGATCGAAGCTTTTTTAAAAAGAGGAAAGCTTGTTTTTATTTTATTTTTTATCGTTCTCATTGCTGGAGGTTATTTGTTTACACAGCTTCCTAAACGAGAACTGCCAGAGTTTCAAGCGAATATTGTAACCATTTCGACTGTTTTTCCTGGTGCAGATGCAAAACAGGTAGAAAGTGATGTCACCAATAAGCTTGAGTCGGCCATTTCTGATATCAATGGTGTAGAGAAGACAAGCTCTGTTTCTGCTATTGGTTTCTCAAATATTGTGCTTGAAATTGATGATCAAGCCGATTTTCAAAAGGTGGCAAGTCAAATCAAGAGTGAAACCACAAATGCCGCCTCTTCTTTTCCAGATGGTGTGATGGAGCCAGATGTAAAGGATGAGTTTGGCAACGTGCCAGTTGGTTCTTATATGATTGTAGCAAGTAACTCATCTGATTTAGCAAAAAGTCAGGAATCGCTGCGTGCGTTAAAAGAAAAAGTGGAGGACATCAAAGGTGTTGATGGAGTCGTCATCAAAGGGTTCAATGACAAACAAGCAATATTGAACTTGGATTCAAGTAAACTGGAGGATAACGGGTTAAACGTGACCGATGTCACAAATGCCATCAATCAAGAATTTGACACATCCCCTCTAGGTGACGTCCAGGCAGATGGAGAAAAGGTCAAGCTGTCCATTGATGCCTATGATCGTTTAGATCAAATCAAAAAGATTGAGATCTTCTCAAAAACGAGCCGAGAGCCTGTTACAATCGGTCAGTTTGGTCGTTTAAAAGAAGTAGAAAAAGAGAAAAGTGATATCGTTTCATATAATGGAAAGCCAGCCTATTCATTTACAGTCAATATCAAGCCAGGACTGGATATTCCTAATATGTATGACAAAGTCAGTGCGGTCATTGAAAAAGAGAAAGAGCTGCCAAATGGTGTGGATTGGATAGACTACTATTCACAAAAAAGTGAAGTAGATGCTATTTTTAACGATTTAATCAAAGAAGCGATCGTGGCCGTCATCGCCGTCATTGTCGTCACCACACTTGGTCTAACCATTGGTGGTGCGTTTATCGTTTCACTTGCGATTCCGCTATCCATAACGATCGGAACCATCCCGCTGCCGTTTTTACAAGTGGACCTTAATCAAATTTCAATTATTGGCTTTATCATTGCGCTAGGGATACTTGTAGATGACGCCATTGTCGTCAACGATAATATTTTAAGGCAGATGAAAAAATACGAAAGTCCGCTTAAAGGAACAATTGCAGGTGTAAAAGAAGTGGCTGGATCTATTTTAACGTCAACACTGGCTGTTGTCTTTGCCTTCTTGCCGCTTGTTTTCCTTTCTGGTGCGAACGGTTCATTTATTCGAGCGTTACCGTCTGTTCTAGTCACAACTGTACTTGCGTCAATGGTCATTTCATTGACACTTGTGCCAGTGTATCAATATACAGCAAATCGAAAAAGAAAGAACAAGAAGATTCAAAAAGAACCGGGCTTTTTAGGCAAACCATTAAAAAGATTAGCCGATTTTTATGCAGATCGAGTACTGACAAACATCGTGAAGCGACCACTTCTCATTGGATTAAGTGGTTTGCTCGTTGCCACACTTGCCTTTTTGCTTATTTTCGCCACACCATTTGAGTTTTTCCCTGCGGCGAATAAGAAAGAAGTGGTTGTCACTGTGACACTTCCAAGTGAAACAACCTTAGATAAAACGAATGACACATTAGAGAAAATAGAACAAGAGATCAAACAGCAAAAAGGCATTGAAGAGACGGCCATTTTTGCAGGCGGCGGTGTGCCGAACTTGTTTAATGAAAGTATCTCAAACGCAAGTGATCATACGGGTCAGGTTGTTGTCAGAGTAGACAATGAGCAGATGACAAGCAAGGCATTGATCGATCGTATGACAGAGCCATTGCGAAAGAAATTTAAAGATGCTGATATCTTTATGAAAACCATTGTTCAAGGACCACCAACGGGAGCGCCTGTGACCGTCACTGTTGCAGGAGAACAATTTTCAAAACTCGTTGATGTGAAAGAGAAGCTCACAAAAGAAATGAAAGAAAGCGGAGCGAGCCTGATCACAGACGATGTCAATCAGCCGGTGAAAACCATCTCATTTGAATTAAATCGTGACCGAATGGCAGAGGATGGGCTCACTGCTCAGTTTGTCAGCAGACAGCTTGGCCTTGTTACAGAAGGAATTCCATTAGGCACATTTAAACAAGGAACAGATGACATCGACCTCGTAGTGAAACAAGACATGAGCACACATCAAAACGGACTGAAGCTAAAAGACATCAAGGTGCCTGTGAGTGCAAATGAGGGTGGCATGCCTCAACTTGAGCCGCTTAGCCGATACGTAAAAGAAAAAGAAACAGAGCAATTTGAAAGCATTCCGCATGAAAACGGGATGCCAACGATCACGTTAAAGGCATATCCTGGTACATCAGATACGTTTAAAGACGATATGACGGAAGTCGTAAATGAAGTTGGGAAAAGCGATGCGGCGAACAATTTGACCATTTCTCAGGGTGGAGAAAATGAAGATCAAACTCAATTCTTTATTGAAATTAGTCTCTTATTTGGGGTAGTCCTTCTGCTCATTTATGTGACCATCGCTTTCCAGTTCAATTCACTCATGCTGCCGCTTTTAGTTCTTGGAACGGTTTACTTAGCGATATCCGGAGCCATTATTGGACTATTTGTCACTCAAACGCCGTTTAGCTTTATGGCCACAATGGGGATTGTCTCATTGGCAGGTATTGTTGTCCGAAATGCGGTCGTTTTGTTTGAATTTATTGAACAGCGGCGCAAGCAAGGTCTCGGTCAACAGGCAGCTGTGATTGAAGCGGGGAGAGCAAGGATTAGACCTATTTTGCTGACAGCATTTACAGCACTTGTCGCTCTTATGCCCGTTGCTTTAAGTAATGACCCACTCTTTAAGCCGCTAGCGATCTGCATCGTATCAGGTGTCTTTTTCTCAACGATTCTGACACTACTGATTGTGCCGGCTTTATATGTAGCCGTTTCAAAAAAACGCTGACAACTTAAAAGCAAATCTCCTTTTATTCGGAGATTTGCTTTTTTTTTAGAAAAATATCTAAAAAAATATGTGGAGTGTTCATTTGTCTTCTCCTGAAAGACATCGGTATTTACGTCTAAAATAAGACATGATAAGATCGGATTGGGAGAAGTTTTTTAACAAAGGGGTTGTACGTCATGTGTGGAACGATGAAAGCGATTGTTAAAAAAGAAAGCGCTTACGGAGCGGCGATGATGGAAATGCCGTTTCCAGAAATAAGTGATCATGAAGTGCTTATCCAGGTAAAGGCTACATCGATATGCGGAACGGATGTGCATATTTATAATTGGGATGATTGGGCGAAGGGGAGAGTCAAAGCACCGTACATTTTTGGTCATGAATTCACAGGGGAAGTTGTCAAAAGGGGGAACCAAGTCTCACGAGCAAAAGTAGGGGACTTTGTATCGGCTGAGACGCATATTGTCTGTAATCAGTGTTATATGTGTTTAACGGGTCAGCAGCATTTATGCAGCGAAACGAAAATTTTAGGGGTCGACATTGATGGCTGTTTTGCTGAATATGTCAAAGTACCAGAACAAAATGTGTGGCATAATCCAGCTCAAATGCCAGTGGAACTTGCATCTATTCAAGAACCGCTTGGAAATGCTGTTCATACAGTTCTGCATACACCTGTTTCAGGAAAGTCAGTGGCGGTTTTTGGCTGTGGGCCCATTGGTTTAATGGCGATTGCGGTTGCAAAAGCCTCCGGGGCTGTCCAAGTGTTCGCTGTTGATAAAAATGAATACAGACTGGATCTTGCCCGTAAAATGGGTGCAGATCATATCGTGGATATCGGAAAAGATGATCCTGTTGCCATGATCAAGCAGCTCACGCGGATGGAAGGGGCAGACGTGATGTGTGAGATGTCAGGACATCCCGTTGCGATTAATCAAGCACTCGAAGCTTGTGCAAATGGAGGGAAAGTGAATATACTAAGTTTGCCAGAGCGGCCGGTAACCATTGACATTACGAATCAAATTGTTTTTAGGGGATTAACCGTGCAAGGGATCACGGGGAGAAAAATGTTTGAGACGTGGCGTCAAGTATCTGAACTTTTAAGAACGAATACCATTGATGTACAGCCGGTTGTCACCCATACGCTGCCATTTGAAGATTTTGAAAAGGGATTTGAACTCATGAGAAATGGTACGTGCGGGAAGGTCGTACTGATCATGCCATCATATCAAAGGGGGACGAAATGATGAAAGAATTTACGTATTTACAAGATGAATTGGGCACAATGAAGCAGCAAGGCACCCATCAAACACTGAAAGAAATCGATTCCAAACAATCATCCACGGTGACATTAAATGAACAATCCGTCATACAACTCTCTTCAAATAACTACTTAGGTCTCACCTCACATCCAAGGCTGATGAAAGCGGCAAAAGAGGCGATTGATGAATTCGGTGCTGGAACAGGATCTGTACGAACCATTGCTGGAACGATGACAATGCATGAACGGCTTGAAAAAAAGCTCGCAGCTTTTAAAAAGACAGAGGCAGCCCTCGTATTCCAATCAGGCTTTACGACCAACCAAGGGGTCTTATCCAGTATTCTCACAAAAGATGATATTGTCATTTCAGATGAGCTGAACCATGCCTCAATCATCGATGGGATTCGCTTAACAAAGGCAGATAAAAAAGTATATGCTCATTCTAATATGGAAGAGCTTGAGAAAATATTAAAGAAATCGATGAATTACCGCGTCCGTCTTATCGTGACAGATGGTGTGTTCTCAATGGATGGAGATATTGCACCGCTTCCTGAGATTGTAAGACTTGCAGAAGCATATGATGCCTTTGTGATGGTAGACGATGCCCATGCGTCTGGAGTACTTGGTGAAAATGGCCGCGGAACAGTGAATCATTTTCAACTTGACGGCAGAGTGCATATTCAGGTTGGCACACTTAGTAAGGCAGTTGGTGTGCTAGGCGGTTACGTCGCTGGTTCTGCCGTTTTAATCGACTATTTAAAGCATAAAGCAAGACCGTTTTTATTCAGCACCTCACATCCGCCGGCTGTCACAAGAGCCTGTGAAGAAGCCATTGAAGTGTTGTTAGACGAACCGGAGCGCATTGAAACACTTTGGGAGAACGCGGCCTATTTTAAAGAAAAAGTCATCGGTCTTGGATTTGAGGTGGCACCAACAGAAACGCCTATTATTCCGATGATGATTGGAGACGAGGCACTCACTTTCCGTTTTTCAAAAGCATTAATCGAGCGCGGCGTTTTCGCTCAAGGCATTGCTTTTCCAACTGTAGCGAAAGGAAAAGCGAGAATTAGAGCCATCATCACAGCAGAGCACACAAAAGAAGAGCTTGACCGTGCACTGACAATCATCGAAGAAGAAGCAAAAAAACTGAATATACTTGATTGAGAGAGCTGAGGCTCTCTTTTCTTTTGCGCTAATCTTTCCATATTTCATCAAATCTACCGTTTGTTATGTATAATGTATGTAAAAAGATCTATTGAGGTAAGTGGTGAGACAAATGTTATTTAATAAAGAAGATTTTCATGAACAATTTTTAGATTATAAGAATAAAG
Source organism: Bacillus sp. GbtcB10 (assembly GCF_019091365.1). Lineage (NCBI taxonomy): Bacteria > Bacillati > Bacillota > Bacilli > Caryophanales > Bacillaceae > Bacillus > Bacillus sp. GbtcB10. The sequence continues at coordinate 821,319 of NZ_JAGXJP010000001.1, forward strand.
GGAGAACAGATAAAAACCATCCTTTTCACAACATGTTTAATAAAGAAATCCCAAACAACATTCGTTATGAATTAGAAAAACGCCATATGAGGAATTTGGATAGAATTGATATTAAATCTTCTACAGGAAATGGGAAAGTTGCAGAATGTTTTTGGATTGCACTTTTAGACAAGAGATTAACCACAAATCCTAATTCCCAAAAAACAACGACACAAAAAGGAATATTTATTGTTATTTTATTCGCTGAGAACGGGGAAGATTTTTATTTAACAATTGAAACTGGAACTGAAAATTTATCTCTATCTGAAATTAAGGAAGAGACAGCCATTTGGAGGGAAAGGCTACAGCCTGAATTAAAGCATCATAAAAGACTAGAGGGCTTTCATATAGGTGATTTTCATTTAGGTAAATCATTAAGACCTAAAAAATATGTAGCAAGCTCATTGGTCTTTAAAAAGTATAATATTGATCATTTTGACCATCACCAATTAATACAAGATATCAATTCTTTAAATGAGTTTTTTTATGATTTTGTTTACGAAGTATATTTGGATCAGGACCTTATTCCAAAAGTGGAACATCAGAACAAATTTAAAAGAAAAAGAATCATTCATAGAGATGTTTATAAACAATTAAGAGAAGAAAGATCAAAGCAAAACGAAGAGACGGGTAGAATAGCAGAGCAATTTGTTTATCATAAGGAAATAGAGCAATTAAAAGCAGTGGGAAGTGAACAATTAGCGGAAGCTGTCGTTTGGGTAGCTGAAACAGAAGATGGTCACGGATTTGATATCAAATCTTATTACCCCGATGGAAAAGAGAAGCTTATAGAAGTAAAAGGATCTAAACTGACTCACCATGACTTTCCATTCTTCTTATCTGAACAAGAAAGAATGGTAGCAGAAGAAGAAAAAGAATCATATGTAATTACTTTAGTTGAGAGTGTCGGTACACAGCAGATGAAGATTGTCAAAGAAATACAAAACCCTTTAGGAAAAGACGATCTTCATCTGAAGCCTACTCAATATTCATGTAAAATTCGTGTGGATTGAAAAGTGTGGACACATATGAATTTATTTTCAATTCACGACAAAATAGTCTATACTGTAGGGTGGAGCTTGGTTTGAAAGGAGTACAAATTCATGAATGAAGAGCAGAGAAAAGCGAGCGGACAAGTAAGTTCATCGGACAAAAAATCCGAGAAGGACTACAGCCAGTATTTTGAAGCTGTGTACATTCCGCCTTCCTTAAAAGATGCAAAAAAACGGGGTAAAGAAGAAGTCGAATACAATCAATTTCAAATTGACGAGCGTTTTCAAGGGTTAGGAAACGGCCGCAAGTTTTATATTCGCACATATGGCTGTCAAATGAATGAGCATGACACAGAAGTGATGGCTGGTATTTTTATGGCGCTTGGTTATGAACCAACAAATTCGACTGAAGATGCGAATGTCATCTTATTAAACACTTGTGCCATTCGTGAGAATGCAGAAAACAAAGTGTTTGGAGAGCTTGGTCATTTAAAAGCATTAAAGCGTGAAAAGCCAGATTTAATCTTAGGCGTCTGCGGATGCATGTCACAAGAAGAATCGGTCGTTAACCGTATTTTAAAGAAACACCCATTTGTTGACTTGATTTTCGGTACCCACAACATTCACCGCCTGCCAGAGCTATTATCTGAATGCTACCTTTCAAAAGAAATGGTCATTGAGGTTTGGTCTAAAGAAGGCGATGTGATTGAAAATCTTCCGAGAGCCCGCCAAGGAAAAATTAAGGGCTGGGTGAATATTATGTACGGCTGTGATAAATTCTGTACATACTGTATCGTCCCTTACACGCGCGGTAAGGAAAGAAGCCGCCGTCCGGATGAAATTATTCAAGAGGTCAGACGCTTAGCAGCAGAAGGATATAAAGAAATTACCCTTCTTGGTCAAAACGTGAATGCGTATGGAAAAGATTTTGAAGACATGGAATATGGTCTTGGTCACCTAATGGATGAGCTGCGTAAAATCGATATTCCACGTATCCGTTTTACAACAAGCCACCCGCGTGACTTTGATGATCACTTAATTGAAGTGCTTGCCAAAGGCGGAAACCTTCTCGATCATATTCATTTGCCGGTTCAATCAGGAAGTTCTTCTGTGCTGAAACTCATGGCAAGAAAATACGACCGTGAACGTTACCTTGACCTAGTGCGCAAAATCAAAGAGGCAATGCCAAATGCTTCATTAACAACGGACATTATCGTTGGGTTCCCAAATGAAACAGATGAGCAGTTTGAAGAGACGCTTTCCCTCTATCGTGAGGTTGAGTTTGATGCGGCTTATACGTTCATTTACTCTCCAAGAGAAGGAACACCAGCAGCCAATATGAAAGACAACGTGCCAATGCGTGTCAAAAAAGAACGTCTGCAGCGCCTGAATGCACTCGTAAATGAAATTTCTGCGAAAAAAATGAAGGAATATGAAGGGCAGACTGTCGAAGTATTAGTAGAGGGTGAAAGTAAAAACAACCCTGAGATCCTAGCCGGATATACAAGTAAAAGCAAGCTTGTGAATTTTAAAGCACCAAAAGAAGCGATTGGCAACATCGTCAAAGTGAAAATCACACAAGCCAAAACTTGGTCTCTTGACGGAGAAATGGTTGGAGAAGCTATCGAGGTGAATTAAAATGACGCTTTATTCAAAGAAAGAGATTGTCGAGCGCGCAAGAGAGCTCGCGAAAATGATTTCTGAAACAGAAGAAGTTGATTTCTTCAAAAAAGCAGAAGCGCAAATCAATGAAAATACAAAAATTGCAGCGATCATTAATCAAATTAAGGCGCTTCAAAAGCAAGCTGTGAATTTAAAGCATTATGGCAAACATGAAGCCTTAAAACAAGTGGAAGAAAAAATTGATGCCCTGCAAGAAGAACTGGATGAGATCCCAGTGATTCAAGAATTCAAAGAATCACAAACAGAGGTTAATTCCCTGCTTCAGCTTGTAGCGCACACGATTTCTAATCAAGTAACGGATGAAATCATTCTTTCAACCGGCGGTGACCTCTTATTAGGAGAAACCGGTTCAAAAGTGAAAAACTCATCCCAAAGTTGCTCCATTAAATGAGAAAACCCCGCAGATGCGGGGTTTTTTGTTTTCTGATGTAAGAATTGCATACCTTCTTTCTCCTTCAGCTTCCATCAACCCCAATCTCTCACTCTCCAACTTTTCCAATTTTCAAGGCAAGTTTATGGGCGACCATGCATACACTGAAACAGAAATGAATTTAATTGAACATGAGACTCAAAATCGTGACACACTAGACGAATGCCCAGCATAAGATAAAACGATCAAGAACAAGGAGGCATGCCGGAATGTCTGAATACAGAGAAATTATTACAAAAGCGGTGGTTGCAAAAGGGAGGAAATTTACCCAAAGCACACACACCATTTCTCCATCGCAAAAACCAACCAGCATCCTAGGCGGTTGGATCATTAATCATAAGTATGATGCTGAAAAGGTCGGTAAAACAGTTGAGATTGAAGGTACATTTGATATTAACGTGTGGTATTCTTACGCAGACAACACGAAAACCGAAGTGGTCACAGAACGTGTAAAATATGTAGATATCATCAAACTGAGATATAAAGATAAAAACTTCCTTGATGATGAGCACGAAGTGATTGCGAAAGTCTTACAGCAGCCCAATTGCTTAGAAGTCACGATTTCTCCAAATGGCAATAAAATTGTCGTTCAAGCAGAGCGTGAATTCATTGCTGAAGTAGTAGGGGAAACCAAAATTGTTGTAGAAGTCAATTCAAGCTGGAAAGAAAAAGATGATCACGAATGGGAAGAAGAAGTGGATGAGGAATTAGAAGATATTCATCCAGAATTCCTCGCGGGTGATCCAGAAGAGTAATTGATGACTAGGGCGCATATCCCCCTAGTTTTTTTGTGCTTTGATCTAGGGAAAAAAGGTGAATTTTTATGCTATAATGAAAGATGGTATGAATTCGAAAGTAATATAGTGAGGGATTAGAAATATGGCAAGTTATACGCCCATGATACAGCAATATTTAAAGATCAAGGCAGATTACCAAGATGCCTTTTTATTTTTTCGCTTAGGCGATTTTTATGAAATGTTTTTTGATGATGCAAAAGAAGCAGCACAAGAATTAGAAATTACGTTAACAAGCAGGGATGGCGGCACGATTCCAATGTGTGGTGTTCCATATCATTCTGCGTCTGCATACATAGAACAACTGATAGAAAAAGGCTATAAAGTCGCCATTTGTGAGCAGGTGGAAGACCCTAAAACGGCAAAAGGTGTGGTCAAAAGAGAGGTCGTTCAACTGATTACACCAGGTACGGTCATGGATGGCAAAGGACTGAATGAAAACGAAAATAACTTTATCGCGTCTGTTTCCAGCTTTCAAAATGGCTACGGTCTTGCGCTTTCCGATTTATCAACAGGTGAAAACATGGCGGCTTTCATTGAACGGTTAGATGAAGTTGTGTCTGAAATTTATTCTGTCGGTGCAAAAGAGATTGTGGTATCAAAGCAGCTCGAGGAAGAAACGGTGAAAACCCTGAAGGAACGCTGCCAAGCGACCATCTCATACGAAGATAGCGCTGAATTAATAGATGAAGCTGAACGACTCGTTGCTCATCTTGACGAACATCTGAAAATAGCATTTTTAACACTCTATGCATACTTAAGAAGAACGCAAAAAAGGAGTCTTGATCATCTTCAGCAAGTTCAAGTGTTTCAGCTTGAACAAACGATGAAAATTGATCTTTACTCAAAGCGAAACCTGGAATTAACAGAAACCATCCGTTCAAAAAGCAAGAAGGGTTCTTTATTATGGCTCTTAGATGAAACAAAAACGGCAATGGGCGGAAGATTGCTGAAGCAATGGATCGATCGTCCGCTCATCCGCCTTTCACAAATCAAAGAACGCCAGGAAATGGTGCAAATTCTGATGGAACATTTCTTTGAGCGAGAGGATCTGCGAGAACGTTTAAAGCAAGTGTATGATCTTGAACGTCTAGCAGGCCGTGTGGCATTTGGAAATGTGAATGCCCGTGATCTTATTCAATTGAAAGAATCTCTCAAGCAAGTGCCGGCTATTAAAGAGCTTGTCCATTCTCTCCCAGAGGATATGGCGAAATCTAGAGCAAATGACATTGACCCATGCGGTGATTTACTTGATTTATTAGAAGATGCTCTTTATGAGAATCCGCCGATGACGTTAAAAGAAGGCAATTTGATTAAAGACGGCTACAATGCAAAATTAGATGAATATCGTGATGCGAGCCGAAACGGGAAAGATTGGATTGCTCGTCTTGAACAGCAAGAAAGAGAATATACAGGCATTCGATCGTTGAAAGTCGGCTTTAATAAAGTGTTTGGCTACTATATCGAAGTGACCCGTGCAAATACGCATTTATTAGAAGAAGGCCGTTATGAAAGAAAACAAACCCTTGCCAATGCAGAGCGGTATATTACACCTGAATTGAAAGAAAAAGAAGCCCTTATTCTTGAGGCGGAATCAAATATTAGTGAATTGGAATATGAACTATTTTCTGCGCTTCGGGAACAAGTAAAAGCGTATATTCCTAGATTACAGCTGCTCGCAAAACAAATGAGTGAGCTTGATGCGCTGCAATGCTTTGCGACTGTGAGTGAAAAGCGGCGTTATGTTCGCCCTGAATTTTCATCAGATGAAGTGGAAGTCATTGATGGACGTCATCCTGTTGTTGAAAAAGTGATGGATCATCAAGAGTATGTGCCGAATGACTGCCAAATGGGCAAAGGGAGACAAACCTTGCTCATTACTGGTCCGAATATGTCAGGGAAAAGCACGTATATGAGACAAATGGCATTGATCTCGATTCTTGCGCAAATTGGCTGTTTTGTGCCAGCATCAAAGGCAACCCTTCCGATTTTTGATCAAATCTTTACACGCATTGGGGCGGCAGATGATTTGATTTCTGGTCAAAGTACTTTTATGGTAGAGATGCTCGAAGCAAAAAATGCGATGGTACATGCGACAAAGAACAGTTTGATTTTATTTGATGAAATTGGACGCGGGACAAGCACTTATGATGGAATGGCTCTTGCACAGGCAATCATTGAATTTGTGCATGATCATATTGGTGCCAAAACCCTTTTCTCCACTCATTATCATGAACTGACGGTACTGGAATCCCAATTAAGCGAACTGAAAAATGTCCACGTACGAGCAGAAGAACATGAAGGGACAGTTGTTTTCTTACATCAAATCAAAGAAGGGGCAGCGGATAAAAGCTACGGCATCCATGTAGCGCAGCTTGCTGAACTGCCTGATGCGATCATTGATCGAGCCCAGACCATCTTAACGGAGCTTGAGAGCGGATCACATGAAGTGATTCCGAGCGTCTCTAAAGCCCCGAAACAAGAAATGGCTGAGGAAAAACAGCAGCTTTCTTTCTTTGAAGTGGAAGAAAAACCGCAAACAAAACCTGTGCTGAAAAACAAAGATCAAGCAGTGATCGAAGAATTGAAGTCATTTAATTTAATGGATATGACACCGCTTGAAGCGATGACAAAGCTATATGAATTGCAAAAGAAATTATAATGTAAGGTGAGGTGAGCAAGAAATGGCAAAGATTATTCAGTTATCCGATGACCTATCAAATAAAATTGCAGCTGGTGAAGTGGTCGAACGCCCGGCTTCGGTCGTGAAAGAGCTCGTGGAAAATGCGATCGATGCTAGTAGTACTGTCATTGAAATCGATGTAGAAGAAGCAGGACTTTCTTCTATTAGAATTATTGATAATGGGGTGGGAATCGATGCTGAAGATTGTAAGCTCGCCTTTCAGCGTCATGCGACGAGTAAAATCAAAGATGAAAATGATCTGTTTCGTGTCAGGACGCTCGGTTTCAGGGGGGAGGCGCTGCCAAGTATTGCCTCCGTCTCTCACTTAGAAATGAAGACAAGTACCGGTGAAGGTGCTGGAACACACTTAGCTCTCCAAGGCGGGAAGATCATTTCGGAGAAAAAAACCACTGGCCGTCGCGGCACGGAAATTGTAGTCACCAATTTATTTTATAATACGCCAGCCCGTCTAAAATACATGAAAACGGTTCATACGGAGCTTGGCAACATTTCTGATGTTGTGAACCGAATTGCACTTGCTCATCCAGAAGTGTCGATTCGTTTGCGACATCAAGGAAAAGTGCTGCTTCAAACAAATGGAAACGGAGATGTGCGGCATGTGCTTGCGGCCATTTATGGAACGGCAGTGGCCAAAAAAATGCTGCCACTACATGTACAATCACTTGATTTTGAAGTGAAAGGCTATATTTCCTTACCAGAAGTGACAAGGGCATCACGTAATTATATGTCTTCTGTTGTCAACGGTAGATATGTCAAGCATTTCCCGCTGGTGAAAGCCATTCATGAAGGATACCATACACTGCTCCCGATCGGACGCCATCCAATTACATTTATTGAGATGAAGATGGACCCCATTTTAGTCGATGTGAACGTACATCCTTCTAAACTTGAAGTCAGACTAAGTAAAGAGCAAGAACTTCATGAGTTGATCAAACAAGGGATTAAGGACGTCTTTCAAAAGCAACAGCTCATTCCAAGTGCTTCAGTGCCAAAAAAAGCACCAATGCCAGCAGTGAAAAATGAGCAACAGTCCTTATCTTTTGATTCTAAACAAACAATGAAAAGCCGAATGGAAACACCTGTTTCCTATGAGCCGGACTCACTCGCATCGGCTGTATACGAGACTAGTCAGAACGACACATACGGGGTGCGTGAACCGGAAAGTACGGAAGCGCCTTTACCAGCATCGTCTGAAGAAACGTTTGACCATGTATATGTAGAGGAATCTGCAGCTTCGCATGAACAACATGACGAAGTGATACTGGAAGAGAGTGCAGCCCAGCATCAGGCTGAAAGTGAACGTGTCCCTGTGATGTATCCGATTGGACAAATGCATGGAACGTATATTTTGGCCCAAAATGAACGCGGTCTTTATATCATCGATCAGCACGCTGCCCAAGAGCGAATCAAGTATGAGTACTTTCGTGAAAAGGTAGGAGACATTGAACAGGAAGTGCAAGAAATGCTTGTTCCATTAACCTTTCACTACTCAAAAAACGATATGTTGATTATTGAAGAGCATATCGATATTTTAGCAAAAGTAGGGGTCTTCTTAGAGCCATTCGGATCAGGCAGTTATATCGTTCGATCGCATCCGCAGTGGTTTCCTAAAGGGGAAGAGGCTGAACTCATCGAAGAAATCATTCAGCAAGTACTTGATGAAAAGCGTGTGGATATCAAGAAACTGAGAGAAGAAGCGGCGATCATGATGAGCTGTAAAGGCTCGATTAAAGCAAATCGTCATTTGCGTCACGATGAAATCAAAGCCTTATTAGATGAACTTCGCCAAACACAAGACCCATTTACATGTCCGCATGGCCGGCCGATTATGATTCATCATTCCACTTATGAAATGGAGAAGATGTTTAAACGTGTGATGTAGCAGGATTTTAGCTGGTGGGTGAATCGGTTTGCCCACCAATTAATTTTTCAATCCGATAGTTTGGTTCCTGTTGTTGTGATGTGAAGATAAACATCCGCTGTCATGTTGTAAGGATAACCCCTTTCCTTAAATGGATAGGGGTTTTTGTTATTTGGTTATACGATTAGGTGAAGCGTGATATGATTGTAAAAAAAAGGGAATGTGATGACATTAAAAAAAGCGTCAATATAGGTTACTTTCTTTTGCTTTTATCTTTTTTTGTCGTATATTTTTTGCTTCCAGTCGATCAACTATTTACCGCAATGATGATTCTAACCTTACTATTTGGCGTATATCAATTTGTGATTTTTAAAAAACTAAAAGAGCAAAAATAACAATAAAAAACGCCATATATAGGTTTGCCAACTAATGATGACAGACCATCATGAGATATGGTGTAACAATTATATAAAATGCAGTAAGCACAGCGAAGAGATATGATAAATGAGAAAAAGCGCTCTAAGAGCGCTTTTTCGTTTAGCATCCGCAAGGATTTGGCGGTGTGACGACAACTGGTCGTTTATTAATATCAATCGTATCCTCTGCATAAAATGTGGAACCAATGCTGATCGCACGATTTTCTGCGCGGAACGTATATGTACCTGCAGCAGGAAGTACTTTATGAGAAAGTTGTAATGTATATTGGGAACTTCCGAATAAATCGAAACGAGCTGGAATGCGAACAGTTTTTCCATTGTTCAAAATGTAACTGTCTTTTAAAGCTTTTCCGTTGATAATATCTTTTGTTGTGGCTTGAAAACCTGCTGGTAAAGTAAATTCAACTGCACCAATACTAAGAACAGAATTTGGACGGTAAGTCAGGTCAATGTCAGAAAAAGACCATTCTTGTTTACTTGCTCCTGTGATTTTTGCATAAAGTGCAGCTGGTCGTGCATTTGTTGAAGCTTTGCCTTCCTCTGTTTTAGCCCCTTCAGCTGATGCGGCTAGCGGTACTGAGAGTGCCATGACCAATGTCAGCATCCCCATCATAATGATTGTCCATGTTTTCTTCATTTCTTCCTTCCCCCTTGGTTGATTATAGGTAAATAATAGATGATTACATCCATTATTTACCTATAAGGTTACCATATTCCTATATGTCATTAAATGGTATTTTATACCCTTATTTTGCTTGTTTTTTAGTAATAACGGGGTAGGAATGCATTTGGTTGGTTCATTCCGTAAGCATTTCCTGTCATATGATGATTTGCCGGCATCATCATTTGCATATCATGATAGCCGTATGGCTGGTGGGGAGCCATACCATAACCGCCGTAGTGACCGAAGTGATGGTGATCGTTCATCTGTACATTTGAATAGGGATCATACTGCTTCGTAAAAGGAGAATAGGCTGAATGATGATGCGGGTGGTGTCCGCTATAAGCATCTTTTTTACCGGTATGATAATGATTTGGCATATTCATAGGGTCATGCATGTTTGGTGCGATCATATGCTCATGATTGGCTGTATACACATTTTCAAACGTGTGATAGGGATTTCCTTGATGGTAATGGTTGGTTTGGTTATTCATATTGTTCATTTTGTATCTCATCCTTTTTTTCAGGTTGCCATATCTTATGAACTGCACCTGTTTCATGAGCCTATCCATATGAAAGAAAAGAACGACATGTAACAAAAAAACCGGCTTTTCAGCCGGGAAAACAAAAAGCAGGTGTAGCGTCAAACACTAAAATGAGAAGCTATGTCTTTTTCTGCGACGCTTCTTACATCTGCTGCAGACACTTTTAGGAAAATAATGGGGATCGTAGCTTCTTGAAGTATCCCAAAAATCGCTCTCAAACCAATCATCTTTTTTATGATAAAACTTCTTTTTTTCACACGGATCCATATGGTGATGATCGTCATGCTTTTTATAGCATTTTGAGTGGGAATGTTTGCTCTTGCATTTGCACATTGTCATCCCTCCTAAATGTGACTCAATGCTAGTATATGCAAGAAAGGTGTACGAGGACTGGATGGTGGCGCTCCTTTTGTAAAAAAAGGCTAATTCTTTAAAAACTCAAATAAAAAGAATTGACTAGTGCTAAATTAACATGATAAAATATAAATTTTTATCCTCTGCTGAAATGTGTTATAATGATATTGTGAATACTTTCGGAGGTGGCGGATTTGTTTCAAATAGGTGATAAAATTGTTTATCCAATGCATGGAGCCGGTGTGATTGAAGGAATGGAAGAAAAAGAGATTTTAGGTAAGACGCAGGAATATTTTCTGATTCAAATGCCGAATATGCAGATGATGGTCCCAAAAGGCAGAATCAATCAACTAGGTATACGTCCGGTAGCTGATCAAGCTACGCTGAAAGTTGTGATGAACAATTTTGCAGAAGAAACAAACGACGACACGCTTACTTGGAAGCAAAGATATGATGAAAATCTGAAAAAGCTAAAAACAGGTTCGATTGAAGATGGCGCAGACGTTGTCAAAGATCTGATGAGACGTAATCAGAAAAAAGCCTTAAATTCTAGTGAAAAGAAGATGCTTGAAGATGCACGGGGCATGTTAGTGAGCGAAATTTCACTTGCACAAGGCATGTCGCAAGATGAAGTGCTGACAGCATTAGAGAATGAATTAAGAGTTTAATGCTGGATATACAGAGACTGGCTGTAAACAGAAGGAGATATTCCTTTTGTTTACAGCTTTTTTATTTGAAAAAAAGATGAAAATTCCCAATTTTGTAGGTGTTTTTGACTAAAACTAAAATGAGGTCATAGGATTTAGTTTTTACTTGGACAAGAACCGTTTTAAAGAAGCCGAAAATACCTAGGGCAACATAAAAAAACAGGTAAGTTCTCCTGATTCATGAAAAGGAGCCGGACATTCTTTGTATTCTTTTAGCGATTGATAGTAAAATAATGCGATAAGATGACATCGAAGAGAATGAAAAGGAGCTGTGAAATGAAAAGACTACTCATAAGTGGATTCATCTTTCTCATCCTGTGTGCTCTTTTAATGGTGAAATGCAGCCATTCTATCCAAGAAAATAAAGAGCAAAAACAACATCATGAAGAAGTAGAAAAGTATAAGAAAGAGCGAAAAAAAGGGGATCAATATGAAAGTTTTAAACAGCTTATACGGCATGAAAGAGACGGCTATGAGATAGAGTTTCACGAAAAAGGGGGAAGTGACTTACTTGTCTTTTCTCCTCACGGCGGCGAAATTGAACCAGGAACAAGTGAAATTGTAGAAGCATTTGAAAAGAAGTACTCCACGTATTTATTTGAAGGGACAAAACAAGACAACAATCGTGACTTGCATATCACTAGTACAAAATTCGATGAACCGATTTTGGTTCAAATGATTAAAACATATCCCTTTTCTATATCTATCCACGGCTATAAAAGTGATAGAAGACATACACTTGTGGGTGGGACAAACGAAAAAATGCAAGAAGCGGTTGTGCGAGAACTAAAAGACCGGGGCTTCTCCGCAGAGCTCGTGCAAAAAGGCGAGCGCCTCTCTGGAACGGATCCAAACAACATTAATAATCAAAATGCAAGTGGAGAAAGTGTCCAGTTAGAAATTAGTACGGCGCAGAGAAAAGCCTTTTTTGACAACTTTGATACGAGAAAAGGAAAGAAAAAAGCATTTAGTCGCTATGTCAGTGGTTTAAAAGAAGTGCTTAGAGAATTCGACCCTTCTTCGTAGAAAAATGTTTTGATGGGCAAAAGTACTCTCTTTAAACTTGGTAAAAAAGATAGAAATGTGCAAAATCAACATAAAATATGAAATAAATGACAATTTGCCTTAAAATCATAAATTATGTAAAATAATAGTTATCAGTTTGATATGATAGAATGGGGCTGAAGTGGATGGCACACAAAATACCATCTTCCGAAGTAGGTGTAAAAATCAATCAATGGTACACACATATTTGCAAATTTGAAGTTGATCAGGCAAACGATATGAAGCGCCTTGTTGAAGAAGACATTCATGAGATGGAAGAAGATCAAGATTTATTACTCTATTATTCTCTCATGGATTTTCGCCATCAAATGATGCTTCAGCACTTAACGCCAGTCCATGCAGGGAATGAATCGCTTCAAGCGGTTTCTTTTCCAAAAGAAATTGAAGAGGCAGAAGATGAGATGACGGGTTTATTGGGCTATTACTTTCATTTTTTCCATGGAATGTATGCATTTACCCAGCACCGGTATATCGAAGCCATTTCCTATTATAAGCATGCGGAACATCAGCTGATCTTAGTGACAGATGAGATCGAAAAAGCGGAATTTTATTATAAAATTGCTGAAGTATACTATCATATGAAACAAACCTATTTTTCTATGCATTATGCGAAAAAAGCGAGAGACATCTATAAGAAACATCAGCTTTATGGAAAAAGAAGCATTCAATGCGATTTTGTGATGGCAGGTAATTGGATTGATGTAAGTCAGCATCAAAAAGCGCTCCCTTATTTAGAAAAAGCTTTAAAAGTGTGTGAATCAATGGAAAGAAAAGAATGCACATCTTATTTTAAGGCGATGGCCCTCAATAACTTAGGAACTTGTCATTATAGTATGGGAACCTACCATACAGCGACGGTCTTCTTTGAACAAGCCATTTCACTTTATCAAAAAGATCAAGCTGCAACGATGATCAAATCATTGTTTTCACTGGCTCTTACTTGTTTTAAACTCGAAGATATGGAGCGAGCGAGTGAGGCTATAAAGGAAGGCATGAATCAGGCATCTATATTGGGAGATGAAATTTATCAATTGAAATTCCAATTTTTACAGGCACTCTATATAGAAACAGACAGCTCTGAACAATTGAGATCAGCCCTTTTGGGACTACGAAACAAAAAAATGTTTGCTGATTTAGAGGAATTGGCACTTGATGCGGCTAATTATTATAAGGAACGCGACATGTACAAGGAATCTTCCACTTTTTTTGAAATTGTGATCGAAGCGCGTACGCACATTCAAAAAGGAGATGAGATGTATGAGAACGAAGCATAACATGTCAGCTGCTCAAGTAGAAGAAAGACTTCACACATAAAAACAGACAAAACAACACCCTTTACGAAAAACGTAAAGGGCTTTTTTATTTATTCTTGGATGGCTTTTTCTGCGTCGATGGCACCTGCTCCGTAAATCATTGGGTCCTCTCCAGACCACTTGCTTGTATTTTCTTTTAATAAGGCTTTGACTTCATCAGGTGTTAAATCTGGTGAATGCTCTAATAATAGTGCGCAGATACCGGCACAAATGGGTGTCGCCATCGAAGTGCCAGATAACGTCGTATAATCATCATCGACTCTACTTGATTTATCTAGTTTATCTAGGAATGATCTTGGTGATCTAAGAGAGACGATATTGACTCCTGGTGCGAGGAGGTCGGGCTTTGTTTCACCGTAGACCGTTGGACCTCTGCTCGAAAATGGTGCCACGACATCGTCACTTGATTCTGGCGTATTTCGATCATCATAGGCTCCGACCGTAATGACTTTTTGACTCACGGCAGGGCTTGCGATTGTTTGACTGTTAGGACCGGAGTTCCCAGCAGCAACGCATACAACAATCCCTTGATCCCAAGCTGCATTGACAGCGCGCACCATCGGATCGTCTTGTTCGTCATCATAACGCTGCGCATCGCCGCCTAGCGACATACTGATAATGTGAATTGGATCATCAGGATGGTCTTCGTTGAACTGTATGCACCATTCAACACCTTCTATAATAGTAGAAAGTGATCCAGCGCCTTGTTTATTTAACACTTTTACCCCAATGATATTGGCTTTTGGAGCGGGTCCTTTGTATAAGCCGTCTGAGGCAGCTCCGTCTCCAGCCACATCCCCAGCGCAATGCGTTCCATGACCGTTATCATCGTAAGGTTTCGTTTTTTGTTTGACTAAATCTACAAAGTCGCGAATTCTTCCATCTAAGTCCTCATGTGGGTATATGCCTGTGTCAACGACCGCTACCGTAATGCCTTCACCGGTTAAGGTTGTGCCATTTCGAACGACTTCATCCGCATGACTTGATTGTGTCGCCACATCCAGCAGTGCATGTACCTGTCTGTCTAAATATATTTTGCGAATATGCTCCCCATTTGCTAAGAGTTCCTCTAAAGCAGCAGGGGTAAGATCAGCTGCGCAGCAGTTAATATGTGAAAAATGTTTTTTGATGTTTGTTTTTCTGCTTTTTTTCATTAGCTGCTTTGTGCTTTGAATACCTGCTTCGACTGCATCTTCTTTAAATTCAATGATGACCCGAAGCTTCTTGCTCTTCTTTAACCTTCCTTCAAAAAAACGATGAAGAAAACAAGGCGTCCACTTAAAAGGCTTATAGAGGTGAAGGACGGTCTCTCTTAAAGGCTGATCCAATTTACTAGCATGTGTTCTGACCATTTGTACCATGGAAAATCCAAACATGTGATGCCCTCCATTCTAGCTATCCATTCTCGTACACTCTTACGTTATGAACATGACAGCATCTTTGTTCGGATTCTTGTCCCTTCTTTTGTTCATATTGGCGGCTGACTCATTCCCTTTAAAAAGAAAAGCGCTTACATTTTGTAAAATAATAGAAAAAGGTGGAAATCATATTAAAACTGCCGATGATAGGTGGGAGAGTTCTTCTTAGAGAACCAGTAAAACAGAGGATTCTGCAGAAAAAAGGGGGGTTCTAGACAGGGTCAATGCTCATACAAATGTGATTCATTCCAGATGAAAAAAATCAAATTCGCATAAAAAAAAGACGAATTAAAGAAAACAGACTGGGTAGGACTAGGTCATTTTAAACATAACTTCATTTGTTTGTCATACTATTCTAACTCTGTTTTCAATCAGGAAAGGCGTTTCTGTGTATATAAATGCAATTATCTTATTTTTGAGGAATCTCATGATCTAGAGTGTTATGATCAAATTTGAAGAGAAAATGTGGAAAAAATGAAAAGAAATGATGATTCAATATTAATCATAGAAACGGCTTAGAAATCTGTTAAAGGAGAACGGGAATGAAGAAGTTTTTTGCTTTGCTTCTCCTGCTTGTCATCGGATGGGGCGTCTATTATACCATGCAAGCACAGGAACATGATGAGCCAGTGTCATCAGGTGGAGAAGACGAAAGCGGTTCAAATGATATGTATCGCAATTTTAAAGAACTGGAAGAGAATGAATCAACAGATCATTATCAAATCACATCCAATCCAGTGCCCGGCAGCCGTCTTCTAGTGATGTCGCCTCATGGCGGGAGAATCGAAGGCGGCGTTAGTGAGATTGTCCATTTTTTTGATAACGATTTTTCTACGTACTTATTTGAAGGTTTTAGAGAAAATGCATCAGAACTTCATATTACAAGTACAAACTTCGATGAACCAATCGGAGTCGCACAGGCAAAAGCACATGATTATGTATTAGCTGTTCATGGATATAAAGGGGAGCCGGGAATTGACCACACCCTTGTTGGCGGAACAGACTATGACCGTGCTGAAAAAATTGTGAACTCATTAGAGCGCAACGGTTTTTCTGCTGAACTTGCAGTTGCACACGCAACCCTAAGCGGAACGAGCAATCATAATATTAATAATCTTACAAAAACAGGGCAAAGTGTACAGCTTGAGATTAGTAGAAGTCAACGGGAAGCGTTATTTGACAGTTTCGATTTTCGGTATCGATCGAGTACAAAAAACGAGACGTTCTACCGGTATGTCAGGGCGATTCGCACGGTGCTGGATGAAGAATATACGTAAGGATGGTGCACATCTTAAGACAGCAAGGTGAATTCTTGTTACACTATAAAAAGTGATAACAAAAGGAGAGACAGATATGGCGCGTCATCATTTTCATCTTCAGGCAAGCTGGCCTGGTCTGCGTAACGATGTGGGGACAATCGAATGTGAACAGTTAAAGACGAAGATTTCCATTCCAAAAGAAATGGATGGACCGGGTATCGGAACAAATCCAGATGAGATGCTCCTAGGTGCAGCAGCCACATGTTATATCATTACACTTGCAGCCATGATGGAGCGGAGTCAATTAGAGAAAGAGGATTTATCGATGAGCTCTGAGGCAGTTGTCGATGTGACAAACGGTGTGTTTACATATGAGAAAATCATTCACCGTCCTGTCATCATTCTCAAAGAGTCTGCTACTGCACAGGACATAGAACGAGCTCGTAAGCTTGCACATAAAGCTGAAAGCTCATGTATGATCTCTAGAGCTGTGCAAGGGAATGTCCATATTTCTTTAGAAGAAACCATCAAAGCGGGTCATTAAGACAAAAAAGTCATTTTCTCTTGATTAATGGAGAAAATGACTTTTTTTATGACGTCCATTCGGTTTGATCGAATGATTCTTTCTTTTGTTTTTTGGATTGATTTAAGACAATGACGCCGCATATGACAAGTGCAAGACCAATGAATCCTTTCATATGAATGGTTTCGTTAAATAGCACGAGGCCCACAAGAGCAGTAAGTGCTGTACCGACCCCAGACCAAGTGGCATATGCAGATGACAGCTCAATTGTTTTGAGTGCCAAACTGAGAAAGGTAAAGGCGCACCCAAATCCGATCAGGACCCCCATACTCGGCAGCACCTGTGTAAAACCTTGCGAAAGCTTCAGCATCGTACTGCCAAAAACCTCTGTCAAAATGGCTCCTGTTAAATAAAGCATTCCTTTCATATCACTTCACATCCTTTAAGACATATTTAATAGTACGACCCCTGAAACAAGCATTGCCATTCCAATAAGTGCTTGACGGTTCAAGGTTTCTTTGAAAAAGAGCACGCCAAAAAAAGCCGTGAGGACGGTACCTACCCCAGACCATGTGGCGTAAGACATGCTAAGTGGAATGATATTTAGGGTCAATGACAGCATGTAAAAAGCAAGTGTATAGCCAGCGACAACGACAGCGCTAGGTTTAAAGCGTGTGAAACCATTTGATAGTTTCAGCATCGCTGCCCCAATCGCTTCTGAAAAAATGGCGATAGCCAAAAAAAGATATCCGAGGATCATCATCATCCCTCCTCTAAAATGTGTAAAATCCGATGAAGTAAAAGGGTTTTTTCCTCTCGATTCAATGGTTCAAGCTGAAACATTTCTGAAAACCATATGCCATCACAGGCAAGACGGATCAATTGGCTAAGTGCAGGGTCATTGATTTCCTCGGCTGCTTTTTCTTTAAATTCCGCATAAAAATGACGCCAAGGATTTAATAACGCTTCATCAAATGACATGGTTGCCAGCATACTTGTACATAGCTGTGTGGTGTTTTGCCTATCAAGATCATTTAATGTGGCCAATATATAGGCACGTACATAAGGCGCCTTTTCGTTTTTGTATGTTTCCTGATACGTGTCAAGCTGCTGACGAAAAGAGGCAACCGCATGCTCATTCATTTGCTGGATCAGGTCTTCCTTGCTCGAAAAATGATACAGTAGCCCGGCTTTGGTCATATTTGCATGTTCTGCCACCTGCTGAAGGGTGAGCTGACTCAATCCTTCTTTTAGAATGGTGTGAGCTGCTGCCTCAAAAATTTGTTCTTTTTTCGTTTTAGACATAAAAAAAACACCTACTTTACTGAACGGTCGGTAAAGTAAATGTTAACCTATGAAAAACAAATGTGTCAATCGATTCATTTTATAAGAGGATGTTTTCACTAAATCGTCATATTTAATAATAAGGGTATGGTCCATATGGCGGGTATGGCGGTGGATAAGGATAACCATAGCCATATCCTGGAGCAAGAAGCGACCCAGCTAGAAGCCCTCCAGCAAAACCACCTAAAAATGGCGGTCCAAAAAATCCAGGTCTCCCATAGCCAAAACCAGGGCGCCCAAAACCAAACCCAGGTCTTCCAAAACCAAATCCAGGGCGTCCAAATCCAAAAGGTCTTCTCATCTCATCTTGAACAAACGGTGCGTCAAAATAATTCATAAAAAAAGACTCCTTTCACATAAAATCACTGTAACTGACATCAGTGTATTCGAGTGGCCCACTTGTGTTTGGGTGAATGCCTAAAATAAGGAGGAATGTAAAAAATGGGCCTGTATCCGTCTGATTGGGCTAAATGTCCACCTCATGCACATGCTTATAAAGCGCGAACGGATGTAACCGAAGAACATTATCATTTAATAGAAGGTATTTCTCAGCCTGTGAATGGAAGCAGTACCGACAGACATACTCATTATTACCGGGGGATCACGTCATTTGAAAGAGGGCATTTTCATAGATATTATGGCGTCACTGGACCTGCTATCCCAAGAGTGGACGGGACGCACTACCATGAAATTGAGGAAGTCACGTTTTCTGCCTATACCGACTCTGTCCCGATTCCATACGGGGGAGTCGTTTACAGTCCAGATGAAGAAAGGCCAACGCATAAGCACCGTTTAAAAGGAAAGACATATGAAGTGGTCGGGAATGAACCACTTGGCTGGTGACGGGAGGATATAGGAGAGAAAGAGAAGTTATGCTATACTGTAGGCAGTTTGTAAAAGAGAGTGATGTTATGAAAAAACAACCAGTGATTGTATTAGTAGGTCCGACGGCTGTCGGAAAAACAAAGCTGAGCATTGATATAGCGAAAGCATTTAATGGAGAAATTATCAGCGGGGATTCCATGCAGATCTATAAAGGGATGGATATTGGCACAGCGAAAATCACCCCTGAAGAAATGAATGGCGTTCCGCACCATTTAATCGATATTAAACAACCGGATGAATCGTTTTCTACAGCTGAATTTCAGCAGCTTGTCCGCTTAAAAATCAAAGAGATTGCTGCGAGAGGAAAAACGCCCATGATTGTTGGTGGAACTGGGCTATATATTCAGTCTGTTTTATATGATTACACGTTTACTGATGAGAAAAGTGATCCTGCTTTTAGAGAAGAGATGACGCTGTTTAAGCAGCAGCATGGACCGATCAAGCTGTATGAAAAGCTAAAAGAAGCCGATCCTGACGCTGCAAAAGCGATTCATCCGAATAACGTCCGCCGCGTGATCAGAGCGCTTGAAATCATCCATACAACAGGTCAGAAAATGTCTGATATGCAAAACGGGCATCAAGAAGTTCCTCTTTATGACACTGCCTTCATTGGGCTGAAAATGGACCGAGAGCTTTTGTACGAGCGCATTCATCAAAGAATTGATATGATGTTAGATGAAGGCTTAATTGAAGAAGTGAGCGCACTTTATCAATCTGGTTTGAAAGATTGTCAGTCTGTTCAAGCGATCGGTTATAAAGAGTTGTATGCCTATTTTCAAGGCGACTGCTCACTTGATGAAGCCATCCAGCAATTAAAACAAAATTCCCGCAGATATGCGAAGCGTCAGTTTACGTGGTTCCGTAATAAAATGGATGTCACCTGGTTTGATATGACACCACCTTGCCACTTTTCGGACAAAAAAGAGGAAATTTTCGCATATATAGCAGGAAAGCTTGGACTTAAAGCGAAACTGTAGTTATCAGAATCAAGGAGGACGAAACATGAAACCGATTAATATTCAGGACCAATTTTTGAATCAGATCCGCAAAGACAATACATTTGTCACAGTATTTTTACTGAATGGCTTTCAGCTTCGCGGTCAAGTAAAGGGATTTGACAATTTCACGGTGCTGCTTGAGACAGAAGGGAAGCAGCAGCTTATTTATAAACATGCGATTTCAACATTTGCACCTCAAAAAAATGTAAATCTTGAATTAGAATAAACACCCGTTTTCACCAATAGCCCCATGCAGCTGCGAATAAACCGGCCGAAACCCGCTACGTTTTTTGTCAGTGCAGAGGGGCTATTTTGCATGCCATGAAACTTTTCTGTCCAAGTTGCGTATAAATCCTTATTGGTCATTTAAAAGGTGAGGGGATTTATATGGAAAATGCAGAGCTTGAATTGAGAAGGATTCGAGTGATCCTTCTTTTGATTGGAATCGTTGTCTTATTTGGATCATGCGCCATCTCGAACATCGAAACGAGACAAGAAAGTTGGCATAACCATTCTGGTGAGCATGATGGGAGCCATGTTGATGGTCTTTTACCATCATCTGTTGCGCTAAAAAATAATCACATTGCTGTTGTAAAAGATGATGAAGTACATGTATACCGGTTTGATGAAAAAGAAGGAGAGCTGACGCTCATTACGACAAAGTACATAGATGAATGGGATGAAGATGATGGTGATAGTGAAGACTTTGATGAAGAGTAAGCACGTAAATTTACAAATGAATGTGAAGTCGCTACACTATAAACATGCATCAGACATCTAGACAGAAAAGGATGAGTTCATGACACACAAAATTAAAATTAATCATTGGGAACAAACTTGTGAAGATGACTCCTGTTTCGAATATGGAACAAGCGTTTCTGTAAACGGGAAAGAGTTAGTAAGAGAAGCCTCGATCGTCTCTGCGCTTGAAGCGGTGCTGAAAGAATTAGGTGTTGAAGTGGAAATAACAGAAGTGTCAGAAGATTTACAGTGCGACGCCTACAAAAAATAAAACAAAAAGTCTAGTCTACTAAGCGATTTTTTTTCGTGTTATGATAGATTTCGGTTTCAGTTGAATAGGGAGTAGGGCAGTCTATTTTTAGAACCTGCTCTGCTCTATTTATTTGAACGTACGAGTTCGGCTATGAATGTTCGGCCGGGTTGGTTGATTTTTTTCGTTTCGAACATCTATATGTTGTGTTTTGAAAAAACATAGTATACTATATATAGTGAATAACGAAATGATCAACAATACTAAAAACTAGGTCGTGATGGAATTGATTCAAATCGTATTTGATTCAAAAACAGGAAATGTTCAACGCTTTTTGGACAAGACCCCTTTTACAGACAAACGAAAATTGACTGGAGAAGAGTTTTTGGATACGCCGTTTATTCTCGTCACCTTTACGACAGGATTTGGACAAGTCCCTGGTACCACTCAGTCATTTTTAGAGAAAAATGCGCACCTTTTACTAGGTGTAGCGGTGAGTGGGAACAAAGTGTGGGGAGATAACTTTGCCAAAAGCGCCGATACGATTTCTAAACAATATCAAGTTCCTATTTTGCACACCTTTGAACTAAGCGGAACAAAAAGGGATGTTGAATTGTTTACACAGGAGGTAGAAAGAATTGTCACAAAATCAGGTTCCAAAGTGGATACAATTAAATAACGAGATTATGATTCAAAAAGAAGGAAAGTTTCAGTTCGACAAGGACAAAGAAGCTGTACATAGTTATTTCGTAGATTATATTAATCAAAACACGGTCTTCTTTCATAATCTAGAAGAGAAGATTGATTACTTAATAGAAAACGACTACTATGAAGAAGAATTTTTAAGACAATATAGCATGTCAGATATTAAAGAAGTATTTGAAGCTGCATATGCCAAGAAATTTAGATTCCCATCATTTATGAGTGCGTTTAAGTTTTACAATGACTATGCACTGAAAACAAATGACAAAAAGAAAATCCTTGAACGCTATGAAGACCGCATTTCAGTTGTGGCTCTTTTCTTTGCGGGCGGAGACAAAAAGAAAGCACTTGAGTTTGTGGAACTGATGATCAACCAAGAGTATCAGCCAAGTACACCAACATTCTTAAACGCAGGCCGTAAAAGACGTGGTGAGCTGGTGAGCTGCTTCTTGCTTGAAGTGAATGACTCATTAAACGATATTTCAAGAGCCATTGATATTTCCATGCAGCTTTCTAAATTAGGCGGCGGCGTCAGCTTGAACCTTTCAAAGCTTCGTGCGAAAGGTGAAGCGATCAAAGATGTTGAAAATGCGACCAAAGGTGTCGTAGGCGTCATGAAACTTCTTGATAATGCATTCCGATATGCAGATCAAATGGGACAAAGACAAGGTTCAGGAAGTGCGTACCTGAATATTTTCCACAGAGATATTAATGATTTCTTAGATACGAAAAAAATCTCTGCGGATGAAGATGTTCGTGTGAAAACACTTTCGATCGGTGTCGTCATCCCAGATAAATTTATCGAGCTTGCTAGAGAAGATAAAACAGCTTACACATTCTATCCTCATACAGTTTATAAAACTTATGGACAGCATCTTGATGAGATGGATATGGAAGAAATGTATGACGAGCTTGTAGAAAACCCGAAAGTCAAAAAAGAAAAAGTCAACCCGAGAAAACTTCTTGAAAAATTAGCTGTTCTGCGCTCAGAATCAGGCTATCCATATATCATGTTCCAAGATAATGTGAATAGAGAGCACGCTCTGAACCATATTTCACGTGTGAAATTCTCAAACCTTTGCTCAGAAGTACTTCAAGCTTCAGAAGTCTCTTCTTACACGGACTATGATCAAGATGATGAGATCGGACTTGATATTTCTTGTAACCTTGGTTCTTTAAATATCATGAACGTGATGAAAAACAAATCCATTGAAAAAACAGTCAAGCTTGCAACGGACTCACTTACACTTGTGTCTGAAACAACAGATATCCGCAATGCACCAGCTGTTAGAAAAGCGAACAAAGCGATGAAGTCGATTGGACTTGGTGCGATGAACCTTCACGGGTATTTAGCTCAAAACCAAATCGCTTATGAAAGTGAAGAAGCAAGAGATTTCGCTAATACGTTCTTTATGATGGTGAACTATTACTCCATTAAGCGTTCAAGTGAGCTTGCAAAAGAAAAAGGGGAAACATTCCACCGTTATGAGGGCTCTGGTTATGCAACAGGTGAGTACTTCAATAAATACGTAGAAAATGATTTCACTCCAAAAACAGAAAAAGCAGCTGCGCTATTTGAAGGCATGCACATTCCAACAAAAGAAGACTGGGCAGCACTCAAAGACTTTGTAGCGGAAAATGGCATGTACCATAGCTATCGATTATGTATTGCGCCAACAGGTTCTATTTCGTATGTTCAATCGGCAACAGCTTCTGTAATGCCAATTATGGAACGTATCGAAGAAAGAACATACGGAAACAGCAAAACGTATTATCCAATGCCAGGACTTTCAGCGCAAAACTGGTTCTTCTATAAAGAAGCATACGATATGGACATGTTTAAAGTAGTCGATATGATCGCAACCATTCAGCAGCACGTCGATCAAGGAATTAGCTTTACATTATTCCTAAAAGATACGATGACAACGCGTGACTTAAACCGCATCGATCTTTATGCACACCATAAAGGCATTAAGACACTTTATTATGCAAGAACGAAGGATACAGGGCAGGAAGGCTGTCTTTCTTGTGTTGTTTGATTAAAGGAGAGTTTAACGTGACAAAAATTTATGATGCAGCCAACTGGTCAAAACACGAAGATGATTTTACACAAATGTTTTACAACCAAAACGTCAAGCAATTCTGGCTTCCAGAAGAGATTTCCTTAAACGGGGATCTCTTAACATGGAAATATTTAGGTGAAGAAGAGCGAGATACGTACATGAAGGTACTGGCTGGACTGACGTTACTTGATACAGAACAAGGAAATACAGGAATGCCGATAGTGGCTGAACATGTGGACGGTCATCAGCGTAAAGCCGTGTTAAACTTTATGGCCATGATGGAAAATGCCGTGCATGCAAAATCATACTCAAATATCTTCATGACGCTTGCACCGACTGAAACGATTAGTGAAGTATTTGAATGGGTCAAGAAAAATAAATTCTTGCAAAAGAAAGCAGATATGATTGTAGGTCTGTACCGTTCCATTCAAAAGGATGACCCGATTTCCTTATTTAAAGCAATGGTTGCTTCAGTGTATTTAGAAAGCTTCCTATTCTATAGCGGCTTTTACTACCCGCTATATTTCTACGGTCAAGGAAAGCTCATGCAAAGTGGTGAAATCATTAACTTGATTTTGCGCGATGAAGCGATTCACGGTGTGTATGTTGGATTGTTAGCACAAGAAATTTACAACAAACAAACACCTGACGTGCAAAAAGAGCTTTATGATTTCTCTATCGATCTGCTTAATGAGCTTTATGAAAATGAACTTCATTACACTGAGGATATTTATGACCAAGTCAATTTATCGCATGATGTGAAAAAGTTCATTCGTTACAATGCCAATAAAGCGTTAATGAACCTTGGATTTGCCCCTTACTTTGAAGAAGAAGAGATCAACCCAATTGTATTGAACGGACTCAATACAAAAACAAAGTCACATGACTTCTTCTCAATGAAAGGGAACGGCTACAAAAAGGCAACAGTTGAGCCGTTAAAAGATGATGATTTCTTCTTTGGAGATGAATCATAAGGAAAGCGTAAAAGTCAAAACGCATCACTCGTTTTGGCTTTTTGCCATTTCTAACAATGTGTTACATACTGGAGGTTACCGAACATGGGAAAAATGGACGAAATCATTTTAGTTGCACCTCGCGCACGCGTGTTCCAAAACGAAACACTTGCGTTTAATGGTGTGAATAGTGAAGAGAAAACAATCAACACCATTATGAAAGAAATTGAAGAGCACTTCGAGCAAATGCGAAGAGGCGATGCAGAAGAAAATCCTGACTTTAAGCAGCCAATTCCATATGTTGTCATTAAGCGTGAGGACGAAGTGTATGTATATGAAAGACTTCAAGGTGGGGGAGAGACTCGCTTACATCATAAGTTATCTCTTGGCTTTGGCGGTCATATGAATTTCATTGAAGGAAAAAAATTTGCTGAAATTCTAAAAGAAAATACCGATCGTGAACTGGACGAGGAACTTTCGATTCAAAAAGAAGACAAACTTGAGATGAAAACCCTTGGACTCATTAATGATGATGACAATAGTGTCGGCCGTGTGCACATCGGACTGTTATCAGCCCTTGAATTATCGCCGGGTGCTCATGTAGAAGTAAAAGAAACAGATCAAATCTCAGGCAAATGGATGAAAGTAACAGATTTGAAAAAGCCTGAGTACTTCGATCGTCTTGAAACATGGTCTCAATTTGTCGTGAACATTTTAGCATAATTGGATAGACAACAAACCGGCTCTAAAGATGACTTGAGCCGGTTTGTTTTTTAGATTATTGAAAAACGAATGCGTCGTGACCGGCCTTCTTTAATCGAGCGACGAGGTCATCTGCATTTTGCTTTGAACGGAAAGCGCCAGCTTGGACTCGGTACATGCCGCTATCCAGTACGACCAGCGCTTCAAATCCTTTGGATCTGAGTGTAGCTGCTAGTTCATCCGCATTGGCTTTGACCTTGAAAGCCCCTGCTTGCACTTTATATAGGTTACTTGCTTTTTTTTTCAATTGAAGGGCTTTTTCTAATCCAGTGGCATGAGCACGAGCGATCCCTTGAAGGAAAGTAGCGTTACGGAGCTTATTTGCATCAGCTACCGTATCAATGAAACCGTTTTCAGTTAAAATGGCAGACATAGAAGTTTCCCGCAGAACGTGGAAGTTCGCCGTTTTCTTGCCGCGGTCGGCAAAATCAACGGAGCGGACAATCTCATCATGAAGGGCATTGCGATACGTGGTGGTTGGTGCTGAAACGCCAGGGTACACATAACTTTCAAAACCTGTGCCTCCGCCAGCATTAATATGAATAGACACGAAATAGTCAGCTCCCCAGCTGTTTGCCGCATTCGTGCGCTGGGATAACGTGACGGATTGGTCAATTGAACGACTTAAGCGGACGGAAACCCCATCATATTCACTAATCAACATATCCCTCAGAAAAAGCGCAATTTGCAGTGTGATATTTTTCTCCAAAAGTCCATTAGCAGCAGCTCCAGAATCTGTTCCTCCGTGGCCAGGATCAATAAAAATTTTCACCATCTATTCATCACCTCGTCTTTATTTTATGAGGAAATAGAAAAATTGCCTGTACAAAATGCGGAAATCATCGAGACTCTTTTCTGCACAATTTATGATGAAAAAGCGTCATTTTTCTAAGAAAAAACAAATTGTTGGTTTGTCCGCCCGAAATGGATGAATACAATGGAAATAGCACATCATTTCCTGGGAAACCGCACAATCCCCTACAATAACCGGTATCTCGGGTCATTTTGACAGTAAACTGATGCTAGTGCGGGCGATTGTCACGATTACAGCTCCACCCGAATAGATTAAAGAGAGAAGAGCGAGAGGTGAATACGTTGGAGCGAGCTGTCACATATAAAAATAACGGCCAAATCAACATTATACTTAATGGACAGAAGCAAGTATTGGTTGATGCAGATTCAGAGGCAGAATACTTAGAGGCCTTGCAAAAAAATGAGGCCAAACACAGCATCTTACGAGAAATAGAACGAGAAATGAACAGCCTTGTCGGGATGGATGAAATGAAACGAAACATAAAAGAAATTTATGCTTGGATTTTTGTCAATCAAAAAAGACAAGAACAAGGATTAAAGGTAGGAAAGCAAGCGCTTCATATGATGTTTAAAGGAAATCCTGGCACAGGGAAAACAACGGTTGCACGGCTTGTCGGGAAGCTTTTCTTTGAAATGAATGTTCTTTCAAAAGGGCACTTAATTGAGGCGGAACGAGGAGATCTGGTTGGAGAGTACATTGGACATACAGCTCAAAAAACAAGAGATTTGATTAAAAAATCACTAGGCGGCATTTTGTTCATCGATGAAGCCTATTCTCTTGCCCGCGGAGGAGAGAAAGATTTTGGGAAAGAAGCCATTGATACCCTTGTAAAACATATGGAGGATAAGCAGCATGAATTCATCCTCATCTTAGCTGGATACTCCAAGGAAATGGATCATTTTCTTTCTCTAAACCCTGGTCTGCAATCGAGATTTCCGATTAATATCAACTTCCCTGATTATACAGTCGATCAGCTGATGGATATTGCAAAACGAATGATGGCCGATCGGGAATATGTCTTTACTCAAGAGGCAGAATGGAAACTGCGAGACTATTTAATGCACATCAAGAGCACAACGAGTCCTGCCAAATTCAGCAACGGCCGTTTTGTGCGAAACACCATTGAAAAAGCGATTCGAACTCAGGCGATGAGGCTGCTTCTTGTGGATCATTATGATAAAAAAGACTTACTTACGATTAAAAGCCATGATCTGCAAATGAAAGAGGATACGCCTTCTTGAAATGGCGTATCCTTTTTGTAAAGAGACAAGAAATTAAACCTTCCGAATGGTGGTATACGTGTGGTGTGTTTGGTATGATGGTACTACTGAAACTTAAGTACAGAAAGGAAACAACTGACGTTGAATGAACATGAAATGATAGAAAAAGCGATCCTTGTCGGCTGTCAACTGCCGCATATAACGGATGAACGCTTTCAATATTCTATGGAAGAATTAGCTTCCTTAACCAAAACAGCTGGCGGTGAAGCTGTCAGCATCATGACGCAAAAAAGAAATAGACAAGACAGCGCGACTTACATCGGGAAAGGGAAAGTGGAAGAGCTTGAAGTGCTTTGCGACGAGTTAGACTGTGACGTTATTATTTTTAACGACGAGCTTTCGCCTAGCCAGTTAAAAGCTTTGGCGACTGCCTTAGATGTGAAAATCATTGACCGTACGCAATTGATTCTAGACATCTTTGCCAAAAGAGCCCGTACAAGAGAGGGGAAGCTGCAAATAGAGCTTGCCCAGCTTCAGTATGCCTTGCCGAGGCTAAGTGGACAAGGGATCAGCCTTTCAAGACAAGGCGGTGGAATTGGCGCAAGAGGTCCAGGTGAAACAAAACTTGAGACAGACAGACGTCATATTCGAAACCGCATACACGAAATTCACGGACAACTATCTGCAGTCAAAGAACATCGCACGAGATACCGGGAACGACGGAAGAAAAATGGCGTATTCCAAATCGCTATTGTCGGGTACACAAATGCCGGGAAATCAACATTGTTTAACCAGTTAACAGAAGCGGATAGCCATGAAGAAGATTTGCTGTTTGCCACACTTGACCCAATGACGCGTAAAATGACACTTGAATCTGGCTACAGTGTACTGATTTCCGATACAGTTGGTTTTATTCAAGACCTTCCAACCACACTGATTGCAGCATTTCGTTCCACTCTTGAAGAAGTAAAAGAAGCAGACTATTTGCTTCATGTGATCGATTCTTCGAATGAGGATTATGAAGGGCATGAACGAACGGTTCATAAGCTTTTAGAAGAATTAGAAGCTGACCGTATTCCGATGCTGACTGTCTATAACAAAAAAGACCAAATCCGGCCGGATTTTATCCCTTCCTCAAAGCAGCGCCACATTTTAATCAGTGCTAGGCGCGAGGAAGATGTGAAGCGGTTAAAAGCGGATATCATGGCTGAACTGAAAAAAGATTTTTTAAAGCCATATCATGTAAGGATTCCGGCATATGAAGGGAAACTCATATCTGCCTTAAAGTCAGAAACCTTGGTGGAATCACTGGAATTTCAAAAGGAAGCAGAGCTTTATGACATCACTGGATTTAGTGGTGAAGAGCAAACCATATTAGGACAAATCAAGAAGTATATGTTGTAGGAAAGGAATTAAATCACGATGTTTCACACTTTAAAACATGGCACCATTTTAGAAAAAATAGCAGCAGAAGCAGAACAAGACATTTCACAAATACATCAGCAAATTGATCGAAAGAGCGAACAAAATGAGTGGCGGGTTCTTGAAAGCTACCGGAAACATAAAGTCAGCGACTCTCATTTTAACCCGACAACTGGTTATGGCTACGATGATATGGGAAGAGACACGTTAGAAAATATCTATGCGGATGTATTTGGAGGGGAAAGCGGTCTTGTACGCCCGCAGATCATTTCTGGAACACATGCCATTTCCATCGCCTTATTCGGTGTGCTAAGACCTGGTGATGAATTGATCTACATGACGGGGAAACCTTACGATACCCTAGAAGAGATTGTTGGGATTCGCGGCAAAAAAGGGACAGGCTCATTAAAAGATTTTCAGATCGATTACAAAGCCATTGATTTGCGTCAAGATGGATCTGTCGATTTCGACAAAGTCAAAGAATCTATTTCTCCCAAAACAAAAGTCATCGGGATTCAGCGTTCTAAAGGCTATGCGTCAAGACCATCCTTTACAATAGAAGAAATTGAACAAATGATTTCATTTGTGAAAGACATCAATGAGGACATCATTGTGTTTGTTGACAACTGTTATGGTGAATTTACTGAATTACAAGAGCCGTGTCATGTGGGCGCAGACCTGATGGCAGGTTCTCTCATTAAAAACCCAGGCGGCGGCCTTGCCAAAACGGGCGGCTACATCGTCGGAAAAGAAAAATGGGTAGAAGCTTGCTCTTATCGAATGACATCTCCAGGCATCGGCAGTGAAGCGGGTGCATCGCTGTATGCGCTCCAGGAAATGTATCAAGGATTTTTCTTAGCACCGCATGTTGTTGCACAAAGTTTAAAAGGCGCCGTGTTTACAGCGCGTTTTCTTGAAAAACTCGGGTTCCAAACAAACCCGTCGTGGAATGCGAAAAGAACCGACTTGATTCAATCTGTAGAATTTGGAGACCCTAAAAAAATGATTGCATTTTGTCAGGCCATTCAATATGCATCACCGATTAACAGTCATGTCACACCGCATGCGAGCTATATGCCGGGATACGAGGACGATGTGATTATGGCAGCGGGCACATTTGTCCAAGGAGCCAGCATTGAATTATCAGCTGATGGTCCGATTAGACCGCCTTACACAGCCTATGTTCAGGGCGGTCTCACGTACGCCCATGTGAAAAATGCCATTTGCAGTGCTGTAGATGCCTTATTAGAGCAAGGTTTTATTGAAGTGCCTGCTCGATAAAAAAATCCATGTTAATATTCCTAACATTTCGTTGACACATAATATAACATGACATATAATAAATTTAAGCAAAGAGGAGGAGACAGTTGAGATGAGTGATAACATTCGCCGCTCAATGCCTTTATTCCCAATTGGGATTGTCATGCAGCTAACTGAATTATCTGCAAGACAAATTCGCTATTATGAGGAAAATGGTTTAGTATTTCCAGCGAGAAGTGATGGGAATCGCCGATTATTTTCTTTCCATGATGTTGATAAATTACTAGAAATCAAAAACCTCATCGAACAAGGTGTAAACATGGCAGGAATCAAAAAACTTTTTGCCAAAGCTGAGGCTGAAAATCCATCGTCTGAAATAAAGACAGAGGAGAAAACCACAGCGAAGCACAACTTGACAGATGATGAACTCAGGAAGCTACTGAAGAAGGAACTCATTCAGGCTGGACGTTTCCAACAAGGAACGACCTTTAGGCAGGGGGATATGTCAAGGTTCTTCCGTTAACCAATTAGCAAAAGCATTGCTATACACATTTTACCTTTTGTAGGGGAGGAGTTTTACGAAATGGCAAAGTACACAAGAGAAGATATCGTAAAATTAGTAAATGAGGAAAACGTAAAGTACATCCGTCTGCAATTTACAGACATTCTCGGAACAATTAAAAATGTTGAGATTCCTGTGAGCCAGTTAGAAAAAGCTCTCGATAACAAATGTATGTTTGATGGTTCATCTATTGAAGGGTTTGTACGTATCGAAGAATCAGATATGTACCTATATCCAGATCTAAACACGTTTGTTATTTTCCCTTGGACAGCAGAAAAAGGTAAAGTGGCACGCTTTATTTGTGACATTTATAAGCCAGACGGAACACCATTTGATGGAGACCCTCGTAACAACTTAAAGCGTATCTTAAAGGAAATGGAAGAACTAGGATTTAGTGATTTCAACCTTGGACCTGAGCCAGAATTCTTCTTATTTAAATTAGACGAAAAAGGCGAGCCAACGCTCGAACTAAACGATAAAGGTGGATACTTTGACCTTGCACCAACAGATTTAGGTGAAAACTGCCGCCGTGACATCGTGCTTGAGCTTGAAGAAATGGGCTTTGAAATTGAAGCTTCTCACCACGAAGTAGCACCTGGTCAGCATGAAATTGATTTCAAATATGCAGGCGCCATCCGTTCTTGTGATGACATTCAAACGTTCAAGCTTGTTGTGAAAACAATCGCTAGAAAGCACGGACTTCATGCGACATTCATGCCAAAACCATTGTTCGGTGTAAACGGATCTGGTATGCACTGTAACCTATCATTATTCAAAAATGGCAAAAACGCATTCTTTGATGAAAAAGCAGATTTACAATTAAGCGAGACAGCTAGACACTTTATCGCAGGTATTGTGAAGCACGCAACAAGCTTCACAGCGGTCACAAACCCGACGGTGAACTCTTACAAACGTCTTGTTCCTGGCTATGAAGCACCTTGCTACGTAGCATGGAGTGCACAAAACCGCAGCCCATTGATTCGTATTCCAGCATCACGCGGCATTAGCACACGTGTAGAAGTACGCAGTGTAGACCCATCTGCAAACCCATACCTTGCACTAAGTGTATTACTTGCAGCAGGTCTAGACGGAATCAAAAACAAACTAGACGCACCAGCGCCAATCGACAGAAACATCTATGTCATGGACAAAGAAGAGCGCCTTGAAAACGGCATCGCTGACTTACCTGCAACACTTGCAGAAGCACTTGAGCTGCTCAAGTCAAACGAAGTCATGATCAACGCACTAGGCGATCACTTATTCGAGCACTTCATCGAATCAAAAGAAATCGAATGGGATATGTTCCGCACCCAAGTACACCCATGGGAACGCGATCAGTATATGTCTCAGTATTAATAAAGAAAACCCCTTGGAGCCATTGGCTTCAGGGGGATTTTTGTTTTTGTGGGTGTTTCTTATATTTTAAAATGAAGCAGGCACCACCCACCATTCACCCACAAAAAAGTGATAAAAAACCACTCCATTATCTTGGAGATATACTCTTCATAATTATTCATTGAATCTGTGTCTATTTTTTCTAGTATGAGGTCCAAGCCAACGAAGCTGTACCTATGCAGAAAGATGAGAAGCAGCTACTAATGATTAGATTGCCCTCAAAGTGTGCAAGACGATTCTGACGAGAATGATTAAAAAGAAGAGGAAGACCGGGGCTGCTTAAGATGGCACGCAAACGATCAAAACGGTGGTTCCTACTTTATCGCTTAGAGGATGGACATCGTGTTCATCTCTATGAACTGCTTAGTCGGATCAGGAAAAGGTGGAGGATTATCAGATGAAAAACAAATTCTTAGAAGGAGACTGGATTAAAGCATCTAAGAAAGGAAAAAGAGAACAACTTAATAAAGCAGGTTATGTACTTAAAGTAGCCGAGGATGATATTTTAGTAAGGTTCCTTAGTGGTAATACCTTGGTTGTTCAAAAGTCTTGGGCTGAAAATTTGGATGAGGCACTTATTGTTGTAATATCATCGGTTGGGAATTATGGGTTACAAGAAAAGAGTGATATACTCTACCCTGCTAAATTTGAAGGTGTTATTGCTGTAGGAGCATTAAATATGAACGGTGATATATGGAAAGGGACAACTGTAGGTAATGGATTAAATGTGTTACTTCCGGGGCATTATATAAAAAGTTATTCAAAAGATGGTTCTTTTTTATATAGTAGTGGTACTTCAATGGCGGCTGCCTACATGGCAGGTCTTGCTGCTCTCTTTTTTGAAGAATATTCTTCTTATAATAAATCCACAATCTCTAAAAAATCATGGGAAAAAATCAAAAATTCAGATAAAATAAATGGGTATTCAGTTATGGATACAGTTAAATTTTTTTGAGAAACTAAGGTTTATATGAAGAATAAGCTTATTTTAGTAGTACTGTCTTTTATTCTATGTTTTCCGCGGTGACTCCAGCATATTCTTAGAGCGTAACTTCACTGAATAGTGAACTTGTGGTTAGTGATCAATTGATTGAACAAGATACGAGGATACCAGTATAGATGTTTCAAACTTTAATAAAGAATTTGACTTTCTTTTGAATGATCCAGTATTTATTGAAATAGAAGAAACTTTAGCGTTACAGAGTCAGAATGCTGAATTGAAAGAAGACAGTGTAACTGGTCAGTGGATACCGGTGGTGGCTGCTGCTTTAAGATTATTAATTTCTCAAGTTGGAAAAAAGGGAATGCAAAAAGGATGGAAAGTAGCTAGACCATATGTGCAGAAAGCATTAAAGGCGCCTCAAAATCGTATTATTGATGGCCCTGGATCAGGAGGGCGCATTATACAGGTACGTAGCAAAAAAACCACTATTCAGACTAGATTATGCACCTATAAAACATGGAAGACCTGCTGTTCTGCATTATCATGTTCCACCAAATCTAAAAGATCATCATGTTATTTTCTAAAGGGGAGATCAACGTTGCTTAACTTAGACGATACAATGCATTTGCATGTAGGCTATTATGAAAATGATTTAGATTATGAAGGAGTGTTTTTAAAAAGTTTAGATTCAGGGAAATGGTTATTGTTTTTTTATCAAGAAAGCTATGGTATAAAACTTGAACAAAAATATGAAAAATATGATGATTTTGTTTTGTTGGTTGGAGAGTATAATATTGATGATGAAGATATTGAGGATAAAGGTGATGCATTGTTCGAACAATTTCTAAAAGAAAATGGTTTAATAAAAGCATAGCGTTTTTGTGTGATACGTTACAATAAATAAAATGATATAGAAGAAGATATCTTTATCTGTTTAAAGACTGTTATGTAGACTTTAAAACTTTTCTAGAAGTATATTGATTCTGAAGGCGATGCGTTTTGGGAATAATAGAACCAAAGTGTCCATGTTTATGGGCACTTTTTTTATTTGCATTGCCGAGAAAAAGCGAACATGAATATTTTGTCCAGAAAGAAGAACCTGCGGACGCTGACCATTGGGCGCTTTAAGTGCCACACAATGGGTGTCCACTTTTATGTTGTGTTTTTTGTATCTTTACTCCTATTTAATGACAGCCATCACGTTGGTAAAATTGACCTTGTTAATGGATAGGAGGGAGTGACTTCTTCTGGGGAAGATACTTGATGCTAAAGCACTAATCAGTGCCATGGACGCAAGGGCGAAACATTATCAGGAACTCCGCGAACAAATGATTGATTTAAAAAAGGCACTACAAGGCGTAGCAAATCTCAGTGACGATTTCACTGTGAAAGGTGCGGATAACATTAAAAGTTTCTACAAAGAGCTCGCCGGAAATGTAGATATGTTTATCAGCTTCATCGATAAGCAGAAAGCCTTTCATGATGGTGTATCTGGTATGATTGATGATACGAGCTTTGGCGGGGACACCTTTGTAGAAGAACACTTTTTAGACAATGCAGTACATATGGTCATGAAAAACGCCAAAAGCATTGTGAAGGATCAAAAAAATGCTCTTAAAACGATTTTTGAAGATATCGATGACCTCATTTCACTGGAGGTATTCGATAGCAAAACCAAGCCTTATTCCGCAGCGTAAGGAAGGTGGGAAGAGGGTAACACTTAAGCATTTCCTCCAATTATTGAAAGGGTCGAAGCACTTTTAAAAGCATGTCCGTTATCTTTGAGTACCCTGAAGATTAAAAAGTACGCAACTTCTGAATTGGAAGTTGCTCTATGTTATTTACTCCTAAAATAACTCAAGATGGCATTTATAATTAAGGTGATCACAGATGCAATCAGTAAAGATATACTGATTGCACCCAGTCCTAAACCTTCCCACTTTCCTACGAAAAAACTGATTAATAATAAGATCATACTGATGAAGATGAGAATTGATGGTATTCCATACTGTAAAGGTGCATTCTTTCTTTTAAAGATCAAAGAAACACCCAGTATAAAAATCGTAAGAATAACTGTTAGCAGCCAAAATGATGACATTTGTTGACCTTCCTTCTTTTAAAAATATATGAAATTATCTTATTTCCTCATCCATTACTTTCTTATACTTTTCAAATTCAGAATCTTTCATTTCACCGTTCATTTGTAATAGAAAATTCCCCTTTGAATAGGTGTGAGAGAAGAACATAGATCCAGCATTGCCTAACTCATCATAATAGGATTTCGCCTGCTGTAAATCAGTTTCATTTCCAAATTTAAAAATCCTTCCACCAGCATTTTCACCTAAGGAAGGAATAAGAATTCTTTTTCCTTCTTCTCTTATATTTCCAAACTCTTTTTGTTTAAGATCAGATGGTTTTTCTGCTTCAAGCCCAGCACTTTTAAAAGCTTCAATAATATTGGCTGTCGTGAGCTGTTTTTCATTTGATGCTGCGCTACTGCAGGCTGTTAGCATCATTAAACAAATAAAAATGAATATAGATAATTTCTTCATATTGGATCCTCCTGATTTTTAGGTGCAAAGGAAATTTTACATGAAGTACCTTCTTTTTACTATCGTTTCGACAAAAATAGACAACGTGAATGACTAAGTAACTAATATTCTTCTTTTATTTTGCCTAAATTGTTAAATATACTCAGCAAGATGGTATACTTATGTGCATATTTTACTAGGAGGCATTCATCTTGAAATCATTTTGGGAAATAGACGAGGAAGGTTACTATACGTTAAAAAAGGTCAACGAAGCAGAAATAGCTAAGGCTGAAAAGAAACTTGGTATCACTTTGCCAGATACATATAAAAAGCTCATATTAGAACAGAATGGTGGTTATACCATTCATAATGCTTTTCCAACCACTCACTCTAATTCATGGGCCGAGGATCATATTCAATTTAATCACCTGCTGGGAATTGCTGAAGATGAAGGAATTATGGATAGTGCCTATTTGATAAAAGAGTGGGAGCTGCCAGAAGGGCTTGTCTTAATTAACGGGGATGGTCACACTTGGGTAGCGATGGATTATCGAAAAACGAAAGAGAATCCTGCCATTCATTATTTTGATGTTGAGATGGAAGAAGACTTTAAGTTAGCTGATTCCTTTGATGAATTCATTGAGGGGCTTTATACAGCTGAGTATACTGTTGATGAGGAAGCAGCAGCGGCTGAATATGAACTTTCTGAAGATCATTTAAGTAAAGAAGAACTCGAAGCTATATTTGAATTGGACGTGCTTGATGAAGGTAATCTGTATAAAATTCAATATTACCCGATGGTTGATTTGAACGAAAATGAATGGTTTTTTAAAAAGATGCAATATCACATTGAAAAAACAAAAGATGAAGATGATCTTTATCAAGTAGCTGATACGATTATTAACATTCTCTTATTGAATCCAAATATGCCAATTAATAATAATATTAAAGAGCTGGTGCAACAAATATCCGATTTCTTACAAAGTAATGAAGATCCACTTGTAGTAAATGTAGGCGAACTTATTCTTAGTCAGTTCGAGAGTATTATTTAAGGTGAATTTTAAGAAAAAGAGGTTAAGCAATGAGAGCACCGTATCAAGTATTGATATTTCCTTATATAGAAACTGAAAATTCCATTCTATATGCTATTTTTCATCGAAGCGATTATGGTTATTGGCAAGGAATAGCTGGTGGTGGGGAAGATGGTGAGGCTCCTATTGAAGCAGCAAAACGGGAAGCGTTTGAAGAGGCTGGTATTATAAGAGAATGTCCATATATAACACTCGATTCTGTGTCTTCACTACCCGTAGAGGATGTAGTTGGTGAATTTCTTTGGGGAAAAGATGTTTATGTGATAAAAGAATTTTCTTTTGGCGTTAAAGTTTCTACAAAAAATATTAAATTATCTAAAGAACACGTTGATTATAAATGGGTGTGTTTTGAGGAAGCGGTAACTCTTTTAAAATGGGATAGTAACAAAACAGCTTTGTGGGAACTAAATAAAAGGCTATCAAAATAATTGAAATGTTGTTAACAAAGCCAATAGTAGAACGAGAATTAAACGGAAGAAACTTTGCTACACCTCTAAAGCAAAGCTCTTTTGCTTCTTCAATCAATTCAGGTTCCTCCTTACATAGTGAAATATGAAGTATCCTATCAAGTTCTTCTTTAGGCGCATTCCCAATAAAACATTTAAATAACCCTGTGTTCATCTAAGTCCTTCTTTTTATTTAAGTAAATCAAAAATCTACACTTTACTTTATTTTATTTTTGAAAAACTTCTAAATAGCGAATGAGAACAAAAGTTTGATTAACGGTTTGGATTTCATGTATTTTGCGGGATACCGAAAACTTTTAAAATAAGCACCTTGTCTTTACATATGTTGTAAATGTCATGTTAAAATTATACAAAGGAAATGATAGCAAGGGGGTAATGGAATGTCGAATTTGATTGCTTCTGTAGATGTAGCAAACACTCTCAACAAATGGTATTTACATATTAAAAAGAGGGAAGTTTCACAAGCAGTAGAGTTGAGGGATGAGATTCAAGATATGTTAGACGAAATGGAAGAAAATCAAGATGTTTTACTCTATTTCAATATTCTTGATTACAGGTTTAAGGTACTGATGGAAGATTTAGTGGGGCAACCAACAATAACAGAAAGTGAAAGAGTCAAAACAGATGACATGCTAAGGTTTTACTTTTATCTTTTTAAAGGTATGTATGAGAGTGCAAAGAATAACTATTCAGAAGCTCTAGTCCTATTCAGAGTAGCTGAGAGACAACTGGACAAGGTACATGATGAAATTGAAAAGGCCGAATTCCATTATAAAATTGGTACACTCTACTATTTCAATAAGGTCACGCTCCTTTCTCACCATCATCTACAAACAGCAAAGGACATCTACAAGGGTCATGAAGGCTACAGCATACAGACCATAAACTGTAATATGTTGTTGGCACTGAATTTGATTGATGATGGTAGACTAGACAAAGCTGAAAAAATGCTTTTGGATTGTGTTGAGAGACTAATTGAAAAGAATGATAAGAGATTGTTAGCGTTAGCTTATTATGATCTAGGATTTCTAAAAATTCAGGATGACCACCATATAGAAGCAATTGAATATTTCAACAAAGCAATTTCCGCAGATGATCTAAAACAGTCAGCTCCCGTTTCATACTTACAATGTGCGTATGAATTTGCAAGATCAAGCTATAAATCAAATCAGTTGGATCAGGCAATAAGTTGGGTTGCTGAGGGGAAAGCCTTTTCTAAAGAACAGCAGAACACAAACTTTATTTTGAAATTCAATATCCTTGAGAAATGTTATACAACACCACAGGAAAGCTCTGAGGATATTAAGAAAGAACTAGGACTTTTGGAAGAAAGAAAAGCATATGTTGATATAGAGGCTTTAGCTCCTGATGTTGCCTCCATTTATAAGAAGTTAAATCTTTATGAAGAAAGTAACTATTTCTTGGAATTGGCTTTAAAATCTTGTACGCTTATAGGAAAGGAGGTCATATGATCATGAAAAAAGTAATGATGATGATTACTACTGCTTTGCTATTAGGTACAATTCTTGGAATGCCTGTTGTACAACAAACTCAGTCAGATGTTAAAGATGAGATAGTGTTACTTTCCTCAAGAGGTGCAGGATCATAAAAGGGATAGGGTTTTAATTCATCACTGCGAAGTATAATTGTTTAAAAAATGATAAAGTGGATTAAAGTGTCAGGCTCCTTATGGTATAAAAGAATATGCCATAATGGAGTCTTTTTTATATTAGATGCTCCATTTACTTTGATGGCAGCGTATAGAGATACTAAAAAACAAATGAATTTATTAAGCTTTTTGAAGAGGAAACTTTTAATGTCAGTTAGAGAAAATATGGGTATTACCCAATTTCACTGTATATATTTATGTGAGAGCTGTATAAAGTATGGGATTCTGAAAAGCTGAAAAAATGTATGAAGAATTTCAAGATGTTTTTATGAAGAAAGAGAAGAAAACAATTTGAGGTAAAAACAAATATAGTACATACTTTCAATTTTGTTACTTAAATCCTAAATATGGAACTGACTGTAGAATGTTGAAACTGATTGTTTTATAATTTCACGGTAACATAACTTTCTCTGGATTGTAATTAAAAGTATAAAACGTAAGTGAAAGTATATCGGAGGATTTGGATGATAAAAAAAGAAGTTTTTCAAATAATTTTGTTTACAGTCCTTTTAGCAATTTTTCTTTATCAAGGTGTACAAAGAGATTTTCCTTTTGAATATCTGATTACCTTAGTTGTGTGCTATGTTGCTGTAATAGTTTATAGAATTATAAAAGTAATGAAATATAAAAAGGAGCAAAGTACAGTTAAGTAGTTTGAGCTATTTTTGTTTGCGGTGTCCGCAATCACTATTGGGATCAGACGTTTGAGGTCATGGCTCTTTGGCATGTTGACATTAAGAATTATAAAATGAACTAAATTTAACTTCGGAGGTGCTTTTATATGTCTATTCAAGTGGATGATGATGATGTTCTAGAGATGTGTAATATATATGCTCAAGAAACTCATCACAGAGAAGCATTGATTTTAGGAAACAGGAAGGGTCTATTGGAATTAAAAAATGCGATAGATCAGGCTTTAAAAACTGGTAGTGCTGTTGCAAATTTATACCCATCTGATTTTGAAGGGTATGAAACTTGTATTGCTCTAGTGGATGATGAAAAGCAGTTTGAGAAATTAATTACTCCTTATGTAGAGGAATATACACAAGATGATGATGCGATTGATCCAATTGATATTATTAAAGACTACGATTCCAAAAAAGAAAAACTCTTATAATAGGGTTTTTCTTTTTTTAGTGGAGTATAGTTTCACCTTTTTTAGCTTTGTGTTTACTTGGAGTAAGGGATGGAGAAAGTTATGTAGGTGTGAAAATAAATAAATGGTAAACAGAATATTACAGGGTGGCATTACAACCCCAAGTGATTTGAGATGCAAAAAATTAATAAGTGTCTTAATGATTGCTATCATAATTTGATGAAGTTGTGATGGAGTTTGAACGTGAAAGTAATCTATGTGAGTACTGCCTACCGAAGTGTAGACTATAAGAGCAACTTTGCTAAATCATTTTTGAAAGGTCTTAAAAAATATGATATCGTTGAGAAAAAATTGTTGGGGGGATGTAAATGAAACGCACATTATATATGTTGTTAGGAGCCATCATTTTAACTTATTTTACTTTGATTTTACCTTTTTCAAAAATATACAACAGTGGACTGTTTGAAGTATTGTCTTTTTGGTTAATTCTAATCTTTGTATTTTCTTATAATAATAAAAACCATACTTGAGATATTTACGATTTTTTCTTTATATGGTAGTGTGTGGGCGGAGGTGTTTGGGATGAAAATCAGGTTCATACTCATTTTACTAGCTTTCGTATTCTCATTGACAATGTTTGGGGGTATTTCAAGTGCAAAAAGTAAGGAAACTAAAGATAATACAAGCCAAGAACATTCAGTCAAACTTGAAGTTGTCAAGTCTACTACATATTATAATTCACTAGATGGAGAACGAATTGAATATAATTCTGAGAATGAAAAGCGGATTGCAAAAACAAAATTAGAGGACATAAAGAAGTATAAAAAGCTCACAGGAAAAAGTATTTCATACGAAGATGTAGGGTTGAAAGATAATGGTGATTTAGGAGAATCTGATAAAATACATACCTTATCATCTTTACCGCCAACCGATCCGGCAACAAATAGCAAACTGCTTATTTCTCAACAAGTTTTTTATAAAGGTACATCTGGAACTAATTATAAATATCAATATCATTCTTATGCCGAATGGTTTAAAAAGCCTGTTAACCATAAAAAAGATGCGTTTGCAGTAGCTTGGGATACATCTGCAGTCCCTTTATCAGGTACTTTTGAGGGGTATTGGCAGCAACAAAAGGCCGTTGCTGATGGTAAAGGTGGCCTCACACATGTAACAGAAGATAAACAACTATCAGCTGATACAGACTCATACAAAAATTATGGTCATGGAGTTATTCTTTCACCTGGCTATGGAGATACTCAATTTATAACAATGGATAGAGATGTACTTGTTCCAAAGTCTAAAAAAGGAGATCCTGCAAATATTATCACAAAATATCATCACACTTATGCAACAATAAATGGTATTTCCATTAGTGTTGGCCCAGCTTCAATAAGTTTTAGTGATAGTTGGGGAGATGATTTAGTTACAGAATATAGCTTTGTATATGGAGATAGATAAGAGAAGAGGGAAGCCCTTCTCTTTATTAGGATTCCTTATTAATTCCTATTGATAACAGCATCTCATTCAATGAGTATGTTCAAATTCTTCAAAATTGGTTAAAAAACGATAAAGTGGATTAAAGTGTCAGGCTCCTTATGGTATTCTAGTAAAAGAATATGCCATAAAAGGAGTCTTTTTTATATGAAAATATTAGATGCTCCATCTTTACTATCAGCTGTAGAACAGAGATCAAAGGCCTATCA
The DNA here is from genome assembly GCF_019091365.1 of Bacillus sp. GbtcB10. Taxonomy (NCBI): domain Bacteria; kingdom Bacillati; phylum Bacillota; class Bacilli; order Caryophanales; family Bacillaceae; genus Bacillus; species Bacillus sp. GbtcB10. The sequence goes on from NZ_JAGXJP010000001.1 coordinate 862,978, forward strand.
TGAGCTTCAAGAAGAAATGAAACTTGTGAAAAAAGCATTAAAAAGTGTGTCGGGCTTAGGTGATGAATTTACTGGAAAAGGTGCAGACAATATCAAATCTTTTTATGAGGATCTTGCGCTGTACACAGACACATATCTTGATTTTATCGATATGCAGAAAGCTTTTTTAGATGGGGTGAAAGGAAAGCTTGATGATGAATCATTAGGCGGGAGTACTTTTATTGATGAGCACTTTTTAGACACTCAATTGAAACAAGGGATTCAGAACAATAAAGATATGGTCAAAGAACAAAAAGAGGCACTTTCCACTATTTTTGATGATATTAGTGATTTAATTGAATTACATACTTTTTCAAGTAAAGAGGTCAATGAACATTTAGACGATGCGAACAAAAAAAGAAAAGAGACCATTGAAGTTTTACATCAAATAGACAATGATTTAAAAACGGAATACGCAAAGTCAGAAGCGGTTGAGAACCACCTCAACACTTTTTATGCAAAGATGATGGCTGCTACTGGAAAAGGAAAGAATGCGCAGCCAATGTATTATGATGCAAAAGCATTTCATGAGACAGACGTGTACAAGAACCATGATCAAATTGATGCTCAAGTAAAAGCCTATTTAAAGGTGAAAAACGAAGAAAAAGAAAAACGAAGAATCAAAGAATTGAAAGAAAAGCTCAATGATCCTTCGTGTCTATCAGAAGCGAAATACTTTGAGATTGTAGACGAGATCGGATATGAGAATCTCACATATGATCAAAAAATGTATTACAGCCAGCTTCTCCAAATCAAAGCTCAGGAAGAGGCCTCGGAGGTATTTATTGATAGTGTCAAAGGTGCTGCAGTTGGTCTATATGATGTGGCAAAAGATACAGTAGTTGGCATCTACGATCTTGTGACAGATCCTGGAGGTGCCGTTGAATCTGTCGTAACGGCTGTTTCTCATCCAATTGAAACGTCGAAAGCGATTGGAAAATCTATTTCTGATTCATTCCAAAAAGAGGTCATTGAAGGTGATGCCTACTCGAGATCACACTGGTTCGCCTATGCGACTGGTTCTCTAGCAGAAATTGTCTTTGGGTCTAAAGGGGCAGGAGCCATCACAAAAACAGGGACAACAGCGGCCAAAACAACAGTGAAGAAAGGCCTTGAACAAGGAGCAAAATCATTAGATAGAGTCTCTATTCCTGGTCTATTGCCATATTCACCAAAGTTTCAAATGGCTGGTGGACCGAAGCTCCCGTACAATGTATTTGATGGAGAAAATCTCAAAAATAAACTCCTCTCCATGGCAAAGCGTCTAGACAACAACTCAGGATACGGTACCTCTCAGACAGGCAGAAGATTACCAGCACCTAAATCACCACCGACCGTTGTCAGTTACGGAGAGCACTATGTGCGATGGAAACGCAAAAAGGTATTAAAACCGAATGTCGTTTATTCAACAAAGCAAGGTTACACCTACACAACAGATCACTATGGCCGCATTGTCAAAGTCGAAGCAAGTGATTTAAAATATGGAGAGATGAAAAGAAACCAATATGCTCAATCCAATTCAGGAAAGCCGGATCGATTACTGGATGATGATGGAGGGCATTTAATTGCATCTATTTTTAAAGGGTCTGGGGATATTGATAACCTACTTCCGATGAATTCCCAGATTAATCGTAGTGGCGGGAAATGGTATAACATGGAGCAGGAATGGTTGGCTGCACTCAAAGAGATTCCACCTAAACATGTAGAGGTAAGTATTGAGCCTATTTATCAAGGTGATTTGCTAAGACCTGATAGTTTTTTTGTGGAATATAAAGTAGGAAAAAGTTATGTTCAAGAATTTATCAAGAATCAACCTGGAGGTTAAAGATAATGGAATCAATAGAACACTATTATAAAAAGATAGCAGAATCAATTAATGAATTAATACCATATGATTGGGATAAAGTTTGGATGTATGCAGAAATCCTTGATGATTCGGCTGGAATTACATTTTGTTTCAACGAGACTAATAGTGAAGAGTATGTTTATGGACATGAAATTCCACTTAAATATAATGTAAGTAAGTCAACATACATTCATTTATTATACGAACTAAGTAAAACTTTTGAAGAATTGAAAAAAGCATATATACAAAATGATTTAGGTGCTTGGACAACAGCTACCCTACAATTAGATAAAACAGGGAAATTCTCGATTGATTATGGCTATGAAGATATTTTATCTATAGGGCTTTATGGTATCCAGAGAAGAGCCGTATGGGAGTATAAAACGTTCGGGTTTTTACCAGAAGACGAGAAAGATAAAGAAGCTGTGCTAAATTATTTGAAAAATAAAGAAGAAAATAGCAAATAGCAAATGACCCTCCAAATGAATGAAGGAGGGTTTTTGTAATATTTGTTTCATAAGAATTTCCCATTTTACCTATTTAAACCGATAAACCGTCACTTCACACTCACCAAGGACCTCTTCTATCATCTCTCGAACAACCGTCCAATCGCCACCTGCCAAGCCGCAGCCGATCCCATAAGGAATGGCGATAGAATGAAGGAGGTTCTCTTCATTTGGATTTGTCACTGTCTGTTTTAGATGTTCAAAGCAGCTGCGTAATGCGTCGTCATCTGTTTGTTTTGTTTTTCTTCCGTATCCAACTTGAGCGAATAAGTTGGCAATGGTTTTTCCGTCGTTTGTTGTGATGAGCTGGACGGAGCTTAATAAGTCATCTCCTTGTTCTGCACATAAACGTTTATAGTCTTTATACACATTTGGGTATTTGCTTTTGATTTGCTTTGCTAATCCTGCTCCCATGACACCCTTACAATTCACTTGGTGACAGATGATATCTTCTTCTGCGTCTAAAATATTGCCTTCTATCGTTTTGATCATTTCAAGTCATCCCTTTTCAATAAAATGCAAACTTATGTTCTATTATATCAGTTTTGGTGACATTATTTCATTACAAAAAGCGCTTGGAGTTTAAAAAATGGATACGTCCATGCGATCAAATGATCAAAAACAGTCCATGACATCTAAAATTATGAAAGATAAAGAAGAAATAGTAAGGAGAGCCTTATGGATAAAATAGAAACAAAACGGTTAATTCTTAGACCATTTCGCGATGAAGATGCACCTGGAATGCTTGCATACTTATCTCATCCAAGAGTAAATTGTTTTCTGGATGATCAAATCTCTACATTAGAAGAAGCGGTCGCTAAGGTGCAAAAAAGAAAAGCAGATCACTCTTATATGGCGATTTGTTTAAAAGAAAGTCAGTTGATTATCGGTGAACTGTTTCATTTAAAAGATAAGCCTGACACGTATTCAATTGGCTGGAATTTTCATGCGTTATATGAAGGGAAGGGATATGCCCGTGAAAGTGCAGAAGCTCTCTTGTCATATCTATTTGTCAATCAAGGAGCAAGGCGCTTATATGCATATGTAGAAGATGACAATGATCGATCTCAAACATTATGTGAGCGTTTAGGCATGAGGAAAGAAGGCCTCTTTCTTGAGTTTGTTTCATTTACTACAAATGAGGATGGCACCCCTAAATATGACAACACCTATCAATATGCTTTGCTGAAAAAAGAATGGGAGCAGTATCATTCTAAATAGTGCTTTGTTTCTTGGTATCCGAATGACAACGAAGTAACAAAAATGTGAGATGATCCCTTTATTTTGTTCGCTCGATCGATGTCACGGTCTTCTTTTTTCATTTATCCTTTTCCTAAACGAAGCAAAAGGAATGAAATGAGATGCAGGAGTTTAATGAACGGGTATTTCGGTCGATTAATCAACTTAGTATGAATCACGATGTCTTAAATCCAGTTCTTATTGGATTGGCTGAATATTCAGTGATGTTCATTGCGATCATATTTTTGATCATGTGGTTTCAAAATCGGAGCAGAAGAAACAGATGGATGATGATATCTGCTGGGTTGACCTTTATCTTGGCAGAGATGTTAGGGAAAGTCGCTGGGCTCTTTTATTCCAATCAGCAACCCTTTGCAGAATTGAATCATGTTAATCTTTTAATCGAAAAGGAAGTGAACAACTCTTTTCCGAGTGATCACACCATTTTTATTTTTTCCATTTGTATAGTCTTATGGCTTTTTCACAAGCGTCGTATTTATTGGCTTTTCATTGCCTGCGCTGTAGGATTTTCAAGGATTTGGGTAGGTGTTCATTATCCATTTGATGTGCTGGCAGGTGCTGTGATCGCTTGTTTAACGGCGGTAACGGTTGTTTATTTGCCGCTATTCCAAAAGGGCGTTAGCCTGCTTCTGTCGTGCTTTGAATGGGTGGAGCAGAAATGGGCAGGAGAGAGAACCAAATAAAATGTAAGTCCACGAAAAAACACCCCAATCTGTTATGAAATCAGATCGGGGTGTTTATTATTTTCGCCAAAATGTGGAACAATCTGCTTTGTCTTCAATGTTAAATTCAATGATTTTTTTAAGTAGAGGATAGTCAATCGGTAAGCTTTCCTTCATCCGAAACATCTTTTTTCCATGGTCATAACCAGCTTGTACAATATCTGCTGAAAAGTGATCAATCCCTTTTCCTTCTGGTGCGACAGAAATGTGGTGTTTTGCGACGCTAAATCCGATAATAAATGTGCCATGATCTGTGAACATGGGCTGATTCCAAGCAATTCTGGGCTCTAATTGAGGGAATGTGTCTGAAATCCATTGTAAGATGTCTTGCATGCGCTGTTTCAGCTCTGGATGACCGATGTTGCTTACATATTCTTCAAAAACCTGCATTGTTTTCATCCTCCATATTCATCAAGCCTCAGACGGGATTCGAACCCGCACTCCTTTCGTAAGCATAGGCTAGGGGGCAACACGCTTCCCTACGGAATTTCACCGACAGGAGTTTCACCTGTCTCAGCTCATTTGCTTTTCGGTGCTTCTGAAACCCTTGCCTTGCGACCCGCCAGCTACAATTGTTTTACGGCGCTCTTCCCTTCTAGAGCTACTGAGGCACGGAAGTTCTTGTTCATATTATATAGAGAAACTTGAAAAATGAAAAGCTATGCTCATCATCTAATCCAATCGCGCACAAAATAGTCAAAGGCACATATGATAAAAGACCATATAGTTATGTATACAGCATGGAATTGGGCTGATTGTAAGTGACAAACCTGTTGATGAGTAAACTAAAAGAGATAAACAATCAAACAAAATTAGAAGGCTTTACTCACAAACGTTCGATGAGTTCTCCCTTTTTGCTCACCATGGAAGATGGGGAACCTTTTTACTCATGGGTGTTTTTTGAAAGAAGTGTGTTTAAGACTTGCTATTTTTCTTTGAGCTCTATCAATGAAAAGCAAAATTGTGTGCTGTTGGAACTTCTTGTACCGTGCTGCAATAGATCAACATGCTGTCAAAAAGTTTTGTATCGATCCAGTTCGAAAATTCTTGTAGATCTTTCTTTTTTATGTGGAATGATTGAAGTAGAGCTTCCTGTATATGATGCGCTTATTTTAAAGAATATAGAATCTCACCACATCTTTCTTTGTTTTTCCACATCGCCCAGTTCGGTGGAAGTATGGCGGAATGAAACGAAATTTCTCAATACGGCAACTGTTGTGTTGCATCATCAAGATCATCAGGATGTACCAGTCGCTATTAGGATTCAAACTGGTACATTTTGTTATGATCTTCTTGTCCAAAAAGGAGAAAGTCGTGCGATTACTGTGAAAGATGTGAAATTTATCTTAAAATCTCCATCAACTGAAAGTGTGCAAGCACGATTAGACATGCAAATCAACATGGTGAAAAAAAGAAAAATAAAGCTTTGAAGCTGTGATAATCGCACAATCTTCAAAGGTCAATGGATCATAGTCTATCAAGACTAGGTTGAAGGAGGGTTAAAATGGCTATTTTAGGCGGATGTAGTAATGAACAAGCGGGCTTTGTAAATGATGCAGTATGCTTCACACTTGATTTAGCAGCAGCAGCTGATGCAGTTGTCGTCTGGACAGATGGAACACCTTATGTCATAAACGGAACCATCATGGTGGAAAACAATGGGATTGTGGCTGTAGCACCTACCGTGGCTTTAGAGGTAAACGGTACAGCTGTTCCTGATTTCACGGTACCGCCAGGAGAGAGTCGATCCATTACGCTCAGTGATCTGAACTCGATTGGGATTTTAGCTACTGGTGGAACCTCGACTGGAAGTATTGTCGTTTCGTTTTCTCTCAATTATCAGTATTAGTGTGTGTGTCTTGAAGATTCCACAGTTTGAAAGTAGTGTGAGACATGTGCGCCCAACTTAATATGTGTGGAGGAATAACCGGTCCGACTGGAGCCACGGGTTCAACAGGAGTAACTGGTCCAACGGGAGCCACGGGTTCAACAGGAGTAACTGGTCCAACGGGAGCCACGGGTTCAACCGGAGTAACTGGCCCAACGGGAGCCACAGGTTCAACAGGAGTAACCGGTCCAACGGGAGCCACGGGTTCAACAGGAATAACTGGTCCAACCGGAGCCACGGGTTCAACCGGAGTAACTGGCCCAACGGGAGCCACGGGTTCAACAGGAATAACTGGTCCAACGGGAGCCACGGGTTCAACCGGAATAACTGGTCCAACCGGAGCTACGGGTTCAACCGGAGTAACCGGTCCAACCGGGGCCACAGGTTCAACCGGAATAACTGGTCCAACGGGAGCCACGGGTTCAACCGGAATAACTGGTCCAACCGGAGCTACGGGTTCAACCGGAGT
>NZ_JAGXJP010000001.1:869807-1015717 GCF_019091365.1 Bacillus sp. GbtcB10
AACCGGTCCAACCGGGGCCACAGGTTCAACAGGAATAACTGGTCCAACGGGAGCCACGGGTTCAACAGGAATAACCGGCCCGACTGGAGCCACGGGTTCAACCGGTGCAACGGGTTCAACCGGAGTAACTGGCCCAACGGGAGCCACGGGTCCAACGGGAGTAACTGGCCCAACGGGAGCCACGGGTTCAACCGGAGTCACGGGTCCAACGGGAGCCACGGGTTCAACAGGAATAACCGGCCCGACTGGAGCCACGGGTTCAACCGGTGCAACGGGCACAACTGGTGCCACAGGTCCAACGGGAGTAACTGGTTCAACCGGAGCCACAGGTGACACAGGTCCAACCGGTACTAGTTTAACAACTAACTCGATGTACGCATCCAATACGTCGGGAAGTACGGTGCTGGTTGTTTTAGGCGGAACGGCAGTGACGCTGCCTAATAACCAAAGTTTAGATGGATTTACTGTAAGTGGTGGGAATACGGTGTTTACTGTACCTGTTTCAGGGAGGTATTTCATCACGTATCAAATAAACACAAACGCTTCACTGCTTGCAGGAGCAAGGGTAATTAACAACGGAACACCCATAGCAGGGTCTATTTTATCACCCGCTTTATCTACATCTACCTACAACGTATCTCTCATTACAACACTTGCAGCAGGGAATCAAATTTCTCTTCAAATATTCGGTTTAGTCGCAACCGTAGTATTACTTGGCGGGGGATCTGTTGGAGCGGCATTAACCATTATCAGATTGGAATAAATCCAAAAAGCCCAATAAGGGCTTTTTTTTCAATTCAACCGTGTCCTTTAATAGAAAAAAGACGGAATTTTTAGTGTATGCATCATTGACTAGGAGAAAGAAACGCAATAACGAAGGAATCGGTTATTGAAGATTCAAGTGATTCATATTAAAATGATGTCAAATGGACTAATTAGCAATTGCTAATAGAAGTTCCATATTTAGTGAAATCATGTGGTGTAGCTGAAGGTGATTGGGGGTGTAGAATGAGCAAAGTTCCTGTGGCGGAATTGGCATCACTATTAAATGACTGGAACATGGAAATCAAAAAAGATCATGCAGATGAGGCAGAACGGCTATTTGCTAAAGCGAAACAGGCAGTAGAGGAAATTGATGATGCTGACATCCTCATGTATTATTCTCTTCTAGAGAAAAGGCATCATATTCTGATGTACAATTTAAGAGGGCAAAAAGGCAATGTTTCAACGAAAAGTATAGAAGGCCATTATGGGAAAAAAGATGATGATTTGTCTAATCGCCTTGCTTATTATTTTGATTTTTATGAGGGTGTGTATGAACAGCATCAGGGGAATTATGAGGTTGCATTACAGATGTATCAAAGTGCGGAAAAGCTCTTAGATAAAATTCCGAGTGAAATTGAACGCGCTGATTTCGATTTTAAGGTCGCGTGGCTTTACTATCGCCTGAGTCATATTATGCTTTCATTAAGTTATATTCGCAGGGCTCTACACGTCTATAAACGTCACAAGCAATATGAAAGAAGAACTGCACTTTCATATTCTCTTATTGCAGCCAACCTTACAGAGATTGGCAGGTACGAAGAAGCGCTTGAGAATTATCGTTTGGCGGAAGAGGTGTTGACGAGCGAACAGGATGATTTTATGCTGGCTCAGCACCATCATAATGTGGCCATTTTATATTCATTTTGGAATAAACCGAAAGAATCCATCAGCCATCTTGAAAAAGCATTGTCTCATCAAGAGTATTATGATTCAGATTTCTTTTTCCATTCTACGTATCTGATCAGCCGGGAACTCTGTGTGATTGGTGAAAAGCAGCGCGCAAGCCAGTATATAGAGGCTGCATATGCACGAATAAAAGATGCTTCTCATGAAGTGTTTCAGCTCAAAATAGGCATCGTACATGATCTTTACTTAACGAATGTGCCACAAAGATTTCAGCAAATTAATGAGAAATTAAGAAAGTTAGAAGAAAAGAATGAATATCATGAAGTGAAAGAGCTTTCTCACTTTGCTGCAAAGTATTGTGAAAAGCAAGCACTTTATGAGCAGTCTGTTTTTTACTTGAATAAAAGTTTAGAAGCGGATTTACATATGAAAAGAATGGGGTTGATATAAGATGAAAACAGGATTAAAAGTATTATTCGTTGTGGGTTTAGCGGTCGCTGCGGCTGTTTTAACTGAAAATGTAGCGGGTTCTTTCGAAGTAGCAGAAAAAATCATTGGTGGTTAATCACCCAATCATATCTCGCCCTTGTTGATGATCATCAGCAAGGGTTTTTTATATGGGTGAAAATAGGCTCTTCTTATTAAACGCTGCAAGAACGTTTAATAAGAAGAATTCGCAACAAAGGGGGTGTGCAAATTTGTTACCTGCTCCATTATTCTAAATAAACATAGGGCAGAGCAACAAGTTAAAAAGGTCACCTTTCTTTGCTTAATTTAATTTTTTGCAGGACTTTTCATTCAAATTTCATCAAATTGGTCTATAGTACATAGAAATTGTTACAAAAGAGGGAACACCGCTCCATTTGTCACGCATATGATGAGATGAAGTGTAAGTTGAAGGCAGGTGATTGTATGGATCCACGGGTGTATGGAGGCTTTCATGGCGGCGGTTTTAGCGGCGGAGCAGTGGGACCTCATATTGGCTTTGGCGGGTATTATGTGAGCCCTGGCGTGTTCTCGGGCTTAGGAGGTTACCCTGGATATGGAGGGTTCGGGACGTTTTCTGGATATTCTCCATATGGCTCCACATTCATTATGGGGCGTCCTCCTGGTTTTTATGTAAGAAGTTATTAATGTTTCATCACAGTGATTGAAATAGCCATCTAAGATTGGCTATTTCAATTGGTGAAAGTGCTTAAATGTAGCTGTGATCACAATAACCCCTAGGATGCAAATAGGCAGCCAAATGATGATAAACGGATCGTAAGCATCTGTATACGCAGCTAAAGCAGCACCTAGGCAGTAAAAGACAATAGAACCGATTCGCAGCAAGCTCACATGCTGAATAGGGGCTTTTCTTTTTTCCCGATTTGATAAGCGTTGCGCCAAATCTTCAAATAAGTTAGCAAGTGTACTCGTTAAAACTGTTGTAGAAATGCCAGCGACATTTAATTTGCGTGCGGCCGCCGTTTGCATGCCCATCGCCATACTTAAAAGGATAATCAGCATAAAATAAGCACCTTGCGTATAAGGAAAAATGGTCATAAGAGCAAATAGAAGCAAGATGATGACTTCTATGATAAAGATGCGTGTAACGGCTTTTGGCCAAAATGTTTTTTCTTGTTTTCCACCTATGACAACAGCTAGTAAAACACCTAGAACAAATCCGCTAAGTGCCGTGATGGAATGAAGAGCGGTTAACTGCAATGAACTGCCTGCTGCAATGCCAAGCAGTACAATATTTCCCGTCATATTTGCTGTAAACACATGCCCCAGGCTTAAATAGCCAATAACATCCACTATTCCTGCGGTAAGACATAAGAACATCAGTGCAATGTTTCGTATTGAGTGTGCGGTCAAAATGGTCATCCCTTTCTTCCTCTCTAATGAATAAGTGTAACGCTTAATGACCGCGTGTGTCCATTTTATGAGCTGGTAATATGTCCTGCAGCTGATATAAAACTTGTCGAAAAGAATCATCATTCACATGGTGCCTCATTTTCCGGAATGGATCGCCTTTTTCCTTTAGACGTTTTATAACAGCCGGCATCGTAAATAAAGAAGGGTGACATTCTTCGCTATTTAATTCTTCCCATTCAATCGGTGTTGCAACAAGTCCGAGCTCGTTTCCTCTCGGGGAATACGGGGCGATGATTGTTTTTCCAGCATCATGTTGAAGGTAGTCTAAATATAAACGGTTGCCGCGGTTTTTCTTTAGACGCTCTAGCGTAAACAGCTCGGGTGCTTGTTCGCATAAAAATTGGCAGATGAACGCAGTGAATTGTCTAGTTTGTTCATATGTGAAGGCATTTTTCTTCAATGGGATATAAACTTGTAGCCCTTTCCCACCACTTGTTTTAATAAATGCGGTGAGAAAGAGTCCATCTAAAATGGCCTTGATTCGTTTGGCTGCTTCTATTGCTAGGTGAAACTCTTTAACAGAAGGCGGATCTAAATCAAATACAATTTCTACAGGCCGATCTGTATCTCTCGTTTCAAAAGGAATATGAAATTCCATCGCCAGCTGGTTACCAAGCCAAAGCAACGTATTAGGATCATTACAGATTGTGTAAGACATATCGTGCGCTTGATCTGTCTCAACAAAATCAGGCGCATAATCGGGCGTTGCCTTTTGATAAAAAGATTCTCCACCAGTGCCATGAGGAAAGCGTATTAACGTAAGACGTCTTTCACGTAAAAAAGGTAATAAACAGGAAGCGGCTTGCCTCAAATAAAGTAAGTAATCTGCCTTTGTGATATGAAGGGCAGGTACAACCGGTTTCTCTGGGTGGGTGATATCAATCATAGCTGGGAGTGGATAAAGTTGTTTGAGCATGTGTTGAAAGGTACACGTTGCTGGATCTGCATCGAATAAAAACGAAGAAAACCGGGGCTCTCGTAAGGCTGATCCATCAAAAGAGATACAGGCAATCTTTGCGACAATGGATGGTGGGATTTCATAATGTGATGCTTCAGTCATTTGACCTTTGGTTAGAAATAAGGTACGCAGGGTTTGTTCTTCTTCTTTAGAAAAACCATGCTTAAATTGGACAACCTCTATGAGATTCGTTTCTTGATAAAGACATCCTTGAAAATAGCCATTGTCTTTATCAAAACGAGTCACGATGACAGATACATACCGCCAATTTTTGATTTTGAGCCATTCTTTCGATCGGGTATGTTCCTGCCATTTACTCATCTTCTTTTTAGCAACTAATCCTTCCGCTAAATATGTCAGCATGATTTTTTTCATGTCATCAGGGCTGCTATCGGTTTGGATGATTTGAAGAAGAGAGGGGTGATTCAGCTGAACGGAGGGAGGAAGATTTGCTGCTTGGAACACCTCATGCAGCTCAGCTTTTCTTTCAATCAGCGGTAAATCAACGAGGGATTTCCCTTTGCATCTCAATAGATCAAATGCAATCAAATGACATGGAAACCGCTTAGCCTGGCGTTGAATGGTTTCTGTGTTTTTCAGGCGGCCTCTTTGCTGAACCTTTGTAAAGTCGCTTTCTTGTTCACTCAGTAAAAAGACCAATTCTCCATCTAGGGTCAGCGGTAAAAAAGGTGCAAGCTGCTTTGTTAGTTGCTGGCACTGATCAATGACTTCAGGAAATTGTTTGTTTAATCGTTTTCCCGCTCTGCTCTCTAAATGGATGGTGTCTATTTCCCAAATAAGAATGGCCCTAAAGCCGTCATATTTTAATTCATACAGCCAGTCTGCTCCAACAGGAATATCATGTGCAGACGTTAAACGCATCGGTTTCATTGTGTTTTTCACTTCCTTACATCATGTGTTCTTATGGTGGGATGAAATTTTCATAAACATACATAACTCTGATGAAAACATTACATAGTAAGGAGAAAAGAACGGAGGCGTTACGATGCATACAGTATGGAAGGGCGGCATTAGCTTCGGACTGGTGAATATTCCAGTCAAGCTGTTTACCGCTACAGAAAACAAAGATATTAAATTAAGACAGCTTCATAAAGAATGCCATACGCCAATTAACTACAAAAAGGTTTGTGCTAACTGCGGCGAGGAGGTAGCGCCAGAGCAAATTGTAAAAGCGTACGAGTATGCCAAAAATAAATTCATTGAATTGGATGAGGAAGAACTCGAAAGGTTGAGAAAAGAAAATGAAGAAAAAGCCGTCGAAATCATTGATTTTGTGAAGATAGAAGAAATCGACCCCATCTATTATGAAAGAAGTTATTTTCTATCTCCAGATACCGGCGGAGCAAAGGCTTATTCATTATTAAGAAAAGCGTTGCAAGAATCAGGGAAAATCGGTGTAGCCAAGATCATGATTCGCTCAAAGGAGCAATTAGCGATTGTTAGGTGCTACGAACATATTTTACTAATGGAAACCATTCATTTCCCTGACGAAATTAGGCAAGTATCAGACGTCCCCAATATCCCGCAAGAGGAAAACATCGTGAAGAAAGAGTTAGATACAGCACTCCTTTTAATTGAGCAGCTGACCACCACATTCGATCCAGCCGCTTATCGCGATGAATACAGAGAGCAGCTGATGAATGTCATTGGAGACAAAATTTCTGGAGAACATACCGTTCAACCAGCAACGACAGGTAAAAAAGAGGCTTCATCCAATGTCACTGATTTGATGGCCGCTTTGCAGGCTTCTATCGATCGATCAAAACCAGAAAAAACGAAAAAAGCAGCACCTAAGAAAAGAAAAGCACCCGCTAAAAAAGAAAAGAATGCATAAAGAAAAGACCGCTCCCCAAAGGGCGGTCTTATTTTGGCTTCACCACATCCTGAATCGTCCCGTCTGTTCGGTGGATGACAACTGCTGTTCCTTTTTTAGATGAAATCTCTTTCGCGCGGTCGATGGCTTCCTGTTTCGTTTCTTTTACCTCACTTGCACGCTTCGCTTTTTCAGTTTGAACCGCCCAGCCTTCATCATGTTTCACGACATGCTGCGCATGATCCATGAGCTCAGGTCGTGCAGAGCTGCTTTTCTTAGAAGGAGTCACAGAACCATGAGAGTGAAAGTCCTCCATTTCTTTTTCCGTCGCATTCTTTTTCCACTCTTTCGCTTGATTGATCGCAATTGGAATCGCTCTACCTTCTTCATAGCCTTCCTGCACCATTTTGTTGGAAATCTCAAGTGCTTTTTTTCGAATGACTTTGTCTAGTGATTGGAATGAAGCTGGATAATCTTCCATTGTCCAAGGCATATTGAACGCTCCTTTCTTTTATTTGAACACCTTCCCCCATATGCAATGGATCAAACATTTAACCATCTCAATCCAATGGCTTGGTTGAAATACATCGTTTTGCTGAGGAAGAATGTTTTCAATTCCTGCACAATAGAAGATAGTAAAGGAGTGATTGAAATGATGATGAAAGGCTTGTATGAAGCACATTTACCTGTGAGTGATTTGAAGGCATCCATTTCTTTTTATGAAAAATTGGAATTAACACTTGCTCATGAAAATGAACGAGTGGCTTTTCTATGGATTGAGAAAGGAAAGAGCTGGCTTGGCTTATGGAAGGCTGATATATCCACTATTCCATATCATCCAGCCACTCGACATGTTGCGTTCCAAATAGAAACATCCAGCATTGAGCAGATCAAAGAATGGCTGATAGAAAAAGGGATCAGCATTCATCCGATGTTTGGTTTTTCGGAAGAGCAGCAGCCTTTAGTTCTTGATAATCCACCACAATTTCATGCTGCCATTTACTTTCTTGACCCAGATGGCAATTTGCTTGAATGCATAGCACCGCTTGAAATTGATGCAGGAGAAAATCATGAGATGATGACATTTGAAGATTGGGAAAGAAAGAAACATCCGTTTATTGATTGACAAAACCGCTCATTGTAACTATATTGATTACAACGGTGGTGAAGGAATGTGAAACAAATTAGCAGCAGGTATACCATTGCTGTTCATATCTTGTCTTTTATTGCGGGTGTTTCAAAAGAGTGCACAGGGGATTTTATTGCAGAAAGTGTCAATTCGAATCCAGTCATTATCAGAAAAATGATGGCTATGCTCAAAAAGGCGGATCTCATTGAGATTCGCCGAGGAGTTGGCGGTGCTTCCTTAAAAAGGCCGGCAGAGGACATTACTCTACTAGATGTGTACCGGGCTGTGGATGTAAGCGCAAATGAAGAGTTATTTAACTTTCATCAACCAGTCATTGCATGTCCAATTGGTCAAGCCATGGATACGAGACTGCGGCAAGAACTTAAAGAAGCACAGTCCGCACTTGAGCATCATCTTAAACAAGTGACAATTAAGCAATTATTAATCGAGGCGGAGTAGAAAAAGCTCATACATAGAGCTTTTTTTACCCCTTTGTTGTAACCATTTTGATTATAACGAATGATCTGATGCAAGAAACCAGCTGCTTCATACATGAAACATCACCGTTGAACGAAAAATGAGGAGGTCAAATCAATGACATTATTAGTGACAGGTGCAACAGGACAACTTGGATCGCTCGTCGTCAAACATTTGCTCGCAAAAGTACCAGCTGAACAATTGGCGGTCAGTGTTCGAGATCCGCAAAAAGCAGTCCATCTAAAGGAAGCTGGGGTGGATGTGCGCAAGGGAGACTTCACACAGCCGGATACACTTCAATCAGCGTTTCAAGGGATTGATCGCCTTTTGATCATTTCGTCTGGGGATGGAGACCGCGTGAAGCAGCATATCAATGCCATCCAAGCAACGAAAGCAGCGAATGTGTCATTTATTGCTTATACAAGTGTTGTCAATGCAAGAGAAAGTCAGCTTAACCTAGCACATGACCATGCAAAAACAGAAGAAGCGATTTTGGCCTCTGGCATACCTCATGTTTTTCTAAGAAACAATTGGTATGTGGAAAATGAAAAAGATACGATTCTGGCATCAGTGAACGGAGCGCCGTTTATCAGCCCAATTGGTGAAGGTAAAGTCGGCTGGGCAACAAGAAATGACTATGCAGAAGCAGCAGCAAATGCGTTAACACTGCCGGCACATGATCAGGAAATCTATGAATTGTCAGGACCGCTTCGCACACACACTGAACTTGCACAAATGGTCAGCAAAGTGAGCGGGAAAGAAATCAAAGTAGAGCACATGGATGTAGATACATTTGGAGAATTTTTAGCGTCAAATGGTGTACCGAAAGAAGCTGTTCCATTTGTCAAAGCGATGCAAAGCGGAATTCGCGATGGGGCATTAGCAGTCGAAAGCCATGATTTCGAAAAACTATTAGGCCGTTCTTTAACACCTATTGAAGATAGAATACGAGAAATGATGTCAAACTAAACAATTAAAAACGCCCTGTAAAAGGGCGTTTTTTCTATCCTTGTTGATCCGTTATTTTGAAAATATAGGTGTAATGTCCATTTTGTCGTACATATTCTTGTATGTAGATGTTAGAATTTTATGAGATGATTCCAACAAATGAATGACGCTTACTTTATTATGAAATACATTATTCAAGATATTCATTTTGTTTTAATCCTATTAAATAGCAGGATGTGATGACATGTTACGCAAAGCCTTTCTCTCTTATTTGACTGCCAGTATGATCACAATCATCGTCATTATGATTGAACTCGGTTTTCGTTCAGCCGTTGTTTCACCATTTGTTTTACTTGATTCGAACAAAGAAAGCAACCCAAAAGTATTCGTCGCTCATTCGCTATATCAGGGTGACGTTTTATTAACCTATCAAGACGGTTCTTTCAATGGCCCTTCAGAAGCATCCCTTCAATTAAGTGGAAAGAACATAAATCTCACACAGATCCCATCTGCGAATGGAATCAGTATGATTGAAACAGACAAAATAATGAATGATAAGGCATTGGTTTTTCTAAGAAAAGGTTTTGTACCTATCCATGATGATACGATCATGATGGAACAGGTAACGCAAAATCCCTTCTTTTCTACATACAATCTAACGAATCTAACAGAAACAACTAAGATCAACACAAACTTTAAGCATAGCATTACATTTGTTACATTCATGACTTTAATGGGAATTCTTTTGCCCGCTTTGTTATTTTTCCTTTTTAACCTTCACGAATCGATGAAAAACCTATTCACATTATTCATTCCCTTTGTTCTAGCCATTTTTCTTCCCTTGGGATTAAATTATTATTTCTTAATGGGATACGTGCTATCTGTTACAGGATCTTATGTGTTGAGTATGATTCTCTCTATACTTGTGCCTAGTTTCCTGTCAGTCTTATTGACAGCTTATTCATTTGAGTATGTGACAAAAGATTCTTCTGATGTAGTAGGAGAAAATGAAGACACTTTAGGGAATTCATTCTTCCTGAACGTTAGGGAGCAAGCCGTTTTATTTGGTGCTATCACATTATCCTTGATATATTTCGGCTCTTATTTAGTCATGCCTTTGGCGTTTCAAGCGAAGGTTATGGATCATCTTTTTCTATTTTGTGCTTGGTATTTCGCCCTAGTCATCTTATTTATTATGGGTTACTCATTCATTCAAAAAATGATAAATAAGTATGAAATCTTACGGACGGACGAATTCATAAATATTTGCAAAGATATTGAGCATAAAACGAACCAAAAGGTAAATATATGGGTGAAAAAAGACTCACAACATGATGTGAATGCCTGGATATATTCATTTCAACTTCCATTTAGAAGAAAAGTCAATCTATATGTGACGGAAGGGTTATTAGATAAGTTTGATAGAGAGGAAATTCGTGCGATCTTATTCCACGAAATGGGACATGTAAAATTAAAACATGCGCATTTCACCATTTACCTCACTGTGATTGTCACCTTACTTATGGGAATCAGTATGTACTATGCCAGACAGGTGATGCTTGCCAATGGTTGGTGGCAATATATTTTGTTGTTCCCAGCAGGGTTATTGATCATGATATTTATGACGGAGTGGTTGCCAAAGAAAATGAGTCGCTTATTTGAGATTCAGGCGGATCGCTTTGCTGTTCACCATCTTGAGAATCAAACTCTATATCTCAATACTTTGATAAAATTAAGTCATTTGATTGAAGAAGATGGAGATGACGGAAGAAAATCTGAATGGCGTGAAAGTCATCCTTCTTTTGAAAAACGAATTCATCACATAAAGAAAATCATGAAGTGAAGGCGGTTTGTGTGAAAGACGACACTTCCTTCGGTAGTATGAAGAAATAAAAACATGAATGTTCTCAAACGCCCTGTAAAAAGGGCGTTTTTTCATGTATCACACAAGCATGATGTCCAAATTTTAGACAAATCCGTTCGTTGAAATTTCAGAAATTTGGGATTAAAATGAAATGAAGGTCCATTATTCAGTCATCAGATGACCGGACATAAATCAAGGTGCAGCAAAAGAAAGGAAGTTCGCCGATGAGAGTCAGTTTATTTGTCACCTGTTTAATTGACACTATGCAGCCACATGTAGGAAAGGCGACTGTTGAGGTGTTAGAGCGGCTTGGTGTTGAAGTGGAATTACCTGAAGCACAAGTGTGCTGCGGGCAGCCCGCCTTTAACAGCGGCTATACAAAAGAAACAATCAAAGCGGCCAAAAATATGATGAAAGCCTTTGAATCAGCTGAATATGTCGTCACACCATCAGGTTCTTGTAAGGCCATGTTTTTAGAATATCCGCACCTTTTTAAAGAAGACCGAGCGTGGTTCGCCCGTGCTCAGGCACTTGCTGAGAAAACATATGAATTAACGGAATTTATTGTTGATATATTACATGTAACAGATGTAGGTGCGAGTTTGAAAGGAAAAGCCACCTATCATACCTCCTGCCATATGACGAGACTGCTTAGAATTAAGGAAGCGCCTCTCACACTGTTGTCAAATGTCAAAGATTTGGTGATGGAACCATTGCCTCGCGCTGAAAATTGCTGCGGATTTGGAGGAGCTTTTTCAATCAAAATGACACCCATTTCTGAGCAGATGGTCGATGAAAAAGTACAAAGCATAGAGGAGACAGGCGCTGAATATATCATTGGTGCTGATTGTGGATGTCTGCTCAATATCGGAGGAAGACTGAATCGTCTTCATAAGCCAGTCAAAGTGATGCATATCGCAGAAGTGTTGAATAGCCGCTGAAGCTAAGAGGGGGAACGGCACATGAGTATGAAAATTGGAGAGAAGGCTTTTAAAGAGCGGATCGGCGAAGGATTAGAAGACGCTGTGATGAGAGGAGCTGTTTCTTCGGCACAGGAGCGTCTGTATAAAAGGCGGATGACTGCAAGTGAAGAGCTTGGAAACTGGGAAAGGTGGCGTGAACTTGGAGAGGACATCAGGCAGCATACACTGGCCCATCTTGATGACTATTTATATCAATTAAGTGAGAGCGTGAGTAGACGTGGAGGTCATGTGTTTTTTGCAAAAACAAAGGAAGAGGCATCAGCGTACATTCAAGATGTAGCACAAAAAAAAGCAGCAAAAAAGATCGTGAAATCAAAATCAATGGTCACAGAAGAAATTGAAATGAATCAAGCGCTAGAAGAGATTGGCTGCGAGGTAGTTGAAAGCGATCTTGGAGAATATATTCTTCAAGTTGATGACCATGAACCACCTTCACATATCGTGGCACCAGCCCTTCATATGACGAAAGAACAAATACGGGAAGTTTTTCACGAAAAGCTTGGATATGATATGTCAGAGACTCCTGAAGAAATGACCAAATTTGTAAGAGCTTTGTTACGAGAAAAATTTCTTGAAGCAGATATTGGTGTGACGGGCTGTAACTTTGCTGTGGCTGACACAGGATCGATTTGTCTTGTGACGAATGAAGGGAATGCGGATCTTGTCACGTCTATTCCAAAGACACATATCGCAGTCATGGGGATGGAGCGGCTTGTACCAACGATGGAGGAGCTCGATGTCCTTGTCGGTCTATTGTGCAGAAGCGCAGTCGGTCAAAAGTTAACAAGCTATATCTCTGTCGTGGGACCAAAAGGAGAAGGAGAGGTCGATGGACCAGAAGAGTTTCATTTGGTCATTGTGGATAACGGACGGTCAAATATATTAGGGACGGAATTTCAGCCAGTTTTGCAATGTATTCGGTGTGCAGCCTGTATCAATGTGTGCCCCGTTTATCGGCATGTTGGCGGTCATTCGTACGGATCAATTTACCCGGGTCCGATTGGTGCTGTTCTTTCGCCGCTACTTGGAGGATATGACGACTACCAAGAGCTTCCTTTCGCCTCAAGTTTGTGCGTAGCCTGTACAGATGCTTGTCCAGTGAAAATTCCACTTCACGAATTATTAATCAAACATCGACAAGTCATCGTTGAAAAAGAGGGGAGAGCGCCTAAAGCGGAAATGATGGCAATGAAAATGTTCGGAATGGGCGCATCCACTCCTAGAATGTATCGATTTGGAACAAAAGCAGCCCCTGTGCTCTTGAAACGTATGGCTTCAAACGGACAGATTTCAAAAGGTGCGGGTCCTTTAAAGAATTGGACAGAAATTCGTGACCTCCCAGCGCCAAGCAAAGAAAGGTTTCGGGATTGGTTTAAAAAGAAACAAAAGGAGGAGCGACAATGAAAGGAACCATTTCTCATCGGGATCCATTTTTAGCACATATCCAGCAACAATTAGGCAAAAGCTCCTCCAAGCCTGCATCTATTCGGCGTCCGGTTTGGAAGCATCGAGTCAATTGGGAAACAAATGAAGGTCTGTCGAAAGAAGAATTGGTAGAGCAATTGAAGGTGCAATGTCAGCAAATTCATACGAAAGTGGTAGAAACAACGCCAAAAGAAGCACCCTCAACGTTACGATTATTGATGAAAGAGTATGGAGAAGGTCCTGTGATGACTTCGAGCGATAGACGTTTTGCACAATATGAATGTCATCCTATGTTTCAAGCCTTGCGGAAAGAAGGAATCTCAGTCACTAGCTGGAATGCAGATACATCAAGAGAAGAAAATATAAGGCGGGCAGAACAAGCGAAATATGCAGTGGTATTCAGCGATTACACACTTGCAGAATCCGGAACCGTTGTTCTTTCCTCCCATCAAGGTCAAGGGAGAGCACTTCATTTTTTACCGATGATGTATATCGTATGTATTGAAAAAAGCACAATTGTCCCGCGGATGATTCATGCTGTTTCAGCTCTTCATCGCCTAGTAGAAGAAGGAGAGCAGACGAAAGGCGCCATTCATTTTATATCAGGTCCAAGTAATTCTGCCGATATTGAAATGAATTTAGTCGTTGGTGTTCATGGGCCGGTGCGGGCTGTGTATGTATTAATAGATGATGAATGAGGGCTTTCGTGAAGAAAGCTTCAGCGTGTAGGCAAACCCTCGCATTCGGTGTCAGTCCTGCGCTTCGGTGCTCACGAATGTTAAATTCGCTCCGCGCCGATGCTCATCCTTCCTAGGACTGCAAAGGTTTTCTATCACGCTGAAAAGAAGACAAAGGGCTAAAATCAAGTTCATTTTAGCCCTTTGTCAACAATCTGGGGCTTTCGTGAAGAAAGCTTTTTTTATGTAAACATTCTTAAAATTCATCTTGCCTCTAGGCGAATGGTCATAGTAAGATGACGTCATACAAGATGAGAAGCTCATCTACTGCTGATGTAAAGGAAGCTGCTAATGGAAATGAAGACAAATGCTCCAAAGAAGTCGATTGCGGTGCCGCTTGTGATCTCCATCATTGCGATTTCGTTTTCGGCCATTATTGTGAAGTGGTCAAGTGCGCCTGCTGCTATTTTAAGTATGTATCGAATGATATTTGCGGCGGTTTTGATGCTTCCCTTTATTCTGCCGCGTCAAAAAGAGCTTGTCTCGTTAAAGCGGAGAGACTGGTTTTTCTTATGTATGTCAGGTTTCTTTTTAGGGCTCCATTTTGTTTTGTGGTTCGGCTCATTGAAGCTCACCACAGTGGCGAGCTCTACAATCATCATTGCACTTCAGCCGATGGTGTCATTATTAGGCGGATTTCTCATTTTTCGTGAACGAACAACGAAGTCAGCCATTTTCACAATGTGTGCGGCGATTGTTGGTGCGCTCATGATTGGATGGGGGGATATCGGACATAACCAAGACGCCATTATAGGAGACATTTTATCCTTTTTCAGTGTAATCGCTGTTGTTTGTTATTTATTAATCGGTCAACAAGCTGTGAGAAAGATATCTCATTGGATTTATAGTTTTTGTGTATTTGGTTTTGCCGGCCTTTTTTTAATTTTATTTAACCTTATACAGCAAACGCCTTTTGTAGGCTATTCGGGTAAAGAATGGGGGATTTTCTTACTGCTCGCCATTATCCCTACCATGTCCCATGTGATTAATAACTGGCTGTTAACCTATGTGAATGCGACAACTATTTCAATGAGTATTCTAGGCGAACCTGTTGGGGCAACGATACTCGCTGTTTTACTGCTTGGAGAGAAAGTCACGCTGCTACAAATGTTCGGTGGTCTTCTTGTTCTTTTAGGTGTCTTTTTCTTTTTGATGCAGCAGCGACAAGGGATCGTGATGAAAACAAAAAAATCCGGTTAACTCCCGGATTTTTTTACTCTTTTAAATGATTTTTTTCAATTACTTTGTTTAATCTAGCCTCGACTTTCTTCAATTCCACTTGTTTTCTTCTTATCATTCGAATCGCGATGACAACGATGGTCACGATCAATGCGATGAATAGAAGAGAAAATACTTGAAATACAATATCCCCAATATTGAATGCAGCCCTCTCTTCATTAGACATATGTAACCCCTCCCTTTCGATATCTATATATTACCATATTCAATAAAAGATTGAGATTTATCCATAATTTATCTATAATAGGTAAAATATCACTCATTAAAGGAGAACCATTATGAGAACTTTAGTCCTTTTACGAGGTCTCCCAGGTGCAGGTAAATCAACTTGGATCAAAGAACAAGGCTTAGAACCATATACATTATCAGCGGATCAGATCCGTCTGTTAACCCAGCCTCCGCAGTTATCAGTCAATGGGAAACCAGAAATTTCAAGCAAACATGATCATAAAGTCTGGTCTTTATTATTTGAACTCCTCACAGCCCGAATGGAACGAGGAGACTTTACTGTCATTGATGCAACACATGTCACAAGTAAGTCCATTTCGCAGTATAAATCATTAGCTACTTCATACCGCTATAGAGTGTATGTCGTCGATTTTACGCAAGTGCCTCTTGAAACAGCCTTGCTGCAAAATCGCTGTCGAGAGCCGCACAAAGTAGTGAAGGAATCTGTTTTATATCAAATGAATGAACGGTTAAAGACAGAGAAGGTGCCTTCATGGGTAACCGTTTTGACGCCTGAGGAATATCCAGCCATTATGACGTATCAGCCCAGGTCTTTTGATCAGTATGAGGCCATTCACGTCTTCGGTGATATTCACGGCTGTTACACAGCTCTAAATACTTATTTGCAAGGAGACTTGAAAGAAAACGAGCTTTATATCTTTGCAGGTGATTTGCTTGATAGAGGAATAGAAAACAAGGAAGTTTTAGAATGGATGCTGGCACATAGAGAATGCCGCAATGTGATCGTCATTGAAGGAAATCATGATCAGCATCTTTACAAATATGCACATGAAGAAAAAGTGAGAAGTAATATGTTTAACCGTCATACTGCGCCTGAAATTGCGGAAGCAGGTTTTGACCTAAAAGAATTAAGGAAGTTTGTCAGAACATTTCATCAGCTCACCTATTTTACGTATCATGGTCAGACATTTCTTGTCACCCATGGTGGGCTTGCCCATTTGCCAGAAGAGCTTCTGCATGTCTCAACGCAGCAGCTTATTCACGGAGTAGGTGAATATTCAGATGACATTGACCACTTATTTGTGCAAAATACTGCTGGATTAGATATCATTCAAATTCACGGTCATCGCAATTTATATAGACTGCCTATCCAAGCGGCGGAAAGATCTTATAATCTCGAAGGTCAGGTTGAATTTGGCGGACAGCTGCGTGTGTTAAAAATCACAGCAGGCGGGATTGAGACACATGAAATTGACAATCCTGTCTACAGAGCTTCTGAAAACAAGCAACCGGTCTTTGTTCAGCCCAATTTGACGCTGGATGATTTTTTAGCCCATTTAGATCAGCATGAATATGTACAGGAATTAAAGCTGCCACACGATATTTCATCTTTTAATTTCACCAAAAAAGCATTTAGTGAAAGACAATGGGATGAAATAAATGTCAAAGCAAGAGGGTTGTTTATCAATATGACTTCAAAGCAGATTGTGTCTAGAAGTTATAATAAGTTCTTTAATATTGATGAACGTCCTGAAACAAGAATGCAGCATTTAGTGAATCATCTTCAATTTCCTGTGACGGTCTATGATAAAGCAAATGGATACTTAGGCACGGTTGGGTTTAACGAAATAAAAGATGAGCTGGTGTTTACGTCCAAATCGTATACGTCACATGTGAAGCAAAATCAGCATGCTGCTTGGGTCGAAGAGCTATTTTATGCGACCTTTGACGATGTGCAGGTCGATTACATCAAATCATACGTACGTGACAACCATGTATCCCTTGTATTTGAAGTCATTTTGCCAGAGAAAGACCCGCATATTATCACATATGATCATGATCAACTCATTTTACTTGATATCGTGAAGCGTCAGCTGAGCTATGAAAAAGAACCATTTGCTGAAGTGAAAAGGCTCAGTGAACAGCTTGGCATGCGGTGCAAACAGCAAGTGGCAGTGTTTCATGATTGGACCTCTTTCTATAAATGGTATCAATCTGTATCACATGATGACACAATCAAAGAAGAAGGTTATGTCATTGAGGATAATAGTGGCTTTATGACCAAGTTAAAGCTTTCTTATTATCAATTTTGGAAGCAAATGCGATCCATTAAACAGCGTGTTGCAGATAAGCGCTCCACCCAAAAATATATGCAGGCTTTGCAAACAGCAGAGCAAGCAAGATTTTATACATGGCTACTCCAGCAAGATCCAGTAAACGTGAGAAACAGCTCAATCATTGAGCTGCGTTCACAATTTGAGCAAACAGAAGCGGCCCATTTGAATAATGACGGAATAAATGCATAGTCTAACAAAGAGTCTTTTCTAAAGAAAAGGCTTTTTTTCATGAAATCGAAAGGTGGAAGCTGAAATGCCAGATCATATTGAAGTCATTCTTCGAACCATATTCGCTTTTGCTATTTTATTCGGCGGTGCCCGTCTTCTTGGAAAGCAAACCATTGCACAAATGAATATTTTTGATTTCATTGCGGCGATCAGTCTAGGTTCAATTGCGGCGAACTTGGCGTTTAATACTACGCTTCCGCTTCATCACACAACCATTTCTTTTGTGACACTTGTGATCATTATTTATGTGATTTCTTTACTTGCTTTAAGAAGCCGGAAGGTGAGAGGTTTTATGGCCGGTAAACCAACGCTTGTGATTCAAAATGGCAAAATCCTTGAAGAGAATATGAAAGGAATGAGGTATACACTTGATTATTTAAATCAACAGCTCAGAGAAAAGAATGTGTTTGACATTAGTGAAGTTGAATTTGCAATGATTGAAACAGATGGGCATATGTCGGTGAAAAAATACCCTTCATTTGATTATGTCACGCGAAAAGATCTTAACCTATGGATGCAGGCAGAGCGTTACATGCCCATTGAAGTCATTATGGACGGAAAGCTCATTTTGAAAAACCTTCATGAAAACCAATTAACGGAGCAGTGGATATATGAAGAAATTCAAAAAAGGCAGCTGTCTTTAAAAGACATTGTTTATGCGGTTCGTTCAAGTAATGGCAGTTTATATATTGATACATATGACGATCACATCCATTCTCCAATTGACCAAGAATGAACATATAGTTCAGTCGACACCCGCGCGTCACAGAACTGCCAATATTTATAAGTCGTTTGGATGTCATCTATCTAGGTATCATTTCTCAATTATTATTATTTTCAAAAAATGTAGTGACGGAGAAAAATAAGTATGTTTAAGTATAAATAGAAGAATTTAAAATATTAATATAATATACATCAAGCGGAATGAACATTCATTCCTGATAAAACGAAAGGAGAGGATGAAATGCCCGCAGCAACTACTGATAAACAGGAGCAGATTATGAAGGCTTCTCTGGACTTATTTATTGAACGGGGTTTTGACGGTACAACGATGCCGATGATTTCGAAAAGAGCCAATGTTGGAGCAGGAACCATTTATCGTTATTTTGATAGTAAAGAAGCTCTTGTGAACATTTTATACCAGCGAAGTCTGACTGCATTTATCGACAAGGTGAATACAAACAGTCCAGACCCTAAAGCAAGCATTAGGGCTTATTTCAAACATGTCTTTTATTGCTTAGTGCTCTTTACAAAAGAGAATCCAAGTGGTCTGTACTTCTTAGAAATTGACAAACGCTCACACTATTTAGATGAGAAAAGTAAAGAGAAGATGCAGCAGCTATTAAATGAGCTATTTCATATTTTTGAAGAAGGCAAAAAGGATGGAATTCATCCAAATCTTTCAGGGAGAACAATTTTATCCATTGTATTTGGAGCGTTCGTTCAGCTTCATAAACAGATTCTAGCAGAGGAAATTGAACCAACGATTGAATTTTTAGAAGATATTGAGCAATGCTTATGGCGTGCCATTAGCGTTGCATCATAAAGAAATAAAGGGAGTGGGCACATGCAACAAACATCAATCATTCCAAAACCAAAAACATACGGACCTTTAAAAAATATTCCTCATATCAAAAAAGGAGAGCTTTCTCAAACCTTTTGGCGGCTGGCAGATGAATTAGGGCCGATCTTTCAGTTTGAATTTTCAAAAGCAACAAGTATTTTTGTTTCCAGCCATGAACTTGCCAAAGAAGTATTTGATGAGAGGCGTTTTGATAAATTCATTGGAAGCAGTCTCAATAAAGTGAGAACATTTTCAGGGGATGGGTTATTTACAAGTTGGACAGAAGAGCCGAATTGGAGAAAGGCTCATCACATCTTGATGCCGGCGTTTAGCCAGCAGGCCATGAAAGGCTACCATGAGATGATGCTCGATATTGCCACACAGCTTGTACAAAAATGGCAAAGAACGGGCCGTGATGAAGAAATTGAAGTAGCAGAGGATATGACAAAGCTCACTTTAGATACGATCGGGCTATGCGGTTTTGATTTTCGATTTAACAGCTTTTACAAAGAAAATCAGCATCCATTTATTGAAAGCATGCTGAATGGCTTAAATGAAGCGATGGATCAAGCAAGTAGATTGCCGGTCGCAGATAAATTAATGATCAAAAGAAGAAAAGAATTTGAACAAGATGTTGAATTTATGAAGCAATTAGTAGATGACATTATTCAAGAACGGAAAAAACAAGATAAAACGGGCAATGATTTACTTTCTCTCATGCTACATGCAAAGGATCCTGAAACAGGTGAACGCCTGTCAGATGAAAATATCCGTTATCAAATCATTACCTTCTTAATAGCAGGTCATGAAACAACAAGTGGATTGTTGTCATTTGCGATTTATTTTTTACTAAAGAATCCAGACAAATTAAAAAAAGCCGTACAAGAAGCAGACGACGTGCTACAAGGCGGACTGCCGACATTTAAGCAGGTTCAAAAACTAAGTTATACGCGTATGGTCTTAAATGAAGCACTTCGCCTCTGGCCGACGGCGCCTACGTTCTCTCTTTATGCGAAAGAGGATACAGTCATTGGAGGGAAATATCCGATCAAAAAAAACCAAAGTGTCAGTGTGCTACTTCCTAAAATACATCGGGATCAAGCGGTTTGGGGGGAGGATGCAGAAGAATTCAAGCCTGAACGTTTTATGCATCCTGAAAAGATTCCACAGCATGCCTATAAACCATTCGGAAATGGCCAGCGTGCATGTATTGGGATGCAATTTGCCCTTCATGAAGCCACGATGGTTCTGGCGATGGTTCTGCACAACCTTGAACTGATTGACCATACGTCGTATGAACTGGATTTAAAAGAATCCCTGACGATTAAGCCGAATGATTTTAAAATCAAAGTACGGCCAAGAAAGCAGCAATTCTTTATGGCGCCTCCGAAAGAAGAACCAACAAAAAGCACGGCATCTGCTGAAGCAAAAATAGCGAGTCATGGAACACCGCTATTGGTCTTGTACGGATCAAATCTGGGCACAGCAAAGCAGATGGCAAACGAATTTGCTGAAGACGGAAAAGCAAAAGGGTTTGACGTGACAACGGCACCGCTTGATGATTATACTCGAAAGTTACCAGAGTCAGGCGCAGTTTTAATTGTAACGGCTTCATACAATGGTCATCCGCCTGACCATGCGAAACAGTTTGTGGATTGGGTGACGCAGGATGAGGAGCAGGATCTATCAAACGTGACATTTGCAGTCTTTGGGTGCGGGGATCGAAATTGGGCGAGCACGTATCAGCGTATTCCTCGTCTGATTGATGAAGCACTTGAAAGAAAAGGGGCGAAGCGTGTAACGGATATTGGTGAAGGCGATGCGGGCGGTGATATGGATGAAGATAAAGAAACATTCCAGAAGACAGTCTTCGATGAGCTTGCAAAAGAATTCAATTTAACCTTGCAGGAGAAACGCCAAGAAAAGCCAAACCTATCCATTGTATATACGAATGAGCTAGTGGAACGTCCTGTAGCTAAAACATACGGTGCCTTTTCAGCTGTTGTATTGAAAAATCAAGAATTACAATCTGAAAAAAGTACCCGCCAAACAAGGCATATCGAACTTCAATTACCTGAAGGCAAGCATTATAAAGAAGGAGATCATATCGGAATCGTGCCAAAAAATAGTGCAACACTCGTTCAGCGAGTGACCGATCGTTTTAAGCTGGATCCCAAGCAGCACATGATACTCTCTTCGGAAAAAGAAGCAAGTCATTTACCATTAAATCAGCCAATTCAAGTCGAAGAATTGTTGGGGTCACATGTAGAGTTGCAAGAGCCTGTGACACGTACTCAGCTAAGAGATCTTGCAAAATATACGGTATGCCCACCTCATCGTATTGAACTTGAACAAATGGCGGGAGACATTTATCAAGAAGCTGTATTAAAGAAGCGTGTGACCATGCTGGATTTACTAGAACAATACGAAGCATGTGAACTGCCATTTGATCATTTCTTAGCCCTTTTACCAGGATTGAAGCCTCGTTATTACTCGATCTCCAGTTCGCCAAAGGTGGATGAAAAGAGGCTTAGTATCACAGTAGCTGTTGTGAAAGGAAAATCATGGAGCGGACGCGGTGAATACGCAGGCGTCGCATCAAACTATTTATGCGGACTGCAAGAAGGAGATGAAGTGGCCTGCTTCCTCCATGAAGCTCAAGCAGGGTTCGAATTGCCGCCTTCTCCTGAAATACCAATGATCATGATTGGACCAGGAACAGGTATCGCCCCGTTTAGAGGGTTCATTCAGGCAAGGGAAGCATGGCAAAATGAAGGGAAGTCGTTAGGTGAAGCCCATCTTTATTTTGGCTGCCGCCACCCGCATGAAGATGATCTGTATTATGACGAAATGCAGCTTGCACAAGAAAAAGGAGTCGTCACCATCCACCGTGCTTACTCTCGCTACGAGGAGCAAAAAGTGTATGTCCAGCACTTCATTAAAAATGATGGAGCCAAGCTCATTGAATTGCTCGACAAAGGCGCCTACCTGTATATTTGCGGGGATGGAAAGGTCATGGCACCAGATGTCGAGGCAACACTTATTGAACTGTATCAGACTGAGAAACAGTGTGCGAAAGAAACAGCTGAACAATGGCTGACATCTCTAGCCAATGACAACAGATATGTAAAAGATGTATGGAGCTGATCACGCTGAAAAGAAGACAAAGGGCTAAAATAAAGTTCATTTTAGCCCTTTGTCAACAATCTGAAACCGCCAAAATGGCGGTTTTTTCTTTTTTCATAGAGAGATCGCTAGAATAAATATTTGGAAGATACGAAACACCTAATTTACAAATGAAATATTTTGTAAAAAATAAGAATATTCTCTCATTTACTCCAATATGAAACAATCGTATCATTTTTGATATAGGACATAAAGGAGGAATATGATGAAAAAGGTGAAAAAATTAATCCCTTCTCTACTCGTTTTTGGTGCTTTAAGTGTGCCTAGTTTTGCCCATGCAGCATCTGATTCAGTACTTACGTCTGATTATGACATGGTGACTTCTGACGGAAAGGTGATTTCTTCAGCTGACTTCCACAACGATATGAAAACCCCCTCATCCTTTGACAAAGTGGATGATCTCTCTTCTACTATTGGCGAAAAAGTAAAACCACTCACAAAATATCTAAAAGACTTTCAAACAAAAGTAGTCATTGGAGACGATGGTAGAACAAAAGTGACGAATACAAGAGTAGCCCCCTATAATTCTATTGCTTATATTACATTTGGTGGATCTAGCTGCACCGGAACACTCATTGCTCCAAACAAAATATTGACAAACGGACACTGCGTCTACAATACAGCCACAAGAAGCTATAGTGCAAAAGGGTCTGTCTACCCAGGCATGAATGACAGCACGGCCGTGAACGGCTCAGCAAACATGACCGAATTCTATGTACCAAGTGGATATATCAACACGGGGGCGAGTCAATATGATTTTGCCGTCATTAAAACAGATACGAACATTGGAAATACGGTCGGCTATCGCTCTATTCGTCAAGTGACAAATCTAACAGGTACAACGATTAAAATTTCTGGATATCCAGGTGATAAAATGAGATCGACTGGCAAAGTGTCACAATGGGAAATGTCAGGTCCAGTCACGAGAGAAGATACGAATCTCGCATACTATACGATCGATACATTTAGCGGAAACTCTGGCTCTGCGATGCTAGATCAGAACCAACAAATCGTCGGGGTCCATAATGCGGGTTATTCAAACGGAACGATCAACGGCGGACCAAAAGCGACTGCTGCCTTTGTTGAATTTATCAACTATGCGAAGGCGCAATAAAAATAGAACAATCAGCTTGTATCCTTTACAGGGGACAGGCTTTTTTTATCGTCAAATGCAGAAAAGTTTCTTTTTTTGTTCATCACTATTTCATATTTAAAAGCTATGCTGAATGAAATAAATGATAAAGAAAGAAGAGATATGAGTGAAAAATAAAAAAATAGATATGATATTGTTGTTGATTTTATTGATTGCAGCTTTTCTCTACACTTATCAAATTTGGCAGAATGACAGTGCCAATCAATATTATTTAGCTGCAGTCAAAAGTATGTCCAAAAGCTTCCATCACTTTTTTTATGCCTCATTTGATGCAGCTGGATTCGTATCAATTGATAAACCACCCGTCGTTTTATGGATTCAAACCATCAGTGCACTTATTTTTGGTTTTCATACATGGAGTGTGATATTGCCGCAGGCACTTGCTGGAGTGGGATCTGTTCTTCTTCTTTATCTCATGATAAAACCGGCTTTCGGTCAAGGTGCTGCAAGGGTGTCAGCGGCCGTTATGGCTCTCACACCAATTGCCGCAGCTGTGAGTAGAACGAACAATATAGACAGTATGCTCGTCTTCACATTACTTGCGGGTACGTATTTCTTAATGCGTGCTGTAAAAAGCGGAAAGATGCGCTGGCTTCTTATGGCCTTCGCTTTGGTAGCGGTAGGATTTAATATGAAGATGCTGCAAGCGTTTATGGTCGTTCTAGCATTTATTTTCTACTATTTCATTTCTGCTCGCGTACCGTTAAAAAAGAAAATTTTCTCTCTCTTATGCTCGATCGTCGTATTAGCCTGCTTATCTCTATCGTGGGCAGTTACTGTAGATATGACAGCTGAAAGTGAGCGCCCTTATGTGGGAAGCAGTCAAACAAATTCAGTGTTAGAACTTGCCTTTGGGTATAACGGCACGGAACGGCTGCTTGGTCAGACGACAGGGAAATCCTTTGGTGACATGAACCAGCAAGCAGGTATGGTGATGCCAGACAATTCTGGATTAGGCGATTCGTCAGAGGATCAGTCAAACAGAAATCAGCCGCCGCCATCCCAAAATCAAATGACGCCACCTCAACATGGTCCAGATGGTGGTTCTCCGCCTGGAAGTGCTGTAGGTCAACAAAGCATGAATATGTATGGCACTGGGAATCCCGGTATATTTCGTTTATTTCAATCTGCATTGTCAGGTCAAATCAGCTGGATGCTGCCGTTTGCTTTGTTTGGACTTTTAGGGATGATCATCAGTTGGTTGAAGGAGAGAAAAGCTCAATTAAATGAATGGAAACAAACGATGTTTTGGACAGCATGGCTGATTCCTGCTGCCGGATTCTTTAGTATTGCGGGTTTCTTTCACCATTACTATCTCATTATGCTTGCCCCGCCTATTGCAGCACTATGCGGCATAGGAGCTAAGAAGATGGGAGAGTTATTTAAGGCAAACAAAGGAGTATCTGCGTATTTGCTTCCAGCAGCAATCGCTGTTACAGCCATCTTCCAAGGGTATATTTTGAGTAACTATACGACTCAAATCAGTAGTATTTGGATGTATGCCATTGCGATTGCGGGAACAAGTATCGCTATCCTATTGCTGATGTACAGAGAAAAACAATTGATCATGAAACGACTGCTCATCACTGCTTTGACAACGCTGTTACTGTTTCCGGGTTTTTGGTCCGCCACCCCAATCATATATGGTGGAAATGCTGTTCTTCCAGAAGCAGGTGTACAGCTGGCTAGTTCACGAGGAGGGAACATGTTTACATCTAGTGTCGATCAAGGCTTACTCACTTATTTAAAGGCTCATCAAACAGGTGAAACGTATTTATTTGCAACGCTTACGACTGTTACCGCAGCGCCATATATCATTGATGAAGATGAGAATGTCATGGCTTTAGGCGGTTTTAATGGGACAGATCCTATTTTGACTGTCAACAAATTAAAAGCACTTATTCAACAAGGAAAGGTGAAATACTTTTTATTACCAGACAATCAGTCATCAGCTAACAGCAAATTGGTGAGTTGGATTAAATCACATGGTACAGTCATCTCATCTGAAGAATATAAACGATCCTCATCAGCTGAAGAGGGGATGCCGTCCGAGATGTCTTCACAAAACGAAACATTATATAGAGTAGATGAAATATCTTAAGTAGAACAAGGCGAATGATGAAGAGATCATTCGTTTTTTCTTATGGATCAGTATCTAGGAAGATTCAGCTCATGTTTTTCACATGTCATCACTCAGCCACTCATACATTAAAAATGACTCATTCCCTTCAAGTCAACATCATTTCATCAAAAGTATGAGGAGGTCACGAGCTTTTGAAGATGAGAAAAGGCTGGATCGCTGCTGTCGTTCTTTGTTTTGTCATTTGGATGGGTGCGTTATTAGGTGGTTTTGGAGAGGATCGTTCCGCAAAAGGGGCAGATCGTTATGATCATGTGATTCAATTTCCTAAGGAACGGTATCCTGAAACAGGCAGTCATATTCAAGAAGCTATTCGAAAAGGACACTCAGACGTGTGTACCATTGACCGAAATGGGGCAGATGCCCGCAGGCAAGAATCATTAAAAGGAATTCCCACAAAACCTGGTTTTGACCGGGATGAATGGCCGATGGCGGTTTGTCTTGAAGGAGGAAAGGGGGCGAGCGTTCAATATGTCAGTCCATCAGATAATAGAGGCGCTGGTTCATGGGTCGGGCATCAAATCAGCGGGTATCCTGACGGGAAACGAATTTTATTTATTGTCAAATAAACATAGACAAGAGGCTCCTTGAGAGGGGCTCTTTTTGTTCAACAGGAGCGTATTCGAGCTAGCAGGTACAAAAGATTCAGTGGTACAATCAATCCATCAGGTACAAAGACTGACAAGTAGAAAATGTGAAGGGACATATGCTTATGGAAAAGAACCGTGCATTATACGATTTTTTCATGCAACATGCAGAGAAACTGACTGAAACATGGTATGAATCAATTGAGGATGATGATCCAGAATCCATTTATCGTTCAACAGATTCCAGCATCATAGCAGAGCTAAAACGGCAAAATCAAGATTATTATCAGCATTTTATACGCGCACTTATTGAAGACAAGACGTATTTACATACGAAATTTAAAAAATGGTCTGAAGACTTAGCAAGTGATCCGAAGCACTTGAACACGCCATTAGATTACGTCGTGAGAGAATATATGTCCAATCAAAGAGTAGTTCTTCATTACTTAAAAGAGTTTATAAAACAGCATCAAGGTGATATTGACATTGATCGAATATTTTATTGGTATGATTTGATATCTGAGGCATTTAACATTTCAATTCATGTCTTTATTCAGCAATATGTGAAAAATACCACCAAAAAACTCGTTGCACAAAGAGACATGATTTATGAGTTGAGTTCCCCAGTCATTGTGTTAAAAAGTCATGTTGCCTTATTGCCTTTAGTTGGAGATATTGACACTGCGCGAGCAAAGATTATCTTAGAAAATACATTAAAACAGTGTGCGCAAAAAGGTGTTCAACATTTATGTATTGATTTATCGGGTGTCGTCATCATTGATACGATGGTAGCACATCAAATCTTTGATCTTGTCACGTCACTTCGGTTAATCGGGGTTAATACGACCATTTCAGGTATTAGACCAGAAATTGCTCAAACGGCTGTACAGCTTGGACTTCCTTTTAATGAATTTCAAACGGCTTCATCACTTGCTCACGCTTTAGATCGTATGACTGAATTTTCACCAATATAAAAAACCAGGCCTAGTAAACGGCCTGGTTTTTTATTTAGATCACAGCGTCAATTTTTGTTACTTTCCAATCCTTTTGTACTTTCTCGAAAGTGACAGTACGTTTTACTTTGCGTCCATCAAGTGTTGGGACTGTGAATTCGTATGTGCGGATTGTATTTTTCTTAGAGACGAGTTTAGGTGTTGCCTTATCCCAATTAAGCATATTGTCTCCGTCACCAACTGGCACAGCCATTTTTCCTTTATGAACGATGAACTGATAGTCTTTTAAACCGTGAGTAATGGCATCTTTTGTGAACACTTGAGATAGATAGCTGTTTAGTTTTTTCTTTGTATCAAATGTGTTAGACAGGTAGTTGTAAGTCATGTCTTTATAAGTAAATGATTTTAATTTGTAATCTGAATGCTCTTTAATGTTGTAGCCTGACATAGCACTCCAAAAGTGTTCTCTTGCATCAAGGGCAATATGTAACGCTTCTTTATTTGTCAAAGCGGCTGATTTTTTGGAAGCGGCCAGTGTTGTTGTTTGTAATGAGATCATAAGCATAATAGCGGTTAATAAAACAAATAATTTTTTCAAGGCGATTGCCTCCTTTTCTCAATGAAAACTTCTTATGTTACAAATGTTACAATAGTTACAGATATATTACAAGTATTAAATCTAAATGTTTTTTATTTCTTTTCTTTCTATCTATATAACGTTTGAGGGAGACAAAAAGTTTTCATTTTTTTATTTTTTTCTTCCTCATTAGTATTTAACCGTTCTAAAGAAGAATAAAACGTCTTTTGGAAAGATTTCTATTTGTCTCCTCAACACTCTTTTTTTATGTATGACATATACTGTCGTGATGAATGTCTAAGAAAGTGGTGTTTAGTATGTATAATCCATATGAAGGTACGTGGAATGGGTACTTGTACGATCGGCAGGTCCAAAGCATGCCGGCGTTTCCTATTTCTCAAGTTGGAGGATTTCCCGGCTTGCCATTCGGAGGGACTGGGCAAGGGCAAGGTGCAGGAGGACAATCGGTCCCGCCAGCCCCGCCGCAGCATATCATCTCGCAATATCAACAAGCAGTCTCTCAGCCTCAAAGCATGCAGCCGCTCATTGCAGGGCAGAGTGTAGGCGGAAGCCAGCAAACGGTTCAATTTGCAGCTGGATGTAATAGAAGGTGGACCATTGTGTTCCTTAGAAACGGTCAAGTATTTCTCATGTATGTTCTTTCGTCGCAGCCTTTTGGCCGTACAACAGGTTTCATATGGCCGAACTTTACATTCGGCTCGTTCCCAAGCTCCAGTATTCTTGCATATTCTTGTTCATAAAAGAAAAAGCCGGCTCTCATCAGCAGTTGATGAAATACCGGCTTTTTTTAATGAATATTTCTAAATACGCCAATCACTTTACCTAGTATACTCACATTCTGTAAAATAATCGGTTCCATTGATGGATTCTCGGGCTGTAATCTAAAGTGTGTATCTTCCTTATAAAAACGTTTCACTGTTGCTTCATCTTCTTCTGTCATAGCCACCACGATATCTCCATTGTTGGCAGTGCTTTGCTGACGCACAATAACGTAGTCTTTGTCCAAAATACCTGCATCGATCATACTTTCTCCCATAATTTCAAGCATAAATACTTGTTCATCTGGCGCTGCAAAAGTTTCTGGAAGTGGGAAATATTCTTCTACATTCTCAACAGCCGTGATAGGCAAGCCTGCTGTGACTTTTCCGATGACTGGAACATTCATTACAGTGCTCTTTGGAATATTCATTTCCTCTTCATCTAGTACTTCGATCGCTCTAGGTTTTGTTGGGTCTCTTCTAATTAAACCTTTCGTTTCTAGTCTAGCTAAATGTCCATGGACAGTTGAACTTGATGCTAGACCGACAGCTTCGCCAATTTCACGAACGGATGGGGGATAACCCTTGCTTTTTACTTCTTCTTTTATGAATTTCAGGATATCGAGTTGTCTTTTTGATAGCTTCGTCATCTTTTGCACCTCAAAACGTCAATTTTAAAGAAATTATAGCATGTTTTTCCTAACAGTACAAACATAGGTTCGAAAAAAACGTTTGACAGAAACGTTTGTTCGTATTTATAATGAGTGACAGAAAGAACGAACACACATTCTATTAGGAGAGATGACATTATGAGGTTAAAGGAATCTATTATTTTTATTGGGCTATTCTCATTCATCGTTGGCATATTTCTCTCACTTATTGCAGTCACTAGCCATAATGATCCAAATCAATATGTTAAAATAGAGGTTCAATCAGGTGATACTCTTTGGGGATTAGCTGACCAAGTAAACGACAGTAAATCAATCGATAAAAATGCTTTTATTGACTGGGTAACTGAACACAATGATCTCGCTTCAACTGACATCCAGCCTGGAGATATCCTTGTCATTCCAGTTAAAAAAGAGCATCCAGTCGTATATCAACTTGCAACAGTACAGTAGAAAGGTCGATTGAAGACATGAATGCAATCATTTATGCGAGAGTAAGTACTGCCAAAGAAGAGCAAGAAACCTCGCTTACAAGACAAGAAGAAGAACTGCTTGCTTTAGCCGCAGCGCACAAGATGAATGTAGTCAAAGTGATTAAAGAAAAAGCGAGTGGATACGATCTTGATCGTGACGGTGTTTTTGACATGCTGGCTGCGCTGAAAGAGGAAGAAATCGATGCTGTTCTCATTCAAGATGAGACACGCCTTGGAAGAGGGCAGGCGAAAATCGCTCTTCTTCATTGTCTGTTTAAAGAAAAAGTCAAGGTGTACAGCGTATTTCATAGAGGAGAGCTTGAGCTTTCAGAAGCAGACGAGATGGTCATTGAAATTGTAGGCGTTGTAGAAGAGTATCAGCGGAAAATTCATAATTTGAAAATTAAGCGTGGGATGAAAAAAGCTGTTGAGCGAGGGTATCAACCCGAACTGAATTTAAAACACCAAGAACAGGCGCCTGGCCGCGAACGTATTGAAGTACCGATTTCTGAAATTGTTCGATTAAGAAAAAACAACATGACATTCGCTGAAATTGCGGTGACATTGCAGGCACTTGGTTTTGATATTTCAAAAGCAACCGTCCATAGAAGGTACCAAGAATATGAAAAAGGGCTTGCGACTTAAAGCGTGATTTGTTGTAAAAATGACTGATATTTAGTAGTATGTAGAGAAAATGTTTTAAAGGAGTTTGTCATGATTTCTAAAGAACAGCTTGCAAGAATCAATGAGCTTTCAAAAAAGTCGAAAGAGGCCGGTTTGTCGGACGCTGAGAAAACAGAACAGAAGCAATTAAGAGAGGAATATTTAAAGGCTTTTCGTTCTTCTATGAAAAATACACTCAAAACCGTGAAAATCGTCGATCCAGAAGGAAACGATGTCACACCAGAAAAATTAAAAAGAGAAAGAGACCAGAATCTTCATTAAAGGTCGTCATTTCTTTATTTTTGAAAAGATGGGAGGAATATTCTCATCTTTTTTCATATTTGCATAAGTTTTTAGGTGATCGATAAACTAAATGTGACAAAATCCTTCTTTTTCGGCGTGAAATAGTTGTGAAAAAAGGACAGTAGATTTATGATAATGGTGTACACAAGATACGGAAGGGGATTTATATGGAAACGATTGAATTGAAATCTATTGCAACAATACGTACTCTCTCCATAGACGCAATTGAAAAAGCGAATTCCGGTCACCCTGGAATGCCGATGGGCGCTGCACCAATGGCATACGCTTTATGGACGAATCACTTAAACGTAAGTCCGCAAAATCCAAATTGGTTTAACAGAGACCGTTTTGTGTTATCTGCGGGACATGGCTCTATGCTTTTATATAGCATGCTTCATTTAAGCGGATACAATCTGAGCATCGAAGATTTAAAACAATTCCGCCAATGGGGAAGCAAAACACCTGGACATCCTGAGTTTGGACATACAGAGGGCGTAGATGCGACAACAGGTCCTTTAGGACAAGGGATTGCGATGGCTGTTGGAATGGCACTTGCAGAAAGACATCTTGCAGAAACGTATAACAAAGACAATTTTAATGTTGTGGATCACTATACATACAGCATTTGCGGAGATGGAGACTTAATGGAGGGCATTTCCTCTGAAGCTGCTTCACTGGCTGGTCATTTAGGCTTAGGCCGTTTAATTGTTCTTTATGATTCAAACGACATTTCTTTAGATGGCGACCTCGATCGTTCTTTCTCTGAAAATGTGAAGAATCGTTTTGAAGCGATGAATTGGGAAGTTCTTTATGTAAAAGACGGCAATAACATTGACGAAGTGACAGCTGCCATTGAAAAAGCCAAACAAAGTACAGACAAACCTACACTTATTGAAGTGAAAACGACAATCGGTTTCGGATCTCCAAACCGTGCGGGAACGTCTGGGGTGCACGGTGCACCGCTTGGAAGTGAGGAAGCGAAGCTAACGAAGGAAGCTTATTCTTGGACGTTTGAAGAAGATTTCCATGTACCTTCTGAAGTGTACGATCATTTCAAAACAGCTGTTAAAGACGCTGGACAGAAAAAAGAAGCAGCGTGGAATGAACTGTTTGAGCAATATGAAAAAGAATATCCAGAACTAGCAGCTCAGCTGAAGCTTGCGATTGAAGGGAAACTTCCTGAGAATTGGGATCAAGAGGTTCCTGTATATGAAGCAGGTTCAAGCCTTGCCTCTCGTGCCTCTTCTGGAGAAGTATTAAATGGCATTGCAAAGCAAGTACCATTCTTTATTGGCGGGTCTGCTGACCTTGCTGGATCAAATAAAACAACCATTAAAGATACAAATGACTTTGGCAGAGAGAATTACGCTGGCAGAAACATTTGGTTTGGTGTGAGAGAATTCGCAATGGGTGCAGCATTAAACGGTATGGCACTTCACGGCGGACTTCGTGTATTCGGTGGAACATTCTTTGTTTTCTCAGACTACTTAAGACCTGCCATTCGTCTTGCTGCATTAATGGGACTTCCTGTCACTTATGTATTTACGCATGACAGTATTGCGGTTGGGGAAGATGGACCAACGCATGAGCCAGTTGAACAGCTCGCTTCATTACGTGCGATGCCTAACCTTTCTGTTATTCGTCCAGCTGATGGAAACGAAACAGCTGCAGCATGGAAAATTGCTGTATCTTCAACGAATAAACCGACAGCGCTTGTTCTTACTCGTCAAAACCTTCCAACGATTGATCAATCACCAGAGAAGGCGTATGAAGGCGTAGAAAAAGGTGGATATGTCGTCGTTGAAGCAGCTGATGCACAGCCAGAAGCTCTTCTACTTGCTTCAGGATCTGAAGTAGGTTTAGCCATTGAAGCGCAAAAAGCACTTGAAAAAGAAGGCATTCGCGTTTCTGTCGTGAGCTTACCTGCATGGGATCGCTTTGATGAGCAGTCAGACGAATACAAAGAGTCCGTTCTTCCTAAAGCAGTGAGAGCACGTGTTGCAATCGAAATGGGTGCTTCACTTGGCTGGGAACGTTACACTGGCCTTGATGGCGATGTGATTGCGATTGATAAATTTGGCGCTTCTGCACCAGGCGAAACCATTATTGAAAAATACGGTTTCACTGTCAGCAACGTGGTGAGCCGCGTAAAAGCAAAGCTGAATAAATAATCAGTCTCCAAGCATCATGCTTTTTTGCAGTTGGTTTGCAGAGCTTTTCACTATGCTCTGCAAACTTTTTTCTTTTTTCTTGTTTTTTTGACAAAACTAGTTTCTTCTTGCTTCATATATAGACAATTCTTTCTTTCACATTTTTGTATAATACAAGCAATAAGCGAGATTGACGAAATGTGAAAGGAAGGGATAGACATGGAACGCCATTATTATATTTATTGGATTGAGGATGAGTTTGCTCATCATTATTTTGGTAGAGAATCTATTTTGTTTCATTTGTTTGAATCGTTACACTGGACGAACCGCAGTGATGACGAATTAGTCATGCTTGTTAAGCAAGTGGATTATGTAACGAAACGTATCCCTGCTTTTCATATGCACCAGCGTTTAATGAACAATTTAACCAACATTCACTATACACAAATAGGCTCAATATACAGTGCATCGCTGCCAGATGGAAAAGGCACAGCCGCATTCATTATAAAAGACCGTTACATTCAAATGTCTGCCACAGGCAGTTATGAGGCAGAAGCGGTGTTTTTTGAAGTACTCAGAAAAATTAGTCCTTGTTTCCTAGCTATGGACTTTGGATCAAAGAAGCATGGTTGGCTCAATCCGGTAAAAGTGAGGAATTTTGTTTAAAAAAATAAAATTGAACGTGAAATGTTGTATAATAGCCTTTTGTTTAGTACACTTTATACGAGACAACATGAAGGAGGAAGAATTATGGATTTATGGGTTGTCATCCTTGTAGGCGTTGTTGCACTGCTTGCAGGAGTTGCACTCGGATTCTTTATTGCTCGTAAGTATATGATGAGCTACTTGAAAAAGAATCCACCAATTAATGAACAAATGCTTCGAATGATGATGATGCAAATGGGCATGAAACCGTCCCAAAAGAAAATCAATCAAATGATGAAAGC
This sequence comes from Bacillus sp. GbtcB10, assembly GCF_019091365.1. NCBI lineage: Bacteria > Bacillati > Bacillota > Bacilli > Caryophanales > Bacillaceae > Bacillus > Bacillus sp. GbtcB10. The sequence continues at coordinate 903,670 of NZ_JAGXJP010000001.1, forward strand.
CATGAACAACCAAGCGAAATAATACGTACGTTATTATGATCATAGATGGAACATGGTCCCTAAAGATTGGACAAGCGTTGTCCTTTCTTTATTGAAGTCACCTTCATCAGACGCATAAAACCACTGTACTTGCATGAATAAAGCAGGGAAAGTGGTTTTTATTTTGCCGTGAACCGTCCGTTAAAGACAAAACAAAAAACCCCTGTGAGCAGAGGTTTTCGTTTCTTTTATTGTCACACATATCAACTTTTCTAAAATCGTGCGGCATTTGTTTCTATCTTGAGATATCATTAGTTGGCTGAGTTTGAGTGTAAGTGTCGTTGATATTGTAAGAGGAGATGATCTAGCTGCTGGCTATGTTCGATGGTCACTGTTGATGTCATCCCATTATGCAAGACAACTTTCATCAGCTCTTCTCTTTTTTCTTCAATTTGAGTTAATAATGATGTTTTTACCAAAGTCATGTTCCTTTCATGCAAATCTTGATAAAAAGAATCGATTCTATTATATCCATTTTAAGGTTTATTTTCAAATTTAAAGGGTTTGGTATCTTGATGTCAAATTAAATTATATAAGGTTTTAAGAGATTAGACCATCTTTATTGAGATGATGTAAAAAAAATGAAATGAATTTGTCATCTCTTATTGTATATTGTAAGAAGGGGGTGTTCTTTTGTCAGATTTGAATTACTTTTTAGCTTTTGGAGCAGGGTTTCTATCTTTTATCTCACCGTGCTGTCTGCCACTTTATCCAGCCTTTTTATCCTATATTACGGGCGTTAGTATAGATGAAGTGAAATCTGAGAAGGTGATGCTGAGAAGAAGAAGTCTTCTTCATACATTATTCTTTTTAATTGGGTTCTCTCTCATTTTTATTGCCATTGGATTTGGGACATCGTTTGTTGGGAAGTTTTTCATTGAATATCAAGATGCGATTCGTCAAATTGGTGCTATTCTCATTATTTTCTTTGGCTTTATGATTCTTGGTGTATTTCAGCCTTCTTTTTTAATGGGAGAAAAGAGGTTGCAGTTTAAAAATCGTCCAGCCGGTTTTTTTGGATCGATTCTCATCGGAATGGGTTTTGCTGCTGGTTGGACACCATGTACCGGCCCGATTTTATCAGCTGTCATCACACTTGCCAGCAACAAGCCAGAGTCCGCTGTGACCTACATGATTGCGTATGTATTAGGTTTTGCTATCCCGTTTTTTGTTCTTTCCTTTTTCATCACAAAAATGGCTTGGATCAGAAAGCGTCAGCAGCTCATCATGAAAACTGGCGGGATTATTATGATCGTAGTAGGGATCTTGCTGTTCTTTGATCTTCTGACATGGATCATTATTATGTTCTCATCATTATTTGGAGGATTTACGGGTTTTTGAAATCGTTTTCTACAGTCGCGGCGAATGGTTTTTTTTCGTCAATTGGAGTATATTATACATAGACTGACCTTAAAGAATAAAGGAATGATTTGATATGATGATCATAATTTCTTCTATAGTGGCGGTATGTATGGCGGTAGCCGTCATGTTTATTCGCATTAAATCATCTGCAAAACCTGCAACCGCGAAAAAAATTATATTACCTCCTATCTTTATGAGCACTGGTGCACTGATGTTTTTTGTGCCAATGTTTCAAGTAACTGGAGCTGAATTTTTAGAGGCGATTACTGTAGGGATGTTTTTCTCTATCTTTTTAATTAAAACATCGAAATTTGAAATTAGAGGCAATGAAATCTATTTGAAACGTTCAAAAGCATTTGTGTTTATTCTCATTGGCCTTCTTGTCCTTCGTATCGGAATGAAGACGATTTTAAGCTCTTCCATTGATTATGGTGCGCTCAGCGGGATGTTTTGGATTCTAGCCTTTGGCATGATTGTCCCATGGCGGGTTGCGATGTATTTGTCGTTTAGAAAGATGTCTAAACAATTAGATCTGCAGCAGGCCCAAATAAATTAAACCTCCTTTTTAAAAAGGAGGTTATTTTAATAAAGATTCATATGGTGAATGGTCGATCTTTTTTTCTTGAAGGCGCTTTAGTAGAAATTTATGATCCCGCTTCGGTGTAGCGATAATATAGCCGCGAATGATTAAGTCTAAATTAATGCTGGCCGCTTGTTCTTTTAGTGCCAGTTCGCCAATTTTACCGGCGATTTTTTCTTTGGCGACATCTCTAAACAACTCTGGAACCGGTAATACTAGCTCATTTAATAGCTGTTTGTCTTCATCGCGCCATAGGTGCAGGCTCTTTTGAATATATTCATCCTGCCAATCAAGCTCTGATTTCCCGTCTTCTTTCGGCAATCGTTTTAAAAACTTGCGAAACATAAAAAAGCCACCGATTGCTAGTAATCCAATCATCACTGTACCCCAAAATAAAATGAACCACAAAAACCAGCCGCTTAACATGTTCTCACTCCCTATATCCCTTCTCTCTATTCTATTTTACATGAAGAGAAGGTAGAAGAAAATAACAAAAATGTATGTGTTTTTTTCTCTATAAATGCCTTTTTTGATAAAGAGACGCCCATTTACTAGAATGACCCAAACCATTTAGTAGAAAAGGAATACATTATTGTATAGCGACTCTACTATTTGGCCATGGTGGTTCGCACAAGGTATTGACTTGAAACGAACGGAAGAGAGCCCACCTGTATACAGGTGGGCTCTTAATGTTTGAAGTGCGGCATTTGAAAGGAAAATGCTCCGTCTTGACGATGGGCTTCCTTTTTGATTTTTATTGATATGATTCTGTTTTCGTAATCTGTATCAATGTCTTTGTCATTCAAATAAAAAGGGAGCATGACACTTTTTTCAATCGGCTGTTCTCTTTCATCAATCAAATAAGCGAGGATGAGCTCACATCCGGAAAAGGTCAGTTTTAAATCAGTGATCGATAGGGTGGAGAGGTCGATCTCAATAATATAATCACGGCTTGTTTCGTAAAGATCTATTGGGAGTTGTTCGTCATACCATGCAAAAGGATCATCCATTAATACACTCAGCCAATCATCTATTTCAAGAAAATCAGAGGAATTCACTTGCTTTTCATTCTCCATAAACACTCCTCCATCACATCTCATAATAAATCATATGATGAAAGCTGAAATGTGTGAAAGACCTAAAACATCCCGTTTGGTCACGGGCTTAAGAGAAAATGTTTACATATCATGATGTGAATTGTGCTTTTGTCTTGTATGGTTGCGGTTTTTCACTTTTTTACTGCCTGATAGTGGCTCAGGCTGCCCGCCTTGATGCTCTTTAGGAGAGTTTTGACGTATGTCTTTCCCAGTGTTCTTGTTCGTCATCATTTCTCACTCCTTTCTTATTGGTTTTTTTTACGCTTTTTATTGTTTTGCTTTTGTTCTTCTGTTAAAACGAGCTGATCATTTTCTATATAGCCTGCACCATTTCCTTGGCTTTTGGCTGCGTTCATGCCGTCAATGACATGATTTGCTTTTCTTTTTGTCATGTTCTATCACCTCAGCATTAGTATGAACCCGTGCTGCTCAGTTTATGAGGAGTAATCATTTCCTTGTGATAAGCTAAACTTATTGAATTTAATAAAAGCATTGTTATTTACTTATGTATGAATTTGTTTTAAGATGAAATTGTGAGAAAATTGTGGTGAAATACGACGATTTTTCTGAGAATTGAAATTGATCTTGATCATCAAAAGGGGGATTTTGGACATGTCGAAACAGCAGCAAGTCGCTAAACAAGACGCTTTTCAATCTAGAAAAACGTTTTCGACAAATGGGAAAACGTATCACTATTATTCGTTAGAAGCACTCGAGAAACAAGGAATCGGAAATGTTTCTAAATTGCCTTATTCCATTAAGGTACTGTTAGAATCAGTGCTTCGCCAAGTAGACGGTAGAGTGATCAAGAAGGAACACGTTGAAAACTTGGCAAAATGGGGAACTGCCGAGGTAAAAGAAATTGATGTTCCATTTAAACCTTCTCGTGTTATTTTACAAGACTTCACGGGTGTGCCAGCTGTCGTTGACCTTGCTTCTTTAAGAAAAGCAATGGCAGATGTGGGCGGAGACCCAGATAAAATCAACCCTGAAATTCCAGTTGACTTGGTCATTGACCACTCTGTACAAGTCGATAAAGCTGGAACTGAAGATGCATTAAACATTAACATGGATTTAGAATTCGAACGTAACGCAGAGCGTTATAACTTCCTTAGCTGGGCAAAGAAAGCGTTTAACAATTATCAAGCTGTTCCGCCTGCAACAGGGATCGTTCACCAAGTGAACTTAGAGTATCTTGCAAGTGTTGTTCATGCAATCGAAGAAGATGGCGAGATCATCACTTACCCAGATACATTAGTTGGTACTGACTCACATACAACAATGATTAACGGTATCGGTGTACTTGGATGGGGCGTTGGCGGTATCGAAGCAGAAGCTGGTATGCTTGGTCAGCCTTCATACTTCCCAGTACCAGAAGTTATTGGTGCTAAATTAGTTGGAGAGCTTCCAAACGGAACAACTGCAACTGACCTTGCCTTAAAAGTGACACAAGTTCTTCGTGAAAAAGGCGTAGTGAACAAGTTCGTCGAGTTCTTCGGACCTGGTGTTGCACAATTGCCGTTAGCAGATCGTGCAACAATTGCGAACATGGCGCCAGAATACGGTGCTACTTGCGGATTCTTCCCAGTAGATGAAGAAGCGCTAGCTTACCTTCGCCTTACTGGACGTGATGAAGAGCAAATTAATATCGTTGAAGAATATTCTCGCGCAAATGGCTTATTCTATACGCCAGATGCAGAAGAGCCAATTTTTACAGATGTTGTGGAAATTGATCTTTCTCAAATTGAATCAAACTTATCTGGTCCTAAACGTCCACAAGATTTGATTCCACTTTCTCAAATGAAAGAGACGTTCCATAAACACATCGAAAGCCCAGCTGGTAACCAAGGTTTTGGCTTAGAAAAATCAGAGCTAGACAAACAAATCGAATTTGATCTAGCAAATGGTGAAAAGGCTGTGATGAAGACAGGTGCGATTGCGATTGCAGCGATTACGAGCTGTACGAATACATCGAACCCATACGTCTTAATCGGAGCAGGTCTTGTTGCGAAAAAAGCAAGTGAGCTCGGTATGAAGGTGCCAAATTACGTGAAAACGTCACTAGCACCGGGTTCTAAAGTTGTAACAGGGTACCTCGTGAACTCAGGACTTCTTCCATACTTAAGAGACCTTGGATTTAACATCGTTGGGTATGGCTGTACAACATGTATCGGAAACTCAGGACCGCTTGAAAAAGAAATTGAAGATGCTGTCTCTGAAAATGATCTGCTGATCACTTCTGTTTTATCAGGTAACCGTAACTTTGAAGGGCGTATCCACCCGCTTGTAAAAGGAAACTACCTTGCATCTCCACCATTAGTAGTGGCCTATGCACTTGCTGGTACGGTGAATATTGATTTAACAAAAGATCCGATCGGTGTCGATAAAAATGGCGAGAACGTTTATTTCAATGACATTTGGCCATCAATGGATGAAATCAACAGCGTCGTGAAAAGCACTGTCACACCTGAGCTATTCCGCTCAGAGTATGAAACTGTTTTTGACAACAATGACCGCTGGAATGAAATTAAAACGACGGATGATGCATTGTATAAATGGGATGAAAATTCCACATACATTGATAACCCGCCATTTTTTGAAAACTTATCAGTTGAACCTGGTAAAGTTGAACCACTTAAAGGATTGCGCGTAGTGGCTAAGTTCGGTGACTCTGTCACAACAGACCATATTTCTCCTGCTGGAGCAATTGGTAAAGACACGCCTGCAGGTAAATACTTGCAAGAAAGAGGCGTTTCGCCAAGAGACTTTAACTCATATGGATCACGTCGTGGTAACCACCATGTAATGATGAGAGGTACTTTTGCAAATATCCGCATTAAGAACCAAATCGCACCAGGAACAGAAGGCGGGTATACAACGTACTGGCCAACTGGTGAAGTGACATCCATTTATGATGCATGCATGCGTTATAAAGAAGATGGAACTGGTCTTGCGATCTTAGCAGGCAAAGACTACGGAATGGGTTCTTCACGTGACTGGGCTGCAAAAGGAACAAATCTTCTTGGAATTAAATTCGTTCTTGCGGAAAGCTTTGAGCGTATCCACAGAAGTAACCTTGTCTTCATGGGTGTGCTTCCTTTACAGTTTAAAGATGGAGAAAGTGCAGAAACTTATGGACTAACAGGAACAGAAACATTCGAAGTAGATGTTGATGAAACAGTTCGTCCGCGTGACCTTGTCACTGTAAAAGCAATTGATACAGATGGCAACGAGAAAACATTTGAAGTAATTGTTCGCTTTGACAGTGAAGTCGAAATTGACTACTACCGTCATGGTGGTATCCTTCAAATGGTATTGCGTGAAAAATTGGCAAGCAACTAATAAAGCAAAGAAGAGAAGGCGCTTAGATAGCTTTCTCTTCTTTTTTAACATAGTGGAGGATCAATCATGTGGAAAAAAGGAATGGCAAGCGCTGTTTTACTTGTGTTGATTGGTTTACTTGCATGGAATGTATTCGGACCAAAAGAACCCGCCATCGGTCTTGAAACAGGGGACAAAGCCCCTGATTTTGAGCTCAAAACCCTTGATGGCAAAACGGCATCTTTATCTGATTATCGAGGTAAAAAAGTACTTCTCAATTTTTGGGCGACATGGTGTAAGCCTTGCCGAACAGAAATGCCAGATCTAGATGCAATTAGAAGTGAAAATGACCAAGTTGAGGTACTAGCGGTGAATTTGACGAACACTGAAAAGAGTGTGGATCACGTCGCATCTTTTATTGATGAACTTAAGGTCAGTTTTCCTGTTTTATTAGATCAAAAAGGTATTCAAGCGAGATATCAGGTACTTTCATATCCGACGACATACATACTAGATGAAAAAGGGCGTATCCTGTCTGTAAAGCATCAAATGCTCACAAAAAAAGAAATTGAAAAAGAGCTGGATCTATAATGATTCAGCTCTTTTTTGCTTATTTTCTAAATGTTTTGGCGAAAATGGTATGAACAGAGTGGAGGTGGTGATAGACATGAGAAGAAGAAAGCGCCGTACATTTGAAGAACTTGTGCTTGAAAATAAAAAAGAATTATTAAGCAATGAGGAATTTTTAAACCAGCTTGAAGAAAAGTTGGAAGAGCGATTTAGACAGAAATAAGTTATGATTTGTCCTTTTTCGTTCATCCTAAAGAAGAGGGAGGGGTGAATGATGGGTAGAGAGCATGATAAACAAGCGCAGTTTACACCAGACCATTTAGGGACAAAACCTGTAGCATACAAACGAAATAAAGGCAAAAAGATGCATAATAAATCGAATGAACAGCCTGATGTGATACAGACGAAGGGCGAATAATAGGAGGGAAGCATGATGAATGACAAGTCATATCAATCCAATCCAGATGATCGTTCTGATAATGTTGAGAAGCTGCAGGATATGATCGAAAACACACTTGAAAATATTGATGAATCTGAAGCAGCAATGGGTCTTTCAACAGAGGAAGAAAAGCAGATGATCAAGCAAAAAAATGAAAACCGTAGAACAAGTATTGACGCAATGCGTTCTGAAATAAAGGACGAGGAAGCAGCAAGAAAGAGCGGTTACACTGAATAAACCAGGGATTCCTGGTTTATTTTATTGCCTCTTTTTAGAAGAACCATTTGGAATGTGGTAAAATGTCAGAGACGTTAGGTTTTGATAGGAGAGCGATGAAAACGTGTATGTATCTAAAAAAGAAATAGAAGTCCGTTATGCAGAAACAGATCAAATGGGCATTGTGTATCATGCCAACTATTTAATCTGGATGGAAGTCGGCAGAACAGCATTAATTAAAGAATTAGGCTTTTCCTATGCCCAGTTAGAGGCAGACGGTGTCCTTGCACCTGTTGTCGATCTTCAGGTTCAATATAAGAAACCACTACTGTACGGTGAAACGGCTACAGTTCACACATGGATAGAAGAATATAACGGCGTGAAAACAGTGTATGGCTATGAAATACAAAAACCTGATGGACAAACGGCTATTACAGGGACCACCTCACATATTTGTGTGGACAAAGAAACCTTTAGACCGATTCAATTTAGAAAAGCTTTCCCTGCATGGCACAGCGTATACGAAGAGTCCAAGAAGCAGGTTTGATTCATGGCCTTTGGAATTAAAAGAAGAGATTTGAATGCTTGGAAATCAGCTGTTCGGCAAGGGAATGTGGCCTTTTTGACACACTATTGGCTTGATGACCGTTTTCCGCATGCGAATACTGTCACAAAGGCAGCCTGTCAGGATATGGAGCAATTAATCGCTTGGGGACAAAAGCATGGATTAAAGAAAGAATGGATCCATGTTCGCGAAGGTTTTCCTCATTTTGATCTCATCGGTGATTCGCAAAAACGGATTTTGCAAAAAGAGCGGTCGTTAGGAAACATTCAGGAGTATGGACTTTATATTGAGTGATAAACAAAAAAGATACCCGAGGGATGAGGTATCTTTTTTGTTTATTCATAATGAAATTCTGGTTCTTTCACGGACTCGTTATAATCAATATGCAGATCATGGTTGTCAAAATACCAAATATCACTTTCTTCCACAAAGAAAGTAATGCCTTCTACTTCAGCGGTTGCGCCGGCATTTTGAGGTTCATCTTTTGCGACGCCGAGAGAAAAGCCTTTTTGTACATTACTGCACCCGCCATATCTGACAAAAAAGCGAACATGATCACCTTTTTCTAAATCCAGTTCATTCTTGTACCAATTGAGTGCATCATCTTTTATCGTTAATTTCAATGTGATCGCCCCTTTTTGAAGTCATGCTGTTTTTAAATGCAGGATGCAAAAACAGCTTTTCTTTACTTTTACCACATATTTAAATTGATGAAACGGCTAAAGCCATTTGATTTTCGGTTCAGTTTTGTTGAGAATTCGTTTGAGGTTGGCGATGTGTCTGAAGATCACAAAACCAGCAAGAACAGCAACAACAATAATTAAAAATACGTCTTGGGTGAATATGCTGTAAATGAATGTGTAGATCCCAGTCAGCATAGATGATAATGAAACATATTTACTAATGTATAAAAATAAGAAAAAAGCAGCGATCATCGTGATAAATAAGAACGGGGCATAAAATAACAGCACGCCGCCTGATGTAGCGACCGCTTTTCCCCCTTTAAATTTTGCAAAGACAGGAAAGCTGTGACCGATAACAGCAGCAACTCCTGCTAATAAGGGATGAATGTCCAGTTGCATGAAAAACGGTAAAGCCGAAGCAAGAGTCCCTTTTAAAATATCAGCAGTGATAACGATGGACCCTGCTTTCACACCTAACGTACGGAATGCATTCGTCGCACCTAGGTTCCCGCTGCCATGTTCACGGATATCGATTCCCTTTGCAGCTTTCCCGACAATGAGACCTGATGGAATACTGCCGAGAAGATAAGCCAAAATAAACATCAAAGCAATTAACATCTGCATAACTCCTTTATATTCTCCCTCTTGTCTTACATTTTAACATGATCTTATGAAAAACATGGCGATCTTTTTTTGAAAAAAACGATGGCCGATGAATTCAGCTTTGTTTTTAACAAGAAATTCGCTAAAATAGAAGAAAAGGAGTGTCTGGATGAATCATCCTTCAAAACAAGAAATTGGGCGTATATTAAAAAGCAGTAAGCGAATTGCGGTTGTTGGTTTGTCAGATCAGCCGCACCGAACGTCCTATATGGTTTCAAAAGCCATGCAAGATGCCGGTTATGACATCATTCCTGTCAATCCAACGATTGATGAAGCACTTGGGGTAAAAGCGGTCGACTCTTTAAAAGACATAGAAGGGCCTGTTGATATCGTCAATGTCTTTAGACGTTCTGAGTTTTTGCCTGAGGTGGCGAAAGAATTTCTTGAAATAGACGCACCTGTTTTTTGGGCGCAGCAAGGCGTATATCATGAAGAGGCAAAAAGGCTGATTGAGGAAAATGGCAAGGTCGCCATCATGGATTTATGTATCAAAGTGGCTCATGCGATGACAAAAACTCATTAAATCGTCAAAAATCCTTGGTTTTTCAAGGATTTTTGCTTTTTTGTTGCAGAAATATATTTGCGATTCTAGAAGAAAGCGATAAAATAAGGCGACAGGGACCTATCGGTGACCTTGCATATCGAGAAAAAGAGCGATAAGATAAATATAGAACATTTGTTCTGTTTTGCTAAAACCATCATATGATTGCATTTGGCTTATGAAACAGTCTTGTTTATAATGGACTTCTAGTTCTGATTGCAGAATGTAGAACATTCTCATAACCGTGCAAAAGAGCATGTATCGCTGAATCACACATGCATGGTGATGATGCAGCTTATTAAAGTGGACAGTAATGAGCAGCATGATCATCATTAAAATCTAGAGAGATCATTGATGATTAGCCGGTTATGTTTGTTAGTGAAAGGGGATTAAGCATTTGGTTAAAAAGCAGCAAGTAGATTATAACGATGATTCTATTCAGGTGCTAGAGGGGCTTGAAGCGGTCCGTAAACGCCCAGGGATGTATATTGGATCGACGGATTCACGCGGTCTTCATCACCTTGTCTATGAGATTGTAGACAACTCTGTCGATGAAGTGCTCGCTGGCCATGGAGATCATATCATTGTCAAAATACATAAAGATAACAGCATTTCCGTCCAAGATAAAGGGCGCGGAATGCCTACTGGTATGCATAAGCTTGGAAAACCGACACCAGAAATCATTTTAACGGTCCTGCACGCAGGCGGAAAATTTGGTCAAGGTGGTTATAAAACAAGTGGTGGACTTCACGGGGTTGGGGCGTCCGTTGTGAACGCACTTTCAGAGTGGCTCACCGTGACGATAGAACGCGATGGATTTATTTATCACCAGCGCTTTGAACATGGCGGAAAGCCAGTCACATCACTTGAAAAAATCGGGAAAACGAAAAAGACCGGTACACTGATTCATTTTAAGCCAGATCCAACGATGTTCAGTGTCACCACCTATAATTTTGATACATTATCAGAGCGTTTAAGAGAATCAGCCTTTTTATTAAAAGGGCTAAAAATAGAGCTGATTGATGAGCGCCATGATGTGCAGGAAACCTTTTATTATGAGACAGGTATTGAAGCGTTCGTTGCTTATTTAAACGAGGAAAAGGATGTACTTAGTGAAGTCGTTTCGTTTGAAGGCGAACATCAGTCCATTGAAGTCGATTTTGCCTTTCAATTTAACGACGGATATTCAGAAAATATTTTGTCGTTCGTCAATAACGTAAGAACCAAAGATGGCGGTACGCATGAGTCTGGTGCAAAAACGGCCATGACGAGAGCCTTTAATGAATATGCACGCAAAGTGACCCTTTTAAAAGAAAAAGATAAAAATTTAGAAGGTACGGATATTCGTGAAGGCCTGTCAGCTGTTATTTCTGTCAGAATTCCTGAAGAACTTCTTCAATTTGAAGGACAAACAAAAGGAAAGCTTGGAACGAGTGAGGCAAGGTCAGCTGTTGATGCCGTAATTTCTGAAAAATTGGCTTATTTCCTTGAAGAAAACCGCGAAACGGCAACACTGCTTGTCAAAAAAGCGATTAAAGCGCAGCAGGCAAGAGAAGCGGCTAGAAAAGCAAGAGAAGAAGCAAGGAGCGGCAAGAAACGGAAAAAGTCTGAAGCGACACTAAGCGGAAAATTAACACCTGCTCAATCTAGAAACCCGGCAAGAAATGAACTGTATCTAGTAGAGGGCGACTCAGCGGGTGGATCAGCCAAGCAAGGACGTGATCGAAAATTCCAAGCGGTGCTGCCGCTTCGAGGGAAGGTCATTAATACAGAGAAAGCAAAGCTTGCGGATATTTTCAAAAACGAAGAAATCAACACCATTATCCATGCTATTGGCGGCGGGGTTGGTGTCGATTTTAATGTAGAAGACATCAATTATGACAAAATTGTCATCATGACAGATGCTGATACAGATGGCGCGCATATTCAGGTTCTATTGCTTACATTCTTCTACCGCTATATGAAGCCGCTGATTGAGCATGGCAAAGTATTCATTGCCCTTCCGCCTTTATATAAAGTTAGCAAAGGTTCAGGGAAGAAAGAAGTCATTGAATATGCTTGGTCTGATGAAGAAATGGATGACGTACTAAAGAAAGTTGGAAAAGGATATACGATTCAGCGCTATAAAGGTTTAGGTGAAATGAATGCCGACCAGCTATGGGAAACGACAATGAATCCAGAGTCGAGAACGCTTGTCAGGGTGAAGATCGATGATGCTGCACGGGTGGAACGCCGCGTCACGACACTGATGGGTGACAAAGTAGAACCACGCCGTAAATGGATTGAAAAGAATGTCGCCTTTGGACTTGATGAGGAAAGCAACATTCTTGAAAATGAAAACTTGTCGCTAGCTGAGGAGGTTTAAACATGGCACAACAAGAACGATTTCATGATTTACCGTTAGAAGAAGTGATTGGGGACCGTTTTGGTCGCTATAGTAAATATATTATCCAAGATCGTGCACTTCCAGATGCACGTGATGGATTAAAGCCTGTACAACGAAGAATTTTATATGCAATGTATGCGGAAGGAAATACACAAGATAAAAACTTCCGTAAAGCTGCCAAAACAGTCGGTAACGTCATTGGTAACTATCATCCGCATGGTGATTCTTCTGTTTATGAAGCAATGGTGAGAATGAGCCAGGATTGGAAAGTGCGAAATGTGCTGATTGAGATGCATGGAAATAACGGGAGTATCGACGGAGATCCTCCTGCTGCCATGCGTTATACGGAAGCAAGGCTTTCTGCCATTGCATCAGAGCTTTTAAAGGACCTCGACAAGGAGACAGTCGAATTTGTCGCGAACTTTGATGATACAAGCAAAGAGCCTGTTGTCTTACCAGCGATGTTTCCCAACCTTCTTGTGAACGGGTCAACAGGGATTTCAGCCGGTTATGCGACTGATATTCCGCCGCACCATCTAGGAGAAGTGATTGATGGCGTGATTAAGCGAATTGAACAGCCGCATTGTACGGTTGAAGATTTAATGACAGTCATCAAAGGGCCTGATTTCCCAACAGGCGGGATCATTCAAGGTGTGGATGGTATTAAGAAGGCATATGAAACAGGAAAAGGAAAGATTATGATTCGCGGAAAAGCGGAGATTGAAACCATCCGCGGTGGACGCCAGCAAATCGTGATCACAGAAATTCCTTATGAAGTGAATAAAGCCAATCTTGTCAAAAAGATGGACGAGTTCCGCATTGAAAGAAAAGTAGAAGGAATTTCTGAGGTTCGGGATGAGACGGATCGTACCGGCCTTCGGATTGTTGTAGAGCTGAAAAAAGAAGCGGATGCGAATGGTGTCTTGAATTTCTTATATAAAAATTCTGATCTGCAAATCCCATATAACTTTAATATGGTCGCGATACATAACAGAAGACCGACTTTAATGACGCTTACAACTGTACTAGACGCTTACATTGCTCATCAAAAAGAAGTGGTGACGAACCGCTCAGCATACGAGCTTCGAAAAGCAAAAGAACGTCATCATATTGTAGATGGATTAATTAAAGCTCTTTCCATTTTAGATGAAGTCATTGCGACGATTCGTTCGTCTAATGATAAGCGTGATGCGAAAAACAATTTGATGGAGAAATATGATTTTACAGAAGCTCAATCAGAAGCGATTGTTTCTCTCCAGTTATATCGTTTAACAAATACAGATATCACTCAACTAAGAGACGAAGCAAGAGAGCTTGACGTGCGAATTGCAGAGCTGGAAGACATTTTAGCGAATGAGAAAAAGCTGTTTAAAGTCATTACGAACAACTTGAAGAAGTTGAAAAAGACGTATGCTGATGAAAGACGATCCGTCATTGAGGAAAAAATTGAAGAAATTAAGATTAACCTTGAAGTGATGATCGCATCAGAGGACGTGTACGTCACAGTCACAAAAGATGGATACATCAAACGGACAAGCCAGCGTTCATATGCTGCATCAAACGGTAAGGACTTCGGCATGAAGGATACAGACCGACTGATTCACCAGTTTGAAATGAATACAACAGATGTTCTTCTGCTCTTTACGAATAAAGGGAGCTACATTTACTGTCCAGTTCATCAGTTGCCAGATATACGCTGGAAAGACATGGGGCAGCATATTACGAATATTATTACGATTGATCGGGATGAATCCATTCAAAAAGCGATCCCAATTAAAGAATTCGATGAATCATCGTATCTCTTGTTCTTTACAAAAGGCGGTATGGTGAAGAAAACAGAGCTTCTCCAATATAAAGCGCAGCGCTATTCAAAACCGCTTGTCGCCTTGAATTTAAAAGGTGATGATGAACTTGTAGATGTTCATGTTACAACAGGTCAGCAAGAATTGTTTATTGCAACGAAAAATGGCTATGGATTATGGTTTGATGAAGAAGAAGTGAGTGTGGTCGGTCCGAGAGCGGCTGGTGTGAAAGGCATCAATTTGAAGGACGGAGACGAGGTGGTCTCTGGACAAATCATTGATCCGAAGAACAATGTGCTTGTTCTCACGACACAAAGAGGTGCTGTGAAGCGGATGAACCTCTCTGAATTTGATAAGACATCAAGAGCAAAACGTGGAGTGATCATGCTAAGAGAATTAAAGAAAAACCCTCACAGAATTGTTGCTGTGATTGCTGCTTCACTGCACGATACACTTGAGATTGATACGGAAAAGGGTGCCACGATCCCGCTCGATATTTCCACACTAAGGGCAAATGATCGTTATAGCAATGGATCGTTTATTTTAGATGAGGAAGAGCAGGGAGAAGTAACTCAAGTTCTTTTATCACCTGCTGCATCTGACCAAGATGACAATAAATAAGCAAAACGAAAACCCCCTGCGTAAGGCAGGGGGTTTTTATGATGAGGTCAATTTAACTCTCGTGATTGCCAAACATGCTTGTGATGGCATGCACTACTTCAATTCCTTGGTAAACGAAAAGAGAAAGTGAAGTGACAGAGAATAGACCTAGAATGAATACTCTTAAGAAAAATAACATCGTGTAAAACCTCCCAATTTTTGTTTGATTTAAATGGTTGGGTTAACACGAGCTACTCGGAAATTCGAAGACTGGTAGAACACTGCAAGTAAATGCTTCTTTTTCCGGTCAAATCGATCAGTATAAGTGATGCGTGCAAATCCAGCTGCCATACTGCCAATGACTAGCAGTGCTGTAAATGCCGCAAATACTGCGTTCACATGTTTTTGTTTCTTTTCATCGCCTGCTGTCTGAACGATTTTCATTTCATGTGATTCTTGATCAGCAACCACCTTTGCATGATGGTATACCTGAACGGAATGAGGCATTGAGAACAAATGAAAACTTGCAAGTGCTATGAATAAGACTGCTAATTTTAACAGCATATTTTTTTTCATTTTTCTCACCCCTTCCTGTTTATTTTCATGATCTTACCACGTTTTCAGTTATTTGAAAAGTCTTATTTTTTTACTTTCCCTCTTTAAAAAAGCGCTAAACATCAAGACATCTATAGGACTGTTTCACTTCATGAAAGGTTTCAATTTTATTTTTAAAATTTAAAAAAAGTACCGAGATCAAAGATCTGGCACTTGTCAAAAAGAATGTATTGATGTCGGTTTTGCAACAGCTTTTGTGAAGATTCCCGCAATACAAATGGCAAACAGAACAAAAATAAACGCATGAAGCAGTCCGACTTGATTGGCGAGCAGTCCTAAAACAGGGGGCCCTGATAGAGAGGCTGTATACCCAGATAAAGTGACGATACTGACACGCTTGACAGCATAGCGGCTATCATCACCAGCTGCTGAAATGGTCAGCGGGAAGCCTAAGGACGCGCCAAGTCCCCATAAAAAGATAGATATCATACACACGACGAGTGAAATCTTTAAAATCACCAAGAATAGTCCGGCGGCAGCAGATAAAATCGCGATTCTTAGCAATAGCACCCTGCCAAAGCGATCAATGAAACGTCCGCTCAGTAGTCTGCCACTAATCATCCCGCACAAAAATAATGCATAGATGATCGTACTCATTGAATGAGAAACCTGATAGCCATCAACCATTGCTAGTGGAATCCAATCATTTGCAGAACCTTCTACAAATGCGAGACATAAGGCAATCATCGCTAATGAGATCGTCCGTTTGTTCAGCCATGATGTTTGAGAAGCCTCAACTGATTCTGTCTGCGTCTCATCCGAATCTTTTCCTGTCCCGTGCGGAATAAACCGTGTACAAATCAGGATGCTGAGAAAGAAAAGGAGTGCAATGGTGAGAAGGTGAATGAGGACAGACACACCTAAATAAATAAAGAGAATTCCGGCACCTGCACCAATTAATGTTCCAATACTGAAAGAAGCATGTAAAATCGGCAGGATCGTTCTCTTGATCTGATACTCAATCTCCGTTCCTTCTAAGTTCATGGCTACATTGCACATGCCTGAGCCTGAACCAAAAAGAAAAAGACCAGCAGTGACAATTAGCGTAGAAGAGAGGGCGGCGCCGATTGCAAGGGTTGAGAATCCAATAAACATCAAAAAAGCGCTGACCACAATCGCCACTCGGCCGCCTTTTTTGCGAACGAATACATTGGAAAGAATCAGCCCGACAATGGAACCTACTGATAAGCCGAGTAAAATGAGTCCCATTGTGCCTGTATCTGCTTGCAATAAATCTCTCACTTCTGGTGTTCTTGAAAACCAAGTGGAGATGGAGATTCCAGACATCGTAAAAATAACAATAATCGCTTTATACCACTTTAATTTCATCTAATCCCTCATATCTATGTAGTCATACAGAACAAATCTACTCGATTATAAAGGAGACTTCTTGATTCGTAAATAACATGAGGGAGGATCATCATGAAGAAAATATTCCAACTTCATCATTCTTTGATAGAATAAAGACAAAAGGGGCGATACATATGTCATATCGAATAGGTGTTTTAAAGGGAGACGGGATTGGACCGGAAATTGTTAATTCTAGTATGCGTATTTTAAAGACAGCGCTGTCACAGTTCAATGAACCATTTGTGGAATTTGTAGAGTGTCCTATCGGTGCTGAAGCCATTCATTCTCATCAAGATCCAGTGCCAGCATCTACGATAGCCGCCTTGAAAAAATGCCATGGCTGGATATTAGGACCTCATGATTCAGCTTCATATCCTGATCAATTGAAAGAAAGAAGAAATCCAAGTGGAGAACTGCGTCATACATTTGATTTATTTGCAAATATTCGTCCATCGCAATCGCTGCCAGGTGTGAAAAGCGTTGCCAGTGGCGTCGACCTTGTCATTTTTCGAGAAAATACAGAAGGCTTTTATCCAGACCGGAATATGTATCAGGGAACAGGAGAGTGGATGATTACACCAGATGTCGCCATATCTACAGGTGTGTTTACAAAAAAAGCAATTACCCGTATTGCCCACGCGGCCTTTCAACGTGCAGTGGAGAGGAGGGGGAAAGTCACCATTGTTCATAAAGCGAACGTGATCAAATTAGGATCTGGCTTGTTTTTACGAACATGTCAAGAGGTAGCGAAAGCATATCCACAAGTGGAGGTTGAGGATATTCATATTGATGCGATGGCTGCTCATTTAGTGAGACGTGCAGGTGATTTTGATGTGATTGTGACAGAAAATATGTTTGGCGACATATTATCTGATCTTGCAGGGGAACTAGTCGGCAGTTTAGGAATGGCACCCTCATTAAATTGCAACGAAAATCAAGCGATGGCACAGGCGGCACATGGTTCAGCACCGGATATTGCTGGTCAAAATATCGCCAATCCAATGGGCATGATTCTTTCTACAGTGATGCTTTGTAACTGGCTACATGTGAAATATCAAGATGAAAGATTAAAACAGACAGCCAGTCTGATCGAACATACTCTTGGTGAGACCTTAAAAAAGAACTTGAAAACGAAGGATTTAGGAGGAAATGAGACGACGACACAATTCACCGAGGCATTCATTCAAACGATGAATGAAGTTTCAATAAAAGGGAGATGAACATGAAAACAGAAAAAGAAAAGATGATCAAGGGAGAATACTATCACCCAAATGACCACACATTGATGGCAGATCGAGCAAAAGCGCGACAATTGACATTTGCCTATCAGCAAACAAATGAGGCATCACAGAGAAAGGCCATTTTAAAGGAGCTTTTAGGCGCTTGCGGAGAAGATGTGGTGTTTGAAGGCAGAATACAATGTGATTATGGATACAATATCGAGGTTGGTGAGCATTTTTTTGCGAATTTTGATGCTGTGTTATTAGATGTTTGCAAGATTACAATTGGAGATCATTGTTTGTTAGGTCCGAATGTACATATATATACAGCTGGACATCCGTTAAATCCAGAAGAACGTCAAAGGTGTGACAATCGGAGATCATGCTGTCATTGCATCAGGATCCGTTGTGACAAAAGATGTTCCGTCAAATGTGATTGTTGGCGGGAATCCTGCAAAAATCTTAAAACATTTAAAGGAATGAAAATCTGACGAATCAACCTTTGGATTTTCATTTTTTATTTTATCTCAATAAGATAAGTATACTTAATAATGAGACAAAGAAAATTCAATTGTTGTTTAACTTCCTAGAATATATATTATGTAAACTAGATATTAATTAATGCAAAAAAAGAGAACCTTTGACTTGATCCTCTTTATTATTAGACTTTATATTCAATTGACTCAAACGGCAGCACTATTTTCCAGTCTCAGCAAACTGTTTCAATCGATCTCCAATTTCATCTCGTACCTTTTGGAAAAATGCCCACTTCTCTTCTTCTGTTCCTTCTGCTTTTGCTGGATCATCAAAGCCCCAATGGACACGCTTGACATGTGGAGGAGTCATCGGGCATTTATCAGCTGCGTCACCGCATAGTGTGACGACTAAGTCAGCGTGATGCAATATCTTCTGATCAATCAGGTCAGACGTTTGATGAGAAATATCAATCCCTATTTCTTTCATTGCTTTTACAGCATTCGGATTTAATCCATGAGCTTCAATACCAGCGCTATAGATCTTCCACTCATCTCCAAGATATTTTTTAGCCCAACCTTCAGCCATTTGACTGCGGCAAGAATTACCGGTACATAAAAAGTATATTGTTTTCTTTGACATGTTGATCGTCTCCTTTAATGTATAATCATTAGCCAGAAATACAACGCTAAAAGTGTGATGAATAGTGTTGGTACAGTTAAAATGACCCCTATTTTGAAATATGTCCCCCAGGAAATCTTCACACCTTTTTGAGAAAGGACGTGGAGCCATAGTAGTGTTGCTAAGGAGCCAATCGGCGTAATTTTTGGTCCTAAATCAGAACCAATGACATTTGCGTATATTAACGCTTCTCTCATTATTCCTTGTGTATCGGTGCCGGAAATGGCTAATGCATCGATCATGACCGTCGGCATATTATTCATGACAGATGAAAGAATCGCTGCGATAAATCCCATACCAAGAGTCCCTGCCAATAAACCTTGATCTGCTACAGCTTGAATCACGCTAGAAAGAGCATCAGTAAGCCCTGCATTTCGCATGCCATAGACAACAACGTACATACCTATGGAAAAGAATACGATCGCCCAGGGAGCTTCTTTTAGAACGCTTTTTGTTTGAACAGCAGGGCTTTTTTGTGCAATGACCAAGAATAAAATGGCAATCACTCCAGCTATGACCGATACAGGTATAGATAAAAATTCGCTAGCAAAATAACCAATCAACAAAAAAGCTAATATATACCAAGATAATCTAAACATCTTTGGATCTTTTATTGCTTCCCTAGGTTGCTTTAACTCAGTCATATCATAGCGTTTTGGTATACTCTTTCTAAAGAAAAGGTACAGCACAGTGATACTCGCTAGCAATGAAAAAAGGTTTGGAACAACCATTCTGGATGCATATTCAATAAACGTAATGTTGAAATAGTCGGCTGTTACAATGTTCACCAAATTACTTACGACAAGTGGAAGCGACGTTGTATCTGCAATAAACCCACTCGCGATAATAAAAGGGAATACAATTTTTTCATTGAAGTGTAATGCTCTGACCATGGCTAAAACAATGGGTGTCAAAATAAGTGCTGCACCATCGTTTGCAAATAAAGCAGCGACGATTGCCCCAAGGATGGTCACATACACAAACATACGTAGCCCACTGCCTTTTGCAGCCTTTGCCATATGCAATGCTGCCCATTCAAAAAAGCCGATTCGATCAAGTATAAGTGAAATGACGATAATGGCGACAAAAGCTAAAGTCGCATTCCAAACGATGCCTGTCACGGTGATCACATCGTCAACATTCACAACACCTACGATTAAAGCTAAAATAGCTCCTCCACAAGCGGACCACCCTATGGATAAATTTTTTGGCTGCCAAATAACCAGTACCAAAGTGAACAAAAATATGATTAATGATAAAACGGCAAAACTCAAACCCATCCCTCCTTACGAACAAGAAATGTTTGTTGCTTTATGTTGTATACTTTTTAAAAGGTCATCTTCTTTATCAATTTGATTTAAGATGATCCGAATCGTCTCAAATTCTGGAGACAGTGTATTGATTGAATAATAACGCCACTGCCCTTTTCTGTTCTCATGAACAAATCCAGCTTTTTTTAATTTTCGTAGATGCTGACTAATCGCTGGTTGACTCATTTCGAACATATCTACCAGTTCACAAACACAATATTCTTTCTCCAAAAACAATTTCATCATGATCAGTCTTGTTTGATCACTGAGTGTTTTTAAACAATTCGACATATGTGTCACACCAATTGAAACATCTGTAGTCACAATGATTCCCCCTCTTTTCAACTCCTTCAATAGTATATAACTGAAAACTTATATAATCAATTGATTATATGAATTCAAACAAAAATTGATTCGTGTGAAAATGATTGATTTAAATACCGACTTCTCTTCTTCAAATGAAACCACATAGTTATTTAAATAGCCCAGTTCTCTATATTGGCAAAAAAGGTGTTGATAAAAACAAAAGACAGAGGTCTTGTGCCTTTTATCATTCGAGTGAAATTAAATAATCAAGAAGAAAAAACTTACGAGGCAAAGACGGTTATACATGCCACTGGTACGTGGAAAAACCCTAACCCAATAAATGCTGAAGGGATTATGACAGAAAATGAAAAAAGAGTTGCTAATCGAATGGCATTCCTGATATTTTAAATCGCGATCTGACTCGGTATCAGAATTGCATTGGGTAGCATTGGGCATTCTGCTGTTAACACTTTGCTAGAGCTGCCAAAACTAAAAGAGACATCAAAAAGCACAGAAATGATATGGATTTTAAGAAAGCAGGATATTAGTGAGGTATTAAGAGGAGAAAACAATGATCAATTGCCTGCAAGAGGTCAATTAGATGGAAAGGACCCTTCTTGGTGTCCTATGATCAGAAGGTGAAAGAGGGTCCACAAATTAAGATACAGTTATTGTTTCAACTAATTAAAGGACCCTTGTTCTTGTCTTGGTACAAATTAGATAGGTCATAAAGGTTTTTGGGGTAATTCCATTATTTGAATCTCCATCCCCCATGAAGTTGTGATATAGAAAAATCCAAGAGAGCTCAGCTCTCTGACTTTAACATCAGACTGTTCTGCAAAATATTTTAAAGCCTCTTCTATATCGGTAACTGTAATAGCTAGATGGGCTACACCGATATCACTGGGTTTTAGGTGAACATTCTGTTGATCTGGCGTCGACCATTGAACCAGTTCGATCTTTCTACCGCCATATTGCAAAAATGCCGCCCCTTCTACAACTGAATGTTCGTGAACCCCAAAGTACCTTTTTAAACTATCGTCCTCAAACTGCATCCGTTTTGGCCGGAACAAGACTTCAAAACCCAAAATATGAGTGAAGAATTCAACTGCTACTTCGATATCGGGTACTACAAATCCTGAATGCTCGATTGTACCTTGAAAAATTGTATTTTTCATATCGCTAAACCCCTTTGATTTTTGGAAGTAAATGTTTCATTATAAAGTGGTATTTAAAGTAGCTATATCAATCTTTTGTGATTTCTATATCTTTTTTGAATATCCATTAAAATTTACATGTTCCATCTGAACAATATTCATCGAGCGACGACTCTAATTTATGCTCTTCAACCTTACGATTCCCGTACTCTTCTTTCCATACCTGTTGTAATGTTTCTAAAAACACTTCGCTAGGTTGTGCTCCTGAGATGACATACTTATCATTCACAACGTAAAAGGGCACGCCCTGAATCCCAATTTTAGATCCCTCGGCTCTATCAGCTGCGATATTCTCGCTATATTGATCATTTGATAAAACATCCAAAGCTTCGTTGCCATCAAGACCTATTTCACTTGTAAGTTGAGCAAGTGTTGCGTGATCACCGATATCTAGTGAATCTGTGAAATGAGCTTTCAAAATACGTTCCATAAACTCCCGAATCTTCCCTTTCTCTTTTGCATAATAAGAAAGACGAAGTGCATCATATGAATTCGTAGGAATCATTGTATCAAATTGATAATCTAACCCAACCTCTTTTGCTTTCTGTTTCAATTGATTGTTCAGTACTTTTGCTTTTTCATTTGGGACACCATGCTTAGAGGATAATACTTGATGGATATCCATTCCTGTATTTTTTTTCGCATATGGATCTAATTGAAAATGTCGAAATAAGACTTCGACCTCTTCTTTATGTTCAAACTGTTCTAACCCTATTTCAAATTGACGTTTGCCAATATAACAAAACGGGCAAACAAAATCAGACCAAATTTCTACTTTCATCCTATGTTCCCCCTTTATGATTTTAATGAATGTATTTTGTCTATTCTTCTTTATTACGCTTTTGAACGTGCGAGGTGGGATGATGTTAATTAAAATCTTTTTAACTAATCCCACCAATGCTCTTTTTTAAAACGTTCGTGCTACCGTTTTTGCTTTTTCAATTGTTGAAGTAACAATTTCTTCTTCTTTAGTTGGATCATAGTCAATACCTTCAACAAAAATCGTTGGTTCCACTTCAATTCCAACAAACTTCAGCGCACCTCTTACGTAAGAATCGGAATGTTCCATTCCAATTGCCTGCGAATAAAATCCTCCCATACCATGAATATGGATTGCTTTTTTCCCTTTCATCAATCCTTCTGGACCTTCTGATGTATATTTAAACGTTTTTCCAGCACTCATGATTGTATCAAAATAGGCTTTTAATAAAGGTTGGATTCCTAAATTCCACATTGAAGACTGAATGATATATTTATCTGCTTCCATAAATTGCTTTGTGAATGCATTCACTGCTTCTATTTTTTGTGATTCAACATCTGTTAGCACTTCCCCACTTCTTAACTTCTTTTGTCCAGTTAAAAAATCAGCATCGATTAATGGCACATTTGCATAATAGACATCTACTTCTATTATTTCATCCGTTGGATTTACTTTCTTATATTCAGTGATAAATGCTCTAGCAACTTGCGTACTTCTTGATTGTTCCTCACTTTGAGGTGTTCCTTTAACAAATAATACTTTTGACATGATCATGTCCCCTTTATGATTTTGATTTTGAATACTTATAAAAAGAATGCACACGCAATATTTTGGTATGACCCTAAATGATTCCTATAATTTCTGCTGAATCAACAACCTCATACAAAAAGCTGATTTAATGATTATAGACAATGGGCATTTTTCCGATTAATTGGTGTTGCCTAGCAGCGTCATACATGAGTTTAGCGACATTTTCCCTAGATACGGACATTTTAGCTGGCTGATCGCCGAATGAATAACCGTAAGATTGCCCGTTGTATTTGATATTAGGATTAATGATTCGAACGACTGTCCAATCCAGGTTCGATTCTTTAATCAGTTCTCCTATCTTCTTCATTTCGGCATAACCATTTGGCATGAGAAGTTTAGGCAATATTCTTGGCAATATCGTCGATAAGCTTTTCTTATCGTCTTCAGATTGCAAGGCTGGCGTCGCGAGTGTAATCAACCTTTTTTTGGTGAACTTCTTCATCGCTTTGACAATTCGGTTATGTCCGTCGGCGATCGGTGTACCTTTTTGTTTTCGAGACAAATCAATGCCGGGACCTAAGGTGCTTATCACGACATCAGCTTCTGAAACTGCCGTTTCAATAGCTGAAGTGTTCGTTAGTTCACCCGTTACAATGCGTAAATTCGAATGCTTTTGCTTGATTTTCTCAGGGTTTCTAACATATACCGTAACGATATCTCCGTTTTCTAATGCAAATTGTGTTAAAAGTTGACCGATTGCACCAGTTGCACCAAAAATAGTGATGTTCATGGTCGTCTATCTCCTTTTGTTATTCAGAATGATCACAATGATTTCCTTGATCAAAAATCTTTCGTAATAACATGTGTTATTTAAGCAACGCGCGTTGTATAATTGATGATAAGATGAAAAAGAATAATAAACAATAACCAAAATAGCCAATATGTAGTTTACGCAACACTTCTAATGTATTGTCGTTTTTAGACAAGATGATGAACCCTAAAAGGAGAAGAAAAAATAATTATGCCAAAAAAAGATCCGAGAATACTTCGTACAAGACAATTGATTGTAGACTCTTTTCTTTCGTTAGCTAGTGAAAAAGATTTCAACCATATAACGGTACGTGATATCACAGAAAAGGCTACTATTAACCGGGCTACATTTTATGCGCACTTTGACGATAAATTTGATTTATTACATTCTACAATCACCAATACATTTACAGACAAATTGAAAAAAAGACTCAATGATCACGATGGATTCAATGAAAAAGTCATTGCAAATATTTTTCTAGCCATGTGTGATCACCATAAAGAGATAAGCGACCTATGTCCCAAAGGTTATCATTCTTTAGGAACTATTATCGAAAGTAAAATTAAAGAGGAGTTACAGAAACTAATAGCTGATCTTATGCTAAAAGGAACTAAAAACATCATCGAATTAGAGGATAAACAAATGGTAGCAACCCTATCTACTATGCTAAGTTGGGGGATATACGGAGCTGCATACACATGGAATAAGGATGGAAGACTTATTTCATCAGAAGAGCTAGTGACTAAGACCCTGCCTATCTTTAAAAATGGCATGAGTCAGTATTATCTTTAATGAAAATGATGTTAACAATCTGCTTGAGCCGGCAGTGCTATAAAAAATATTAAAAAAACACAGAAATGGTATGGGTTTAAATAATGGTGTATTTGGAGGAGTGCAAGAGGTCAATTAGGCAGGCACGATTTGTTGTTGCTTAAATGACAAAACTTCTACGACCTTCTCAATAAATTAAATCGGTCGTAGAAGATGGCCCTTATTTGTTGTACTGTAAATCAAATAATCTGGGATATTTCTTTTAAAAATTGCTTTCTCTTTTCATCTGTTGTTAAGTTCACTCTAGAAAAATGAATCCATTTCGTGGATTCATTTTTCAATCCCAAATCAGCTAGCGTTCTGTTAATAAAAACGCTTTGAATAGCATTTCCAGCTTCAGATTCAATATAATCCTTATCTGTTGTAGATGTTGAGATCACGGTTGTTTTTTTTATATTTGTCAATAAACCTTTCAAAGTACCAGTGTTTTGATCTTCAATGAATGCGAAACCGCTTAACATCACTTTATCAATAAATCCTTTTAACATAGCAGGTAGATCCCACCACCAGACTGGGAAAATAAATACCAATTCTGTTGACTGTTTTAATTTTTCTTGATAATCCTTCACTAATGAATAAGGCGTTTCTCCTTTATGAAAATGCTTTAATTCTTCAGCTGTAAACACAGGATTAAATCCATCTTTATATAAATCGATTACTTGAAACGGTTCTCTCTTTGTTTCTAATTTTTCTGTTATGGAAGTCAAAATGGCATGATTATAGCTTCCATCCCAAGGATGTGCATAGACAATCGTTTTCATTATTCATTCACCCTTTTTCTGAGTTTTGCATCATTTTTTGATGTACATTGATTTTATTGTATGCTATAACATACTACAAGTACGGTAATCAAAGTGCGATACTAACCCAAAGGAGAGTATAAAATGAATGAGGAGTCCTTCCAGACGAAAGCTGAGCTAAAAGATACTGGTTTTGGGTATACTTTGTCATTAATTGGTGGGAAATATAAAATGCCAGTTCTGTATGCTTTATATTCAAACGATGGTCCTGTTCGCTATAATCAGCTGAAACGTAAGCTCGGAACGATTTCTTTTAAAACATTAACCAATACACTAAAAGAGCTTGAGGCGGATCACTTAATTCATCGTAAAGAATATCCCCAAGTGCCTCCAAAAGTAGAATATAGTTTATCTGAAAAGGGTTTATCACTGATGCCTGTATTAGATGAGATATGCTATTGGGGAGAGGAACAAATGAAAAATAATTAGGTAGAGTGGAAAGAAAGCTACTACAGTTTAAACATGCTTTCTAAAGTAGCTTTCTTCTCATCTTATATCAATCCGATTGGCTCATTTTGTTGATGCGCTAACTCCATTTCTTCTGCCAGATAGAGAGCGTTCTTCTTATCTATATCATATCAGGCCAATTGTGGATCAGTTGACGTAATCTAACTGCAACAGTCTTACAAACATCTGGCATTAAGTAACTATCAGAATCCGAAAGATCCAGCAAAGGAATGATGTCATCTGTAAAGTTTTCAAAGGGGTATGTCCCCGCCAAATCCCTCCATTTCATTTAAATTCATTTCGCAAATATTACTCCTGATTGAACCTATAATAGGACAACGAGGCACGCAACGCTCTATTCTACCAGAGTCCTAAGGTTATTTTGATTTAATCCCTGCCCCACAAAGAGGTATGATAATGGTTTCTTCTGATTCCTTTTGATATTTCATGTAACCCGCAAAATTGATGGCAGATGTCACTTCGACATAAAATCCTTTCTCACTCAGTTTAGAGCGTGCATGTATAATTTCTTCTTCTTCAATATCAATAAACGTACCATTCGTCTTGTATACAGCTTCTAAAATTTGTTTAGAACGCGCTGGGGCAGCAATAGCGATCCCTTCTGCTACAGTCCCTTTATTTGTGACAGGTGATGCTGATTCTTCTTCATTTTGATAGGCTTTCACAAGGGGTGCGCAGTTTTTCGCTTGGACAGCAACAATTTTCGGTATTTTATGAATGAGACCATTTTCAAATAACTCTTTAAAGCCATAATACGCACCGAGCAGCAGAGTGCCGTTTCCAACCGGAATGATTAAAGCATCCGGTGCTCCTTTTAGTTGCTCAAAGATTTCATAGGCGTATGTTTTTGTACCTTCGAAAAAATAAGGGTTATAGACATGGCTTGCATAAAAAACGTTTTCCTCGTCTACTGCCTTTTGGGCCGCAGCTGCAATGTCCTCTCGTGTACCATGAATTTCTTTAATCGTTGCTCCGTGGGCTTTTATTTGAGCGACTTTTTTAGGTGACGTTTGATCACTTAGATAGATGTCACAGGCAATACCACAACGCGCCGCATACGCAGCAATTGCCGTTCCTGCATTCCCGCTGCTATCAGCAATGACTTTTGTTACCCCTAATTCCTTAGCTTTTGTCATTAACACAGCTGCTCCACGGTCTTTAAATGATAGTGTCGGCATCATATAATCAACTTTTACATAAGTGTTTGGCTCATTAGGATCTAGAACGATTAAAGGAGATTGGCCCTCCCCCATTGTCACAGTTTCCCACGTCTTAGAATCTTTTTGAAATGGCATGGTTTCAACATAACGCCATAATGAATTTGGATAGTGATCCCAAGCTGTGACGTCTATTTTCGGGGTATCTTTCACTAGATTGAATACTCCACCACAATCACATTTCCATAGAGTTGGTGTCATCTCATATTTTTCCCCGCAATGGTTACAAATTAATTGATTCATTCATCATCTACCCCTTTGAATATTTTTTTATATAAAATATAATTTTTTATATAGGGTGGTCAAAAAAATATTCTAAATATAGGCAATGGCATCCATTTCAATTTTGAAACCAAAATGTAATTCATTCGTTGGTACAATCGTACGTGCTGGTTTATGTTCACCGAAAAATTCAGTATAAACCGCATCTACTTTGTCCCATAATTCAATATCTGAAATGTATAATGTCATGCGCAAAATCTTTTCTTTTTGACTTCCAGCAGCCTCTACAATCATCTCTACATTCTTAAGCGCTTGTAATGTCTCTTTTTCAATGGGGCCGAACTCTTTTTCTGTCGTTTCAGGATTGATGGCAAATTGTCCTGACACATAGACCGTGTTTTGATGAATGGTTGCGAATGCATAGTGTCCGTTTGATTTTAGATTTCCTACCTCGAGTATGCTTTCCATTTTGACACTCCTTACCTCGATTTATTTTTGATTTCATCCAAATAGCTATAGACGGTTACTTTGGAAATACCTAACATAGATGCGACCTTCTCAACAGATCCTTTCATTAAAAAAATGCCCTTTTCATCCATAAATTTGATTAGTTCAATTTTTTCATGACGTTTCATGACTGGGTGAACACTGTTTTGAATGATTTGTTGAATCAATTGATCTACTATTTCTTCCACATTTTCAAGATCATCATTTGATGTTGTTTCTTTCTCTTGAGCTTCCACGTGTGTAGTAAGAAAAGTATCCATAAATTGCTGCATTTGATTCAGTGCTTCAACATCAAAATTGATACAGAAAGCACCGATCACTTTTTGCTTTGAATCACGTATTAATGAAGTCGAAGAACGAATCGTACGCTTATCTTCTGTTACAAATGTATAACCAGCCAGATAATCTTCTTTAAAATCTTCTGATTGTAATACAGTCTTGACTAGATGATCAAATGATTGGCCGATTTCTCTTCCTGTCACATGGTTATTTACTGTAAACATGACAGATGCTTGAGGATTCGTTAAATCATGAATCACCACTTCACAATTTGGTCCAAACATTTTTGCAGTAGATTTTGCTAAAGGAATATAACTCTCTAATAACTTTTTAATATGTTCCATGCCTAAGCACCTCATTTTTTTATTCCACTAGATTATATAATTTTTTATATATAAAAACAATATATAGATTTATTTATATATTGTAATGCTCACAAGATCACAAATACGAAAATCACCATATAAAAAAAGCAGCCATTGACTGCTTTTTGCTTATGCTCCTTTCTAATTGTCTTCCTGCTGGATTCCATACAAAATGACGTCAATTCCCCATCGGAACCGTTCCATTGATACGGTATCACCTGCAAACATTTCTTCTTTTACACGATGAATGAAAGGAAACTGCGTTTTGTCTGCTTGAAGAAATGCTTTTTTTGTGTCTGAAATCTGTGAAGAGCCTTGTTTCTTCCAAGAGACCTTTTCGTATGCTACAGAAGATACGTATAACAGCAATAGGTCTACTCCCCATGCTGCAGATGTAGATTTGATCCCGCCTTCATGCAATGCAGCGAGAATATGTTCGGTCAACTGAAGAAAGTTCGTTCCTTGTGGAATGGTGGAAAGAGAAATTTCAGCGAGACCCGGTTTTTCGAATAGCAGTAGGAAATAAGTATGCAATAGGTCGAATAACTGTTCTTTCCATGTGATATCCTTTGAATCTGGATAAACCATTTGTCCGAGACCATAATCCAATACGTAAGCACTGAGTTCTTGAACATTGTTCACGTAGACATACAAGGATGCAGGTCCCGTATCGAGTGCTTTAGCCACCTTACGCATACTCATGCCCTCTATCCCATGCTCCTTAAGAAGCTCATAGGCCGTTTTCACAATAAGCTCACGGCTTAAGGGTTCTTTAGCCGGCCGAGACCGGCGACTGATCATACGACGATTTGAATTGTTCATACTCTCTTTATAACATGTCAAAGTAAAATAGTAAATTGAGCATCAATCATCATCCTTTTGAAAAGAATTCATCATATTTGCAAGCTTGACCGCAGCGTCTTTTGAAAAACACAGTTTTAAACTATTCTCCGATTCATTAGCTTTTTTCGATGAATATTCGTATATCATGTCTTCGTATTCTTCAATCGCCTTTTCAAAATGATGAGGATGCCGGACAATAGCAAGTGCTAGCTCCCTTGCATCAAACATCGCCATGTTCACACCCTCGCCTGCGAATGGCGACATGACGTGAGCTGCATCACCGATAAGCGTTACTCCTTTATGACGATTCCATTTGAAACCGACAGGAAGCGTATAAATCCGTCTTGGAATGATGGCATCTTCTGCATAACGAATATAATTTTTCAGCTGATCATCCCAATCACTAAATAACGCTAATAATTGTTCTTTTGCTTGATGAAACGGTATACCACAAGTCTCGATCCAGTTGCGTTCTACCATAAGGCTTGCATACACTTTGATTCGGCCATCTCCGTTTAACTGCCCAATCAGTCCTTTGTGGTCTGCCAAAGCAAACATCTTACCACGTTTATTAAATGCAGCTAAATCAGGGTGGTTCACCTCTACGCTTAAGACATTCAGTTCTAGCATCGTGAGCCCAGAGTATTCAATCTCAATATCTGTTAACAGAGGACGCACACGAGAAAAAGCACCATCAGCCCCAATCAAAAGGTCAACTGTTTCGACAACTCCGTTTTCAAAATGAAGCTCGGTCATACCACTTTCTAATGAAACGCATCTTTCTAGTTTATATCCATATTTGATGGTTTCAGCATCAATTTGTTCTAATAGTAGTTCACATAACACACCACGATCAATTTCCGGGCGAGTACCTGTTTGATCTGATTCCGTTTCTTCATCTAAATAAATTCTTCCTGATTTATCAAGTAATCGGAAATCTTCCCCTTCATAGCGGGCGTTCTTTTGAAATTTCTCATAAACTCCTGCTTCTTTTAAGGCTTTTTGACCTGTTTCTTCGTGAATATCCAGTGAGCCGCCTCGTTCAAGGCTCTTGTCATGCATCTCTCGTTCATAAATGGTTGTTTGTATACCGTAATTTTGCAAAATTAAGGCAAGTGTTAGTCCCCCAGGTCCTCCTCCGATGATAGCGATTTGCTTTTGATTCTTAGATAATGACGTCATCTTCTGCATCTCCTCATCCCTTTGTGGAAATCGTTTTAAATTCCATTTCATTTATATTATAACGAACATCGTTCGTAAAGAACAGTGTTCGTTTAAAATCGTTTGTTGTACGATTTTGTTTTCATGAAAAGAAACCCATCGCCCACCATCATATGATACACTCCATCTAGGAAGGTTAAAGGTTGTCGAATCATAACAATGATACTTAGATCAGTAGGTCTCCATTGTTCTCACTCTAAGTGTAAGAGGTGTTTCTATGAATAAATTATTGGCCATGTTGATATTAGGATTAGGCTTTAGTGGTGCCGCACTTATTCTTTCTATCCCTTTGTTATTCAAAGTCAAACCAGAGCAAACTGAGCTGGTGTTTGCTGCTGGATCAGCGGGCGCTTTCGCAGTATTTGCTGTCTCGTGCCTAGTGCTTCGAAAGCAATTCAATCGCTAAAAAACCTAAACAAAATCTACCGTCATGAACAGTGGAGATTTGTTTAGGTTTTTGTGGCTTTTTAATATGAATTTAAAGAATGTGGTATAAGCTGACACCGATACTGAGAGCGAATAAAACAAGTGCAGGGATTGCTTTTTTAAAGGGATCTTTGGCCAATACGATCAAAGTAAATGCAGCTGCCAGCATCGTACCTCCTAACAATAAGCCTGATAATAATGCTAATGTTGGGATCCATATGCCGGCTAGCATTCCAGCAGCGCCTATTAACTCAAGAGCCCCCGTTAAAATATTGAAAAATGCGGGTAAACCAAATCGTTTGAACTCTTCTGCCATTTTTCCAGATATGATTTTCGTTCCTGTGAGGAAAAAGAAAACGGCCAATACAATTTGTAGAATAAGAATGAAAATAGTGATCACATCTTTCTAAGTTATTTGACCAGAAAGGGTCGCTTAATGGACACCGGTTTCTGGGGCCATCTTGATAAAATCTCACTTCCCACTTCCACATTGAATGGATGGAATTTATATGTCATAGCATATATCATACAAAAATAGAGGTTGTTTCTACCTTATAGATTTATCAAGATGGATAGTCTGAATAGAATAATTTGTTTAAAAGTAATTTTAATTGTTCAATCTCTTCATCACTTAATTGATTTGTCACAGTTCGATGTGCATCCATGACGACAGGAAGAATCGCCTTTTTGATCTCGTCCCCTTTTTCTGTTAAAAATAGGTGATGCGAGCGCCGGTCTTGTTCATTATAGATTTTTTTGACAAGCCCTTTTCGTTCCATTGACTGGATCATTCTTACGACAGTGGTTTGATTTTTATCAATGCCTTCTGCCAATTCTTTTTGAGTCGCACCTTTTTCACGGCTAAGAATACTGATAATACTCCACTGCTCTGGTGTAACACCGTATGGCTTTAACCTATTCGTAAAATAATTCGTCATTTTCACATCAGTGCGATGAACGAGATAACCTATTAAATCATGTAACTTCATGCAAACACCCTCTAATCATTTTATATGCTATAGCATTTATATTAGTGGAGCGGTTAAACATTGTCAAATTGTCTACATGTTATGCTTAAAATCAATTCCTGACATGATATACGGCAATGCTGATTTAATGAATTCTTCTGAAGATATGTGCGAACTATTTTTTCTCCACTCAACAGAAGCTCCGTGAATTCCCCAGCTTAAAAAAACAGCCGTGACCTTCAACACTTGCTTTTCGACATTTGTATATTTATTCACTAACAACTGATAAAAAATAATTTCAAGCTGTTCTCGAACAATTGGAGCAAGTTCAGTTTCATATTCTACTTGGCAGCGGTTATGAAGAGATTGTTGGAAACTGGCTAGCGCTTTAAAAATATTCATCATTGTATCTTCATCTAGTTTACTATTGTTAAAATTGATACTTTCTAAATTAATTGACAATACTTCTGAGAGTGTTTTATCTAATAAATCGTATTTATCCTCAAAATGATAATAAAACGTGGCTCGGTTAATCAGGGCTTCTGCTGTCACATCTTTCACCGTAATATCCTTAAATTCCTTTTTCGATGAAAGCTTCATGAAAGACTCCATGATTAATTTGCGCGTTCTTAATACACGCGGATCTGTCTTTGGCTGCGTCATCTTCTTCCCCCCTTCTTTTTAAACACATGCTTGAATCTGTCGGATAAACAACAAATTGAAGAAATTATTGGTGTTGATCTCACTCATTCTGTCTTAAGATACAATTGTAAAGCAAATGATGACTTGATTCAAACAACTGATCAGGACACATTTTTTCCTGAAAAATTAAGGAGGAAACAACTTGAAAAATAATGACATGTTTTGTGATTTAGAAACTGGTGTATGCGGTGTAGGTGAAGAAGATATCCAGGTCATTGACTTTCACCAACCTAAAAAAAACATTACGCTCTACTATGTAACAGATCCAATTTGTTCTCATTGCTGGGCAATTGAACCTGTCCTGCGCCGATTTAAAGAGCAATACGGACATTACTTTCATTTCCAGACTGTGTTAGGTGGACTGCTAGAGAAATGGCATGACGGTCCAATTGATCCTGCGAACGGAATTTATAAGCCTGCTGATGTTGCAGGTCACTGGAGAGAAGTCGGAGAACATTCTCGCATGCCAATTGATGGGTCCTTAATGATTGACAATCCTGTTCAATCCTCCTATCCGTCCTCTCGTGTGTTCAAAGTGATTCAAAAACATCACGGTGATGAACAAGCTTATACGTTTTTACGCCGTGCAAGAGAAGCGCTATTTGCATTCAATCAAAATATATCGGATATTGCAGTTTTGATTGATATCGTCAACAACCTTGGATTGAACGGAGATGAGATTTTACATGAAACGGAGCTCCCTAGCGGACAAGACTTATTAAATCAAGATTTTGCTCTTGTTCGAGACCTCGGTGCAAGAGGTTTTCCGACCATCATCTTCGTCAATGAAGAAAATAAAGGAGTTAAAATCACGGGTGGTCGACCATTAGACGTCTATATTGATGGTTTAAAGCAAGCTTTAAACACAGAAGAGCTTCAACCGAAAAAGCTACCCGTGGTTTCTGCCTTACTCGAAAAAGAAAAATGTCTATTCTCTAAAGAGATTGAAGTGATGTACGATGTTGATCAATCGGATGTGCGATCTTTTATGGAGAAAGAACTTTCACAAGAATCGTTCCAAATGAAAGAAGTTCTAGGAGAACAGTATTTCACAACTTCAATATAAGGAGAATAACGATGGCTTACGTATTACAAGTAGATTTTAAGATGAATGGCCCTTTCGGAGATGAATTGGCAAAAGAGTTTTCTGATTTAGCGAGAAGTATTAATGAAGAGGATGGGTTCATATGGAAGATATGGACGGAGAGTCCTGAGAAAAATGAGGCTGGCGGAATTTATTTATTTGAAACAAAAGAAGAAGCTCAAACATATCTCGATATGCATTCTAAAAGAATCACTAGCTTTGGCATAACAGACATCAATGCGAAAATCTTTAATATAAACGCTGAGCTGACTCATATCACAAAAGGTCCATTAAAAACGCATTAAGATTAACACACGAAAAAAGAGCGGTTGTTGACTGCTCTTTTTTCTTATGAATGAAGTAAGATATTCAACTTTAAACCGATTCATTAAAAGGTTAGGATCAGCAGTTTCCCCTCTCCAGAGTTTAGTTTGTGAAGATGATCGGCTACGTACCTTACATCTTCTGCCTGTCGTTTACTCAAAATCCATCTGGATTCCTATGTAGCTACCGATTGGTTCTGGAAATGTGTCAAACCTTTTCGTTCTTTTATGCTCCTTTCATCATGAAAATGAATATCGGTTCTTTGCTGGCTGAGTATCGTATTGTGATATAATCTTGAGTCAAAGACAAGAGCTGATGGAAAATGAACTTGCTGAATGAACATCATGATGGTGAAAAATTTCTGAAGAAATGATAGGGTGATAGCGATGAGAAGACTTGAGTCTGGTATATCAGTAGACAACGAAGCATTTTCTGATGTGACCAGGTATGAAAACGAAACAATCAGCAGAACGACAATCATCAACTCAAATGTTCGTTTTCCTATTTTTTGGAGCTGTCACTTGGATCATCTTGTATTTGATACGTGTGATCTGACGAATGCGAGATTTTTTGCCGGTAGTACGATTGATCATTGTACTTTTAGTCATTCAGACTTGCGCTCTGTGGGCATTGGCAAAAACGAAGCTGTCTTCACCAATTGCGAATTTTCTTCCTGCGATATGAGGGGAATGACATTGGAGAATGCTACGTTTATCGATTGTACTTTCTCTAATTGTAGATTCAATGACCGTGTTTTACAGGCAGCGAACATCGTCAATTGTACCTTTGCTGGTAAGCTAATAGATATAACGTTTGAGGGAAATGGCAAACAAAAGCTGATCGCCAATTTTGAAAACTGCACCCTTGATGGTGTTCGTTTTTTAGGCTGTGACCTAGCGGTATGTATTCCGCCAGCATCCAAAAACCATTTATATGTTGAACATGTATCTGCACGTGTGAAAAAGGCCTTAGAGAAGATAGATGATGATCCTACTCTGTCTGATCATGATCGGAAAATACTAGTGCGGAGTCTGCGGAAGCTTGAACAAATGGAACAGTATATTTTTAACACGAAATATATGGAGAACATACATGGGGCCGCTTTTGTTGAACGCTTTTTCAGTCATCTTGGATGTAGCAAGGATCACATGTAACGTTTGCTACATCCCTTTTCCTACTTTATCTTTATGTCGTACATCAGCTTCTAGTATATTTGAGCGGAATGAGTTCTTCGATTTTCACCTTGACCAGCTCCCCATCCATATCAAGGATGACAAAACATGTTGGTCCAAAGTCTGAAATGAGCTCTCGGCAGATGCCACAAGGGCTGACTACTCTAATTCTTCTATCTTTTTCATCTGAATAAGGGTGTCTCACTGCAACAATTGTATCAAAATCTTTGTATCCATTCGATAAAGCGCTGCCAATCGCAATGGCTTCTGCACAAACAGTTACCCGTCCGATATAGGCTTCTATATGGACAGCTGATATGATTTCTCCTGTTTTCATCCGGATAGCTGCTCCTACATGATGCTTGTCATCTTCATAAAGACTGATTATCTTCTTTTTTGCTTCGTCTATTAATTCGATATCTTCTTGTGATAGATCAAACGTTTTCATCGCGTTTCCCCTTTCGCCTCACTGCTCGTATGTATTATATCAAACATGAGGTGATGAACTGAACTTCACTCTCCTTTACTAACCAGCCAAAAGACCGTTTAATCTGTAGTGAATGGCCATTTTGAATTTATTTCATATTCAATTGAAAAAGGCTGCTTTCAAGTAAGCAACCTTTTCCCTTATTTACATCAGAACATTTACCCTTTCTAGGTGTGAACTGAATCCCTATCGATTGATCACTTGAATGATTTTCTTCAGAGCATCTGCCGCTTCTGGAATTGGCATGACAACAAACACATGCAGCATTTCAGGATAAACAAAGGTTTTGATGTCCATTCCTTGTGCTGATAGTTTTTCATCGAGCTTTATGGCATCTGGATATAACATATCATGTGTTCCGATAAAATGAGTGATCTTCCCGAGCCCTTTAAAGTCACCGTAAATCGGACTAATCAATGGGTCTGTGAGACTTTGATCAGCTGCCCACAATTTTGTGATGACTCCCATTCCTTCATGACCTAGAATCGGATCTTTTTTTGCATATTCAAATATGAGAGGGTTTCTCATACTCATATCCACACACGCAGATAGTAACACGATATCCTTCGGCTGCGGCAGATCCTCTTTCTTTAAAAGGTGCGCAAGACCAAGTGAGATGTTTCCGCCAGCTGAATCTCCCATGATCGTCAATTGATTGGCACTTCCAGCAGTTTTCAGAAGGTCTTTATATAGGTTAAGCATTTTCGGATACGTATCCTGGTTGCTATAATGAGGTACTTTTGGGTAAATGGGAGCGACTACTTTCGCACCTAGTGATTGCGCCATTTTATCCATGAACCACCAATGGACATTCAAAGGCTGATTTGTCCACGCACCACCATGTAGATAGAGAATGACTTTTTGATTTTGTGATGCTTGTTCATTCAATGTGAAAACTTGCATGCCTTCGAATGTCTGCTCTTGTACCTCACTGATTAACTTCACATCATCTCCAATGGCATAAGGCTGCGTATTTTCAATTCCTTTTTGCTCAAGAAATTTTTTTGTCTGTTCGATACTAGAGAAACTCTCTTTATTACTTTGCGAAGCGAATAATGTTTCAAATTGAATACTTTCTTTAGAACGTTCACCATGATACATTTCTACACTCATTTTTTTCTCTCCTTCACCCAATAGGTTTATTGATCATCCTGCTTCGGAACACGAAATGATTCCAAGTAGACTTGTACTTTTTTTTCAGGGGTTTTTAATAAGTTAGATAAAAGGTCTTGAATGAGACGAAGGCTTTTAATTTTCTTTTCAATTTCTTCATGTTTAAGATGGACAATTTGTCTTAGGGTATCAAGGTCTATGTCTTGACTTAGCATGTCCATAATTTCAGCTATTTCCTTTAATGAATAACCGAGCGTTTTCGCATCTTTGATCAATTGAATTTTCACAACATAGTCGTCTGTATAGAATCTGTAACCGTTTGAACGTCGTCTTGGAGCAGGTAATATGTTGTGCTCTTCATAGTAACGAATTGCGGCAGGACTTACTCCTGTTTTTTTGGCAAGTTCTCCTCTAGTCATCAACTCCATCGTTACTCCTTTTTTATTATTTTGTTTTACTATATGTACATTATAAAGGTTGAACTATACTTCAAGGTCAAGGTGAAACATTTTTCGGCCAACTTTTGTTATCAAATGATTGTAGCAAAGAGATCTCTAGCGCTTGCTATGACATAATTGAGGTTACTTTTCGGTAAACAAAAAAACACCATCGTACCCGGCCAATTAAGGCGGATGCAATGGTGTCATCATCATTCTATCTGGATTATGATAAATCTTCCCCATTTGTTGCAATCACTTTTTTGTACCAGTAGAAGGAATCTTTTTTGTAACGATTTAATGTCCCATTCCCTCTGTCGTCTTGATCTACATAGATCAAACCATAGCGTTTACTCATTTGAGATGTTCCGCAGCTAATTAAGTCAATACAACCCCATGGTGTATACCCCATTAAGTCGACACCTTCTTTGACTGCTTCTTTCATCTGTTCAATATGTTGTTTTAAATAATCAATTCGATAATCGTCGTGAATTTCTCTGTCTGGTGTCAATGTATCTCTTGCGCCAAGTCCGTTTTCACAAACAAATAAAGGTTTTTGGTATCTGTCATACAGTTTAATTAATGAAATGCGCAGACCCATTGGATCAATTGGCCAATCCCATTGTGATAACTCCAAATGCTCATTTTTGATCGGACTATCAAATGTACCCGCTAGCTCGGCTGCATCTTCTCGGGCTTCTGCTACGTGGGACATATAGTAGCTGATCGCCACAAAATCAACGATGCCCTCTTTCAAAATTTGCTCATCCTGCTCTTCGATATCAAGTTTGATGTCGTTGTCAGCAAAATATTTCACCATGTATGTTGGATATTCACCTCTAGCTTGAACATCCGGATAGAACATATTCAATTGGTTCGATTTTACCGCTTGCAGCTGGTCCTCTGGTTTCGTTGTTTTTGCATAGGCTTCAATTTGGTTTATCATACAGCCAATTTGGACATTTGGAATGATTTCTTTTGCAGCCTTCACAGTGAGAGCGCTGGCGATAAATTGATGATGTGATGCTTGATACGCAGCCTGTAATTTATGGTCTACTAGGTCCTCTAAAATTCCAGCACCGGTGTAAAGGCTGTTGAGGTTCATATTCATTTCATTGAATGTAATCCAATACTTCACTTTATTTTTATATCTTTCTAAAATGGCACGGGCATATTTTTCAAACAACGGGACAAGTTCTCTACTCATCCAGCCATTATATTTCTCTGTTAAAGTAATCGGCATTTCATAGTGAGACATCGTGACTAACGGTTCAATTCCATATTTCGCACACTCATCAAATACGTTATCGTAAAAAGCCAATCCTTCTTCGTTCGGCTTGTCTTCTAAACCAGTTGGAAAGATTCTTGCCCATGAAATAGACAAGCGAAACACTTTAAAGCCCATCTCTGCAAATAGTGCAATATCCTCTTCATATCGATGGTAAAAATCGATTCCGCGTCTTTTCGGGAAATCAAATTCATCGGGTTGTTCCTTGTATCTTGTTAATTCAGCTGAACTCACATCGAAAGTAAAGTTGTTCACTTTTCCTTTTTCATAAGGATCTTTATATGCAGCAAAGTCTGACGTCGACAGGCCCTTGCCACCTTCTAAGTATGCGCCTTCTATTTGATTGGCAGCAGTTGCGCCACCCCATAAAAAATCATCTGAAAATCCTTTTTTTACATTCTTCATTTCAATCATCCCTTCTCTTTATATTAGTGAATAAGCATTAAGAGCTTATTTTGACCTGCGGTGACATGAGCGTCACCTGTATGAATCACATCAAGGTATTGCGTTGAATTTGTGACGATAATAGGTGTCACTACATCTAAATGGTTTGATTGAATTCCTTCTATATCAAACGATAATAAATGATCCCCCGTCTTCATCTCATCGCCCTCTTTTACCAGTACATCAAAGAATTGGCCATTTAGGCTGACGGTATCAATCCCCACGTGGATCAATAATTCAATCCCATCATCTGAAACGAGTCCGATGGCATGTTTAGTAGGTGTAACAGTCACTACTTTTCCTGAGAACGGTGCTTGTACCACCCCCTTATCAGGCAAAATTGCGACTCCCTTCCCCATCATTTCACTTGAGAACACGGAATCATTCACTTCAGATAAAGGAATGACCTTTCCACTCATAGGTGCTTGAACTTCATAAGGGTTTGTTTGCTTAGACATTTGTTGATTCTCTGTACTCTCAGTGTGATTTCGCTTTTCTGCTGCTTGCTCGTTAGCGGCCGTGACAGACTCCTGAAATCCAAGGAGAATGGTGATGAGAAGTGACACGATGAAGCTAAGGGCGATTCCAATCAGAGCCAGCTGAAAATTATTTGTCCCTTTCATAATGTAAGTTGGCAGTGAAGTAATGCCTGGGATCGAAAAGGCTGTCGTTTTAACTGAAAATAAACCGTAAAAACATCCACCGACTGCGCCGCCAATTAATGAAGCATAAAAAGGTTTTTTTAGTCTAAGTGTGACTCCATAAATGGCTGGTTCTGTGATCCCGAAGAAACTAGGAAGCAATGTTGAAAGCGCCAAAGACCTTGTTTCTACCCGCTTGGTGCGGATGATGACACCTAACACAGCGCCTGCTTGTGCCATATTCGCAATGAAATTCATCGGAAGCAGCATGATATCGTAACCCACTTTTTCAAAGCTGGCTAACGTGCTTGGGAAGAATGCGTAATGCATTCCAGTTAACACAATGAGTGGCATAAGGCCTCCCATTAATAAACCGGCAATCGGACCAGCGAAATTGAACAAAGAAGTGAAAAAGATTTCTAAATAATGCCCAGAAACGTTCCCAATAGGAGCGATAAAAGCCAGTGTAAGAGGAGCCGTGATCATCAGGCTCAGTACCGGTGTAAATACGATACTTAAGGATTTTGGGATCGCTTTTGTTATCCACTTATCGACAAAACTTAGTAATAGCACACCTAAAATAATTGGTAATACAGAAGATGTGTAATTATTTAGTGGAATACTTAACCCTAAAAAACTTAACGGGTCTGCTCCTTTTGCTGCACCTTCGATCATCGTTGGATAAAGTAAAATCCCTGCTAATGCGAGTGCGAGAGATTCTCGCGTTTTAAATTTCTTCGCTGCCGAATAAGCAATGAGGAAAGGTAAAAAGTAAAAGACAGCATTTGAAAAAATTTGAAGTACTTGATAGGTAGAGCTTGTCTCCGTCAGCCAGCCTAAGCTAACGAACAGTGCCATGATCCCTTTGATCAATCCACTACCAACAATCGCTGGCAAAATAGGTGTGAAAATCCCGCTGATCACATCGAATACGACTTCAATTGGGTTCATCTTTGACGTGTTTTTAACAGGAGCAGAATCATTGCTACTATGACCGGCCAGATGATCGATTTCCTCATAAACCTCTGCTACCTTTGCTCCAATAATGACTTGGAACTGTCCACTTTGGAATTGAGCACCTAAAACACCATCTAATGTTTTCAGCTCATCTACTTTTACCTGACTTTCATCGTTGAGATTAAACCTTAGCCGTGTGATACAATGCCAACTTTGAGATATATTTTCGGTTCCACCAATTAATTTCACAATTTTTCCAGCCAATTCTTTGTTTTCCATGCTTTCACCCCTTCATTTTCACAAAAAAAACCTAAACAAAATCCACCATAGAAAAGATCATTCTTTCTCATGGAGATTTGTTTAGGTTAATGCTTTTTCATAACACGCCTAAAAGAAATCATTTATTTTTTTGGTGTTCCTTTGTGATTCGCTCAATATGGATGACTAAAAAAACAAGTTCGTCTTCTGTCACATTCCAATTGAATTCTCGTTTTAACATTTCTTTGATGATCAATCCGCAGGCATAACTCTTCATATAACGATCCTGTATTAATTCTTTTAACGAGTCATCCATCTGCTGCGGTGGTTGGTTGGTTTCCTGCCTGACAATAAAATATCTCAAGTGGGTAATAAACCTCGAATAATTAATGGATGATTTATCCAATATCATCTCGAAAATATTTTGAATGATTTTGACGATTTCTTTCGTCAGGTGAGTCATCTTAATGGTGTCTCCCATAGACTGACCATCTATTTGAGCGTTTACAAAATGCAGGGCAATGAGTGAAGCTTCAGTATCTTCAAAAGAAATGCCCATCATCTTTTGAATAATTGTCAGTGCTTTTTTCCCGACTTGATATTCTTGAAAATAGAGATGTGGAATTTCCCACACAATGGGGTTTTCATACGCCATTTTTTCTTCGTGCCTTTGAATAGCGAAGGTGAGATGATCGGATAGCGAAAAGAGCGCGCTGGAACCTAACTTCTTATTCAACATCTCTTCGCCTACGCGAATGATTTTTTCAGTTAATAAAAGGATATCAGTTGGGATAGCGGCAAGTTGAGATTCTAATGGAGACGTCTGATCAGAATAAAATGTCTTACTGACAGCGCTCTCATCAAGTGTATCACCTTTCTTCTTTTTAAAACCTATTCCTGTTCCAAACACAACGACTTCATTTTGAGCCTCTGTTAGAGCTAATACGATATTATTATTTAAAACTTTAACGACGGTGAACATCCTCATCCCACCTTACCTAAAATGCTAAAAAAGCATAAAAAAACACCAAAATCTCAGCAAACAACGTACAAATGTACAATCTGTTTACCTGACTTGGTGGTGCCTGATCATATCAGTAACACTCCTGCATCGGTTACGACTTTATTTTAAATAGATGGATGACCAAAGTCAACTATTTTTTTCTGAAAAAATAGATTAAAATACCCATAATCATTTTATCTTTCCTTGTCTTTTTACAGTTTAACATATTTAAGGTTGCTGTAAGGTTCGGATTAATACGAGTTAAGGTTGAGGTTGTACAATGGGTTTGTAAGGAATTGAGGGATGAGTCAAATGGTCCCCTCTTCTAAATCAATCATAGAGGTGAAAAGCTTTGAGAGAAAATAAAATTTTGTCTTCATTATGTTACTTCAGTATCTTTTTTGCACCGTTTCTATTTCCGATTATCGTTTATTTCTTAGGAAAAGACGAAGTGAAATACCATGCGAAAAAATCACTATGGACACATATTATTCCTTATTTGATTTTCGGTCTTGGTATTGCCGGTTCAGGTTTACTTGGCATGAACGATATCAGTCATGCTGGTCCGTTCTTAATTGCAACGTATGCTGTGACATTCCTTGTGGCGATCTACTTCTTCATTTGGAACATTGTGAAAGGCATTAAAGTGTTTTCAGAATAAGAGTTAGAAAAAACGGTTCTGTGATTGATCAGAACCGTTTTTTGTATGTCCGTTTAAGCGGGTAATTGGATATCAATCGTTGTTCCTTCTCCTATTATACTTTGTATTGTCATATCTCCCCCGTGTTTTTGGATGATATCTTTTGCAATCGCCATTCCAAGACCTGAGCCTGCATGTGTCCCTCCTGTATTCGTCCCTCTATAGTAGCGGTCAAACACTTTTTCTAGCTCTGCCTCTTCAATTCCTTTGCCGTTGTCTTGAATGGTGATGTGGGTATGTTCTTTTTGTTCAAGCTGTACAATGATTTTCACATCAGCATCATTGTGAACAAGGGCATTTAAAATGAGATTGGTGACCGCTCTTCTTATGAGGATCGTATCAATATTCAGCATAAGCTTGTCTACATGCGTTTGCAGCTCAATGGTCTGATCTGCATATCTCGAATCGTTGAGGATATCAATTAACGTTTCACGCAGCAATGGCACAATGTTCACCAGTTCTTTATGCAGCATCACGTCGTTATTTTTCAGCCTTGTTGTTAAATTGAGATCCTCCATCACATCTTTGATGTACAGTGATTTATTCTCTATGATGCTGGCATAATGTCTAATGTCTTGATTTGAAAGAGGATAATTTGGATCTTTCATGATTTCTGCATAGCCTTGAATAGAGGATAATGGTGTTTTAATATCATGAGAAATATGACTGATCCACTCTTCCCGCATTTGCTCTAATTTGTCTTTTTCTTTTTGGCTTGAAGCGAGCTGCTCGGATAAGTGATTGACATTATAGAACACATCTTTATATATCCCCTTCGTTGGCAGCTTTGTCGTATAATCTCCGTTTGCGAGCCGCTGGATGCCATAAATGGCACGGCCGAGCGGTTTGATGAGTTGCCGGCTGAATAAGTATCCAATGAATAAGGCAATGATGGCATCAATCGATAATAAAATCATCGTCCCGATATTGAATTGCGATATTAATTCTTTCGTATCAAAAGAAAATAAATATTTTCCGATGGAAGGGTCCTTAAATCCGATGAAGTAGCTGTATTCCTTACCCTTTCCATTTTTCCCGCCAGCATAGATCGTCGACATCAATTGCTTATCTTTATATTTATGTAAGTTTACAATTTCTATAGGTGTGTATTTGCTTTTTAAGCCTTTAGGTGCTAGTGCATGATAGACGTCTTGTCCATTTTCGTCTAATATTTGAATCCACGCATTTTGTTGTTTTAAAGCTTGCTGTCCTTCTTTATTCACAGTGATATTTTGATTAGACAAGGTGATGTATTGTTCAAATGTTCTTGTGAAGGTTTCCGGCGTATTTTCTTCGTTTTGCTGACTGCTTGCTTGTAGTACAAGCCATATCATGAATCCAAATAAGTTAATAAAGACCGTGATAATGGTCACGATAATGACAGAGACCATGTATCTGCCTGTTAATCGCCATTTCATCTTTACGCATCCTTTACAACAAATTTATAGCCAAGTCCTTTGACCGTCACGAGAAATTCTGGTGTAGATGGGGAATGTTCTATTTTTTCCCGCAGTCTTCGTATATGAACCATTACCGTATTATCAGAACCGAAGAAATCCTCTCCCCAAACCGTTTGATAAAGCGTTTCTTTACTGATGACGCGATTCGGATGCTGCAAGAAATAAGTCATCAACATAAGTTCTTTCGGTGTGAGTTCAATTGCCGCTCCGTTTTTC
Source organism: Bacillus sp. GbtcB10 (assembly GCF_019091365.1). Classification (NCBI taxonomy): domain Bacteria; kingdom Bacillati; phylum Bacillota; class Bacilli; order Caryophanales; family Bacillaceae; genus Bacillus; species Bacillus sp. GbtcB10. Next base: position 948,461 of record NZ_JAGXJP010000001.1, read on the forward strand.
GTCAGTTCGGCTTGCTGCTCGTTTAACTCAAATGGTCCTTTTTTGATCACGGGCTCCGCTTGAGAAGGCTGTAAGTAGGATGACCGTCTTAGCTGGGCTTTTACCCGGTAGGCGACTTCTTTTGGACTGAACGGTTTTGTAATGTAATCATCGCCGCCAATGGCAAGTCCTACAATTTTGTCTGATTCCTCTCCCTTTGCTGATAAAAAGATAATCGGAACATGTGAGACATCTCTGATTTGTTTGCAAATATCGTAGCCTTCTCCGTCTGGCAACATAATATCCAGTATGACGAGATCTGGTTGTTCTTGATGAAATTGCGTGAGCCCATCACGGGCAGTTGAAGCTGTTAACACCTGGTCAATGCCTTCTCTTGTTAATACGGTATGGATTAATTCTAAAATTTCTTTTTCGTCATCTATAATCAATACTTTGCTTTGAACCTTTGGCATAATGATCACTCTCCTGAAGTCATTGTTATTATTATACCCAAAGTGTTGACGTCGTGAAAAATCAACTTTCTATTTACACAGAAAAAAGCCAATTTTCTTTTTTAATGAGAAAATTGGCTTTTCGTGTTTCTCTAGCGTTTGACCACAAATGTTGTCACACTTTGAGCAGGGAGATGAGCCCAAAATTGATTTCCTGATATGTTTAAGTCAGTTCCAGGTTGAAGGTTGCTGCTGCCGCTCGTCACCCATCTAGACGCCTGAGAAACAGAGCCATTTTGCACGACGAAGTGTTGATTGACCCCTGCATTGTTTTTATTAATCGCCACAATGACGACCTGATTGTTTCCTTTATAAGCTGAGACGAAAACATTTGATTCAGGGCTTTTCGTTGCATCAATTCTGACGTACCCTGGACGCACAAACTTGGAGAAATGCGCCATGTTGTATCCGCGCTTGCTAATCATTCCATCTTCTTTCATAGGACCGTATGATCTCCGGATGTACCACCACACATACGCCTGAAAGTCCCCTTCCACCATTGATTGGTGAATATGCTCTGATACCCCTAATGCCTCAGGCCAGCGGTCCGCTGAATTGTTATCACTATTCGGATAGTAGACCTCTGTCATCCATAGCTCTTTCCCTGCCCCTTTTTGTTTGAAAAGAGGGTACGGAAGCTGGCTAATTTGGGTTCCGTATAGATGAGCGCCGAGAATGTCCATATTCCTTAGCGCCTGCGGATCGTTTAAGATAGGATCTGAGATATTCTTAAGGTATTGAAACGATTCTGGTGCAATCACACGTGCATTAATGGAGCCGGCATTTTCTCTCATGAATCGCAGGATTTCCTGAGGTGTCCACCATGTCCATTCATGCGCATAATCAGGCTCGTTTTGTACAGAAATGGCATAAAGATTGACTCCGTTGTTTTTCATGTAAGTGACAAAATCATTCAGATGCTGAGCATATGCTGCGTATTGATTGTATTTAAGCCGCTTGGCAGGTGATCCATTCCGGTTAAATGTTTCAACCATACTGCTTGGAGGATTCCAAGGGGAAGCAATGACTAGAGCACCATGCTCGATCGCTCGTTTGGCCGTCGCGACTTCTCTGCTCCAATTGTTTCTGTTTTCGTCTACATAAATTCTAAGAATGGAAAACCCTAACTGATTTTGTCCATTGCCAAAGGCAGTCTCCCTTTGTGGCGCTGTCAAATCACCAATCCAAGCTGGATGGTTCATTCCGCCAAAACCACGAATCACTTGTCTTTCTGCATTAAGGTTAATGTTTGCGTCAGCTGCTGATACTTCAGCTACTCCGGGGCCTATGAACATGACAGATAGCATGGTGAAACACACCAATAAAGCAAGCATTGGTTTTTTTATACATGACATCAAATTTCCCACTCCTCTATCAAACATTTAAGCACCTTTATTCGCTACCTTTGAGTAAACTGCCAAGAATCAAATTGGAATAGATTTCCCCCGCCTGTTCCGGTAAAGACAAAAAATACGTTGTGCACTCCGGATGCGCCGTTAATCGCTGTTTCTATTTCCCGCCAGTTTTGTGTTCCACCGGTGGAAGGGACATTCAGTGTACCGACCAGTCTGCCGTTTGCGCTGTCAAGGCGTACTTCTATTTTCCCGCCTACTGTCGATGCGACATTGGCTTTAAATGTTCTAGCGCCATTTGAACCAAAGTCTACATTCCCTAAAGCCACCCAATCGCCATTTTGAATATTGGTGACATGCTGGTTATTCACTGGTCCTCCTGGTGCTGACGAGGCTTCTGTCAAAATGCGTCCATTCCAAGCGAATGTTTCAGCTTCAACACGTTGATATGGATTCAGATTAGATAGCTGTTTCACCCCTTCATAATTGGCTGCTACTTCTCGAAGGGAGCCATCTGCATTATGCACAAGCTTGTTAATATGTGGAGAGCGATAGCCTTTGCCACTTCCGTATAAGGCAGAGCTAACGGTTTGCGTATGATACACCACATACCACTCATTTTTAAAATTGAACACCGCATGATGGTTGTTACCGCCGCCACCAAAAAAAGCACCCGGATTTTTCAGAAAGTGTCCTTTATACGTGAAGGGTCCCATCGGACTTGAGCTCGTCATATAGCCGATTTCACCAGGTGGTTTATCGGCAGGATGTGAGCCGCCAAAATTGATGCAATAGGAATAGTAATAGGTTCCGTTATACTTATGCATCCCTGAGTCTTCAAACATAAAAGGAGCATCAATGGTGGATGCGCTACTGGCCACACTTGTCATATCAGCACCTAGCTTCAGGACTCTTGCTGTTTTAGGATTTGCCCATTGTCCCTGCGTTGGATTGGAACCGCCTGGAACGCCTCCGCCGGCATATAGATAACCAGTACCGTCATCATCTACAAATACGGCCGGATCAAAAAGCCATACAACTCCGGACATGCCAGGTGTACTTGGCGTAACGAGCGCTTTTCCAATTGGATCAGTCCATGGGCCAATCGGGCTGTCTGCTGTAAGGACTCCAATCCCTCCGCCGCTATTAGCGAAATAAAGGAAAAATTTATCCTTTCCATTGATCTTCTTTACCGCCGCTGATGGGGCCCATGATGCGCCTGCCCATTTGGCAATGCCTCTGCCGCCATTTGCCCCATTTGCCCCCGCTACTGGAATCGCTCCGTGATCGGTCCAGTTGACCATATCCGCCGAAGAGATGACGAATACTCTATTCAGATTTGCAAATGAATTGTCCTTAATCGTTCCGTTGCTTTGATATTCATAGTCATCACTCGACATATAAAGGTACACTCTTCCGTTATAGGTAAGCGCAAACGGGTCTGCTCCTAAGTGATGATCAATGAGCGGGTTTGCATTTCCTACTTGCTTGGCAATAGGAGTGCTTGCCGCATTTGCTTCATATACCGGCAAACAACTCAGTACCAAAGTGAAGATCAATAAACAAACGCTACACTTCATCCTCGTCCTCATCGTGTCATTTCCTCCTGTTTTCATCTTCCTGATATTGGGGTTTAGGCCCAATTTCAAATTATGTTGATGTTTCGTGATGAAGAATGAATACAAAGAATGATTTCTCCCTGCGAATCCCTGTAAAGAGTGCAATGAAAACCCTTACTTTTTAACTAGAAGACAACAAAAAAATGCAGTCTCCATGATGGAGCTGCATTCTTCCTCAATGTTCAATAAATGTAGACTACATATAACGAGCGGTCACCATTTTCTTTCTCGTGTAAAACTCTACTCCGTCTGTTCCATTGGCGTGCAAGTCTCCGTAGAAGGAATCTTTCCAGCCAGAAAATGGGAAGAAAGCCATTGGAGCAGGAACACCAATGTTAATGCCTAACATGCCGGCTTCGATGTTTTCACGAAATTCTCTTATGCTTGAAGCGCTGTCTGTGTATAGGCAGGCACCGTTTGCGAATTTTGATTGATTGGACAGGTCGATTGCTTCTGCGAGTGATGAGACACGGACAATGGATAAGACTGGGGCAAAAATCTCGTCCTGCCAGATTTTCATTTGATTTGTGACATGATCAAAGATCGTTGGTCCGACAAAATACCCTTCTCCATTTGTTTCGTTATCTTGTCTGCCATCACGAATCAGGCTTGCGCCTTCTTCAATTCCTGATTGGATATATTGAAGAGTTCGTTCTTTATGCTCTTTCCGAATGACTGGTCCGAGAAAGACATCTTCATTTATTCCGTTTCCGATGACAAGCTGGTTGGATTCATCGACCAATTGTTGAATCAAGTCGTCCGCCACGTCTTCTTCCACTGCGACAACGGCTGCTGCCATGCAGCGTTCACCTGCTGATCCAAAAGCAGCGCCAATGATTTGTTTTGTGGCTGATTCTAAATCAGCATCTTTCAAGACGATAGAGTGATTTTTTGCACCGGCAAGTGCTTGTACACGTTTACCATGTGATGTCCCTTTTTTATAGACGTATTCTGCGACTGGCTGAGAGCCGACAAACGAAATGGCTTTTACCTTTTCATGTTCAAGCAGACCGTTTACTACATCGTGAGCGCCATTGACAATGTTGAGCACACCTTTTGGAAGTCCCGCTTCTTCAAATAGTTCTGCTAACCGTGCAGCAAGGATTGGCGTCCGTTCTGAAGGCTTTAAAACAAATGTATTTCCGCAAGCGATGGCAAGCGGGAACATCCAGCATGGGACCATCATCGGAAAGTTAAACGGGGTAATGCCGCCGATGACGCCAATTGGGTAGCGGTACATGCCAGACTCTAGACCAGTCGCAATATCAGGCAGTTGTTTCCCCATCATTAAGGTTGGTGCACCAGCGGCAAATTCCACACATTCAATTCCTCGCTGCACCTCTCCTTTTGCTTCTGTTACACTTTTTCCGTTTTCCAGCGTGACAAGTTCAGCTAACTCATCCCATTTCTCTACGAGTAACTGTTGGTATTTAAATAAGATACGTGCGCGCCGGGGAACAGCTGTTTTAGACCAAGTGGTGAACGCTTCTTGTGCTGCCTGGACTGCATGTTCTACATCCGTTTTTGTTGAAAGTGGTACTTCTGCGATGACTTCGCCAGTAGCTGGATTATAAACAGCTTCCGTTTGGTTCGTTTCGGCGTCCACCCATTGTCCGCCAATATAATTTTTCAACGTTTGTACATCTGTTTTGGTCATGTTCCCTCTCTCCTCTTTGTTTGGATTGTGATGCAATCGTGTGTTGATTTATCGTCATTGTCTCATCTAAGGGGCCTTCATCTGTATACACTCTTTGTCAAATGAAACCACAATTTTGCTTTACGTTCTGATAAAACATGTGAAGTCTATACCTTCTAGCTCTTTTGGTTCCGCAGATCTGTCCCCCTTTTAGGTCGTTTTGTCTGTGTGTCATGATCATGTTAATCAATTGATGATATATTTTTGGTTAACTGTTGGTTAACTTTAAAAAATCATAATATTAAAAACGCTTCCAGTCAATGATCAGTTTGTTGATCTAAAAAAACCTGATGCCAGGTGCATCAGGTTAAGACTGTTTATGTTAGTTATTTAGAAGAAATTGCTTATTGACTTGGCTCTGTATAAGCCGGGAGCATCTCCCCGTGTGCTTCAATTAATTCATTACATAGTTTGATGGTGTCATCAATTGATAATTCAGCACTTGTATGCGGGTCTAATAATGCCGCTTGGTAAATGTGTTCTTTTTTGCCGCTGATTGCAGCTTCAATCGTCATGAGCTGTGAGCTGATATTGGTCCGGTTGAGTCCAGCCAATTGTTCAGGTATCTCTCCGATATAACATGGCATGATACCGCTCCGGTCTGCAACACATGGCACTTCCACACAGGCTTTTTCAGGAAGGTTGTGAATGAGTCCTCCTGTGTTCAGTACATTTCCACCAAATTTAAAGGGAACGTTCGTTTCAATCGCTTCAATGATACGTGAACCATATTCTTTAGAGCGCGTATGCGTGATTTGTGTGTTTCCCACAAGGTCATGTTTCATCGTATTCCAATTGTTGATTTGTTCCTCGCAGCGTCTTGGGTATTCATCGAGCGGAATGTTAAACTGTCCAATCAGTTCTGGATAACGAGATTTGATAAAATACGGATGATATTCTGCATTGTGCTCTGAGGATTCGGTGACATAGTAGCCGAATTTATCCATTAGTTCAAAACGAACCATATCAGGATGCCGCATTTTTTGTTTTTCTTTTGCTCTTGCTTTGATTTCTGGATACAAGTCTTGACCGTCCCGTTTCACTTCTAATAACCATGCCATGTGATTAATGCCGGCAATTTTTTCTTCAATGCCTTCATGATCCATTTCAAGTGATTGAAATAAATCTTTCGTACACACCTGTACGCTATGGCAAAGACCAACCGTTTGAACCCGAGTATAACGCAGCATAGCGCCAGTCAGTGTGGCCATTGGATTCGTGTAATTTAATAATAAGGCGTGTGGACATACCTCTTCCATATCCTTTGCGAAGTCCAGCATCACGGGAATGGTTCGAAGTGAACGGAAAATACCGCCGATGCCAACCGTATCCGCAATCGTTTGTCTTAATCCATATTTTTTTGGAATCTCAAAATCAATAACAGTGCTTGGCTGATAGCCTCCTACCTGGATGGCATTGATGACATATTTCGCATTCTTTAAGGCTTCTTTCCGGTTGTGATACGACTGAATGGTCACATGTGCACCGTAGTTCTCTTTTAAGTGACGTAGCATCGTTTCTGATTCTTTCAGCCGGTTATGGTCGATATCATATAACGCAAATTCAAAGCCAGCAAGTGCGGGAACGAACAAACAATCTCCTAATATATTTTTAGCAAACACGGTACTTCCTGCACCGATAAATGTAATTTTAGACATAGACGACACTCCTTTTTACATCAAGGTTGGATTACCCTTTAACAGAGCCTTGAGACAGCCCTGCGATAAAGTATTTTTGCAAAAGTAAAAACATCGTGACCATTGGCAGCATCGCAATAAGAGCAGCGGCGCCAACGAGCTGGAGCTGGTGTTGATTTTGACCAAAGAAATTGGATAAGGCGACTGTAAGTGTATGCATCTCTTTATCTTGCAAGAAGAAGATGGCAAATTGATAGTCGTTCCAAATATACACACAGGCAATGATTAAAACAGAAGCGGTAATCGGCTTCAGCAGCGGAAAAACGACGGTGAAAAAGACTCTGAGTGTTCCCGCACCATCAATACGAGCGGCTTCTTCAAGCTCCTTTGGAATCGTCGACCGGATAAAACCGGCATATAGAAAAATCGTCAGTGGCAAAAAAGCAGCAACATTGTTTAAAATAGCGATTTGATAAGTATTCATCATGCCAATTTGTACAACCATTTTGTATAAAGGGACAAGGGCTGTGAGCGGCGGTATGACCATAATGGCAATGAATAAGAGATACACCGCTTGATTCAGCTTTGTTCCTCTTCTTGCAAGCGGATAGGCGGCAAGTGATCCAAAGATGATGAGTAGGGCAGCCGAGCTGAACGTAATGATCACTGTATTCAAAAAGGACTGGCCAAGCTGAGCATCTGTCCATGCCATCAGAAAGTTTTCAAAATGAAGCGTTGATGGGAACAACCATTTTGAGCTAAAATCTCCTATCCCCTTTAGAGAGGTCGTGACTAAAATATAAAATGGAATCAGGTGCAGCAATGTGATCAAAAGGGCGAGTAAGGAGTACCATCTTTTCTTTCGTTTATAGGCGTTATCCATCACACCTCGGTCTCCTTTCGTTTGAAATAAATGAGCGCTGCGACACTAACGACAAGGATGATGACAGCCATGAAGACACCTTGCGTCGCTGCATAGCCTGCATCCTGCCGTTTGAAATACAGATCGTACATAAAAGTCGACATCGATTGCGAGGAATCTCCGGGTCCTCCGCCAGTGAGGGCGACAATGACATCAAATAATTTAAGTCCACCGATCACATTGAGCACAACATTGATGGTGATAGATGGCATTAAAAGCGGTAATGTGATTCGCCAAAATTGCTGAAGACCTGAAGCTCCGTCGAGTTGTGCTGCTTCATAATAATCTTTAGGTATGCTTTGGAGTCCTGCTAAATAAATGATCATGGCAATCCCGACGAATTGATACGTATTCACAAACACAATGATCCAAGTGTTTAGCTGCGGATTACCAAGTGCGTTCATTGGATCAAATCCAAAAAAGGTAACAACGTCGTTTAAAGCACCACCTTGGTACGCAAAGACAAAATACCAAATATAGCCCATAGCAATCGGGCTGATCATGACGGGTAGATAGATCACGGTTCTTGTGATGGCTCTCATTTTTAAACTTTGATTTAATAAGAGTGCATATCCAAGACCAATCATATTTTGTAAGATGGTGCTCCCGATGCCGTAAAGAAGGGTATTTTTCACAACAAGCCATGTAGTTGGATCTTGCAGCAATCGTTTGTATTGATCCAGTCCGATCCACTCATACTGTTGTGAGAAACCGTTCCAATTTGTAAAAGAGAGCTGAATCCCGTTAAAAAAGGGATAAATGATAAAGGCACTGACAACTAGAACAGCAGGCAGATACATCCACCAAAGTGAAGAATTTTGGCTATTTTTCATCTTCTGTTTTGGAAAAGAGGTAAATGTCGCCGCCTGGTTTTCTTTTGTGATGTCACTCATTGGCTTCACTCCTGTTTCAGCATGAGCCTGCTATTGTTTTTTCAGACGTTTATATTCCTCTTCCATTTTCTTCGATAGTTGTTCCGGTGTGATGGAGCCTGCTAATAATTCTTGACCGGTCGTTGCCATGACAGCCCACATGCCGCTCGGTAAGTATTTTCGATCAAAATAGGGTTCAATCTTAATATCTTCATATTGCTCGTAAAATGTAGAGTAATAGTTTTTGGCTTTGACTTCTTTTAAGGCCGTTTCAGAGGAAGTGCCCTCTGCGATTTTTTTTGCGTTTTCAGGCTTTGCTAAAAAGTCAATGAATTGTTTTGCTTCTTTTAGATGCTTTGAGTCTTTCCATGCCGCAACAGTAAAGCGTTCCCCGCCAATCCAGCTTTGCTCATCTCCTTCATGAATAGCTGGTACGGGCATGGTGCCTACTTTGATCGATTGATTGAGTTCAGTCGCCTCAGGTCCTAAAGATCCTCCCACAAAGGTGAAAGCAATTTTGTTTTGTGCCATCAGCTCAGGTGCTTGGGATAGTTTCGCCGTGAGTACATCTTTGTTTAAAAGGTCTTGATCTTTCAGCTCCTTCATAAACTGTGCAAGCGGTGTATAGTGAGACCAATCAAATGATCCATTTTCAAGGTCTTTTCCGTATTGATGTTTTTGATCGGTAATGAGTAAAGGCGTTGCCAGCTCATCAAAGACTTGGGCAATATTTGAATTATCGCCTCCTGGGATCCAGAGCGGCACAACGTCTCCTTTACTTTTTTCTTTGACAGTTTGTAAAGCACTTTTCAGTTCATTCAGTGTTTTAGGAACTTTTATGCCATATTCTTTTAATAGATTGGCATTAAAACTAAGTCCGTCTTTTGCTTGATTCAGCGGATAGGCATAGACTTTGCCGTCTTTGTCTTTTAAAATTTGATCGAGTGAAGGATCGAGTTGTTTTACCCAGTCCATCTCCTTTAGATCAGCCACGTATTCGCTATATCGCAGCTTGGCCCAGCCGTGTGTATCAAATAGGTCTGGCATATCGTTTGCGCCCATTTTGACGCGTATCATATCTTCATAGCTGTTGCCAGGGAAGTTGGCATCAATTCGGATGTTTTGATGTTCTTTTTCAAAATCACGGATCACTTCTTCAAATGCCTTTCTCTCCCCGCTGTTACTCATTGTGGAGAATAGAGTCAAGGTCACTTTCCCGTTTGCTTCAGACGCACCGTTATTGCCGCAAGCAGACAAGATCATCGACAAAACTAGAGCTACACACAACATCAGAATTTTTTTACTCATCGTTTCCTCCTTTTGATTACTGAAAATTCAGACGATTATCGGTAGAATTCATGCGGTTGCGGAAACAAAAGAAGTCCATTATACTGGAATTCTATTCTTTTCAAAGAGATAAGAGAGCAATTGGGTGAACTGCGTTGTTTTCAGCATGATCTGGCCATCATGCTCAGCAGCTCCCTTCCTGCTTTTTTGTCTCTTTTTTGTTTGCTGAAATGCTCGTTCACCCCCTTTCATGAATTGGGCATGTGCTGCCTCTTTGCATGAGCTTTGTTGGCACGACGACTTTTAGGGGAAGCTTTCTTCCCTCTATCCGCTCAAGCAAAAGCTTTAGACCTACTTCCCCCATTTGTTCTGTATATACTTTAACCGTTGTGAGCGGCGGGCTTGAAAAGGAAGCGGCTTCGATATCATTAAACCCCACGATTGAGACATCTTGAGGTACACGAAGACCGGCTTCATGTAGCGCACGCATAGCGCCTATTGCCATAGAATCACTTCCGATAAAAAAGGCTTCTGGAAGATTTCCTTTCTGAATGGCTTTTTGCATAAGTGAGTAGCCTTCTTGCATCGAATATTCGCCTATGTGGATGTCATTCATATGAAGAGTTCCCGCTTCTTGCATTCTTTTGATAAACGTTGTTTGTCTTTCATCCTCAATCACAGCATTTCCTTCGAAATAATGCTCCCTCTCTTTCCCGCCAATATATCCTAGATGTGTATAGCCGAGAGATTGCAGATGACGAATGGCACGATCTGCCGCTCTGACAAAATCCACATGTACACAATCATACAAATCTTCATCCGCATAATGATTGATAAAAACGATATGTTCCATTCGGTTTGTCATCTTTTCAACCGTATCAGGGCTGATTCGTCCAATGACAATCAAACCGTCAATATCCTTTAGTATCGCCCCTTTATCCATGTTTCTTAGGCGAAAGGTATGGAGAGTGGACAGACCTCGTTTGGCATATTCTTTTTCAATTCCTTTTCGAATCGATGAAAAAAAAGGATCATTTAATTCTTCGTCAATGGATTGGGCGACAACGACACCGATGACTGGGGATGCGGGTGGGCTTTTTACTTCTGCTTGATCGGCTTTTCTTGCTCTGACGGGGGTATAGTTTAATTTCTTGGCTATGTCGAGGATGTTTTGTCTTGTTGCGTGTGAAACGGCAAGCGTTTGGTCGCCATTTAACACACGGGATACAGTAGAGACGGATACTTTTGCATCATGAGCAATATCTTTGAGTGTAGTCATAGGTAAACTCCTCATCATTTTTGACTAAATGTTTACTAAAGATATTTGAAGAATAACACATAAATAAAGCGCTTTCAATTATAAATTTGTGCTTTTATGAAGTTTTTGAGTATGTTTTGATAAGTAGATAGTTTGTTTAGTAAAATTGCGTAAAAAAGAGGATGGGCTTCATCCTCCTTTTTACTAAGGTGATTTCATTGTGGCTGTTTCTTTTGCGAACAATTGCTTCATTATTTCCCATGCTTTATCTAATTCTTCGTGAAGTCCAAATAAACCTGAGGTGCCGATGATGTAAATTTCATTTCCTGCCTCAGCAAGCAACCGGAACGTGCTTTCATTACAAGAGCCGTCTACCTCAATTGAAAATGAGTATCCCCGCTTCTCTTTGATTTCTTTCACCTCTTTCATTTTCGGAAGCATTTCTTTGATAAAAGGCTGACCCGCAAACCCTGGGTCAATTGTCATGATCGTCACCCGGTCTATTAAATGAATAAAAGCATCTAATGCTGCAACTGGTGTGGCGGGATTGAGAACAAAGCCGACCTCACACTTTCTTTCTTGGATATGCCGAATGATTCGAAAAACGTCTTTTTGCACCACTTCTGGATGTAAACAAATCATCGTTGCGCCTGCATCAATACATGCATCAATTAAAAATTCCTGAGGCTGTTCGGCCATTAGATGAACATCAATCGGAACGTCTGTCAGTTTCCGAAGTTGTTCAATGAAAAAGGGTGATAAGGTCATATTTTTTACATAATGACCATCCATGACGTCGACATGATAACGGTCTGCCCTTGTGTTCAGAAGCTGAATTTGTTCACGGAAGTGTGTTAAATCCATGCACATCAATGAAGGTGAGAAAATAGCTGTCATCCTGAAATGCCTCCTTTTTAAAGATGAAATAAAAATTTGATCAATCCAATCAAGATTCCGATGATACCGAAGTCTGTATCTCCAAATGTTGTCCCTTCAAAGCCAAGAGTGCCTAACACAGGAAGTAAACAAGCTGGCAAAAATGAAAGGAGTATTCCATTCACAAAGGAACCGGCGACTGCACCTCTCACTCCCCCCGTTGCATTGCCATATACGCCCGCTGTCGCACCGCAGAAAAAGTGCGGCACAAGTCCAGGAACAATGACAGTTAAACCAAACAAAGGAAGAAGGAAAATAGACACGATGCCTCCTGCAAAACTGCATAAAAAACCGATGATCACTGCATTTGGAGCAAATGGGAAAACAGTTGGCGCATCAAGTGCCGGCTTTGCCCCTTTAACGAAACGATCGGCAATCCCTTTGAAAGCAGGCACAATTTCCCCGATGGCCATCCGTACACCTGCTAAAATAATGTACACCCCAGCAGCAAAGGTAATGGCCTGAATGAGAATGAAGACAGCAAAGTTCGTACCACCACTAATGTTTTCTATATATGAAATTCCCGCAAACGGTGCAATCGCAAAGAAAAGCAAAGCCATCGTAATGGAGATAGCCACCGATGTATCTCTGAGAAAACCGAGTGATTTAGGCACTTGAATGGTTTCCGTTGATTTCTCTGGGCGCCCGACCCATTTGCCGATCATTCCCGCTGTAAAATAGCCGAACGTACTGAAATGACCGAGTGCCAGATCATCGCTTCCAGTGACTTTCCTTGTAAACGGCTGAAGGATTGCGGGAGCAATGACCATTGCCGCACCTAATACGATTGAACCAGTGGTGATCAGCAGTGTTCCTTGCATGCCGGCTGTTGACAGAACGACTGCAAGCATAGCCGCCATATATAGCGTATGATGCCCAGTTAAAAAGACGTATTTAAAGGGTGTGAATTTTGCCAAAAGCAAATTGACCAACATGCCAAAAATCATAATGAGCGCTGTCTGTGTACCGAATTCCTTTTGGGCAATGGCCGCCATGGCATCTGTATTTGGGACAACCCCTTGAATGTGAAAGGCTGCTTCAAACATCTTCCTGAAAACCCCAAGTGAATCAGATACGACTGTGGCGCCCGCTCCTAATATTAAAAAACCCATTGTTGTTTTTAAGGTGCCTGATACAGTATCGGCAGCTGACTTTTTCTGCAAAAGTAAACCAGCGAGTGCAAACAAACCGATGAGAATTGCGGGTGTGCCCAATATATCGTTCATGATCAGTTCTATCATGATGTGAATCCCCCTTTTTCCGTCGATTATATGTGTTTACGAAGGACGTCTTTAATGGCTTCCTGGTCTAACAAGTTATTTAATCCAGCGACCTTTCTTGTGCCGTCATCCAGCTGATCGATAATGTCTGTTGCGCCAATATAGAGGTCTGCTTGTTCATTTTTGCTTGTACTGAGATCGGTGTGATCCACTTCCGCTAAAAGTCCTAATTCTTCTAATGCCTTTTTGACATTCATTTCAACAATAAAGCTGCTTCCTAAACCGTTTCCGCATACAACAAGAATTTTTTTCATTTTCTTTTTCCTCCTTTATACTTGTGAAAATCGATTGATTAGTTGTTGAATGGCTGCTAATTCCTCTGCTTCAATCAATTGTCTCACCCGTTTTTCTTCACTTAACAGCATCGTCAGCTGTTTGAGTGCTTTCAGGTGGGTCATACTGTCAATGGCAGCTAATACAATGATGAGACGAACTTGCTTTTTTCCATCCTTTGAAAAGGAAACGGGTTGATGACATGACATAAGTGACATGCTTAATTTGTTCACGCCATCCTCTGGTCTGGCATGCGGAATTGCCACTTGTGGCGCAATCACAATATAAGGGCCATTTTGATGAACAGACTGGATCATCGCTTTCACATAACTTTCCTGAATCGCTTGTTGATCAAGCAAAGGCTGCGCTGCTTTTGTAATGGCCTCCTGCCATGTGTCTGCTGTTTGCTGGAGCTGAATGGTTTCTTCTGTTAATAAATCGTTTAACACTGGTTTCCACCCTTTCTGGTGTGATACATATGTGGAATGAAGCAGCTCCTTCAAGTCATGAAGCAATGCTTTTTCATTTTGAACGATGGTATGCTGCTGAATGATATTGAATAAAGCATTCACATGGTGCTCATCAAGCTTAGGTTCTGAGCCTTCTCCATATTGAAGCAATGTTTTTTTCTCATAAGCAGTGAGAATCGGGTGCACGAGATGAACAGGTTTTCCTTTAAACGATATAGGTGTCGTTGACACAACAAAGTCGGCATCAATGGATGTTAATTCTTCATATGAACGTTTTGATAACAGTCCGCGTATGTCGATGTAGCCGATTAATTCAAGAAGCTGCGTTTTCAGCATGTGACTGGTGCCAATTCCTTCTCCGCAGACAATGTAAACAGAACGTTTCGCAATCGATGAAATCCCTTCTCTTCTCATCCAGCCGCCAAAATGCATCGCCACATAGGCAATTTCATGATCGCTCATCTTTGAACAGGCTGCCTTCTCTAAATGGCAAGCAACCTTTTGCGTGATGTCAAACACCTCTGGCTGTGCATGTTTCATGGAATCTGTTAATTCATTGATGATCTCAATGTGATAGATGAGCCTATAATAGGCCGGAATTAAATGCATGGTTAAGTTTTGTTCCAAGACTTCTACTTCCTGGAAGGAAATACACGCATAACGCTGAAAGTCCATGATCATTTGTCTCGCAATGGTTCGAATGAGATGTTCTTCTGGTTTTTGACTTGTTGGAAGTTTTTGTTTTTTGGCACTGAGCCATAAGGTGCTAAGAAAATAGATTTCATCATCATGAACCAAAAGACTGGTTTCTTTTTGAATTTGCGCCATGAAACGAATAGCAGCCAAGCATTCATCTGTTTCCTGCAGTGTCCGTTTTTCTTCTGTTGAAATGTGTACAGCACGTCCTAGCTTCATCCGTTTAAAGTAGAAAAAGAGATCCATAGACAGCTGATCCAGCATGTCATCTGCAAATTCAAGCTTCAGATCTTGTTCGGATTGTTGAAGGAGATCATGTATTCTCTTATATGAGATAGGACCCTTTAACCAAACCGATGGAAACGTTTTTTCATTTTTTATCATGGTGCGAATGAAATGAATATAAGGTTTCAGCGCCAACCGAATTGTTCTTTCTTCTCCTGAAATTAAATAGCCACTGGCCGCCTGATAATGAAGTGTAAGCTGCTGTTTTGAAAGTGCTTCTTTTAGTTGTTTCATATCTTCAAGCAGTGTATTGCGGCTTACCTTCGTCATCTCCATAAAATCATCAATTTTTAGATGCTTTTCACTGCATGCAATGGATAGGAGCAAGATGGCACGTCTTTCTTTTACACATGGTTCATAGTCATGACCGACAAGAACAGTGTCAGCTTTTTCGATAATGACTTCTTTCTCGTGTGGATGTAAATAGTAGCCTCGTTGATCTTTTCGCTGGACGCCACTAAGCTGATGGGTTTCCAGCCAACTATTCATTCGTTTGATTTCAGCGTAGACCGTTCGAGTAGAGACATTCAGTCGATTCTGTAAATCTTCAATTGATAGATAAGTGGTCGTGTGAAGCAGCATCGATAATAAAGTCGTGCCCCTTTTGGTTAAGTGCAGTTGGAATCCCTCCCCTCTTCCCTTTGGTTATAAGTCTAATCAACTCGCATGCGTCAAAGAAGTCCAAATGTTTTCAGTAAATGTTGTGCAGGTTTTTGGGTGTTCTTTTGTTATAAGAAAAAGCACACTCGTTTGAGTGTGCTTTGAGACTTGTATACAAAGAGCTCTTTGTCTTCTTTTACGTGTTTGAGGACGAATAAACGCAAAAAACCTAGAATGGTATAAAGCCAGTCAAGGTTTTTTCACTTCTTATTCATCTTTTATTTTTCCTATATGTGACGCTTAAAATTATTTTTTGTTTAAACTAAATCCGAAATCCAAATCGTTTTCAAATGAAATACAAATACTCCAATCACCTTCTAATGATATAAAGTAGTGGTGCTGTGGGATATCTAAAAAATAGACTAGTAACTCTTCTAGATGTTTTAATTCAAACTGGTACCCAAACTCTGTAAGGTTATCCCCTATGTAAATTACTTGTAAGTTATTATCTAAATATTTTTCTTTTAATTCAGTTATAAAGAGAAGAGCATCAGAAAGTAACGATTCATGATTTGAGCTCTTACTATAATGTTTATTGGTTTGTAACCAATCTATTTTTGAACCAGCAAAATCAAATTTTTGTTCTATTAAGTCTAAATAAATTTTTGGATTTTTATGTACTTTGACATATTTAAGAAGGTCTTTTAATTCCAAATCCTTTATTAGATCTTCATCATAAGAATTCAATAAAATTACCCCCCTTTGTGTTTTTTAAAGTCTTTCTTGACAAAATCCATAGGAATCGCTGTTTCGTCATTTTGTTGCAAACAATTCAGTGTACAATGCCATTGTAGCTTGCTGATCCGTCTCTGACAAAGCATATTCATCTTTTTTTGACCGAGTTATATTGAATTTTCTGCCATACCAAAACTTCATTCTTCTGTGTTCAATCCCAATAATAAATATAGTGCTGAGTTGAAGAATCGCTTGTCATCCCCATTTTTTCATACAATTGTTGTGCTTTTATATTAGAAGTCGCTGTTTCTAAACAGATAAATCGGGTTCCTTTATCGTTTGCAAATGAAAATGCTTTTTTCATCAATTCCTTACCTACTCCCTTTTGACGAAAATCGTTTATAACAAACAAATCATTTAAAATGAACGCATCTTTCATCGCAACAGATGAAAATGTGGGATACAGTTGTACAAATCCTACATATTGTTCACCTTGCTTTGCAACAAACAAAATAGACTCTTGTTTACGGTATCGTTCCACTAGAAAATGATAAGCACCTTCTATATTAGAAGTCTGTTTATAAAATTGGCGATATTGATCAAATAGAACCGAAACTTGTTTTAAATCATTTTCATTAGCTCTTACTATATCCACTCTTCTATCCCCTTTTCATATCAATTAGTAGTATAATAATCGATATTCTGACATGTAAAAATGTACAGATTTATACTTTATTAAATGTCAGAAGGGAGGAATGAAGAAATGAAACATTATATTTTCCCTTTCAGTGCCAATCAACCAAAATATAAACAAATTTATGAGCAATTTAAAAAATTAATCGAGGAGGGAAAGTTAAAAACAGGAGAAAATCTTCCTTCCATTCGTTCACTAGCCAATGACCTAGGTGTTAGTCGCCACACTACACTACAAGCATATGATCAATTATTAGCTGAAGGATATATTCAAGCCAATGAGCGTAAAAGCTATAGTGTCAATGAATTTGAACCGATATTTCTTCAAACCTCTATTTCAGAAGTACCTAGAAATGAACCAATACAATTGATCGATTTCATTGATTTCAAAGCAAGTACTGTTGATGAGGAACAATTCCCTTTAAAAGTTTGGCGGCAAATTTCCAACAAAGTGCTGCAGCAATCCATTAGCTTTCAATATGGAGAACCTTTTGGAGAACCGGGGTTTAAACAAGAACTGGCTGATTATTTATTTCAAGCGAGAGGTATGATCATTAACCCCAAAAATATTATCGTTGGAAGTAATACACAGCAACTACTGTTGTATTTGGGATTTCTATTAAAAGAACGTTTTTCTAGTATGATTGTTGAAAACCCTGGTTATAGCGGTGTACGGGAGGTCTTTCATTTACATGGATTTGAAATGGAGAGTATTCCTGCATTAAAACAGGGTGTATTATTGGACCCACTTGTACATAAAAAGGGGAAATTATTGTATATCACACCTTCACATCAATATCCTACTGGTACTGCACTATCGATTCAACAAAGAATTGAATTGATTCAATGGGTACGATCAAAAAACGGTTTCTTATTAGAGGACGATTACGATGGAGAATTTCGATATGGACAAAAACCATTTCCTGCTTTAGCCTCTTTAGATGCTGCACATGTCATTTATTTTGGTACGTTTTCGAAAGCATTTCTACCAGCTATACGATTAGCATATATGGTGTTACCTGATCCATTAATCAATATCTATATGAGTAAATTTGAACATTTCGAACATAATGCTTCTTTATTGCACCAACTGACCATGACTGAATTTATGAAAAGTGGGGAATGGACAAAGCATATTAAGCGTATGCGCAATACTTATAAAAGGAAAATGAATTTATTGGTTCAACAAGTTCACCATCTATTTGGAGAGCAGATTGAGATCATTGGTGACAATGCAGGGTTATATATCATGTTACGTATATACACTCCCTATTCCGAAAAAGAATTAATTGAAAAAGCTCTTCAACAGCATGTTAAAGTGTATCCTACAAGTCATTTATTTATCGGAAATCCACCTGTACAACCGCACATACTGCTCGGTTTCGCAAACCTTTCTCTTGAACAAATCGAAAGAGGTATTTGTTTATTAAAAGAAGCATGGGAATAAGATTGGTGGTTCATGAACGATTTTGTTTGAAACTTAGAGCGTGAATTTCATAATTGAATGTTGTGAATCGACTCTTTATCAAAATACCACTTCAACTTTCTATTTTTATCTCCACTTTTTTCGGTATGAAGTTCAATCAACACAAAAAACCTTGAAAGGTATTAGCCAATCAAGGTTCATTTTGTTACTGCATTTTCACTGCTTTTTTCATTTCCTCTATTATTTGATTAAACCACTGTATAGGGTTTAATGAGATCGCCGGAAAGTATATTTCTGCATTATTTTCAATAAAGCTTTCTTTTTTTTGTATTGTTAGAGTACTATTCAAAAAACCCTGACAATCCTTTATAGTAGACAGCAGACATTCTTTGCTAGCTTCATGGATAAACTCATCTAACGCTTCCTCTGGTGAATCAATATCCTGATGAAATGTCCCACCTAAAAAATCTTCTAACTTCTTTAAATAACTAGAGCTCTCATTCATTGAATCACCTATTATCATTAAAATTATCAGTTTAAATAGTCGAGTTTAAAAACCTTCATCTCATAGAAAACAGGTTGTGGTTCTGCTCTTTGATCAATTAATCTTGCTTACAATTAAATTGCGCAGTTTCCAATATGAAGTTCAAAGTGTTTTTCTTCTGAAAATATTTGAGCAATTTTACCTGTTATTTTATCTGCTACAATGATGCTATGATTCTCTGAAAATAGCCAAATTTCTTCAATTGCCTTATCGAAATCTAAAGCTTTTACATTTGCCCAAACAGGAAAAGGGTCATTTTCAATTAAAATAAACCATTCTTTTTTCTCTTTGAGAAAATCTAATGAATTTTTTAACCAAGTCATAATCGAGTCTTTGTCTGTATTTGTTAATATTTCGGAAGGTGTTGAATCTATTTGACGAAATTGTTTTAATACTGTTTCACATAATTTTAGCCATTGAGAAGTATCATCTTCAAAATCAATTACCTCAATATATGCTAAATGTTGTATTTTCTTTTTAGCATTCATCAAAGCAATTTTTTTCTGTATTTTTTCATTTTTATATGCCATATTTTTCATACCTCGTTATTCATTGTAATAGATATGGTGATCACCATTTGGTCCATATATATTTGAATATCTTTCTTTTTTAAAATCATAATTAAATGGATCTGCACCCTCTTTTGGTTTCCCTGCGTGAGTGTGTAATTTTCCATCATTAGTATGTTGCACTATAACTCTTTTTCCTTTTGGGGTATCAAATTCATAGTACCGGCCATGGTGAGTATGGTTAGAACTGTACTCATAATTACGATATTCTTGCCCTTTCTTAAAAACATTATCTCCTACTTGCCATTGACGAGTAGGCTGTTGAGACCTAGGTATCCCCCCTAAATCCTTAGCGTGTCGCAAAGCCCTTTTTCGATTAAATCCTTCTGGACTTTGAGAACTTAAACCTATCTTCCCATGAAACCCTTTTGCCCCAAACGGCAAAAGCATCCCCAGCGCCGCATTCATACTCGCTTCCTGTTGTTCTTTCGAGATCTTATTTCCAAACATATCTCGACCCGTAATCGCTTCGCTGAAGCCGTTTGTTGCGGTGAGGCCATATAAGCCTTTTTGAGACGTTTTCAGGGCGTCAAAAGACTTCTGTGATGTCTTGTAAATGTCGACCGCTCTGACTGCGGCGGACGTGGCTTGAGTCGTTTTATAAACGGCTTTACCGCCTTTGAAAATACGTCCTGCCCATCCGACGATCGGGATGTAGCCTGCTGCTGCCATGCCGCCTGCGGCGACTCGCTGTCCTGCGGTGAGTTCTTCACCTGTGATCGGATCGACACCTGTTGCGGCACGTTTTGCATCGTTCACGCCTGTCAGCTCATTAACGATATTCCCACCGTAATCAAGAGCTTTTTCATACCACGGACGGTTGGCGAGCGCTTCCTGTTCCTTTGCGATCTCGCGAGCTTCTTCTTGATCTTTTTTGATTTTTAGATATTCAGAAGTTTGCTTCTCAATATCGCTTTTTGCCTTGTAGATTTCGCTCTTTTGATACGCTTTCTTGTCAAAATTCATAGGCGAAATGGATTTTCCGTCATTTGTGGCATTGATCATTTCTGCGTACAATGCCATTGTAGCTTGCTGCTCCGTCTCTGACAAAGCATATTCATCTTTTAAATTTTTATCAAGCTCTCTTAGTTCTTTGACCGTCTTTTTTCGTTCATCTTCCGCATCTTCTATTTTTTCAGCAAAGGTTTGGCTATCAAATACCTCTAGGGAAATGAGGTCATCAATATCTTGAAAAATCGTTTTGAGTGCCTGTTTTTGATCTTTCACAATGCTTTTTGCATTCTTGATGCCCATATGTACTGCATTGTCTAAAAAGTGTTCCTCTATAAAGGTATCGCCGCCAAAGCTCGTATCATCCAGTGTCCCAGAAACACCTTCATGAAAGGCTTTTTGCTTATCAATAAAGCTAATAAACATGTCTACATTTCCAGCGAGTTCTTTATAGAAGCTTTTAATGTTATCGGCACCTTTTCCAGTGAAATCATCACCGAGGTTGGCAACACCTTGTAATGCCTTTTTTAAATCTACCATTTGTTCGCGGAGTTCCTGATAGTGTTTTGACCTTGTATCCATGGCACTGGTAAGTGCTTTTGCATCAAGTATCTTCCCCAGCAGAATTCACTCCTTCCTATTCATTGACAAGGTCAATTTTACCAACACAAGGAATGTCATGAAATAGGAATAAAGATACAAAAACACCTTCTATTTAATCAGAGAAAGGTGCGTTTCTTCAAAAAACGGACACCAATCAAGGCATTTTAAGTGCTCAATGATCAGCGTCCGCAGGTTCTTCTTTCTGGACAACATATTCGGTTCATTTTTCTTGTCTATTAAAGGGTATAACATATTTTATATAACGAATATGTTATACCCTTTCTTCTTAAACTAACGCACCTGTTAGCATAACAAAAAAATGATTATTTTATTTTTTTTAGCATTTTAAAATTAGCCAACTTAACCCCCTTTTTTTCCACAGTTTGTGAACAAACAATTTTGTAACCTAGATGTTCAAAAAATGGCTTAGCTGTGATACTTGCTTCGGTATCAATTTCTAAAAGCTTTAGTTTCTTTGCCTCAGATTCGAGCATATCAACTAAAGCTGTGGCTATACCTTGTCCTTGATAATCTTTATGAACGAATAGTCTATCTAAGTACCCGGTATGCGTTAAATCGCTAAAACCAACAACTTTACCATTCACTTTAGCAACAAATGTTATATTTTGACTCAATGATTCCTTCCAAGAATTCATTTTAGATTCTTTTTCATCTCTTGGTGCCCAAGCATCCAATTGTACTTGGGAATAATCTTTTGAATTTACGGAATGAACTGTTTCATAAAACAATGAAATAATCTCTTTTGTATCAGTTTCCTTAAACTTTATAATCTCCACTTTCTGTTATACCTCCCCTTTTTAGGATAAGCATCCTAATATACTTATCATTATTTCAGCAACTTCTTCTTGCGCTATACTGCTCCGTTAGTTGAAGGAGGGTGAACGTTGTTCTCTCTTATAAATTTTTATAGACATCTGCATATGCTACTTTCAGTTGCTCTCTTAATTGCCTATTTTCCTCTTCCAACTTTTTGTTTTTTTAGAGATGCAATGAGAGCATCTTTGTTGTTTTCGTTCATTTCTCGCTTTACTTATTTCGGTGTAGTTAACGCATCAGTGTCCTTTCTTACGATTTAGACTTAAGCAATTGCAGCTCTTGATCCATGATTTCAGCTGCTTCTGAAATAAATTGAATGATTAAATCCAATTCTTCTGGCTTGTATTCATTTGTGAGTTTTTTGGTGGATGCCGATAAAGATAGAAAGAGTTGTTTCACCTGTGATTTCCCCGCTGTTAATGGAACAATGATGACCCTTCGCTTGTCTTTTGGGTCCTTCTCCCTTTTGACGTAGCCTGCTTTTTCTAACCGGTCAATGAGAGCGGTGACCGCACCTGAGCTAAGACCGGTTTTTTCACTTAATTCACCTGCTGTGAGTGGTCCAAGTTCGTTTAACAAATCTGCTGATTTGAGATCTGTTGGGAAAAGGCCGAGCGATTGAGCAGCTGCTTGGTGAAATAGGACTGTTCGTGTAGCAAGGCGTCTCATCGTATGAATGATCAGGTCTGCTTTGTCTTCTGCGTCGTTCTTTATTGACAACTTGTTCTCCTCCCTTTAAAATCAATTTATCTTGATCATCAAGATAAATGTTCTCTTACTTTATAATTAACTTGATCATAGCAAAAAAGTGAAGAGAACGTAAGCAGGAGGTAAATGAAATGAATAACGTGGATCATAAAGGCAAGGCATCCACTCGCTTTGTTGTCATCGGTTTGCTGTTAGGGATTTTTATGGCAGCGATGGACAACACCATTGTCGCAACAGCAATGGGAAGCATCGTCGCCGATTTGGGCAGTTTTGATAAATTTGCTTGGGTGACTGCTTCTTACATGGTGGCAGTGATGGCTGGTATGCCGATTTATGGAAAGCTTTCAGATATGTATGGTCGAAAGCGTTTTTTTCTGTTTGGACTTATTTTCTTTTTAATTGGATCTGCGCTGTGCGGCATCGCACAAACAATGGATCAGCTCATTATTTACCGTGCGATTCAAGGACTTGGAGGCGGTGCTCTTCTTCCGATCGCTTTCAC
This sequence comes from Bacillus sp. GbtcB10, assembly GCF_019091365.1. Taxonomy (NCBI): domain Bacteria; kingdom Bacillati; phylum Bacillota; class Bacilli; order Caryophanales; family Bacillaceae; genus Bacillus; species Bacillus sp. GbtcB10. Next base: position 971,703 of record NZ_JAGXJP010000001.1, read on the forward strand.
AATTATCTTTGATATCTTCCCGCCAGAAAAGCGCGGGAAAATGTCCGGTATGTTTGGTGCAGTTTTTGGTCTATCCAGTGTATTAGGCCCGCTGTTAGGAGCGATTATTACGGATTCGATCGGCTGGCATTGGGTGTTTTATATTAACGTACCAATCGGTATTGTCAGTGTGTTCTTGATCGCCAAATTTTATCAAGAATCGCTCGAGCATCGTAAGCAGAAAATTGACTGGTCAGGTGCCATTACACTTGTCGTTGCGGTTGTCAGTTTAATGTTCGCCCTTGAGCTTGGCGGTAAATCGTATGCATGGGATTCTGTTCAAATCTTGACACTATTTGCTGTGTTTGTTGTCTTCGGAACCATCTTCTTCATTGTTGAACGAAAGGCCGAAGAACCGATTATTTCTTTTTGGATGTTTAAAAATCGTTTGTTTGCGACATCTCAAATTTTGGCGTTTTTATATGGCGGAACGTTTATTATTCTAGCTGTCTTTATTCCTATCTTCGTCCAGGCTGTGTACGGTGAATCTGCAACAAGTGCCGGGTTCATTTTAACACCGATGATGATTGGGTCCGTGATTGGCAGTATGATTGGTGGAACGATGCAGACGAAAGTACCTTTTAGACGATTAATGACCATCTCTGTGATTTCATTTTTTGCTGGGATGCTGCTGCTTGCCAATATGTCGCCTGATACAGCAAGGTTGTGGCTTACGCTCTTTATGATGATTTCAGGTTTTGGCGTTGGATTTAGCTTCTCCCTTCTGCCATCTGCTTCAATGAATGATCTCTCTCCGCGCTACCGCGGCAGTGCTAATTCTACCAATTCGTTCATGAGATCACTTGGGATGACTTTAGGCGTGACGATTTTTGGAACGATTCAAACCAATGTCCTGACAAATCGTTTAGCAGATGCTTTTAGCGGAATGAAAGGAGCTTCTTCTCAAGTTGGTGATCCACAAGCCATTTTCCAAGAGGGGGCACGCTCACAAATTCCGCCTGATATTTTAAATAAAGTGATTGATGCGATGTCACAAAGTATTACGTATGTATTTATGATTGCTTTATTCCCGATTGCACTTGCGGCGATTACGGTCGTATTTATGGGGAATGCACGAGTACGTACATCAAATGAAATGAAAGAAAGCGAATAATGTGAAAAAAGCAGAGCGATGTGGCTCTGCTTTTTTTCATCTTATTGATATAAAAGTTGGGCTTTTCCTTCACTGCCAACGATCTTTATTTTAGATGTGACCATGTCTTTGGCTGCTTGTTTTGCTTTTTGTAAATACATACGCGGATCTAAGCTTTCAGGTTCGTTTGAGAAATGATCACGAATCGCTTCAGAGTATGCATTTTTCAGTTCAGTGGACACATTGACCTTTGCCATACCGAGTGCGACACATCTTTTGACATCTTCATCTGGTACAGCTGAACCACCATGAAGGACAAGCGGCACATCGACAAGCGCTGCAATTTGTTCAATGCGGTCAAAGTCGATATCCGGCACCCCTTTATAGATGCCGTGGGCCGTGCCGATCGCAGGTGCTAAAGTAGGTACACTAGTTTCTTCTACAAATTGACGGCATTCAGATGGAATGGCTTTTTCAGCATCTTTTTCATCCACGACAATATCATCTTCTACCCCGCCTACCTTGCCTAACTCGGCTTCCACATTCACTCCTACTTTTAAGGCAAGGTCCACCACTTCTTTTGTGCGGCGTACATTTTCTTCATATGAATGCATGGAAGCATCGATCATCACAGATGTATATCCTGCTCGTATACAAGTAAGAATCACATCAAAATCAGTGCAATGATCGAGATGAAGGCCGATTGGGATTTGGTATTGATCCGCTGCCGCCTTTACTGTATCTGCAATGGCTTTTGCGCCAAGCGATTGGACCGTGCCAACCGTTGTTTGCAAAATGACAGGTGATTTTAATTCAGCTGCCGTTTCGAGTACCCAGTAAATACTATCAAAGGAATGTACATTGAATGCGACAATTCCGTATTTTTCTTTTTTTGCTGCTTCAAGCATAGGTGTTGTGGAAAGTAAAGGCATGGTCAAACATCCTCTCTCGTCAAAATATCTGTTTTTAATACAGCGAGCATTTCTTCATTTGTTCTTGTTTCGAGCAGTTTTTGCCGTTTCATTTCATCCATTAATCCGCGTGAAAGAGCAGAAAGTGCTTGTAAGTGAGTGGTTCCTGCTTCACTTTTTGGAATGAGCAAGGATAAGAAGAAAAAGCAAGGCTTCCCATCAAAAGCGTCCCATTCGATTCCGGTTTCTGTACGGACGATGACGAGTGCCGGTACTTGAATGGCGTCTGACTGTGTATGCGGAATGGCAAATCCATCTTGAAAGCCGGTTGTACTAAGAGCTTCTCTTTCAGCTAGTCCTTTTTTGACTGCCTCAGGAGATGTACAAATACCTGCTTCAGAGGCAATGTCAGCTATGGCTGCGAAAACGCCAGCCTGTGAAGAAGCTGTTTCATGTAGATTCATATAAATATGTTCCATCATTTCTCTTCCTCCCTATTAAACTGCGGGTTTGTCTATTTTCTTGCGGTAAAGTCCGTATAGAATCGCACCTACAAGTGAGCCGATGAGTATGGAAAGCACCCACTGAAATGCGCCTGTGACGACTGGAAGGACAAGGAATCCACCATGCGGAGCAGGAACCTGTACACCAAACAGATAGGTCAAAATGGCAGAGATGGCCGAGCCAAACATGATAATTGGCAGGACAACGACTGGGTTTTTGGCTGCAAATGGAATGGCTCCTTCGGTAATATGAGTCGCTCCGAGAATATAGTTGATCATCCCAGCATTTCGTTCTTGTGGTGTAAAATGTTTTCGGAAAATCGTTGTGGCAATCGCAATGATAAGCGGCGGTGTGATGCATGCTGCTGACACCCCTGCCATGAAGTAAAGGTTACCTTCTGCGAGTAAAGCCGTTCCTGTGACATAGGCTGCTTTGTTAAAAGGTCCTCCCATATCAAATCCACACATGGCTCCAACAATTAAACCTAAAAGCAATGGATTTGTGGATTGAACTGATGAGAGAAAATCCATTAATGAATGATTTAGCCCTGTGATGGGAACTAATAGCGGGGTCATGACAGCCCCAATTAAGAAAATACCGATAACAGGATAGATGAAAATTGATTTTAATCCGTCAAGTGCTGCTGGTAATTTTTGAAGCAGGAATTGAAGAAGTACGATGATATACCCTGCTGCAAAACCTGCGATAATACCACCTAAGAATCCAGCGCCTCCATCGTTTGCAAGCAAGCCACCGATAAATCCGACAACCATTCCTGGGCGTTTCGCGATTGAATCAGCGATAAATGCTGCTAAAATAGGCACCATTAAGCTAAAGCCGAGTCCGCCAATGTTTTTCAAGTAGGCAGCAAACGGATGATACGTTTCATGCTGAGGATCAGCTGAGTAAATACCGAATAGAAAAGATAAAGCGATTAAGACACCGCCCCCAACAACAAATGGAAGCATGTGTGATACACCGTTCATTAAATGCTTATAGATGGTGTGTATCCACTTATTCGCTGACTTTTGTTGAGCGGATGAAGACGTAGATGGTTTTTCTGTTCCAGAAGCTCTTCCTTTCACTTGATGAACGGGTGCTTCTCCATTGATAATGCCTTGAATCAGTTCATTTGGCGTGCGGATACCCTTCGCTACAGGCACTTCAATCAGTGGTTTGCCGTGAAAACGATCTGTATTCACATCTTTGTCAGCAGCGACAATGACCCCATCGGCCTCCAAAATGTCTTGATCCGTTAAAGCGTTTTCAATCCCTACTTGACCATGCGTTTCAACTTTGATGTCGACCCCTAATTGCTCAGCTGCGATTTTTAATGCCTCAGCTGCCATAAATGTGTGCGCAATGCCTGTTGGACAGCCAGTGGCAGCGACAATTTTCTTGCGGCTCATGTGAACTCCCCCTTATATGTTCTGAATGTGTATTTGCTCAATTAATGAATCAATGTCATGTAAATCACTTAACCCTTTTGAAAAGGCGGTAGATGCCCCTGTTGCTATGCCGTAGCGTAAGCATACTTCATGAGGTTGTCCTTCCAGCTGTTTACTTAGGAATGCAGCGAGCATGGCATCACCAGAACAAGCCGTATTTACGACCGTTCCTATTGGTGCATTTCCTTTTAATACGGCTTCGTTTGTAAGGAATAGTGCTCCTTCCCCTCCTCGGGAAATGAGTACTTGCTCTGCACCCATCTCGATCAGCTTTTGTCCTGATTCAATGAGTTCTGTTTCTGATAAACGGTGAGTTTTTCCAAAAAATGCGGCCATTTCTTCTTCATTTGGTTTTAGTAAATATGGTTTGTACTGAAGAGTCTCTAAAACCGCTTTAGAGCTTGTGTCTAATATAAATTTCACGTTGTTTTGATGACAAATAGCGGCTATCTCTGAGAAAATGCTAGCAGGAACGCCTTTAGGCAGACTGCCTGACATAATGAAGATGCTGCCTTTTGGAATGGTCGAGATTTTTTCGCGAAAGGCATTAAGCGCTTTTGCCTCAATAGCAGGTCCTTGATTCACAAGCTTGTATTCTTCTGTTGTGTTAATAAATACATTAATGCGTGTAATCCCATCCACTGGGATAAAATCGGTTTGAATGGAAAGATCTTTTAACGATTGTTCAATATATGAACCTGAAAACCCAGCAATAAATCCTAATGCAGTGCTGGTGAAGCCATATTTCTTTAGCATAATGGAGACATTAACACCTTTTCCATTTGGCTGATAATCCTCATCTTCCGTGCGGTTGACTGTATCTGCCCGCATTTCTTTTAATGCAATATATAGGTCAATAGCAGGATTTAAGGTGCAGGTATAAATCAATTGGTTTCACCTTCTTTCTTTTCTCTAAAGAAAGTATCTCATACGATTCAGTGAAAATGTTTTCAGATTGTGTAAAGGTTTTCACGGTAAAAAGCCTCCCATCATAAAGTGTGGAAGGCTTTTTGAGTGTTTATTTCATCCGAATCACATAGGCGTCTAGTAAAATGCGGGCAATGACATGAAGCGACAGGCGGGACCTGACTTCATAATCTGGGAAGAATGATTGTTCCCCTTTATATCCGACGAGTGTCATATCTGATATTTTACTTAATGTAGAATCGATTCTCGTTGTGACCGTAATGGTCGTGACCTGCTTCATACTGAGGTTTTGGCAGGCTTCCACTAGTTCTGACGTTTCTCCATTTAATGAAACAAAGATGGCAAGTTCGTTTTTATCAATGTCACGCGATTTGAGCCGAATGATATTCGGGTCGTCATGAACTTCACATGTTTTTCCGATGAGCTGCAATTTGATGGTCATCTCTTTGGCGATCATCTCTGAAAAGCCTCTGCCAAAAATATAAATTTTGTCCGCATCATGGATCTTTTGAACTGCATCCTCAATTTGCCCAATACTTTGCAGTTGAATCGTCTTTAAGACCTCTTCTTCATTTTTTCGAATGGCTAGTTTGATGTCTTCGTCAATATTTTTTAGTTGATCACTATCATCTGTCATTTTCTTTTCTTGTTTCAATCGATATTTAAAGGATGTATAGCCGTTGTATCCGATTTTCTTCATCAGTCTGACAATGGTCGCCGTCGACACGTTGGCTCTTTCACTTAATGTGACGATGGATAAGGTGGAGATATCCTCTAAATGCTGGTGAATATAATGCAGTAAATAACGTTCTGTTTCACTTAACGTTTGATACACATCACTTGGTATATTAAATAATGGTTCATTCAATGCGATTCCCCCTTACTCATTTCATACTATAATTAAATGCCCTATGAAAACAAGATGATTCTTTTATCCTGTATTTTTTATTAGAAAGCTGGATGAGTGAAATTTTGTTTTTAACATAAGCTAAGAAAAAGAACGGTTTGTGTGAAAGGAGTTGATCACTGTGCTTCAATTCTTGTTTTTTCTGATCTTTTTATATGTGGTGTATGTATTTTTGACCGCATTTGTCTTGTTTTATTTACCGTTTCAAAAAACATGTAAAGAACATTGCATCTATAAAGCTTCTTCCATCTCAGGAGACGACCAAGGCATAAATCAAGTCATGCTGCTTGATGACGGGTTTGAATCGGGTCAAGTGAGAGTTCAAATGATTCGAGAGGCTAAAAAGAACATTCGTTTGAGTTATTATTCCATTCAAAAAGGAAAAACCGCCGAATGGGTGCTTGGTGCTTTAATGGAAGCAGCTGATCGAGGAGTAAAAGTTCAGCTGTTGTTAGATGGCATTTGCCATAGCCTGCGTGGACCGCTGAAGCATTTGCGTTATGCTGTGGCGAATCACCCGAATATGGCCATTCGTTTTTATGAGCCTTTTCGTTTGTTCAAGCCATGGACGTGGCATAACCGCCTTCACGATAAGCTTCTTTTGGCAGATGGCAGGGTCGCTGTCATGGGCGGCAGAAATATTGGTGATAAATACTTTGCAGATCAGCCGCCGAAAGACTTTGCATATGACCGAGATGTGCTGCTGTACAACGCCAAAAAAGGAAAAGTATTAGATGAAATGGAGCAGTATTTCGTTTATTTGTGGAATCATGATTTTACGAAAAGAACGAAAGATGTATTTTCCAAAGCAAAAGCGAAAAAAGGAAAAAAGCTAAGAAAACAGCTACTTCGATCTTATCAGGAAGCCATTCGTACAAAAGAACCCTTTGTCACGTCCACATATGATTGGGCAAAAGACGCCATTCGTGCAAAGCAGATTGCATTTTTCACAAATCCAGTGGAACGCTTAAATAAACGTCCGCTCGTCTTGAAAAAGTTAAACGATCTCGCACAGCGGTCAAAGCGTTCGGTTCTGATCCAGACGCCTTATGTCATACCGACACGGCCAATGAAAGACGGACTCACGCCATTACCAAATGATATTCAAACGACGATCGTGACGAATTCTCTTACAGCGACACCAAACCCTTTAGCATTTGCAGGATATTTAAGCACGAAAAAGGAACTCATGAAAACGGGTGTTCATTTGTATGAATATCAAGGTCCGTATTCAATTCACGCCAAATCAATGGTCATTGATGATAACTTAAGTATTATTGGAACATATAATCTAGATGCAAGATCCAGCTTTTTAAATACTGAATCGATTTTGGTGATTGATAGTGCACCATTTGCGTTATCTCTTACGGAAGCAATCGAACGAAAAATCGCTTATAGTGTTCTCGTAGCGAAAGATCGAACAGAATATAAAGCAAGCGACTATGGACAGAAAAAAAAGCCTTTCATGAAAAGGCTCCTTTTAACTGGTTTATCTACCATAACGGTTTTATGGCGGCGGTTGATTTAAATAAAAGGGCAGCTACTTTTGTGGCAGCCCTTTTTCTTTTGACTGCTCCTCTTCTACTGGTTCAAACTTGGTTAACTTAAATACGAGGATTCCTGCCACAATGACAAGTACACCTAATAATTTTGTAAAAGAAAATGTTACTTTTTCTAACCCAAGCCAGCCAAGCGAATCAAATAGAAGCGCACAACCTAGCTGGGAGGTGAGAACAATCGAGATTCCATAAGTGGGACCGAGACGTTTGATGCTCTGAACAAGACAGATGACAACGCCTACCCCGATGGCTCCGCTTATCCAGTACCAGGCTTCCATATGCCTTAATTGAAACATGCCGGTTCCTTCTAACAAAAGACCCATCAAAAGTGAAGCGATAAAGCCCATTCCTAGAACTAGCGTCGTTGTTGACCAAGAGCCTGTATGCTCATTGACTTTACTATTAAAAATGGTTTGTAAGCTGACAAGTGCCCCAGCAGTGACAGCTAATATTATTCCTATGATCATATATAAGTCCCTTCGTTTCTTCTATTCATAAATGTTGTGTTCTGCTATTTCTAAAAGCCCTTTTTGATCACAAATCGTAATCTTTCCTCTTCGCCTTTCAATCAGCCCTTTTTCTTGGAACTGCTGAATGACCCGATTAATATGGCGGTAGCTTGTTCCAATTAAGCTCGCTGCATCCGTGAGGCGAAGCGTGCGTGCGTGCGCGTCATCATCACCTGTTAAAACAGACAATAAATAGCTTGCAAGCCTGACCTCTACAGGGTATAAAAGGTGGAAGCTTAAATCATTTGATTTTGTATAAAATTTGTTTGTGATGCCCTTGAGCAAAAAGGCTAAAACTCGTGGATCGTCCTTTGCATGCCGCATGAGGGCTTGATGAGAAATCCTGAGCATATGTACTTCTGTAACGGCTTCAACTGTATTGACCATATCTGTCTGCTGAACGTATTCAATATCTCCAATCGCTTCAAGAGGGTTTTTAAAGCAAAGAATAAACGTTTTTCCTTCCTTTGTGGTGGTGAAAATCTTTAATTTTCCTTTCACCAGCAAGTACATATACTCCCTTTCATCCCCTTTTGAACAAATCAGCTCACCTTGCTGATAACGCCACAAGCTCACATGTGAGATGAGTTTTTGATGAAAGACATTCTGTAACTGATGCATCTTCATATAAGAGGAAAAAAGAGATTCATCATGCAGCTCCTCCATCTGATGCCCTCCTTTATAGTTTTAAGATGATGACGCCTGCAATCATTAAAAAGATGCCTGCATAATGGGGCCATTTCATTTTTTTCTTCTGAACACCAAACCATCCTTTTGCATCGATGGCAAAGGTAAACGCAAGCTGTGCGATAAGTAAAGCAGCGATGGTGAGTGTCACCCCAATGATTTGAATGGCAGTGACCTCATTAAAGATAATAATGGCTGCAAATGCACCTCCAATTAAATAAAGAGGCTGCACTTTTTTGTATTCCTTAAAGTGGCCATCCCGTACGATGAGTAAAATGACGAGAGAGATGATAAACCCTGTCAGCTGCGTGATCGTTGCTGCCTGCCACGTCCCGATATCTTGACTAATTCTGGCGTTGGCTACGCCTTGCAGTGTAATACAAGCGCCTCCTAATAATGCGAAAATAACACCTTTCATTCGTTCAAAAGCTCCTTCTTTTTTCAGTCTAGTTCCATTAAATGATAGATGCCCTCATGTTGAAAAGGACATATGTCCCACTTTGCGTATTATATCAGAAACTTTCCCTTTTACAGTTTCTCCGTTTTAGATTTTTCACAGTGGGTACAGTTTTATATCAGCTGAAAACAGAATATTGGATTGCATCACATATAAAAAGGAGACATGTCAGAATGAGAAATCAAGAGAAACACTTTATTAATGGAGAATGGGTCGCATCAACAGGAAACGAAACGACGGAGGTCATTAACCCTGCGACAGAGGAAGTCATTGGCACCATTAGTTTAGGAACGAAAGAAGATTTAGATAAGGCAGTCAAAGCAGCCCGAGCCGCCTTCCCTTCTTTCTCAAAAACATCTCGAAATGAACGAGTAGAAATGCTGGAAAACATTGTGCGCGGGTACGAAAAACGCAAGGATGAACTTGTAGAAGTGATGACAAAAGAGCTTGGTGCACCGCTGAAAGTGTCCGAAGAAGTTCATTACAAAATGGGTTATGAACATTTTTCTAAAGCAGCAGAAGCACTGAAATCTTATACATTTACCGAAGATCGTGGTGGACATACGATTATAAAAGAGGCGATTGGTGTCAGCGGATTGATTACACCGTGGAACTTCCCAACGAATCAGACATCTCTTAAAATTGCGGGTGCCATTGCGGCAGGCTCACCAGTTGTCTTAAAACCAGCGGAAATTACCCCTTTTGCTGCGATGATTCTTGCAGAAATTATTGATGAAGCAGATGTACCGAAAGGAGTCTTCAACTTAGTAAACGGAACGGGTGACGTGATTGGTGACGGCATTAGCTCACATCCTGATATTGACTTCGTTTCATTTACAGGATCAGGTGCCGTCGGCTCTAAAATTATGGAAAACGCAGCGGACAATGTGAAGAAAGTAGCACTTGAGCTTGGCGGAAAATCCCCTCTTATCGTCTTAGACGATGCAGATGTGGACGAAGCAGCAGAAACAGCCATTCATCATATTGCGATGAATACAGGTCAAGTGTGTTCTGCAGCTACACGTGTGCTGATCCCAGAATCAATGAAAGGCAAGTTTGAAAAAGCGCTGCTGAACGCCCTGCCGAAGTTTACAGTTGGTGATCCGAGAGAAGATCACGCTACTGGCCCGCTTGTTTCTAAAAAGCAATGGGATACGGTGCAATCTTATATTGAAAAAGGAATCGAAGAAGGTGCTACCCTTCTTGCTGGGGGAACTGGAAAGCCAGACGGAATCGATAAAGGATATTTCGCCAAGCATACCATTTTCACCAATGTGAAAAATGATATGACCATTGCGCAAGAAGAAATCTTTGGGCCAGTCATGAGTGTGATCACGTATCAAGACCTCGATCATGCCCTTGAGATCGCCAACGATACAGTGTATGGTCTTGCCGGGTATGTTGTTGGTCAAGATGAAAAAACATTAAAATTTGTCGCTGAACATATTCGTGCCGGTCAAATCACCATTAACAATGCTGAAACAGATTACTTTGCCCCATTTGGCGGTTTTAAGCAGTCTGGTATCGGAAGAGAATGGGGAGACTTCGGTATCGAAGAATATTTAGAAGTGAAAGCTGTGATGGGACTTCCAACGGCGTAAGGCAGGCGAAAAAGAGGAAAACGGTGATCCGTTTTCCTTTTTTTGTGCCCTCTCCCCTATTCATCCGTGTTTTGTCATTAGAAATCTTAATCATGACAATCAATATTATATATTTTACTTAATGGCAAACTTTCGGTAAAGTTCAAATTGAACCTATATATATAATTCCTATCGAATTAATCTATGTTTATATTCCTTGTGAGGTGGATATTGTTGCAACTTCATGTATTGAACAGTCCGTTTAGCCAGGAGCAGGCAGAGTTACTCAATCAGCTGCTTCCGACTTTAACAGATCAGCAAAAAATTTGGCTTACTGGTTATTTATCAGCGCAGGCAGCGCTTGCCGGCTCAGAAGCTGTCACTCCGGCGCCTTCTGCCGCAGCACCTGTACAGCCTGTGAGCAAAGATGTGACCGTGCTTTATGGGTCGCAAACAGGCAATTCCGAAGGGTTAGCAAAAAAGACAGCCCAGCATCTTGAAGAGAAAGGCTTTCAAGTGACGCTCTCTTCTATGTCCGATTTTAAACCGAATAATCTGAAAAAAATAAACAATTTACTGGTCATTGTCAGCACACATGGCGAAGGAGATCCGCCGGATAATGCCCTTTCGTTCCATGAATATGTTCACGGCAGACGTGCGCCAAAGCTCGATCATTTAAGCTTTTCTGTCCTTTCATTAGGTGACAGCTCATACGAATTCTTCTGTCAGACAGGAAAAGAATTTGATGAACGCTTCCAAGAGCTTGGCGGTACTCGCCTGTTTGACCGAGTGGACTGTGACCTTGATTATGATGAGCCGTTTTCAGAATGGCTTCAAGGTGTTGCCTCTTCTTTGAGTGAAGGTGAAGCTGTCTCACTGCCGCAAGAATCAGCGGGAGCCAACAGTACGGCCGTTTCTGAATATTCAAGAACGAATCCTTTTTATGCTGAAGTTCTTGAAAATATCAACTTAAATGGGCGTGGATCTAATAAAGAAACACGTCACTTAGAGCTTTCTCTTGAAGGATCAGGCCTCGTGTATGAGCCAGGTGACAGCCTTGGCATTTATCCGACAAATGATCCTGCGCTTGTCGACGAACTGATTCAAACATGCGGGTGGAATGCAGAAGAATCCGTCACCGTTCATAAAAATGGAGACACTCTTCCTTTAAAAGACGCACTCACCTCGCATTTTGAGATCACGGTTTTAACAAAACCACTTCTTCAAAAGATCGCTGAACTGACAAAAAGCGAAGCCTTGCATGCCCTTTTAGAAGAAGGAAACGAAGAAAAACTGAAAGAATATATCGCAGGCCGGGACTTAGTAGATGCGGCTCGTGATTTCGGTCCTTTTGAAGGAACCGCCGCAGATTTCACGTCCATTTTAAGAAAAATCCCTGCACGCCTTTATTCCATTGCAAGCAGTCTCAAAGCAAATGACGAAGAGGTTCATTTGACGATAGGGGCTGTCAGATATGATGCGCACGGCAGAGAACGCCAAGGTGTCTGTTCGATTCTATGTGCAGAGCGCCTGCAGCCAGGTGATACGTTACCTGTTTATATTCAGCACAACCAAAACTTTAAGCTTCCTCAAGATCCAGATGCACCGATCATTATGGTAGGACCAGGCACAGGCATCGCCCCTTTCCGTTCATTTATGCAGGAGCGTGAGGAACTGGGTGCAAACGGAAAGTCATGGTTATTCTTCGGTGATCAGCATTTTGTGACGGATTTCTTATACCAAACGGAATGGCAAAAGTGGTTAAAGGACGGCGTCTTAACGAAAATGGACGTGGCTTTTTCAAGAGATACTGAGGAAAAAGTATATGTCCAGCACCAAATGAAGAAACAAAGCAAAGAATTATTTGAATGGCTTGAGCAAGGTGCTTACGTGTATATTTGCGGAGATGAAAAGCATATGGCGCATGATGTTCACAATACCCTTCTATCCATCATTCAAGAAGAAGGTGCGATGAGCAAAGAAAAAGCAGAAAGCTATCTTGCCAACTTACAGCAGCAAAAACGCTATCAGCGTGACGTTTATTGATTTGATGCTTGAAAGAAAGGAGCTTTTACTTACATGGTGAAGACAGCATTAACAGCGCCGGATGGACCTCCGAGCGACGTAGAGGAAATCAAAGAAAAAAGTGATTATTTACGGGGTACGTTAAAAGAAGTGATGCTTGATCCGATTTCAGCGGGAATTCCGGATGATGACAACCGTCTGATGAAGCATCACGGCAGCTACTTACAAGACGATCGTGATCTGAGAAATGAACGACAAAAACAAAAGCTTGAGCCTGCCTATCAATTTATGCTGCGTGTCCGTCTGCCTGGCGGAATCGCCACATCTAAGCAGTGGCTTGTGATGGATGAGCTTGCTCACAAATACGGAAACGGTACGTTAAAGCTGACTACTCGTGAAACCTTTCAGCTTCACGGTATTTTAAAATGGAACATGAAAAAGACCATTCAAGACATTCATTCTACTATGCTTGATACAATTGCTGCTTGCGGCGACGTGAACCGGAATGTCATGTGTACTTCAAACCCCTATCAATCAGAAGTGCACCATGATGTATACGAGCTGGCGAAAAAATTAAGTGATGACCTGCTCCCGCAAACAAGAGCTTATCACGAAATTTGGCTTGATGAGGAAAAGGTTGCGGCAACGCCAGATAAGGAAGTTGAACCGATGTATGGTCCGCTTTATTTGCCAAGGAAATTCAAAATTGGTGTGGCGGTCCCTCCTGCTAACGATATTGATGTCTTTTCGCAGGATTTAGGCTTTATTGCCATTATCGAAAACGATCAACTGGTCGGTTTTAATGTCGCAATTGGCGGCGGAATGGGTATGACGCATGGTGATACAGCGACTTATCCGCAGCTTGCAAAGGTCATCGGTTTTTGTACACCTGAACAAGTCGTAGAAATTGCCAAACAAGTCATCACCATTCAACGTGACTACGGAAACCGTTCCGTGCGAAAAAATGCCCGCTTTAAATATACGGTGGACCGCCTTGGTCTTGAGAATGTAAAAGAAGAACTTGAGCGCCGTCTTGGGTTTACTCTTTTAGAGGCAAAGGACTATCACTTTGATCATAACGGTGACCGTTATGGCTGGGTAAAAGGCATTAATGGCAGATGGCATTATACGATGTTTGTAGAAGGCGGACGCATCACAGATTATAATGATTATCCGCTGATGACAGGCATCCGCGAAATCGCCAAAGTTCATACAGGTGACTTCCGTCTAACCGCCAATCAGAATTTAATCATTGGGAATGTGACAACTCATAAAAAGAAACAAATCGAACAGCTCATTCAGAAGTTTGGTTTATCAGACGGCCAGCAGCATTCCGCCCTGCGCCGCAGCTCAATGGCTTGTGTATCTTTGCCAACTTGCGGTTTAGCGATGGCTGAAGCAGAGCGCTACCTTCCACGATTGATTGATAAAATCGAAGACATCGTTGAAGAAAACGGATTAAGTGATAAAGAAATCACCATTCGAATGACTGGTTGTCCAAATGGTTGTGCTCGTCATGCGCTTGGAGAGATTGGATTTATCGGAAAATCACCTGGTAAGTATAATATGTATCTTGGTGCCGCATTTGATGGCAGCAGATTAAGTAAATTATACCGTGAAAATGTGGGTGAGGAAGACATTCTAAAAGAACTTGGCTCTATTCTCCCCCGCTACGCAAAAGAACGAGAAGAACATGAACATTTCGGCGATTTTGTCATTCGTGCAGGGATTGTGAAAGAGACAACAGATGGAACGAATTTTCATGTGCAATAAAAAGAGACAGGAATTATCCTGTCTTTTTTATTTTTTCTGTCTCTTATTCAAGTATTCGGTCAGACTCTTATATACATCTGGATTGTCTAATGAAGATAGATCGGGTGAAGGCTTCTCTTCATACGCCCCTTTAAGTAAACGTCGTACAATTTTTCCATTCCTTGTTTTCGGTAAAGCTGAAATGAGATGAACTTCTTTTGGTGTGAGCGCTTTTCCAGCATGTGAACCAACATGGGCTGAAAGCTCTTGGATAAGGGTTGCTTCTTCAAAAGCATGAGGACTGGTCACGATGAAACAGACGAGCGCCTCCCCTTTCACCTCATCCTTTACCCCAATCACAGCGGCTTCATGCACGGCAGGATGCCATGTAAGGATGGATTCAATTTCAGCTGGCCCGATACGTTTCCCTGCTGTATTAATGACATCATCCGATCTGCCGGTGATGTGGAATTCTCCGTCCTCTGTTTGCATGACCCAATCTCCATGTGTCCATACATCATCAAATCGTTTGAAATACGTATCTTCATAACGCTCCGGTTCGTTCCAAAAACCACATGTCATGCCGACCCATGGCTTTTTCACCACAAGCTCCCCTACCTCATTCATCACGCTTTGCCCAGCTTCATTGTATACATCTGCCGCCATTCCTAAGATCGCCGCATTAAAGAGAATCGGTTTGATGGGTCGAAGCAGCGTACTGCCTACAATGCCACCAGAAACCTCGGTTCCTCCTGAATAATTTAAGATGGGAATGTTCTTTTGACCAATGGTGTGAAATAACCATTGCCACGGAGCTTCATTCCACGGCTCCCCAGTAGAAATAATGGCTTTGACATGCGGTAACTCGACCCCATCAATCGATTGCTGCATCGCAGAACGAACAAATGTAGGGGAAAGTCCAAAATGAGTGACTTTCTTCTCGTGGATGAATGACCAGAGCTGCTGCTCATCTGGATAATCGGGAGCGCCGTCATATAAAACGATGGCAGCGCCATTGATCAAGCCGCCAAAGACGAGGAATGGCCCCATCATCCAGCCCATATCAGTCAGCCAAAACAACCGGTCTCCTTTTGCCACATCCATACATAGCCCGGCATCAAAAGCTGCCTTTATCGGAAAGCCTGCGTGTGTATGAACGGCTCCCTTTGGTGTGCCGGTTGTGCCTGACGTATACAAGATCATCAGCGGGTCTTCATTTGTGACATAGGTCGCGCCGGTGATCGGCTGTTCTTGTAACAAATCATTCAGCAGGACATCGCCCTGATATCCGGTATGAGAGGAAGTGTGCACAATCACTTTTTGCACAGTTGTGGTTTTGTTGATGGCATCAGCCACACATTCCCGCATGTTGATCGTTTTCCCTCGCCGCATCATTTTATTCGCTGTGACGACTATGGATGCGCCTGACGCACGTATGCGTACAGTGAGTGGCTCGCTTCCATAGCCTGAGAAGACTGGGCTGAAAATCACACCAATCTTTGCAAAGGCAAGCATGACGGCGACCGTTTCTGGAAGCATTGGCATATAGATGATGGCTACATCCCCTTTTTGAAGTCCTTCTTTCAAAAAGCCAGCTGCAAGACGGCTCACTTTCTCTTGAAGTTCGAGAAATGACCATTTCTTTTCTTCACCGGCTTCATTGCTCCAAATGATGGCGGGCTGATGCTTCGTCTCTTCTTTTTCTGCCCATTTGTCCACAGCCGTTTCGGTGATGTTTAGTGTGCCGCCCTGATACCATTTCGGCCACATCAATGAGTGGTGACCTAATGCCGCTTCATATGGTTTTTTCCACTGAATTCCAACCGCCTTTTCCGCTTCTCTCCAAAACCAGTCTGTGCGTGCAATACTGGCTTGATAGAATGAGTCATACGTAGAAAAACCAAGAGATTTCATCCACTGATGCAAACGTGTTTTTTGGCTCTGCTTTTCTTCCGGTATCCATTCTGGTTTCAGGTTGATCATGAGGACTGCCCCCTTTAGACCGGATAGACCGGATGTTTTCGTTTCGTAAATGTCATGTCTTTCGATGAATAGGCTACTAATCTATGACAAAGTTCCGTTCTGAGACGGTCAAATGGGATGACGCCATCGACAATCATTTCAGAGGCAAGCTCATAGATATTCATATCTTCCTGGTATTCCTTCCGTTTCTCTTGTATAAATGAAGCCCTCTCTTCGGGCGGGAGTTCTGCAATTTTATTTGCATAGACGGCATTTACAGCGGCTTCTGGACCCATCACAGCGATTTGCGCCGATGGAAGAGCGAGACAGCAGTCTGGCTCAAAAGCAGGGCCTGCCATTGCATATAGTCCTGCTCCGTATGCTTTACGGACGATGACGGATATTTTCGGAACGGTCGCCTCTGACATAGCGGAGATCATTTTTGCCCCATGACGAATAATGCCGGCTTGTTCCACTTTTGTTCCAATCATAAATCCTGGTATGTCCGCAAGAAAGAGCAGCGGGATATGAAAGGCATCACAGAGCTGAATAAACTTGGCGGCTTTATCAGCTGAGTCGTGGAATAATACGCCGCCTTTGACCCTTGGCTGATTGGCAATGAGACCGATAGGCTGACCGTTCATTCTGCCAAAGCCGGTGATTAACTCTGCGGCAAACAGCTTTTTGATTTCAAAAAATGACCCTTCATCAATCAGTAAATCGATGAGTTGATACATATCAAATGGGGTATTCTGGCCTTTAGGGATTAAGTCTTGGATGGTAATTTCAGATGGTTTAGGTGCTTTTGCTGCTGTCATTTTTGGTTTTTCTGTATAGTTGGCAGGCATATAGGTTAAATAATCACGTGCAATTTGAATGGCCTCTTCCTCTGTTTCCGCTAATATATCTCCGCATCCAGAAATGCTGCAATGCATTTTCGCACCGCCCATTTCCTCAAGTGATACTTTTTCACCGATCACCATTTCAGCCATTCGCGGCGAGCCTAAATACATAGAGGCATTTCCTTCGACCATGACGACAATGTCACAAAAAGCAGGGATATACGCACCACCGGCTGCAGATGGACCGAAGAGTAAACAAATTTGTGGGATACGCCCAGACAGCTTGACTTGGTTATAAAAAATGCGCCCTGCTCCTCTTCTGCCTGGAAACATGGCGATTTGATCAGTGATTCTTGCACCCGCAGAATCGACTAGATACAGCATAGGACAATTGAGTTTCTTGGCCGTTTCTTGAATTCGAATGATTTTTTCTACTGTTTTGACGCCCCACGATCCTGCTTTAACCGTAGAGTCGTTTGCCATGACGCAAACAGTCTGCCCATTCATACGCCCGGTTCCTGTGACGACACCATCTGCTGGTAAATGTTCATCTTTGCACTCTGCAAACATGGCATCTTCAATGAAAGAATCCTCATCTAATAACAAATGGAGGCGATCACGGACAAATAATTTTCCTTTTTCTTTGTTTTTTTGATGGTAGCGTTCTGCCCCGCCCTTTTCAATTCGTTGTTTTTTTAATTCATATTCTTCGATCATGACCATTCCCCTTTCTTGCTATTTGCCTCTGTAATGAGGCGTTCGTTTTTCTTGAAAAGCCTTGAGACCTTCTAGTCGATCTTCTGTATGAATAAGCCGCAGATAAGCTTCGTATTCTTTCGTCAGACCTGTTTGTAAATCGTGATCAAGGCTGGATTGAATGGCTTGTTTTGCTTCTTTTAAAGCGATCGGTGCATTTTTGGTGATTTGTTTTGCGAGTGTGATGGCATCATTCATCAGTGAATCGGCTGTAGAGATACGTTCAATCAGTCCGATTTGAACGGCTTCTTCTGCTCGTAAAGAAGTGCCTGTGAAGATCATTTCTTTCGCTTTCCCGGGTCCGATCAGGCGCGGAAGTCTTTGTGTGCCCCCTGCTCCCGGCAGGATAGCTAGTCCTGTTTCCGGCAGGCCGAGCGCTGCACCCGCTCTTGCGATGCGGAGATCACAGGCGAGCGCGAGCTCAAGACCTCCGCCAAGTGCGTGTCCGTTTATCACGGCAATGACAGGAACAGGCAAAGATTCAATGTCTGTAAAGGTTTGCTGAATGGTCAGAACGGCTTCTTTGGCTTCTTGTTCTGTCATCAATCGCCGTTCTTTTAAGTCTGCTCCTGCGCAAAAAACTTTAGCGCCAGCTCCTGTCATGAGCAAACAGCGGATGTTTTCATCATGTTTGATTTCTTGAATCGTTTGATTGATTTCCTCTAGCATAGCAGCTGATAGAGCATTGGCTTGTGCTGGTCTGTTTAAGGTCATGATGCCAATGTGATCATCTTGTATTGAAAAATGGACCAATGAAGTCATGTGATTCACCCTTTATCAAGTAGTGTGAGACTGAAAAGCGCGTAAACAGTGACTTGGCAGGGTTCGATCCACTTTTGCTTCAATCCATTCAGCCGCTTTAATCAAGCGAGGGAGGTCGACATTTGTTTCGATCCCGAGTTTGTGAAGCATGTGCACCACGTCTTCTGTCGCCACGTTTCCGCTGGAGCCAGGTGCATAAGGACAGCCGCCAAGCCCCCCGCTAGAGGCATCAAATATGGTGATGCCGGCTTTTAATGCTGTATAAATATTGGCAAGCCCCATTCCTTTCGTATCATGAAAATGAAGCGCAATTTTATCAGCAGGAAAGCGTTCAAGTAAAAGGTCTAACCGTCTTTCTACTTGTAGCGGATGGGCTTCCCCAATGGTATCCCCGAGTGATATTTCATCAATGCCGAAGGAGAGCAGCTGTTCCGTTAATCGCAGCACTTGGTCCATCGGCACTTGTTTTTCATAAGGACATCCAAACACGGTTGAAATATAGGCCCGCGTTTGCCGTTCTTCTGCTTTTAAATCGGCTGTCATTTGTTTGATCACAGGCAATGTTTCCTGTATAGATCGATTCATATTCTTTTTGTTATGTGTCTCACTCGCTGAGATAAACATAGCCCCTACCTCAAGGTTTGCTTCAAAAAAATGAGCTAACCCCTTTTCATTTGGGATGAGTGCGGCATAGGTAATATCCTCTTTTTTGTTTAATGATTGGGCTAATTCTTTGGCGTCTTTTAAGGCTGGAACCCATTTCGGATGAACAAATGAGGTGACTTCAATATAAGGAAGATGGGCTTCTTCGAGTAAATGGATCCATGTTCGCTTCTCCATTGTGTCCAGCCAAACGGATTCATTTTGCAGGCCATCGCGCGGGCCGACCTCTCTAATGAGCACGTTTTTTGGTAATACCATGCGGCTTCCCCCTATTCTGTCAGCTCTAAAAGTACCTCTCCCTCGTCAACAAAGTCCCCCTCCGCCTTATACACTTTACTGATCACACCTGCTTCTTCTGCAACAATGGGAATCTCCATTTTCATCGATTCTAAGATGGCGACTTCCTGTCCTTTTTGCACATCATCACCCTGTTTCACAAGAAGCTTCCATAAGTTTCCGGCCATTTGTATCGTGACAGTTTTCATGAACGGTTTTCCTCCCTTTTTTTCATCAGATAATCGGTTGTGATGCTGCCATGTAAAAAGGCAGTTGATTCGGCCATTTCCTTTAAAAGCGGTACATTGGTTTTGATCCCTTCTATTTCATATGCTTGTAATGCTGCTTTTAATCGTTCTATGGCGAGTTTTCGAGTATCACCGTACACAATCATTTTCGCAATCATTGGATCGTAAAATGGGGTAATGACACTTCCACTCGTTACGCTTGACTCATGACGAATATATGGGGCATCAGGTGTAGAAAGCCGAGTGATCGTGCCTGGCGAAGGGTAAAATGTCACAGGGTCTTCAGCGTATATTCTAACTTCAATCGCGTGCCCAATTTGATGAATATCCTCTTGGCTGAAGGACAGGGGCTCTAATGCTGCAATTTTTAGCTGCTCCTCGACAAGGTCAATCCCCGTAATTTCTTCAGTGACAGGGTGTTCTACTTGCAATCTCGTATTCATTTCTAAGAAATAAAATTGCTGGTTTTGATCGACTAAACATTCAATCGTGCCCGCATTTTCATACCCAATCGCTTTGGCAGCTTTGACGGCCATCTGTCCCATTTGCTGTCTCACCGTTTCTTCAAGACAGACGGCTGGTGCCTCTTCAACAATTTTCTGATGTCTTCTTTGGAGTGAACAATCTCTTTCAAATAAGTGAACGCCGTGACCGAACGAATCAAAAAGAACTTGAATTTCGATGTGCCGTGCGTGTTCAATCACCTTTTCCATGTATAAAGTACCATCTTGAAAGAAACTTTGTGCTCTTTTTTGATTTCCTTCAAACGCTCGATGCAGCTCTTCATCGTTGCGGACGAGCTGCATACCAATCCCGCCGCCACCACTCGATGCTTTTAGCATAATGGGATAGCCGAGTGTCTGTGCTTTATGAACCCCTTCGTCTGCATCATGGAGCGGGGCTGAAACACCAGGAACGATTGGGATGCCCGCTTGTTCCATCGTTTTTCTCGCTTCAATTTTATTTCCCATCTGCTGAATGACTTGTGCAGATGGTCCAATAAAGGTAATGCCCTCGCTCCGGCAGCGCTCAGCAAATGCCGCATTTTCTGATAAAAGACCATACCCTGGGTGGATAGCATCAGCATTTGTTTGTTTGGCAACCTTAATGATCGCTTCCATGTTTAAATAGCTTTCAGAAACTTTAGCGCCGCCGATATAATAGGCGCTGTCTGCTTCTTGCACATGAAGTGCATGCTGATCAGCCTCTGAATAAACGGCAACGGTTTTGATTCCGAGCCGTTTACATGTCCGAATCACTCTACGGGCAATTTCGCCTCGATTGGCGATCAATACTTGTTCAAACATCGCTGCCTTCACTCCTTTATTAGATCAAGCGCCTGCTTTTTCAAGCGGAATTTCTGAATTTTGCCTGAGGCGGTCATTGGGTACTCATCTGTAATGAAAAAGTATTTCGGGATTTTGTAGCGTGCCATTTGCGACTGACAATAGCTCGTTAATGTCTCAATTGAGACCGACTTCCCTTGTTTCAGCCGAATGAATGCGGCTGCTTCCTCGCCGTATGTCTCGTCAGGAATACCAACGACCTGTGCGTCAAGAATGGCAGGGTGAGTGTATAGGACATCCTCAATCTCTTTTGGGTACACATTCTCTCCGCCTCTGATGATCATATCTTTGAGCCGGCCTGTGATTTTCACATAACCGTCATGATCCATCTCAGCTAAATCCCCTGTATGAAGCCATCCGTCCTCATCAATGACTTCATTTGTTGCTTCTTCGTTTTTATAATAGCCCTTCATGACATGATAGCCTCTTGTACAAAGCTCCCCTTGCTGTCCTCTTGGAACTTCTTCTGACGTTCCTGGTAAAGTAATTTTGACTTCAATTTGAGGAAGCGCACGTCCGACCGTTTGAACACGTCTTTCAAACGAATCATCCGTTCTTGTTTGGGTAATGACGGGTGAACTTTCGGTTTGACCATAGGCAATCGTGAGCTCTCTTAATCCCATTTTTTCAATGACTGCTTTCATGACGTGGGATGGGCAGAGTGAACCGGCCATAATCCCCGTTCGTAATGTGGACAGGTCATAAGAGTGGAAATTTGGATGATCGAGCTCTGCGATGAACATGGTTGGTACACCGTGAAGAACCGTGCATTTTTCTTTTTCTACTGTTTGAAGGACTCGTTCTGGATGGAATGATTCAAGTGGAATGATCGTTCCCCCTTTTGTGAGACAAGCAAGTACACCAAGAACAGAGCCGAAGCAATGAAAGAACGGCACTGGGATACACATACGGTCCTGCTCTGTTAATTTCATACAATCTGCGATCTGACTCGCATTACAGACGATGTTGGTGTGGCTGAGCATAACGCCCTTTGGATAGCCGGTTGTGCCTGAAGTGTACTGCATATTAATAACGTCATCAGGCGTGAGCTCATTCATTCGCTTCTCCCATTCAAGCTCTTCGGTTCTTTTGGCTGCCACTTGAAGACGATCCCAGCTGAGCATGCCATTTGGTACATGCTGACCGATATAAATACATCTTTTTAAATAAGGAAATTGTGTGGAAGTGATCTCCTCTTGATGAGCGGTTTGAAGTTCTGGAATCAGCTCTTCAAGCATGTTGACATAGGACGTTTCTTTAAAGCCGTCTACAATAAACAACATTTTGCTGTCAGAATGCTTGAGTAAATAGGCGAGTTCCTGTGATTGAAAATTGGTATTCACAGTGACAAGAACAGCACCAATGGAGGCGCAGGCAAATTGAAGAATGAGCCATTCAGGTATATTTGGTGCCATAATGGCGATGTGATCTCCCTTTTGAACCCCTAATGCCATGAGACCTTTACCTGTTGCCTTGACCTCTCGATAAAACGCTTCGTACGAATAACGTAAAGAACGTTCTGGGTAAACAATGGCTTCATGTGCTGGATGCTGTTCTTTTTTTTCTCTTAATAGGGAGCCAATCGTTTGCGGATGAATCGACATCATTGCTTTCCTCCCTCATGTATAGTAAGCGTTTTCATTAAGGTATTACGCTAACAGCTGTCTTGCGATCACGAGCCGCTGAATTTCAGAGGTTCCTTCTCCGATTTCCATCAGCTTGGCATCTCTCACAAGCCGTTCAACACCGCATTCTTTCATATAGCCTGTTCCGCCATGAATTTGGACCGCATCAAGACTCGCTTTTGTGGCCATTTCTGAAGCAAACAGTTTGGCATAGGCCGCTTCTTTTGTAAATGGTTTGCCTTGATCTTTCAGCCAAGCGGCTTTCCAGACCATTTGTCTTGCAAGCTCTATTTGCATCGCCATATCCGCCAGCTTAAACTGAATGGCCTGGAAGGATGAGAGCGTCTTTCCAAATTGCTTTCTTTCTTTTGCATAGGAAAGTGAAGCATCAAGTGCAGCTTGTGCAATTCCGACAGATAAGGCTGCAATGGAAATTCGTCCGCCGTCCAATGTATATAAAAATTGCTTGAATCCTTTCGATTTGTCTCCCAATATATGATGCGCTGGTACACGCACTTCGTCTAAAATGATTTCAGCCGTATCTGAACCACGAACCCCCATTTTGTCATATGGGTTTGTAATTGACAGTCCTTTTTGCCCTTTCTCCACAATAAAGGCGGAGATGATTGGACGTCCGTTTTCATCATGATCTGTCACAGCGGTGACAATAATCGTTCTGGCATAATTGGCATTTGTGATCCAGCACTTTTCCCCACTGATGACATATTCTTGTCCGTCTTTAATGGCTTTTGTTTTTGTTCCTTTTGCATCTGATCCGGCGTTTGGTTCTGTTAATCCGAAGGAGCCAAGTGCTGTTCCAGAGGCTAATGGAACAAGATGGTCCATCTTTTGTTCCTCCGTGCCGAAGTAATAAAGTGGACTTGCGCCTAAGGAAACCGCTGCGGCATAACTTAGACCTGTACTTGCACACTGCTTGCCAATTTCCTCGACTGCCAGTGCATACGAGATCGTATCTCCTCCAGAACCTCCATATTTCTCTGGAAAGGGTATACCCATAAAACCGAGCTCACCCATTTTTTGAAATGTTTTTATGGGAAATGCTGCCTGTTTATCAACAGTTTGGGCGTGTGGTGCAATTTCTGTTTTTGCAAATTCTTTGACCATCTGACGGATCATTTGCTGCTCTTTCGTTAATTCAAAATCCATTTTACTTCCCCCTTTGGCGCTTTTCTATCATATTTATTATTGAAATAGCTGCTTCATGCCAAGCTTGATTGAATTCAGAAAATTAAAATAAAAATAGTAGAAAAATAGAGAAAGCAAAAAAGCATAAATGGAGGAAAACCCTCATTTATGCTGTCTTTGTTATTTTACTGTTTTTGTAGAAGGTTTGCTTTCATGATGAAGGCGATTGAGTGCCGTCACTTTAAAGGTATAGCTCTTCTTTTGATTGGCTAAAATGTCTTTCGTTTGTGTGAAGGAACCAGTTTCTTTTCTGACCGTTTGCACAAATTCGTATGTCCCTTTATTCGACAATCGATAGACTGCATAATAGGATGCACTAGAGTGCGGATCATTTTGTATCTGTAAAACTGCGCCATCCTCTGTCTTTTTCACAGATTGGATGATTGGTTTTTTTGGCGCTTTTTGATGAAGCCATGGCATCTCTGGTATGAGAGCCGGTTTGCTATAGGTTTCTTCTATTAATCGTTTCTTTACATTCAAGGGATTTCGATTGATATCTTTCAGACTAAAATGCATGCTTCCTTGTACGAGCTGTGACTGCCTGTTCAGCTCGATCTGGCGAAAATACTCCTCTGGATCAGACCAAGCAGGATCACTGTTTTGATTGATTTTATACGTCGCTTGACCAATGTACAAATGAACAGGCTGCCCCTTCACTTCATTTGACCACCATTTCGTCAGCACATCATAGGCAGCGGGCTGAAAGCCGATACTCCAATAAATTTGCGGGGTGATATAATCAATATGGTGCTGCTGTATCCATTCTCTTGTATCAGCATACAAATCATCATAATTGGTCATCCCTGCTGTTGTGTTTGAACCGGTTGGGTCATCTTTTATGTTGCGCCATACACCAAATGGGCTAATGCCGAATTTCACATACGGCTTTTCTTTCTTAATGGAGTCATTGATTTGTTGCACCAAGTGATTCACATTATCTCTACGCCAATCTTCTATATGAGTGAACTTCTGCCCGTAAGTTTCATACGTTTCTTGATCTGGAAATGGCACACCAGCGATTTTATTCGGGTAAAAATAATCATCCATATGCACCGCATCAATATCGTAGTTTTTCACTACTTCCTCTATCCCGTCAACAATGAAGTCCTGAGCATCAGGAATGCCTGGATTAAAGTACAGCTGATTTCCGTAGGCGATGGTCCACTCAGGATGTGCTCTTGCAGGATGATCGGCTGATAACCGGTTGAGATCGGTATGATTCATGGTGATTCGATAAGGGTTAAACCAAGCATGAAATTCAAGGCCGCGTTTATGTGCTTCTTCTATCATAAATTCAAGCGGGTCATATCCAGGGTCTTTCCCTTGTGTACCAGTCAAATATTCAGACCATGGACCAAATTTCGATGGATAAAAGGCATCTGCTGTTGGCTTAATTTGCATGATGACGGCGTTCATATTCATCGCTTTGATGTCGTCTAACAGTTGAATGAACTCTTGTTTCTGCTCATCTCTGGGCAGTCCTTTCTTTGAAGGCCAATCTAAGTTATAAACTGATGCGACCCACACTGCACGCATCTCTCTTGTGCTCTCAAGCTTCCCTTTTGGCATCGAACGAGCTAGACTGCTAGACGGAATCAATAAGAAGACACCCATGAAAACTAGTGTCAGAACCGTCATACTGATCTTTTTCAGCATGGTTTGCATCACCTCATATTAAGTTTATTCTGCGTTTTGTGATGGAATGCCAGCAGATGGTGTAAGCAAGATGTTTTTCATTTTAAGTAGCTGATCTTTCGGGACGTCGCAGGCTTCTAGTAAATACCGCTCTGCACTTCCGTATGTATCCATCATCTCATTCAGTACATCTTCAAGATAATCTTGCTGCACACCAAGCAGGGGCTGAATTTGTTCTTTTGACACCCGATATAAACTCATCATGCGAACAAATCGTTCTTGTCTTTTCACTAGCATTTTCACGCCTTCATTGGAACGCATGTATTCACTTAAAACGGTATGCACCGGCACACCCGCTGCTAATTGAATAAGAGCAGATAAAAAGCCTGTACGGTCCTTTCCGCTTGTACAGTGAAGCATAAGCGGATAATTTTTTTCATCGGACAGTAATGTAAACAATTGCTGAATCTCTTTTTTTCGCTCATAGAGCATGCTTTGATATACATCTTTCATGATCGGTGTAAAAGATAGAGATTTTCCTTCTGCTATCAGCATTCGAAACATGGTCCATTTGCTAGGCATCATGCTGTCAGGCTGCATAGGGATATGAACAATTTTGTCATGTTCCATGATCTTTGGTGGGTGTGATTTTCGTTCTGAGCTTGTACGCAGGTCACAAACCGTTTGAATTCCAAGTGTTGAGAACGTCAATATGTCTTGCTTCGTGAGACGTGATAAATCAGCAGATCGATAAATCATTCCTTGTTTGATGACCATCTGATCCGTTGTTTGGAGTCCCCCTACCTCTCTAAAATTTGCAAGCTTTGAAAATTGTATGTTGTGTTCATTCATAGAAGTGAAAATCCTTTCTATCCTCTTTTCTCTATCATACGCTTTTATGAAAAATGAGAAAAGATAAGAGAAAAAGATCATTCGATTCTCCCATGTTGATCAGTGACATCTTTTACGTGGAATTATTGTTATAATAGAATCAGCATATTCGTATTGATTGGAGATTGTAGCATGATAAAAACAAAACGTATTCAGCAAATAAAAGAGTATGTATTTGACCGGGAATCTGCCTCTCTTGATGAGCTTGTGACGCATTTTGGCGTCTCAAAAAACACCATACGCCGAGATGTACAAGCATTGGTAGAATCCGGCGTGCTAAAGAAAGTGTACGGCGGCGTCGCTGTGAATCACTCAACATTGGTGGTGTATCAGGAGCGAAAGACACGTCAGCTGAGTAAAAAACAATTGATCGGACAGGCTGCCGCCGCTTTTGTTGAACATGGTGATATGATTTTTGTTGATTCTGGTACAACGACACTGGAGATGCTTCCCTATTTGAAGGAGAAACGGATTACCGTTGTGACAAATAACGTGGATTTCATTACACAGGCTATGCCTTATGAACACCTCACCATCTTTTCAACCGGCGGTATGCTAGAGCGAAAAACAAATTCTTTCGTTGGTTATCAAAGTGTTGAGCGTCTCAAAGCATACAATGTCAATAAAGCATTTATTGCATCAACTGGTTTATCCATTGATCATGGCGTCACGAATTCCTCCCCGCTTGAGACAGATATTAAAAAAACGCTCGTTGAAAAAAACGCCAAAACCTTTTTATTAGTCGATGATAGTAAGTTTGACCATTATGCCTTGACCACGTTTTGTGACTTAAAAGACATAGACATCGTCGTGACGAATGAACAACCAAATGAAGATTACCTTCAATATGGAAAAGAGCATGATGTGAAATTTGTCACGCCTTAGTCCAGAGCGAAAAAGCCAAGCGCCAATGTTTTGGCTTTTTTCTTATGCGCAAAAGAGTGAAACGGCGAAGTGTTGGTTACATTATGATTGTATATTAAACACATATTTGGAGGTTGACCTGATGCCGTTGTTACGATTTGACGTGATAGAAGGCCGTTCAAAAGAGGAATTAAAAAAACTGCTGGACACTTGCCATGAAGCAATGGTTGATGCCTTTGGGGTACCTGAACGAGATCGCTATCAAATTGTTCATCAGCACCGCCCTGAAGAGATGATGATTGAAGACACTGGGCTTGGTTATCCGAGAACAAAAGATCTTGTTGTCATTAGTGTTGTCAGTAAACAGCGGACGAAAGAGCAAAAGGAACAGCTTTATGCACAAATCGCAGAACGTGTAGAAAAAGAATGCGGGGTTGCCAAGACGGATGTGATGATCTCCATCGTGGAAAATGGAGACGCCGATTGGAGCTTCGGGATGGGTGAGGCTCAATTCATAAGAGGATTGCTCTAAAAAACGGCTCAGGAATTTGAGCCGTTTTTTGATTCATTCATTTTCAAGCTGCATGAGCAAGTTGAATAAATAGCGGTACACTGATGAGATCACACCAATCAAAGGTGTATCTTCTTTGATGTCCTCTAGTTCAAGAAGCGGAATGTTGACATCAAATAACCCGTCTTGTCCATTAAATTGAAGCTGAGCACCATTTAATGTTGAGAGCATCTCTTTTAGTAATCCAGTATCTTTTTTAGGACGCTTCAATCCGAATAACACGGTATACGTCTGAAATACTTCATCCCATTCTATGGCAAGTCCGTCGGCTCTCACCACATCAAACCACTTCGACTCGATATAAATGAATTCTTTTTGTTGTTTTTTTACGTATGTAAGAGGTGTATTTAAAAAGGCAGCATTTTCTGCTTGAATCATTTCCTCCGATTCTTTGTCTACACGTTCTATATAAACATCAGCAAAGCGTGCTTCTTCTGTCATTTTTGCCCCTTCTAACGGCCAATTTTGACTTGCGGCTTTGTTATATTCAAAGTCGGTGAGCGCCTGCCCTTCTTTCAATAAATCTTGTAAGCGATTTTGCAGTGACATGACTGTATCTCCTTTCATCTACTTCATATGCGTTTTTTATTTTAGCATAACACATGAAAAGAAAGATATGCCTGAGCATATGATGGTATGATAGTGGAAAAAGAAACATCTCGGAGGGGACCGTTTTGCTCACAATGACACTGGCAGAAAAAATCGTAGATGAGGTCAAAAAGGTACTGACGGAAGAAATCATCATCACACAAACAAACGGTACCATTATTGCTGCAACAGATCCAGCACGCATTGGTCAATTTCATGAAGGAGCATATGTCACATCCTTAGAAGGGCAGAAACGAATTCTCACAAAGGATGATGTGCTGCAGATGAAAGGCGTCAAAGCCGGTATCAATCTGCCTATTTATTTTAAACAAGAAGTCATTGGGGTCATTGGAATGACAGGTGATCCTAGGCATGTCTCCCCTTTTGGCGACATTTTACGTAAAATGACGGAGCTGCTCATTCAAGAACATGAATTTTTTCAAGAAACGGAAACAGATGAACGGCAGCTTGAAGCATTTGTGTTCGACTGGCTTCATCTGCCAGAGACAGCGGCAGGTATGACCGAGAAGGCGCAGCGGCTTGGCCTTGATGTCAACAAGCAGCGTGTCGCTATTCTCATTGACTGTCAAGACGAATCGTTTATGAAGCAGGATCAATACAAACTGATGAAGGACAAATTGCAACTCACCAATCAGGAGATCATTGTGCGCTGGGGGCATGCACGTTTTTTGCTTATGCTACAAGCCACACCAGATGGTCGTGATACATGGCACAAGCGCTTGTTCCATATTCATGCTGCGCTCACAGCGCTGTCACCATCGAGGATTTTAATGGGGGCAGGAAAACCAGCAGCTTCTCATGTCATGAAGCAGTCCTTTCATCAAGCGTTTCGCGCTTTAAAATTGGCGCATGCTGAAACACCCATTGTGTTTGATGAAGATTTGACGCTTGAACTTTTTATGGAGGAAATCAGTCAGGAAACAAAAGATGCGTTTCTTGATCGAACGATTGCGTCCCTTTTCCCCTATCCAGAACTAGTGAAAACATTGCGGGTACTCATCGCTTCGGATTACTCATTGAAACATACAGCGGAAGCCATGCATGTCCATATTAATACACTTCATTACAGATTAAAACGGATTCAGGATTTAACGACACTTGATCCAAAGCGTATGCAAGATGCGATGCTTTTTTATTTGGCCTTGCTGCTTTTGGATCATGATACAAAAAATACAATAAAACAGCCTGATATTTTGTAGAATCGTCTATAGTCATGTGGCGGTTCTTTTTTTATACTGGTAGAAACGAGACGTTAAATGAGCGGGAGTGATTGTATATGCTAGATTCAGAATTTTCAAATCAATTAAAAGAGATTGTCGGTGCGCCCAATGTCCAAGACAGCAAGGCGGATCGTCTTGCCTACTCTTATGATGCGACACCAAATTTTCAACAGATGCCAGATGCGATCGTGCGGCCTCACACGGCTGAAGAAGTACAGCAAATTGTGAAACTGTGCGCCTCATACAAGGTGCCGATCGTCCCAAGAGGCTCAGGGACGAATCTGTGCGCAGGAACATGCCCTACTCAGGGCGGATTGGTAATTCTCTTTACTAGAATGAATCAATTATTAGAAATAGACGAAGAAAATTTAACCGCAACGGTGCAGCCTGGCTTAATTACGCAGGAATTGATTCATCAAGTAGAGGAAAAAGGTCTCTTCTACCCGCCTGATCCAAGCTCTATGAAAATTTCCACATTAGGCGGCAATATTAACGAAAATTCAGGGGGGCTGCGGGGGTTAAAGTATGGAGTGACAAGAGATTATGTCCTTGGGCTTGAAGTGGTTTTGCCAAATGGTGACATCATCAAAACAGGCGGAAAGCTTGCAAAAGATGTCGCTGGATATGATATGACTCGATTGTTCGTTGGTTCAGAAGGAACACTCGGGATTGTCACAGAAGCGGTGCTAAAGCTCCTGCCGCTTCCAGAAACGAAACAAACAATGCTTTGTTTATACGAAAGCCTTGAAGAAGCTGCGACTTCTGTATCGGCCATCATTGCTGAGCGTATCATTCCTGCTACATTAGAATTTATGGATCAGCCGACCCTTGAAGTCGTTGAAGATTTTGCAAACATCGGCCTGCCTACTGACGTTCAAGCTGTGTTATTAATTGAACAGGACGGCAACCCTGAAGCTGTTTCTCGTGATATCCAAAAAATCGCAGAAGTCTGTGAGCAGCACGGGGCTAAAAGCGTCAAGATCGCACATTCAGAAGAAGAGGCAAGTGCGCTCTTAACAGCGAGACGCTCTGCTTTATCTGCCCTCGCTCGATTAAGTCCTACAACGATTTTAGAAGATGCTACCGTTCCCCGGTCTGAAATTGCCAATATGGTTCGTGCAATTGAAGACATTGCACGAAAGTACGAGGTGAACATTTGTACGTTTGGTCATGCAGGTGATGGCAACTTACACCCCACTTGTGCGACAGATGCAAGAAATGAAGAAGAAATGAAACGGGTAGAAGCTGCCTTTCAGGCCATTTTTGAAAAAGCCGTTGCCCTTGGCGGCACCATTACAGGCGAACATGGCGTGGGTCTCATGAAAGCGCCCTATTTGGAGCTGAAGGTCAAAAAAGAAGGAATCGCTGCCATGAAGGCGATTAAACAGGCACTTGACCCGGCACATATCATGAACCCAGATAAAGTGTTTGGAAAAGCCTCAAGAAAGCGAGTGGTGGTCTCATGAGTTCTTCTTCTAAGCAAAAAGAGATCCAGCAGCAGTTTCAGGAGCAAATGGATGAAAAGGAGCTGCTTAATTGCATGCGCTGCGGATTCTGCCTCCCTTCCTGCCCTACTTATATTGAATCTGGACAACAAGAAACGCACTCTCCTCGGGGCCGAATTGCGTTAATGAAAGCTGTAAGAGATGGTGTCATTGAGCCAGATGAAGATGTTGAACATTCACTTAATCTTTGTCTTGGCTGCCGTGCGTGTGAACCAGTCTGCCCTTCTGGCGTCAAGTATGGACAGCTGCTAGAAGATGCCAGAGACATTATTCAACAACATAAAAAACAATCATTTCCCGTCAAATTGATGAGACGTGTTGTGTTTAAAGGTCTCTTTCCGTCACAACGTCGTATGCGACAAGCTGCTAGTTTTCTTCGATTTTATCAAACATCTGGTCTGCAAACAGCCGCCAGGAAGACGCGCATACTGAAGGTGCTTCCCTCCCATTTACAGTTGATGGAACAGGCACTTCCAAAGGTGCCGCCTCAAAAGAAAAAACGTTTGAATGAATATAAAGCCATTGGTCAGGCAAAAAAACGGGTGGCGTTTTTTACTGGCTGTTTAATGGATACAGTTTTCTCAAACACAAACAAAGCGACCATTCATCTCTTGCAGCTGGCAGGCTGTGATGTGATCGTTCCTCCTATACAAACGTGCTGCGGCGCGCTACATGGTCATAGCGGAGAAAAAGACCAAGCAAAACAGTTAGCCAAGCGGAATATTGAAGCATTCGAGGAAACAGATGCCGATGCGATTGTCATGAACGCGGGCGGCTGCGGCGCCTTTTTAAGTGATTACGGTCATTTGCTTCAGGATGATCCAGATTTTCAAAAACGAAGTAAAGCCTTCTCACAGAAAATAACCGATATATCAAGCATCCTTGTGGAGCTGGAGTTTCACCGCCGCGTGCCACTGGCTTTGCCAGCGCAAGTGATCACCTATCAAGACTCCTGTCATTTACGAAATGGGATGAATGTACAACAGGCGCCGAGGGTGCTCATGAAAGCCATTCAAGGGGTAACGTTTAAAGAAATGAAAGATGCCGGCCGCTGCTGCGGATCTGCAGGAATCTACAATATCTTGCAGCCAGACATGTCGATGCAAATTTTAGATCATAAAATGACTGAAGCGAGCAACACAGCTGCAGCTGCCATTGTGACGTCGAATCCAGGCTGTCAATTACAAATGGCAGCTGGCGTCAAAAAGGCAGGACATATGCCTAGCATGAGAGCGATTCATCTGGCTGACTTTTTATTAGAAGCCGTTCAACATGGAAAAAAAGCGTCCAGTTCATGAAGCTGAACGCTTTTTTTATGCATATCTTCAGATGATCGGTTGGATAATAGAGGCAAATCACGGAAGGAGATGGTTCAAGTGCTGAAGAAAAACAAATCAAAACAGAAAGACCCGAATTCAGTATTTGAAGCATTATCGCGCTCTTCTGATTTTATCAATGAATTATCAAGTTCCGGAGGTTTTCTTTACAGAATTTCTTTTTTTCGATCTTTAATTAATGGCAATCTCCTTCATGAACAAATCTTGCCTTTTATTCAACAATTGCATCTGACACCCACCCTTGAAGAGCTGAAAGAACACATCCCAATTGAACAAGCTGTGATTACGAGTGACCTTCAAAAAGTGGAAGAAGCTCTTCATCGAGGCAGTATTGCTGTTCGAATTGAGACAGACTGGGGCAAAGCGCTCCTTTTGCCGATTGAAGAAAAGAAAGGCAGACAAGTGAGCCAACCTGAGATTGAATTCGGAATCATTAGTGCGCAGGAAGCATTTGTGGAAGGGCTGGACACAAACTTAAACTTGATTAGGCGCAGGCTGCCCACTCCTGACCTTAAAGTAGTTGAACACACAGTTGGTACCCTTTCTCAAACGAAAGTAGCCGTTGTATACATAGAGAATATCGCCAATCCGCAGAACATTGAAACCGTTCTTCAGCGGGTTCAAGATGTTGACTACGACCAAATTCTAGATTCTAATTATCTTGCGCAAATGCTTTATGATGTGTCCAATACAATCTTTCCATTGTTTTTAAATACAGAACGGCCAGACAGGGTTTCCTCAGGTTTAACGGAAGGAAAAATAGCCATTATGGTTGACGGTTCGCCACATACCCTGCTTGCACCTACAATTTTACTCGAGTATTTTTCTACAATGGAAGACTATAACATGTCTTGGATCGCAGCATCCTCCTTTCGGCTGTTACGCATTTTTGCTGTAATATTTTCTATTTTTGCAACCCCTTTGTATGTAGCTGTTTTAACGTTTCACTATGAACTGATTCCCAAGGACTTATTAGAAACGATTGTCGCATCACGCTATCTCGTGCCCTTTCCGCCTATTATTGAAGCATTATTTTTAGAGATATCGATTGAGCTGCTTAGGGAAGCCGGGTCCCGCCTTCCTGCAAAAGTCGGACAGACGCTCGGGATTGTTGGAGGTATTGTGATCGGACAGGCTGCGGTTGCAGCGGGATTAACAAGTAATATTTTGCTCATTATTGTCGCATTATCAGCTCTTGCCTCTTTTGTCACTCCTATTTATAAAATGGGGACAACCATTCGTCTCTTACGTTTCCCATTCCTTTTTGCTGCACAAGTGTGGGGAGCGCTAGGGATTTCGCTAATGGGGGCTTTTCTTCTTACACATTTAATGAAATTAACGTCTATAGGCCAGCCTTACTTAGAGCCAATCTTTCCACTTCGATTGGCCGATTTAAAAGGTAGTTTGATTCGGCCCCAACTCCGCTTTTTGAAAAAACGTCCAGAAAATTTACGGCCGCAAAATGAAACGATACACCGCCAAAAGCCAAAGCAAGGCCGTAAGGGGAAAAATGATTTTTATGAATAAGGAAGTGAAGGCATGAGCTCTTCTTCTGTGAAAGAAAAATTTCAAGTATCCCCTTTTTTTGTGTTTTTTCTGATCAATGCCAATCAAGTTGGTGTTGGTATTTTAAATTTCCAGACGAATCTTGTCCGGTCCATCAATAATGATGGATGGATCGCCATTTTAATTGCTGGTGCAAGCGTCAATTTGATGATCTTCCTCATTTACTTTTTGTTTAAAAAAGCACCTACTGACGAATTTAGTGACATTACGCAATCTGTGTTTGGTAAATGGCTTGGACAATTCATCAACATTCTCTACATTTTGTATTTTTCTTCATTGTCTTTGATTGTGCTTGTTCATTATATGGATGTAATCCATGTTTGGCTGTTTAAAGAAATTCCCGGTCTTCTATTTGCATCAGTGCTGCTCATCCTCGTCTATTACATTCACACAGGCGGATTTAGAACAATCGCTGGCTGGGCATTCTTTAGCATTGTCCTAACGTACTGGATGACCTTTATCTGTTTTTATGTCATGAAATATAGTCACATCCGCTTTATGTTCCCCATGTTTGATCATTCATTTTCACAACTCATGATGGGGGTCAAAGATGCCTCTTTATCCATGTTTGGTTTTGGAACATTGCTTGTCTATTATCCCTTTATTAAAAAAGCACAAACGTCGCAAAAATTTGCACATATGGGAGTGTTGCTGACTACATGCCTGAATTTGCTTGTATTTCTCGTCTCTATAGCGTACTACTCAAGTGCTCAGCTCGAACTAACGAAATGGCCAACATTGACATTAACCAGCATTGTCAAACTTCCGTTTATCCAGCGCTTTGAATTTATTGAAGTGTCCCTATGGCTTTTGCTTATCGTTCCAAATATCGCCATTCCATTATGGGCAGCCAGTAGAATGGCAAAACAAGTGTTTCACACGAGCCAACGCATGACGTTAATTGTTCTCAGCCTTCTCATTCTCGTCATGTTTTCATTTTTGATCGAGGCCACCTCTTTTGAGACGTTTAATAAATGGGTGGAATATAGCGGATATATCCTCATATATGGATTGACTGGATGTATGATCATTGGGCTGCTGCTGAAAAAAAGGTGGGTGAAAAAACGCGCATGAAACATTATATTCTCGTGTGTCTCATGTTATTGAGCCTTTTCTTAACGAGCTGTGCACAGCCTCGTCTCTTAGATGAATTAAGTATCTCGCAGGCAGCGGGATTTGACTTATTGGATGATGGAGAAATGAAGGGTTTCTTTGTTTTTCCCGTTTTCAAAAGTGAAGAACAAGGCAGTTACCAAATTGTAAGTGCTAAGTCAAATACCATTAGTAATATTCAGTTTCTTGTGTCGGAAAAATCGCCTTTCCCCGTTGTCATGGGACAAGTACTCGTGATCTTAATAAGTGAAAAGCTGGCGAAAGAAGTGGGTATGATTGATTTGATGAATTACATTTATCGTGATCCGATCATTGGGTCCCGTCAAGTATTTGCCATAGTAGGCGGAGAAGTTGAAAATTTGTTGTATACAAAGATGAATCAAACCAACTTAAATATCGGTGTATATCTTTCAGATTTGCTGGCCCAAAACATGCGAAATGGCAATCAACCTGTGACCAATCAGCATATTTTTATGAATCAGATGATGGCAAAAGGCGTGGATGCCTACCTCCCTTACATTAAAAATACAAGCAACTCTATTAAAGTGTCAGGTGTCGCTCTTTTTGATCAAGAAAAAATGGTTGGGCATATTCCAGGGGAAGATACGTTTACGTTTAAAGCGATGATTGAAAATCATAAAAATGGGATTTATGAGTTTCGATTTAATGACACAAAGAAAACCCATGTTGTCATTGAAAATATCAAATCACATGTGTCTTATCACATTAAACCAACTGAAAACCTTTCAAAAAAGCCTCATATCACCATTGATATCAAGCTGAAAGGTGAGTTGAAAGAATTTATGAAATCAAAAAAAATCGATACGCCTTCTATCTTGCAGCATGTTGAAAAAGAAGTGGAGAAGCGTGTGGCCCAGCAAGGAAAAGACCTTGTTCAATCCTTTAAAAAGCAAAAAATTGATCCACTTGGACTTGGTTTGAGATATCGTTCTAAAGATAAAGCCATGACACCGGAGAAATGGCAAAAAATCTACCCTGATGCAGATGTCCAAGTGAATTGTCATATGAACATTGTCCAAACGGGTGTCAGCCAATAAAAAAGACTGTATGAAAAGGTTCTCCCTTCTCGTACAGTCTTTTTTAATCTTCATCTTTTACGTCCGGGTCCTCAGGGATTGGTTCATTTAAGATGTCTTGAATGAGCTCTTTATATTGTTCTAGCTGTTTCATATGGGTTTGAAACTGTCCTTGATAAATGAGATACGATTCCCCGTCAAATACGTAACGAATCTTTTTTTGCTGGATTAATTTTTCAACATATGCTTCTGATACTTCTAAGTATTCAGCTGTTTCTCCAATTGTTAAATACATGCATGTGCACCACCGTTCGTTTCATCTTACAAATTATATCACGAGCTGGTGAAAAAACAGATATCGCTTGTTCATGTTTTTTTCATCTTTTCTTCACTGATTCGTCAACTCGCTTTTGTACAGTATTCATACACCCACTCAAACACTAGGAGGTGATGATCCTTCGCATGACAAAGAAAAATATTCGGACCTATGCCGCATTTTTAACTGTAGGCGCTAGCAATACGATGATTGACTTTCTGTTCTTCTTTTTTTTAACTGCTTGCTTTGTTCCCTCTTTTCTTGCACAGTGCCTGTCCTATACCGCAGGAATGCTGAACAGTTATGTTTGGAATCGAAAATGGACGTTCCAAGTGAAAAAGAAAGCTGACAAGTGGGAATGGATCAAGTGGGCCACAGTCAACGGCGCAGCGTGCCTTCTCACCTATGTTGTCTTATATGTCATGCAGCAAGCAGGTTTCTCATTATTCATTAGTAAAGCGATCGGTACCCTTCTTGGCATGATGATCACTTTTACTGGAAGCCGCCTATGGGTGTTTCCATCAGAAAATAAACCATCAGAAATGGAGCGATGATTCAATGAATATCAAAAAAGCCGTTATACCAGCAGCCGGATTAGGCACACGTTTTTTACCCGCAACGAAAGCACAGCCAAAGGAAATGCTGCCGATTATCGACAAACCCGCTATTCAATACATAGTTGAGGAGGCTGTTCAATCAGGCATTGAAGATATACTAATTATCACAGGAAGAAATAAAAAATCAATTGAAGATCACTTTGACCGTTCGATTGAGCTAGAACACACGTTGCTTGAAAAAGGGAAAAATGAACAGTTAGCTGAAATCAAACATATTGCGGATATGGCCAATATTCATTATATTCGTCAAAAGGAGCCCTTAGGTCTTGGACATGCGGTATTATGTGCACGTCATTTTACTGGCAATGATCCTTTTGCGGTCCTTTTAGGTGATGATGTCATGGTGTCAGAAAGACCTGCACTCTCTCAGCTCATGGAAGTCTTTGAAGACAAACAAAGAGAGGTCATTGGCGTCCAGCAAGTGGATCGTCTAGATGTCAGTAAGTATGGTATGATAAGACCAGCTAGAGTAGACGGTCAAGTGTTTGAAGTCACAGACTTAGTGGAAAAGCCAGCTATTCATGAAGCTCCTTCCGATTTAGCCGTGATGGGCAGGTATCTGTTAACACCATCGATTTTTCCTATTCTACAAGGAATTGAGAGAGGTGCCGGGAACGAAATCCAACTGACAGATGCGCTGAAAATCATTGCACATGAATCACCCATTTATGCAAAACAATTAGATGGGATGAGATTTGACGTTGGTGATAAGCTGGGCTCATTTAAGGCAGCGGCTGAAATTGGATTGATGCGTCATGATATGCGGACAGCCATGCTAGCATATATGCAAAGCATACTCATGAGAGAAGCAAAACAAGCATAGGCTCTTATAAGGATGCTTGAAGAAAATTCGTATTTAAAGGCAGAGTGAAATGAATGGGAACCTTGTTTAATGAAATTTTAACTTGGCTGACAAGCCTTGGTTACGCAGGTGTTGCACTTGGACTGATGATTGAAATTATTCCGAGTGAAATTGTACTTGCCTACGGCGGATATATGGTGTCAACAGGAAGCATTGGATTTGTTGGAGCCGTCATCGCTGGGGTTATTGGAGGAACACTTGCCCAGTGCTTTATTTACTGGATCGGCCTTTATGGCGGAAGACCTTTTTTAACAAAGTATGGGAAGTATTTATTCATCCATGAGCATCATATTGCCACGGCAGAACGCTGGTTTGACCGATATGGAACTGGTGTCGTATTTACAGCTCGTTTTATCCCAGTCGTGCGCCACGCGATCTCAATTCCAGCTGGTATTGCAAAGATGCCATTTCTCAAATTTGTTCTTTTGACCGGATTAGCCGCCATCCCTTGGTCCATCCTATTTATTTACCTTGGAATGCAGCTTGGGACAAAATGGGACCACATTCAAAGTGTCGCTCACACGTATACAACACCAATTATGGTCATTGCCATCGTTCTCATCGTACTGTATTTCGTTTTGAAAAAAATTCGCACAAATCGAAAACGGACAATCTAACGAAAACGCCTTTCACTCGTCATGTGAAAGGCGTTTTTTCTATGCGTGCGTCGATTGTTTTTTCATATATTGAGATAATTCCATAATCATTGCACCCATTCTTTCAAGTGAAGGGGCTAGAATTCGGCTTATCCCCTCTTCTTTTAATGCTTCAGCTGTGACTTTTCCAACAGCTACAGCTAATACATTCTGCTCGAATAGATGTTGCAGTTCTTCTTTTTTGTCCCATTCTTCTGCTAGTTTGAAAAAGGCATGAACCTGAACAGCGGTTGTAAAACAAACGGCATGGACCTTCCCTTCTTTCATTTCTTGAAGCAAAGTGTCCGCCGCCTCTGGTTCAGGGGGCGTGTGCTGATATGGCATGAGCTGCAAAACGTCTGCTCCCTTGTGATGTAAAAAATCAATGAGAGCTGGTGCATTTTCGCCGTGAAGCTGCACCATGACCCGTTTACCTTGAAGTTCTTTGTCTTCTAACTTTGAAATGAGGTCACGAACGGTTCCATCTTCATCAGAAACATCTGGCTGAATGCCGTGTTTTTTTAGAGCCGCAAACGTTTTGTATCCTCTTGAAGCGATATGGGCACTTGATAAAATGTTCATAAAAGCTTCTCCAAGCTGCAGCTCTTCTGCACTTTCAATTAATGTGTCTGTGCCGATACCCGTTGTTAAAATGACCCAGTCAGCTCCCTTCTTTACAAAGGTTTCTATGCCTGGCTTCAATTCCTCTTTGGCTAAAAATACAGTGCCCTGAAGAGAACGAATAACAGCTTGTCCTCCTTGCTTTTCAACAAGTGTACGCATTTCTTCTGTTTTTCTTGTTCCGCATATGGCAATGGTCTTTCCAGCTAAGCCTTTACTCATTCTCATCCCTCTTTTTCTATCACATGTATGATGTATTGTATTAAATATAGATTTATTTGGAAGACGTTGCAAGTGTCTACTAAAAAAGAGCTTGACGTTTCTATCGAATTCGAGTATCTTTTGTAAGTGCAAATTGTAGGAGGTCATTATGGAAAAACAGAATGTTCAAGCAATTCGATTATCAATCGCTGACCCAACACCACTTGGTTTGTTTGGTTTAGCAATGGTGACGCTTGTTGCGTCTTCACAAAAACTAGGAATCACAGATGGCACATCTCTTATTTTACCTTGGGCTATCTTCCTTGGAGGAATCGCGCAGCTGATCGCGTCCATACAAGATTCAAAGCATCATAATATTTTTGGAGCCACTGCCTTC
This sequence comes from Bacillus sp. GbtcB10, assembly GCF_019091365.1. Classification (NCBI taxonomy): domain Bacteria; kingdom Bacillati; phylum Bacillota; class Bacilli; order Caryophanales; family Bacillaceae; genus Bacillus; species Bacillus sp. GbtcB10. The sequence goes on from NZ_JAGXJP010000001.1 coordinate 1,011,784, forward strand.
GGCGCATTCGGTCTTTTTTGGATGGGTGTTGGAACCACTTGGCTCATTCAAGCTGGCGTTTTTGGGAAAACGCTTGCGGGAGCTGCGGACTCAAAACAACTAGGTTTTGCTTTTATTGGTTATTTGATTTTCAGCTTATTTATGACGATCGGTGCAATGGAAACACATAAAGTATTGTTTTTGATTTTCGTCTTTATTGATTTCTTATTCATTGGCCTGTCTCTAAGCTCGTTTGGTGTGATGTACGATGTGACTCATACGATGGCTGGTATTGCAGAATTGATTATTTCTCTTCTTTCATTTTATGGTTCTGCAGCTGTTGTGCTGAATACACATTTTGGTCGTACAGTACTGCCAGTTGGACAACCATTTCGCGTGTTTACTAAAGCATAAATAAAAAAGAACTGCTCTTGGCAGTTCTTTTTTTATTCTTATTTTTCTTGTTCCTCTTGAAATATCTCTGCAATGATTTCATAAGAACGCATTCTTTCTTGATGGTCAAACATATCAGAATTAATCATGACTTCATCTGCTTGAGTTGCTTCAATAAAGGCTTCTAACTCTTTTTTCACCTTTTGTTTATCCCCGATCATCGTCGAACTTAATTGTTCGTCCACCATCGCCTTCTCATATGGACTCCATAACCCATCCATACTTTCAACAGGGGCTTTGAGTTTTCCTGGTGTATTACGAATAAGGCTCAAAAATCGCTGATAATGAGACGTCGCCAAATATTCAGCCCGCTCTGTTTGATCAGCAGCAAAAACCGTGACACCAACCATCGCATAAGGTTCTTTTAACACATCTGAAGGTTGAAATGACTGTCTGTATAATTCTAAAGCAGGAATGGTATTTTTAGGGGAGAAATGTGCGGCAAAGGCAAATGGCAGTCCCAGTTCTCCTGCAAGCCTTGCACTAAAACCACTTGAACCAAGAAGCCAAATCGGGATATCCAATCCTTCTCCCGGAACGGCTCTTACATGTTTTTTGATCTGACCAGTCGGTTTGAAATATTGCCGAAGTTCTTCAAGCTGCTCAGGGAAATCCTCACCATTATGAAGATTACGTCTAAGTGCCCTTGCCGTTAACTGATCTGTTCCTGGTGCCCTGCCAAGACCTAAATCAATTCTCCCTGGATACAAAGTCTCCAGTGTTCCAAATTGTTCTGCAATGACGAGTGAAGAATGGTTTGGAAGCATAATCCCCCCAGAACCAACCCGGATCTTTTCAGTCCCTCCAGCAATATGTCCAATCAAGACGGATGTTGCTGAACTCGCAACCCCTTCCATATTATGATGCTCCGCAAGCCAATATCTATGGTAGCCCCACTTCTCAGCTTTTTTTGCTAAATCCATACTATGCTCAAATGATTCTTTAATTGTGCCCCCCTCTGTTACAGAGGATAAATTTAACACGGAATATGCTGTGTGTTGTAAAACTGATTGACTCATACATGCTGCCCCATTTCTTTCAAAAATCATACTAGTTTCATTCTTTCAACACCATAACATAAAACGATTTAACTTTTAAATGATTTGATTCGATGAACTTCGAACTAAAAAATATCATTAAGCTCAATTCCGCTTTTTAAATTTCCACATAGAATAAAATATTAACTTTTAGGAGATGGGGAATTTGTATAACCAGTACGATAACAAATGTCCCTTTTGCGGAAAAAATCATGATTGGCAACCTCATTACAGAAAATCTCGTCACGATAGACCTACATTTGATGATTGCCCTCTTCTTAAACGAGAATGTAAAAAGAAAAAAGTTGTTAAACATCACAGCACTTGTGCTAAAGCAAAAGGACGAAAAAAAGCAAATAATAAGATTGTAAAAAGAGGTTCTACTGGTGATACTGGGCCTACCGGAGTTACTGGAGCTACTGGTCCTACCGGTGCTACGGGTGCGACTGGTGTAACTGGTGATACCGGGCCTACTGGTGCGACTGGAGATACTGGAGTAACTGGTGCCACTGGTGTAACAGGTGCTACTGGTCCAACAGGTGCCACCGGAGTTACTGGATCCACTGGAGATACAGGGCCTACTGGAGCCACTGGTGTAACTGGTGATACCGGTCCAACAGGTGCCACCGGAGTTACTGGAGCTACTGGAGATACCGGGCCTACTGGTGCGACTGGTGTAACTGGTGCGACTGGGCCTACCGGTGCCACCGGAGTTACTGGATCCACTGGAGATACCGGTCCTACTGGTGCGACTGGAGTTACTGGAGATACCGGGCCTACCGGTGTAGGATTAACAGGAATTGAAGCGTTTGATCCGGTAGTAAGTCCTACTTACCCGGTAGGGCAAGTAGTGACCTTTAATGGCAGTACGTATGTAGTAAATACTGCACCACCGACAGGTACACCAGATACTTCCCCAGACTACACATTACTGGCTGCAGCAGGATCAACTGGAGATACTGGAGTAACTGGAGATACCGGACCTACCGGTGCTACTGGTGTAACTGGTGATACTGGTCCTACCGGTGCGACTGGTGTAACTGGAGATACCGGTCCTACTGGTGCCACTGGAGATACCGGGCCTACCGGTGCGACTGGTGATACTGGGCCTACCGGTGTAGGATTAACAGGAATTGAAGCGTTTGATCCGGTAGTAAGTCCTACTTACCCGGTAGGGCAAGTAGTGACCTTTAATGGCAGTACGTATGTAGTAAATACTGCACCACCGACAGGTACACCAGATACTTCCCCAGACTACACATTACTGGCTGCAGCAGGATCAACTGGAGATACTGGAGTAACTGGAGATACCGGACCTACCGGTGCTACTGGTGTAACTGGTGATACTGGTCCTACCGGTGCGACTGGTGTAACTGGAGATACCGGTCCTACTGGTGCCACTGGAGATACCGGGCCTACCGGAGCCACTGGAGATACCGGACCTACCGGTGCGACTGGTGATACTGGGCCTACCGGAGCCACTGGTGTAACTGGAGATACTGGGCCTACTGGTGTAACTGGAGATACCGGACCTACCGGTGCGACTGGTGATACCGGGCCTACTGGTGCTACTGGTGCGACTGGAGTAACTGGAGATACCGGGCCTACCGGAGCCACTGGTGCTACTGGTGCTACTGGAGATACCGGGCCTACTGGTGCTACTGGAGTAACTGGTGCGACTGGTCCAACCGGTGCCACCGGAGTTACTGGATCCACTGGAGATACTGGGCCTACCGGAGCCACTGGTGTAACTGGAGATACCGGTCCTACCGGTGATACTGGAGTAACTGGTGATACCGGAGCCACTGGTGCTACTGGTGATACCGGACCTACCGGTGCGACTGGTGATACTGGGCCTACCGGAGCCACTGGTGTAACTGGAGATACTGGGCCTACTGGTGTAACTGGTGATACCGGACCTACCGGTGCGACTGGTGATACCGGGCCTACTGGTGCTACTGGTGCGACTGGAGTAACTGGAGATACCGGGCCTACCGGAGCCACTGGTGCAACTGGTGCTACTGGAGATACCGGGCCTACTGGTGCTACTGGAGTAACTGGTGCGACTGGTCCAACCGGTGCCACCGGAGTTACTGGATCCACTGGAGATACTGGGCCTACCGGTGCCACTGGTGTAACTGGAGATACCGGTCCTACCGGTGATACTGGAGTAACTGGTGATACCGGAGCCACTGGTGCTACTGGTGATACCGGACCTACTGGTCCAACCGGTGATACTGGTGCAACTGGAGATACTGGAGTAACTGGAGATACCGGACCTACCGGTGCTACTGGTGTAACTGGTGATACCGGACCTACTGGTCCAACCGGTGATACTGGTGTAACTGGAGATACTGGGCCTACTGGTGCCACTGGAGTTACTGGAGATACTGGTCCAACCGGTGATACTGGTGTAACTGGAGATACTGGGCCTACTGGTGCCACTGGAGTTACTGGAGATACTG
>NZ_JAGXJP010000001.1:1015817-1017647 GCF_019091365.1 Bacillus sp. GbtcB10
GGCCTACCGGTGCTACTGGAGTAACTGGTGATACCGGACCTACTGGTGCAACTGGAGATACTGGCCCTACGGGAGCCACTGGTGTAACTGGAGATACCGGACCTACTGGTGCCACCGGAGTTACTGGAGCTACTGGTGATACCGGGCCTACTGGTGTAACTGGTGATAACGGACCTACTGGTGCCACCGGAGTTACTGGAGCTACTGGAGATACCGGGCCTACTGGTGCGACTGGTGTAACTGGTGCGACTGGTCCAACCGGTGCCACCGGAGTTACTGGATCCACTGGAGATACCGGACCTACCGGTGCTACTGGTGTAACTGGAGATACCGGTCCTACTGGTCCAACCGGTGATACTGGAGCTACTGGTGCCACCGGAGTTACTGGAGCTACTGGTGATACCGGGCCTACTGGTGCGACTGGTCCAACCGGTGCCACCGGAGTTACTGGATCCACTGGAGATACCGGACCTACTGGTGCAACTGGTAATACCGGACCTACCGGTGCGACTGGAGTAACTGGAGATACTGGGCCTACCGGAGCCACTGGTGTAACTGGTGATGCCGGACCTACTGGTGCCACCGGAGTTACTGGAGCTACTGGTGATACCGGGCCTACTGGTGCGACTGGAGATACCGGACCTACCGGTGCTACTGGAGTAACTGGAGATACTGGGCCTACCGGAGCCACTGGTGTAACTGGAGATACCGGACCTACTGGTGCCACCGGAGTTACTGGAGCTACTGGTGATACTGGGCCTACTGGTGCCACTGGTGTAACTGGAGATACTGGGCCTACTGGTGCCACTGGTGTAACTGGAGATACTGGGTCTACTGGAGCCACTGGTGTAACTGGAGATACTGGGTCTACTGGAGCCACTGGTGTAACTGGTGATGCCGGACCTACTGGTGCCACCGGAGTTACTGGAGCTACTGGTGATACCGGGCCTACTGGTGCGACTGGAGATACCGGACCTACCGGTGCTACTGGAGTAACTGGAGATACTGGGCCTACCGGAGCCACTGGTGTAACTGGAGATACCGGACCTACTGGTGCCACCGGAGTTACTGGAGCTACTGGAGATACCGGGCCTACTGGTGCGACTGGAGATACCGGACCTACCGGTGCTACTGGAGTAACTGGTGATACTGGAGATACTGGGCCTACTGGTGCCACTGGTGTAACTGGTGATACCGGACCTACCGGTGCGACTGGTGTAACTGGAGATACCGGGCCTACCGGAGCCACTGGTGCCACTGGAGCTACCGGACCTACCGGTGCGACTGGTGTAACTGGAGATACCGGGCCTACCGGAGCCACTGGTGCCACTGGAGCTAGTGGTCCTACCGGTGCGACTGGTGTAACTGGTGATACCGGGCCTACTGGTGCTACTGGAGTAACTGGTGCTACTGGAGTAACTGGTGCGACTGGTCCAACTGGTGCCACCGGAGTTACTGGATCCACTGGAGATACCGGACCTACTGGTCCAACCGGTGATACTGGAGCTACTGGTGATACCGGGCCTACGGGAGCCACTGGTGTAACTGGAGATACTGGTCCAACCGGTGCCACTGGTGTAACTGGAGATACTGGGCCTACTGGTGCCACTGGTGTAACTGGTGATACCGGACCTACCGGTGCGACTGGTGTAACTGGTGATACGGGTCCTACCGGGCCTACTGGTCCAACAGGTGCCACTGGAGACACCGGTCCAACTGGAGCTACTGGAATCACTGGTGCCACTGGAGCTAGCGGTCCAACTGGAGCTACTGGAATCACTGGTGCCACTGGAGGCACCGGTCCAACTGGAGCTACTGGAATCACTGGTG
>NZ_JAGXJP010000010.1:0-18425 GCF_019091365.1 Bacillus sp. GbtcB10
TCTGTCCGCTCGACTTGCATGTATTAGGCACGCCGCCAGCGTTCGTCCTGAGCCAGGATCAAACTCTCCGAAAAAGTTCAAAACCGAAGTTTTGTTTTTCGCCAGTTTGACTGACTACCTATGAAATATCATAGGATTTTTTTATAAAAACTCGAATTAACAGGTACGTTTTGTCTTGTTTAGTTTTCAAAGAACTTGTTTACCGCTTCAGAAGCGACTAGAACATCTTATCACGTCCAAGTTGTTAGTGTCAACAACTTTTTTGTTATTATGTTTTTTCGTTTCTTCGTCATCAGCGACGTATATTAATTTACCACCATATATAATCAAAGTCAACAATATTTTGCATTAAATAATAAACTTTTCAATTACGACTAAAGCTGCTACACCTGGAATGCCCAACAAACCACTAATTCCACTCGTTACAGGGTTAATGGAAACATGAAGCCCTAAACTCTCACCGAATAAATTGAGACAAAATAAAAAAAGAGCACCTGCGACAAACTTAACTCCAATAAGCCCTAACCATTTGAATGGATTCGCTTGAACACCTGACATAAACAACAATAAAACAGCTAACAAAATTGAACCAATCACAATAACAGGTTCCATAATCCTCTCATCTCCTCTTCATATGAATAGTACAAGCATATGAGAGGATTATGTAAAATAGACCTGCTACCTCCAGTTGTTTAAACGTAAATTTCTCTTTTTCGCTTCTCTCAGATAGAAAAAGTACTTCGCTTGAGCAAGCTTTAATTCGAATAGAATGTCCGGTGAAGGCTCAACGCTATTTGCGACAAGCTTTTTTTGTCTGTTCCATTCTTCCTTTTGCTTAAAAAGCTGTTGAATTAATATCTCATCGAATTCTTTTCGAATTGATTTTCTGCGAAGAAAACCCATGTACCGTACTTCTCCTTCCTACATCTCACGTCTGCCTTCTAGAGCCTTAGAAAGTGTGACTTCATCCGCATACTCTAAGTCTCCACCTACTGGGAGTCCGTGAGCAATGCGAGAGAGTTTAATTCCTGATGGTTTCAACAATCTAGAGATATACATAGCTGTCGCTTCACCCTCAATGTTTGGGTTGGTTGCAAGAATGACCTCTGTGACTTGATCGTCTTGCAATCTTTTTAATAGGTCAGGAATTTTAATATCCTCTGGTCCAATTCCGTCCATTGGTGAAATAGCACCATGAAGCACATGATATAAGCCGTTGTATTCTTTCATTTTTTCCATTGCGATCACATCTTTTGGATCCTGCACGACACAGATCACAGATTGATCTCTTCTTGTATCTTCACAAATATAGCAAGGATCCTGGTCGGTGATATGTCCGCAAACAGAACAATAAGTTAAATTACGCTTTGCATTAACAAGTGCCTTCGCAAAATCCAGCACGACATCTTCTTGCATACTAAGAACAAAAAAAGCCAGACGGACCGCAGTTTTAGGTCCGATTCCTGGCAATTTCATAAAGCTATCAATCAGCTTTGATATTGGTTCAGGATATTGCATCTTCAGTTATTCCTCCTAGAATAAACCTGGCATGTTCATTCCTTTTGTGAATTGACCCATTGTTTCATTCGTTAGTTCATCAACTTTTTTCAATGCATCATTTGTTGCTGCAAGTACAAGGTCTTGAAGCATATCGATGTCTTCAGGATCAACAACTTCTTCATTAATCGCCACATCAATGACTTCTTTTTGTCCATTTACTTTTACAGTGACCATACCGCCACCCGCAGTACCTTCAAGGACTTTTTCTGCAAGCTCTTCTTGAGCCTTAGCCATATCCTTCTGCATTTTTTGCATTTGTTTCATCATTTTTTGCATATTTCCCATTCCACCGCGCATATGAACACCACTCTCTTTCAAATTGTTAATCTTTAATTTCAATTAAATCGGTTCCTACTAACTTCTTTGCTTCTGCAATTAATGGATCTTCTTCAGCAGAAGCTGCCTGACCATCTGCTTGTTCTTCAGGCTGATGATCTCTTAAAAATTCTTCTCTTATTTTACCCCATTGAGCGTCAGGAACGCCAACTAATTCCACTCTTTTTCCTAGCATAGATTCTAGCAGTTGCTCAAGATTGGTTCGAACACCACTTTTATCTTCGGCCACCATCTTACAATGTATTTCAAATTTGAATTTTAAAACAAAGGCATGAGTTGCCGCCGCAACTGGTTCACTATCTGTTAATAGCGCAGCGTGAGATACCTTATTTTGCTGTTTTAATTGGGCAAGAAGCTCTCCCCATTTGCCTTTTATTTTTTCTAGTTCCGGTCGCTTCGCTTCTTTTAAAATCTCATGAATTCGACCGACAGGTGCACGATAGCCATTTTTATTACTCGTTTGAGGTCGAGGTGCTTCCGTTTTTGCTTGAGGACTCTGAGACTGAGTCATTGGAACACCCTCAGCTTTTAGCCTAGATAGCTCCTGTTCCAGCCTGTCTATTTTATTCGTTAACGCTGTTAGGTCGGAATCAGCCGGAGATGATACAGCACCAGCCGTTGACTGACAGAGCTTAACCACAGCTACTTCAAAGAAAATTCTAGGATGGTTTGTCCATTTCATTTCCTGATGGCTTTTATTCAGCACTTCAATCGTTTCATAAAGAAACTGAGGTGCCACACGTTCTGAAAGAGCCACAAACTTATCGTCGACTTTGACTTTTTCAAGGACACCTTCAAGATCCGGTGCTGTTTTGAATAGAAGCATATCTCTAAAGTAGAAGATCATATCCTCTATTAATTTCGCAGCATCTTTCCCCTGTTGAAGCAATTCATTTAACGTATCCAGCGCTATCGCAATATTTTGCTCAAAAATGGCTTCAGCAAGCTGACTAATGAAATGCTGAGATACAGCACCTGTAATGAGCAGTGCATCATCAATTGTGAGCTGTTCACCACTAAATGAGATCGCTTGGTCAAGGAGACTGAGTGCGTCACGCATGCCTCCATCTGCCGCACTAGCAATAATCTCGAGTGAACCCTCTTGTATATTTAGGCTTTCTGCATCTACAATTTTCTCCATTCGTCCAACAATATCTTTTGTCGTGATCCGTTTAAAATCAAATCTCTGACATCTTGATATGATGGTAAGAGGAATCTTATGAGGCTCTGTGGTAGCCAAAATAAAGATACAATGAGCAGGTGGTTCCTCTAGCGTTTTAAGAAGTGCATTAAATGCCCCGATAGAGAGCATATGTACCTCATCTATAATATAAACCTTATATGTAACCGCTGAAGGAGCAAATTTCACTTTATCACGTATATCCCGAATTTCATCTACCCCGTTATTTGAGGCAGCATCTATTTCAATCACGTCTGAAATCGAACCGGTCGTAATCCCTCTACAGGCATCACACTCATTACACGGCTCACTAACAGGTGACTTTTCACAGTTCACTGCTTTAGCAAAAATCTTGGCAGCACTTGTTTTACCTGTTCCTCTAGGACCTGAAAATAAGTAAGCATGAGAAAACTTTTTCTGCAAAAGGGCATTTTGCAACGTTTTTGTGATGTGTTCTTGTCCAACAACATCCTCAAAAACTTGAGGTCTGAACACTCGGTATAAAGCTTGATAACTCACAAATACGCCCTCCTCCATTTATCATCATGTTCATTATACATGATGCAACGATCAATTCAAAAGTACACCTTTATTTTCTAATAAACGAAAAAGAGCATTTCCTTTAAAGACTTTTTACTTTTCTTGATTAAAAAACGTGTTTTCCTGCTTTCTGAAAATGTCTGCCAGATCAATAAGAACATTCGTTCCCTATATGAATTACTTCAAAAAAACCTCACCCTAAAAATGGCTTTTTTGCTATTTGTATAAACAAAACAACTGATATATTCTTTCAATAGCAACAAAAAACTCACCTAGATAAACTAGATGAGTTTCATTTAATATTGATTTACCGTGCACCTTCTGTCGATTCGCTACCCCAAGCGTTACTTAAACAGTTAGCTCGGCCCAGGCAACCCTGCGGCACATGAGAGGTTTCACTTAATGCTGCTTCCTTCCGGACCTGACATGGTTCATGAATTCCCATTGCGCAGGACCCAGACGTCAACACCACTTATTTAAGGCAGACCTTGAAGTAAACGAACCTTGAGAAGGGATTCGGCCTCGCTAGAGCGGATTGCGAGTACAGGGCACCGCTACCTCCCCGCTTAGCACGGCAAAATGAATATTAAATTGTTGGTGACGCAGACATAAGTATACCTTCTAAGTGATAAAATTGCAAACGACATCCATTCATTTACTTTTCGCTTGCTTCTTCTGCTGACGGAGGTCTCGAAAGAACTGACTTAACAGCTCACCACACTCATTTTCAAGCACACCACCAATGACTTCAGACTGATGATTGAACCGCTCATCGTCCAATAAATTCATTAAAGTACCAGCACAACCACCTTTAGGATCATAGGCACCAAAAACGACCTTTTTCACTCTTGAAAGTACAATAGCGCCTGCACACATTGGGCACGGTTCGAGTGTAACATAAAGTACAGCATCTTCTAAACGCCAACTACCAGTCATTTTACACGCTTCATCAATAGCAAGTAATTCCGCATGAGCAATTGATCGCTGTTCACTTTCCCTTAAATTGTGAGCACGGCTTACAATTTGATCATCAACAACGATGACGGCACCGATTGGAACTTCTCCTATTTGTTTTGCTTTCAAAGCTTCAGAAATAGCTTCTTGCATAAACTGTTCATCTTTCGTCATAGCACGGCTCTCTTTTCATGTTTTTTTAAAGGATATTGAGGTTAACATATTATCACAATCTTTTAAAGGGGGTCTTGATTTGCCAAAACAACAAAAGGCACTTCTTATTATTGACATGATCAATAATTTTGATTTCGAAATGGGACATGTGCTCGCTGAAAAAACAGAGCAAATGACCAATAAAATTTTAGCCCTTAAACAACACGCTTTCAAGAAAAATTGGCCAATTATCTATATCAACGACCACTATGGACTCTGGAAGGCTGATATCAAAGCTGTTATGGAAACATGCAAAAACGAAAGAAGTGCCCCTATTTTAGAACAAATGGCACCATCTAAAGATGATTACTTCTTAATTAAACCTAAGCACTCTGCCTTTTACGGAACAGCACTAGAGACACTCCTAAATGAATTAGGTGTGCAAGATCTTATTTTAACTGGAATTGCCGGAAACATCTGTGTCCTGTTCACTGCAAATGACGCTTACATGCGAGAGTACAACCTCACTGTACCTAAAGATTGTATTGCTTCAAATGATGATAGGGACAACGAGTACGCTTTAACGATGATGGAGAACGTTCTTCTTGCCAAAATCACAACCACTAAAGAGATCACGGATGAAAATCAAACATGATTTATCCATCACCCTCATAAATTGTTAGCAATAACAAAGGGGGCGTTGACCATTCAAATTTATGTTGTCAAAAGAGGAGATACATTAAATGAAATTGCCATGCGTTTTAAAACAACGGCAAATGAAATCATTCGGACCAACGACATCGAAACACCAAATCAACTAGTCGTTGGACAAACAATTGTCATCCCTATTAGAGGTCAATTTTATGAGGTCAAACAAAATGATACACTTTATCAAATTGGAAGAAGATTTCAAATTCCGGTAGAAGAATTGGCACGTGTGAATCGGATTCGGCCTGAAGCCATATTGCCTATTCGTTTTTTGCTTTATATTCCACAAAGACCGAAAAGAAATATTAATTCTAATGCTTATATAGAACCTCGCGGAAACCAAGTCAGCGAAAATTTAAAGCAAGCAGCCAGAGAGGCATCTCCATACTTAACACATCTCGGTGCCTTTAGTTTTCAAGCACAAAGAGACGGCACACTTCGCGAGCCACCTTTAGATCAATTACCTCAGATTGCCGCTCAAAGCAGAACGGTTTTAACCATGGTAGTCACAAATCTAGAGAATGATAAATTTAGTGATGAACTCGGGCGAATTCTTTTAACAAATCAAGCTGTCAAAACGACATTATTAAATGAAATCGTCCGCGTTGCTCAAAAGTATCAATTAAAAGAAATCCATTTTGACTTTGAATATTTACGCCCTGTTGATAAAGAAGCTTACCTTCAATTTTTAAGAGAGGCAACAACTCGTTTTCATCAACAGGGTTGGACTATTTCTGTGGCACTCGCTCCTAAAACAAGCAGTGAACAGAAAGGAAAGTGGTATGAGGCGCATGACTATGAAGCAATTGGTAAGATTGTTGATCATGTTGTACTGATGACTTATGAGTGGGGCTACAGCGGCGGGCCTGCACAAGCCGTCTCTCCGATCGGCCCTGTCCGCCAAGTCATTGAATATGCACTGACTGTCATACCTGCCAATAAAATTGTGATGGGGCAGAATTTATATGGTTATGATTGGACGCTTCCTTATGTTCAAGGAGGCCCTATCGCCAAAGCCGTCAGCCCTCAACAAGCGATCGCCATTGCTAGAGAGAATAATGTATCCATTCTATATGACGAAACAGCACAAGCACCTTATTTCCGTTATACAGATGCTAACAACAAAGAACACGAGGTTTGGTTTGAAGACGCAAGATCCATTCAAGCCAAATTTAATCTCATTAAAGAGTTAAACCTAAATGGAATTGCTTACTGGAAATTAGGTCTATCCTTCCCACAAAACTGGTTGTTGTTATCAGATCAATTTAATATTGAAAAAAGAACGACATCGTAATTCATTCGCTCTATCTCTCAGAAGGGGTATGGTACAATATACATTGGTTTGACAACTTTATAGATAGAGGAGAACGCCTATGTATCCTGCCCCTTTTATTGCAGTGGAAGGCCCAATTGGAGCCGGAAAAACAACCTTGGCTACAATGCTTTCAAAGGAATTTCAATTTCCTTTAGTAAAAGAAATTGTAGAAGAAAATCCATTCTTAGATAAATTTTATGAAGATATGGAACAATGGAGCTTTCAGCTTGAGATGTTTTTTCTATGTAATCGGTTTAAACAGTTAGAATCTATTGAAGAGAACTATGTCAAAAAACAGCAGCCGATTGTCACTGATTATCATGTCTATAAAAATATGATATTTGCAGAAAGAACCTTATCCAAAAAGCATATGGATAAATACAGAAAGATCTATCACTTGCTGACAGATGATCTTCCTAAACCAAATGCCATGATCTATATAAAAGCCAGCCTTCCCACCTTACTTGATAGAATAAAGATGAGAGGCCGATCTTTTGAAGAAGACATTGATCCAGCTTATTTAAAAACCCTGATTGAAGATTATGAGTTGGCCATCGAGCATTTAAAACAAACTGACCCAGGGCTTCCTATCATTACAATTGAAGGCGATCATACAGACTTCGTTTCCTCACAGCAAGATTACCAGCAAATTGTACAGAACATAAAGGAGCAAGTACTATGAAAAATATTGAAATACCAAAGGATGCTGTCATTACAATTGCAGGTACAGTTGGTGTCGGAAAATCGACCATGACGAAAACAATAGCGGACAAGCTAGGGTTTCAAACTTCTCTCGAAAAAGTAGATGATAATCCATACTTAGAGCCTTTTTATTCAGATTTCCAAAGATGGAGCTTTCATTTACAGGTCTATTTTCTAGCTGAACGTTTTAAGGAACAGAAACGAATCTTCGAGTCTGGTGGAGGTTATGTACAAGATCGGTCAATTTATGAGGACACTGGCATTTTTGCTAAAATGCACGCAGACAAAGGTACCATGTCAGAGGTAGACTATGAAACGTATACAAGTCTATTTGAGGCGATGGTGATGACACCTTACTTCCCTCACCCAGATGTCCTCATTTACTTACATGGGGATTTAGATCATATATTACATCGTATTGAAGAGCGCGGGAGAGAGATGGAAACTCAAACCGATCGAGCATATTGGGAAGAAATGTACACTCGATATACGGAATGGATTGAACAATTTGATCTGTGCCCTGTGATTAAAATTAATATTGAAGATTACGACTTACTTCATGATGAAAGCTCACTTGATCCAATTCTTCATGAAATTGCTTCTGTTATTCAAAAAAATCGCTCTAACACAAAATAAAAAAAACCGCTGCATTTCTCGAATGCAGCGGTTTGACAATTTCCAATTTTTATGCGTTTCAATTCAACTAAGGTAAAATCAATATGGCGGAGGAAGAGGGATTCGAACCCCCGCGGGCTTTGACACCCCTGTCGGTTTTCAAGACCGATCCCTTCAGCCGGACTTGGGTATTCCTCCGTATCGACAAGAATTAATATATCATATCATCTTATTTTAAGTCAACATCTTTTCGAAAAAAATTTCAACATTTGATTTTGGTATGATGTTTAGCCTATAAAAAGCTAAAATGAACTTTATTTTAGCCTTTTGTCTTCTTTTCAGCGTAATAGAAAACCTTTGAAGTCTAGGAAGGACGAGTACTGGCGCGGAGCGAATTTGGCATTCGTGAGCACCAGCACGCAGGACTGACAAAGAATGCGAGGGTTTGTCTACACGCTGAAGCAGCCGATTATCGGCTGCTCTTCATTTATTACGTATCCTGTCTAATTTCTTCAATAAAAAGATTCATCTCTTCTTTAAAATCATTTAATGACTCAATAATCTTTGTAAAGTCTGTCACTTGTTTAGCTTGTTCGTTTGTTGAACTGCTGATTTGTGAGATATTTTCAGATAAAGTGCCAATGCTGTCTTGGATTTCTTTTAAAAATGCATTAATGGTTTCAGCTGCTTCCTTTGATCCATCTGATAACTTACGTACCTCGTCTGCAACAACAGCAAAGCCTTTTCCATTTTCACCTGCTCTTGCCGCTTCAATTGCAGCATTGAGTCCTAACAGGTTTGTTTGTCTCGCAATACCGCCAATGGTTTTGACGACTTCTTCAATGTTTGCGGATTTCTCTTCTGCTCTTCCGGCCTGCTCGCTAATTTCTAAGCTTGTCGCAGCCAGTTCTTGAGAATGAGCAGCAATTTGCTCAATTCCACCTTGTAACTCTTTCGCTACTTTATTGATATGTTCCATATAGCCGCTTAATTTCTTCTCACGATGATGTGAAAAAGCCACTAAAAAAGAGCCAATCACTTTTCTATCTTCATCAAAAATCGGATAACCTTTTACAGCAATTTCATAACCATATAAAGACTCTGGCAAATGCCCATCATATTCTTGTCCTCTTAATGTCGTCGCCACGTTTTGGTCCTCTGGGTTTAAAGCGTCCCCTACTTTAATGCCAAAATCTACTGTGGTCGATGGATAATAGCAAAGTACCTTTTCTGTATCAGTGATGCCGAAAAGAACACTTTCATCTAGAACTTTTCTGAGTAATTGAGCCATTTCAACATAATAGTCAAGCCTATTCAAGGTTATTCCTTCTTTCCTAGATGCTTTTAGTTCTTTTATCGGCTTATTTTAGAAAAGCTGTAGAAGTTTAGGTAAAAAGAATAAGATGCCATGACGGCATCTTATTTTATCACTTCTTTATTTCCCATATAAGGACGTAACACCTCAGGAATAATCACTGTTCCATCCTCTTGTTGATAGTTTTCTAAAATGGCTGCAACAGTTCTTCCTACTGCTAAACCAGATCCATTTAATGTGTGGACGTGTTCTGGCTTTGCTTTAGGCTCAGGGCGGAAACGAATGTTTGCTCGTCTCGCTTGGAACGCTTCAAAGTTACTGCAAGAAGAAATTTCACGATACGTATTTTGGCTTGGAATCCATACTTCGATATCGTATTTCTTCGCAGCCGTAAAGCCTAAATCTCCTGTACACATGCTCATGACACGGTATGGCAGGTTCAATAATTGAAGAACTTTTTCTGCTTGGTTTGTTAGTTTTTCTAATTCTTCATAAGAATCTTCTGGTCTGACAAATTTCACAAGCTCTACTTTGTTAAATTGGTGCTGACGGATGAGTCCGCGCGTATCTCTGCCAGCAGAACCAGCTTCTGATCTAAAGCAAGCACTAAATGCTGCATAATTGATTGGCAGCTGCTCTCCTTCAAGAATTTCGTCACGGTGCATGTTCGTAATTGGCACTTCAGCCGTTGGAATGAGGAAATAATCTTCTTCTCGAATTTTAAAAGCATCCTCTTCAAACTTTGGAAGCTGTCCGGTTCCTGTCATGCTTGCTCTGTTGACCATATAAGGTGGTAGTACTTCAGTAAAACCAAATTCATCTACGTGTAAATCCAACATAAAGTTATAAAGTGCACGCTCTAACCGTGCGCCTAGCCCTTTATAAAAAACGAAACGGCTTCCTGTCACTTTTCCTGCACGTTCAAAATCCAAAATTTTCAGCTCATCCGCTACATCCCAATGCGGCTTTGGTTCAAATGAGAAGGCTGGCTGTTCGCCCCATTTTCTCACTTCAATGTTGTCATCTTCTGTTTCACCGACTGGTACAGAGTCATGAGGGATGTTTGGAATTGAGAATAGGATGGTTTGCAGGCTTTCCTCTACTGTTCTTAATTCATCATCCAACTTCTTAATCTCATCGCCTACCTCACGCATTTCTTGAATAATGTGATCGGCGTCTTTCTTTTCTCTTTTTAGAACAGCCACTTGCTGTGATACTTCATTTCTTCGGCTCTTTAATACTTCTGTTTTGCCGATTAATTCTCTTCTTTTTTGATCCAGTTCACCAAACTTATCAAAATCCGCTAAATCTTCGCCTCGATGGGCTAATTTTTCTTTGATTTGATCAAAATCCGTGCGCAGTTGTTTAATATCCAGCATGTGTAACACTCCTTTTTTATCGAAAAATAAAAAGAGCCCTCATCCCATGAAAGGGACGAGAGCTCTCGCGTTGCCACCCTGATTGAAAACACGCCAAAAGCATGCTTTCCTCTTTCCTCTGTAACGGCATCACCGTAAATGCTTACTTCATGTTTCAGCATTTCGCTCAAGGATGGATTCAGAATGCATCTTTCACCGATTCTCACCAACCATCGGCTCTCTGAGAAAGAGGGGCTTCTTACTATTTCCCGTCAACGCTTTTTCGATCTTTGATTGTGATTTTAATGTACTATAAGTTTTATCTCTTTTCAACCGTTTTATACAGCAAGCTTCGTTTTATAGGACTCCACCATCTCAACAAACAGCTGTGTTAACCGATGGTCATCTGTCAGCTCTGGATGAAAAGAACAACCTAAGATATTGTTTTCTTTCGCCATCACAATCCTGCCGTCATACTCAGCCATGACCTCTACGCTCTCATTTGCGCTGATGATATGTGGGGCACGGATGAACACACCTGTAAACGGCGCATCCAGTCCTTTCACTTCTACATCTGCTTCAAAGCTGTCTACCTGTCTGCCAAACGAATTACGTGCAACAGATACATTTAACAGTCCAAGATGAGCATCTTCTCGATCTTCTATATGCTTTGCCAGCATAATCAAACCGGCACAAGTCCCAAATATCGGTTTACCTTGAGCAGCGAACGCTTTAATCGGTTCAATGAATTGGTACGTATCCATGAGTCTTCTCATCGTCGTACTTTCACCACCAGGGATAATGAGACCGTCAACAATTTCTAACTCCTCTACCCGCTTGATGATCTTTCCCGCTGCGCCACACGCTTCAATCGATTGAATATGCTCTCTCACCGCTCCTTGAAGCCCTAGTACACCAATTGTTAGCATGTTCGTTTGCGCTCCCTTAATTACCAGCCACGCTCTTGCATACGCTCTTCTGGCAATAGATTTGAAATTTCAATTCCTTTCATCGCTGTTCCAAGCTCTTTAGAAAGCTCTGCAATTAGACGGTAATCTGTGAAATGAGTCGTTGCTTCTACGATCGCTTTTGCAAATTTAGCTGGATTGTCTGATTTGAAGATACCAGAGCCGACAAATACACCATCTGCTCCAAGCTGCATCATGAGTGCTGCATCTGCTGGTGTCGCAACACCTCCAGCTGCAAAGTTTACAACTGGCAATTTGCCTTCTTTTTTAATTTGAAGCAATAATTCATAAGGTGCGCCCAGATTCTTGGCTTCTGTCATCAATTCATCTTCACTCATTGCCGCCACTTTACGAATTTGAGCATTGACCTTTCTCATATGACGAACAGCTTCTACAATATTTCCTGTACCAGGCTCACCTTTTGTACGAAGCATAGATGCACCTTCTGCAATACGACGAGTCGCCTCACCTAGATCACGGCAGCCACATACGAAAGGAACCGTGTATTCATTTTTATTTAAATGGAATTCCTCATCTGCGGGCGTCAGCACTTCACTCTCATCAATATAATCAACACCAAGTGCTTCAAGAACACGAGCTTCCACGATGTGACCGATACGTGCTTTTGCCATGACTGGAATCGTTACTGCATTTTGTACTTCTTCTACGATTCTTGGGTCTGCCATACGGGCAACACCGCCTGCTGCACGGATGTCAGCTGGTACTCGTTCTAGTGCCATTACTGCCACTGCGCCTGCTTCTTCTGCGATTTTTGCCTGCTCAGCATTGACGACATCCATAA
The DNA here is from genome assembly GCF_019091365.1 of Bacillus sp. GbtcB10. NCBI lineage: Bacteria > Bacillati > Bacillota > Bacilli > Caryophanales > Bacillaceae > Bacillus > Bacillus sp. GbtcB10. The sequence continues at coordinate 12,507 of NZ_JAGXJP010000010.1, forward strand.
TGACGCCACCTTTTTGCATTTCTGCCATTCCACGTTTTACTCGTTCAGTTCCCTTATTGCTCACAATTGTTTCCTCCCATTTGTCTATTCGATTAATTCAACACCTTTATCATACAAGCGTTAGAGTATAACAATAAAGAGAATAGTATAACAATTCAATTAGCTCATAAAAAAGAAGAAACCCTTATATATCAAAGTTTCATAGTTAAAAAAGCATCATTCCCTCTTTTAAGTGTTATTAACATGTTATAATACATCTATAACAATTCGAAACATCTATAACAATTCCACACCCATTGGAGGATTTTCATGCATATTGATATCCATCGACATTCAGATACATCTCTTTCGAATCAGATTTACTTTTCCATCGTTGATCACATTCAATCAGGTCTGCTTCAGCAAGGCGATAAGCTGCCGACTGTACGTGATCTAGCGAAACAGCTGAATGTAAGTCTTGTCACAGCAGCAAAAGCCTATACACGGCTTAAGGACGACGGATTTTTAACGACTGTACAAGGAAAAGGTACGTTTGTGAATGAGCAGCATGAGCAAACTGACATCCCGGTTCAGTCATCTACTTCTTTCGATTGGCAGTTATCGATCCCTGATTATTTACCAAGGTCTCAATTCGCTCAGTATCACTATGTCGAAGAAGCCATTAATCTTTCTTCCTCTATGATTGATCCTGGTCTTTTACCTAACCGGTATTTAGAAAAAGAAATGCAGCATGTTCTGGCCCGGCATCCTCAAATCATGTCAAAATACGGAGAAATACAAGGTGACCTTCAGCTTCGTCAGGTCATTCAATCATTTCTAGAAAAATTAGATGTCCCTTCTACTCCTGAAAATATCCTTGTCACTAGCGGTTCTCAGCAAGGGCTTGATTTAGTGGCACGTACATTTATCGGGCCGGATGATGTAGTTGTCATGGAGGCGCCCACCTATCCAGGCGCAATTGATGTCTTTATGGGGAGAGGGGCACGAATTATTACGGTTCCTGTCGACCATGAAGGAATGAACATGAAACAGCTTCAAAGCATTTGTGATAAATATAAACCAAAGCTCATCTATACCATTCCTACTTTTCACAGTCCTACAGGCGCCAGTATGTCGATGAAACGAAGAAAACAGCTGCTTTTACTGGCACAAAGCATTGATTGTCTCATTGTAGAGGATGATCCTTATCGTGAGCTTTATTTTGAAAAGAAACCGCCGGCACCCATTAAAAGCCTAGATCACGATGGACACGTCATATATTTACGAGGATTAAGCAAGACACTGGCTCCAGGATGCAGAATTGGAATTATTACAGCGTCAGGCTCTATATTTAACCGTTTATTAGCTGCAAAAGCCAATAATGATTTAGGGAGCCCGCTTCTCACCCAAAAGGCGATCTTACCGTTTCTCACTTCCAAGAAAATGATCGATCATACGAAAAAATTAAGAACTGCCTTGAAGGTGAGACGCGATTTGATGATGGATGTGTTGACAAAGCATGCGCCAAAGGACGTCACCTGGCAAATCCCACAGGGCGGGCTCAATTTGTGGCTTAGCTTTCCTTCCTGGGTCGATACACGTGCCCTATTACATGAGGCACGGAAGCAACAAATCACCTTCCTGCCTGGCTCTGTCTGCTATCCTGGGGAGCCGAAGCAGAATTATATACGTCTGAGTTTTTCTTATGTGAATGAAAAGGCACTGACGGAAGGTATGGAAAAGTTATGTGGTATTTTTCAGCAGGCCTTGTCTACACCTCAAAACCACAAACAATCTCTTTTCTTTTAACGATAAAAAAACTGCTCTCACATAAAGAGAGCAGTTTTTTATTAGAACCAACCTTTTACTGTGTCGACGATTCCGCCCCAAATGCCAGCGAAGAATCCACCTACACCACGCATTGCAAGGATGAACCAGTTTGCTTTTTCATCACCTGTTTTCGTCACAAGCTCAACACCTGATTGGTCTTTACTCAAATAGCCGTAGTCCTTCTCATCACCAGAATAAGAAGTCGTCAGCATGCCAACCTTCGTTCCTTTTTTAATAGGAGCTTCTAGGTTCTTTTTATCAATATTTACTTTCGCTTTATAGCTCTTCTCGTCACCATTTTTAACCGGTACAGAGAAAGCTTCTTTCGTCACGACGGGTACTTCTTTATCTTTCCCTTTATCGACTTCGATGTTTTCATGTCCCTTGATTTGTTGGCCTTTTTTGTACATTTCTTTCATCGTAAAGTTTTTAAAGGCATAATCGAACAATTTTTTCGCCACATCAAAACGAGCTGTATGAAGATTCCCTTTAGCATTCAGGACAACTGCGATCACACGCATGTCACCACGTTTTGCTGTACCTGTGAAGCTAGAACCAGCTGAATCAGTAGAGCCCGTTTTCAGACCGTCTACGCCTTCATATTCTTTCACAAGTCCTTTAAGCATAAAGTTCCAGTTTGGCATGTCCATTTCGTCATCTGTGCCTTCTCTGAACTTTGTTTTCGCGATGCTTGCTGTTTCAAGAATTTCTGGATGATCTTTGATGAGATGCTGTGCAAGCAAAGCCATATCCTTTGCGGAAACTTCGCTTTCTTCATCAGGTCCCGTACCTTTTGGCTGTTTGCCATGTAAGTCTTTATTTTCTAATCCAGTTGCATTCACGAATTTGTAATTGGTTAAGCCAAGTTCTTTTGCTTTTGCATTCATTTTTTCAACAAACTTTGATTCTGATCCAGCGATTACCTCTGCTAGACCAATTGCTGCTGCATTTGCTGAATAAATAGCCGTTGCTTGATAAAGTTCTTTGACAGTATACGAACCATCTTTTCTCAATGGAACATTGGATAAACTGCGGTCCTGAGAAATTTCGTACACGTAATCATCTGGCGTATATGTTTGATCCCATTTCACTTTGCCTTCAGCAATTGCCTCTAGTAATAGATACTCTGTCATCATCTTTGCCATACTTGCAATAGGCAGTCTTTGTTCTGCGTTTTTACTATAAAGAATTTTACCTGTAGAAGCTTCAATAAGGATGGCTGCTTTCGCATTCACATTGAATGGATCTTCAGCTGCTTTTGCTTTGGACATTGGGGTAAATGCAGTAACAATCAATGCCAATGCAAGGATAGAGACCATAAGCTGTTTCAACATCTTGCTGTTCAATCGTCATACCTCCGTATTCATCTTTTTTCGACGTTTTTCATATATATTTAATCCACAAGGGCTTATTTCGACACAACAGTATAAATTTTATCACAATAAAGACAAAAAAAATAGACAGAGTCATAGACCCTGTCAAATGTAATTTGATTGTCACAATTTATCAAGAAATTGTGTAGTTTGGTGATTCTTTTGTAATTTGTACATCATGTGGATGGCTCTCACGAAGACCTGCACCTGTCATGCGAATGAATTGTGCTTCTTCTCTAAGAGTACGTAAGTCCTGTGTTCCACAGTAGCCCATACCAGAGCGAATACCGCCAACGAGTTGGTAAACAGTGTCAACAACTGGTCCTTTATACGGTGTACGTCCTTCGATACCTTCTGGAACGAATTTTTTGTTATCTTCTTGGAAGTAACGATCTTTACTTCCTTTTTCCATTGCAGCAACAGAACCCATACCACGATATACTTTGAAACGTCTGCCTTGGAAAATTTCTGTTTCTCCTGGGCTTTCAGATGTACCAGCAAGAAGGCTTCCCAGCATAACAGCATGTCCACCAGAAGCTAATGCTTTCACGATATCACCTGAATATTTAATTCCACCATCTGCAATAATAGATTTACCATGCTTTCTTGCTTCTGTTGCACAGTCATAAATCGCTGTGATTTGTGGTACACCGACCCCTGCAACAACACGTGTTGTACAAATCGATCCTGGTCCAATACCCACTTTTACAATATCTGCTCCAGCTTCAAACAATGCTTTTGTTGCTTCAGCTGTTGCAACGTTACCAGCAATGATATTAAGAGAAGGATACGTTTCACGGATTTTCGATACAGTGTCTAGAACACCTTGAGAATGACCGTGTGCTGTATCAATGACGATCACATCAACATTGGCTTCTACTAATTTTTTCACACGAGTCATTGTATCGCCAGTGACACCTACAGCGGCACCAACAATTAAACGGCCATGTGCATCTTTAGAGGAGTTAGGGAATTCGATCACTTTTTCAATATCTTTGATGGTGATGAGACCTTTTAATGTTCCTTCGTCATCTAAAAGAGGTAATTTTTCAATTTTATATTGCTGAAGGATTTTTTCAGCTTCTTCTAATGTTGTTCCAACAGAAGCTGTCACAAGTTCCTCTTTTGTCATCACGTCGCTAATCTTCATTGAATAATCCGAAATAAAACGAAGGTCACGGTTGGTAATAATCCCAACAAGCTTTTGATCTTGTTCGTTATTAACAATCGGTACACCAGAAATACGATATTTACCCATTAAATGTTCTGCATCGAATACTTGATGATCCGGTGTTAAGAAAAATGGATTTGTAATAACACCACGCTCTGAACGTTTTACCTTGTCCACTTGTTCAGCTTGCTGCTCAATAGACATGTTCTTATGGATGATTCCAAGACCACCTTGACGTGCCATTGCAATCGCCATTTGTGATTCCGTCACAGTATCCATTCCTGCACTAATAATTGGAATGTTCAGCTTTAAAGTGCTTGTTAACTCAACTGATAAATTGACATCACGCGGAAGCACCTCAGACTTTGCTGGAACAAGCAACACATCGTCAAACGTCAAACCTTCTTTTGAAAATTTACTTTCCCACATTAGTAAATCCCCCTCTTTTCGGCAAAATATTATATGTAGATTATCAACTAGGAAACAGCATGTCAAGGAAGCAACAAACAGTTGCAATTTTTAGAAAATATAAAGAGAGTTGAGGAAGAAGATGAAAAGTTCAGGATGGAAGGATTTAAAACGTTTTTACTCACTTGAAACTTCCCAAAAGTTTCTATTTCAACAGTACGAGAAACGGAACATTCAGGAGGCAAACCAGCAGGCCTATAAAAACTGTGAACGATTTATTTACTTTTTAAAGCACGGTCATACATTTTATGACCAAGCCGCATCAGCTCCACTTGAACTAAAACCGATTTTATTGTTTTATGGAATGGCACAGCTGTTAAAGGCATGTTTGCTGACAGTGGATCCCGACTATCCGTCTCAAACCTCTGTCTTAGCTCACGGCGTCACCTCAAGAAAAAGAAAGAAGCAACATTATCGTTTTAGTGAGGATGAAGTCAAGATTCAGCGAAACGGATTATGTATGCATGTATTAAAGCACTTATTTCATTTAAATGGTCTTGAAGATGAACGATTTACGATGATCAATCTCCTTTCAAAAATACCTGAAATGGGTCATATTCTGGAGTTTCAAAAACAACCCTCTACTTTAGTGAAAGTAGAACAAGCAAATGGCATGTTGATTCAAGATCATATTCCCTTGCTCTATAACATGTCTGCCGAACGTTTTATTGAATATTTTGAGTTCCATACAACTTGGAAGCTTAAGCAACGAGAAGCTAAAAAACTAACATTTGATGTATTTTCAGAAGAAAACCCTGCTCTTGCTACTCATCTTCATTATGATTTAGAGATGAATCAATGGTTCATTCCAGCAACACGAGATGCCTTTTTAGGGATTCCTGAGATCATTAGCCATTACTTGTTAATGTATAACCTCAGTATGATTGCCCGCTACGAAACAGAATGGTGGTACGAGCTTTTATCTCAATATATTAGTGATGATTATGTCATGATTGAACGTTATATGGAGATTGCAGAGGACAAGTTTCCGGCTTATATCATGATGCTGCTAGAAGAAAACACAAAAAAGACCAGTTCCGACTGGAACTGATCCTTTGAAAAGCTTGGCGGCGTCCTACTCTCACAGGGGGAAACCCC
>NZ_JAGXJP010000097.1:0-278 GCF_019091365.1 Bacillus sp. GbtcB10
GCGGCGCTAGCTAATGATGCCGCTTTCGCTCTAACTTGACCAAAAGCTCCATCCATACCATATGCAAATCCTTGTGCGAAAGCTAGTCCCACTGAATTCGCGATAATAGAACCAAGTCCACTTAAACCTCCACCAGCAACATTCGCACCACTTCCTTGTGCTGCCCCACGCTTCGACCCTAAATCATTAACAAACTTATTACCCGCTTTTGAACCGCCACCGCCATCAGTCGCATTACCCAGAGTACCTTCGACACCTTGTTTTACATTTGTGGCTGC
>NZ_JAGXJP010000098.1:0-278 GCF_019091365.1 Bacillus sp. GbtcB10
TTCAAGAATCAAAATAAAAACTAAAACTTTTAAATTTAAGAAAGGTAGGGAAACCTACCTCTTGTCAATAGGGTATAACTCCTCGTTCTCTTGTCAACAGGGTGTAACTCCTCGTTCCTCACGATGTCAGGCTCGACTAGGTGAGGAACGAAGGAGAGAAATCCCTCCCCTTTAAATAGGAGGAGGTGAGCCTCTATTAAGGGAAATAATTTTAATTTTCATATTTATTTAATATAAATTATTTCCATTTAATATACTAACAAATATGATATCATCAT
>NZ_JAGXJP010000099.1:0-278 GCF_019091365.1 Bacillus sp. GbtcB10
GTTGTTATGAGCTGGCTGGTAACCGTGAATGTCTATAAACGTTCGCAAAGAAATGACTAAAAAGGGAAAAGGATCAAACTTGATAGAAGTTTTGATCCTTTTTTTGAGGAGCTTCCTTATTCCGAAACCTTTTGGCGATCAATGAAAAGGGAGTTAAAGTGAATTACATTTATAAGAAAAAGGAAAAGAAAAATGGAAATTGTATCATTTCAATCAGAGATAAATGGGAGAATGCACTTATTGAGTTTGAACAAAAAAATAATCAAATTGAGATCATG
>NZ_JAGXJP010000100.1:0-278 GCF_019091365.1 Bacillus sp. GbtcB10
CGAAATTTTATATAGCAGCCAATACGCCAAGGTACTATATAACAAACCGCAAGGGTGTAGAAAAGAATGCCGATTGACTTTGGATCTAAACCTTGTAAATGTCTTCTAAAATAAGCACGTAAAAGAACGATAACTAAAAATGTAGCAATAAAAGCAATACTTTTTTTCGCATAAATTTGACCATCTTCTCTCACTTCATACCCACTTAAAATAATAAGTGGAATTGACAATAACAGTCCAATCCCAGCAGCTATCCCAATTTGCCAACCAGCAAGTTG
>NZ_JAGXJP010000101.1:0-278 GCF_019091365.1 Bacillus sp. GbtcB10
ATTTGCACGAAAAATCGAATGTGTTGGCTGTGCTGACACAGGACACTGTGCCATTCTATGAGATTATTAAATTTTAGTGTTGGGCTGATGCAACCTATGCTTCTCAGCACAAACCTGTACCGAGTGCCAGCTCATACGAATTGGCACATCGTTGAGCATTACCATCATTATGGTGTGCTGAGAATCCAAAAACCTATGTTGAAGTATCACTTCATAAGTTCCTATCCTCCAACATTTGATCATCACTTTTATATAAAATAACAAATCATACTGATCAT
>NZ_JAGXJP010000102.1:0-278 GCF_019091365.1 Bacillus sp. GbtcB10
TTATCACTCATTTCATTCTACATCATTTTCCAAAATTCCTGTTTTATCTTCATTAGGAAATGTACATGCTAATAAAGGAATCTTTATTCTCCAATTTTTGCTTTACTTGGGTTTAACTCATACTCATGTTCTTCTCTTTATGAAAGATACTATAAGTACACCCAATTGAAAGAGAGGGATGTACATGCGAAGAAAGAGAAATCATCATTTTAAAAGTGGTGAAAAAAACGAAGAGTATGCAGCTGAAATATCACCAGCTGGCATTCCAATTAGACATA
>NZ_JAGXJP010000103.1:0-278 GCF_019091365.1 Bacillus sp. GbtcB10
GGGATCCATTAACTTACACAAAATCCACAGGTTTAGATTCATCGTCAATATTTCATTAGATGCAGAGTGGCTTATACAACAAATACATATATGCTAACACAGATCTGCCCAAAATCTTCTAACATTCCACTACCTCAGCCGCATCTTAACATTTAAGCAAGCGATACGCTATCCTGAAAAATTTAACAACAAACGGGGTGAGCATAAAGAGCTCAGCAAGTGAGTAACTGACTAATATCAAAGTTGTACCCTTGGACTATACATACGCCCTGCCCGAT
>NZ_JAGXJP010000104.1:0-277 GCF_019091365.1 Bacillus sp. GbtcB10
GGGTTTACATTTAAACTGATGTTAACCTAAGTAAAATACAACACTAACTAACAACAGATGATGTCAGAGGTACAAGAGGGTTTAGAATTTACAAGTATATATAGGAAATTTGCAACACTAGAGTGTATAGGATATTTTTTATATTTATGAAGTATACCAAGGATTCTATTCTTTCCAATTTTCCAAATCTCAAACCAATACTGATGTAATCCTGGGATGGATTGATACACTACTGATATGGTTGGATGTACCGTATACAGGTACACCCCACGTATTG
>NZ_JAGXJP010000105.1:0-277 GCF_019091365.1 Bacillus sp. GbtcB10
GGAGCCGACGCCGAATCAGCAGCAGCCCATGGCCGCGGAAAAGCTGATCGACCTTACGAACAACGGCGGCTACAACGGGAAGATTTTAAAACCGCTCCGAATCGGGAGAGCTTCGATTTACTGCCATAATAAACTCAGTTTTCTCATTCAGGCCGACAGCAATCAAAAAGGAAAAACGGTGTATGACGGAGCGGCCATTATCAAAAACGCAAAACAAAACAGATTGGCGGGCTTTCTGTCATCATACGAAATACAGAGCCTGAATTGGCTGATGGGG
>NZ_JAGXJP010000011.1:0-10086 GCF_019091365.1 Bacillus sp. GbtcB10
GAGGCATCAAAGCCAAAGCCGGCATATTTGGCGGTTCGGTCTTGTTTCGTCACCTGGAAGGCATCATTGTGCCAGTAAGCCAGATTGACAAGGGACTGGTGCTCGACCATGACACCCTTCGGCTGTCCAGTCGTTCCAGATGTGTAAATCATATAAGCGAGATCCGTTGGTTTGATAGGAACCTGAATCTCGTGTGCTTCTCCTTCTACTGCCTCTTCTATGAAGAGGGTATGACCTGTGAAAGAACGTGGTGCAGTGAGCTCTTTCTGAATCAGAAGGACCTCTGCCCCGCAGTCTTCCAGCATATAGGCAATGCGCTGCGCTGGATAATCGGCATCAATCGGCACAAATGCCGCACCTGCCTTGAGAACTCCGAGAACAGCGGCTGTCATCTCGAGCGATGGACGCGTGAGAATGCCGATGCGGTCTCCCGGTTTTGTGCCGGTGGAAATGAGTCTTGCGGCGACTGTATTCGCCCGGTTGTTCAGTTCTTCATACGTCCAGCTTGTGCCGCAGAAAGTTGCGGCTTTTTGATGAGGTACTTCCTGTGACTTCGCCTCAATCAATGCATGAACCGTTTGATCTGTCGGGACATTTAGGATAGGGCCTGACCATTCATTAAGCAGATGTCGCTCTTCTTCTTTTGTTAAGATGGAGATGGTCGAGATCGACTGATTCAATTTCGCAAGCATTTCGTCTATGATTCGCTCAACATATTGACTCCATCGCTGAATGGTACTCTTTTTAAATAGTGCCGCTGCATATTCAAAGCGCAAGCCCACTTGATCTTGTTCCTCAAAGACACCGAGCGTTAAATCAAATTTTGCCTGAACGGCTTCTTGCTGTTTGTGCGAAAGCGTAAGTCCATTCAATTCCGGTAACGTCAGATCACGCTCATCCGTTGTCATCATGACACTAAACAACGGGTTGCGGCTCGTGTCTTTCGGAAGGTCTAACTGCGCGACCAAATCCTCGAATGGGAATCCTTGATGTTCATAAGCTGATAGATTGTGATCTCTTATTTTTTCTAGCAGATGCTCTGCAGTTTCTTCTAACTGAACGTCATGTCGAAGGGCCAGTGTATTCACAAACATGCCCGGAATCCGTTCGATTGACGCATGTGTACGTCCAGCCGTTACAGCCCCTATGACGATGTCATGCTGCCCAGTCAATTTATGAAGGAGAATGGCAAAGGCCGTTTGCATCACCATGTTCAAACTCACATTTTTTTCAGCCATGAGCGCTTTGACATGCTGCGCCTTTTCAGCAGACAGCCATCTATCAACCCGGCCTCCTGCAAATGACTGCACGCTAGGCCGCGGGAAATCAAGCGGAAGTGCTAAGTCTTCTGGCGGCTGTGCATATTGCTCCAGCCAATACTGCCGCTGTTTTTCAAGTGCTGCTTGCTGTTCTTCCTCTTGCTGCCATACCGCATAATCCTTGTAGTGCAACTGAACTGGCGGTAACGTCTTATGCTCATACAACTCCGCTAATTCTTGAATAAGCAGACTGCGTGTCACTCCGTCTGCGATGATATGGTGCATATCCATCATGAACACATATTTGTCATCAGACAGCTTTGCCACTTTCGCTCTCATTAGAGGTGCTTGATGTAATGAGAATGGTGTCATGAAGTTGTCTACGACGGATTGTACCTGATCGCTTTCTACTTCAACCATCTGTAACGTAAACGGCACACGGCGATAGATTTTTTGGACGGGACTGCCATCAATTTCAACAAAAGCTGTCCGCAATGACTCATGTCTATCAATTAAAGCTTGAATTGCTCCTTCTAGCTGCTTCAGATCAAGGTTTCCTTCCATCATGAAAACGGCTGGCATATGGTAGGTGACGGATTCTGGATGCAGCTGCTGTAATACGTACATTCGCTTTTGTGCGGAAGAGACTGGATAGAAATCTTGCTTTTCCGCTGGCTGAATCGATGTGACGAGCGAAGCATCAGCTTCTTCCAAATAGGCAGCTATCGCACGTATCGTTGGCTTTTCAAAAAGAACCTTGAGTGGAACATGCTGATTCAGTTTGGCTTGGATTTTCGAAATGAGCACCATGCCTTTCAGAGAATGCCCGCCTAATTCAAAGAAATGGTCATCAATGCCAACTTTCTCAATTCCAAGAACATCTGACCAAATATCACAAAGCGTCTTCTCAAGCGCCGTTTCTGGTGCTGCGTGTGCCGTGCGGTTCATATGTGCCTCATGAGGAAGCGGCAGAGATTTCGCATCTACTTTTCCGTTTTGCGTCAGCGGCATATGATCCACTTTGACAAAATAAGTAGGAATCATGTAATCCGGCAGTGTCTCTGAAAGCTTTTCTCTAAATGTCAGCGTTCCAATGTGATCAGGTGCTGTATAATATAACGCCAGCTCCGGTAAACGAGACGTGTTGATCACTTTGACATACACTTTTTGAATGGTTGAAAGGGCACGTGCGGCATGCTCAATTTCTTGTTTCTCAATTCGATAGCCGCGAATTTTCACTTGATCGTCTACTCTTCCAAGGAATTCAATCTCCCCATTTGCATGCTGTCTGACCAAATCTCCAGTCCGATACATCCGCTCTTGAGGGAAATAAGGATTTTCAAGAAAACGCTCTGCTGTTAATTCAGGCTGATTCAAATAACCTCTTGAAACACCATCACCTGAAATATAAAGCTCCCCCGGTGCACCATAAGGAACAAGGCGCTGCTCGCGATTGCATACGAGCGCTCTTGTATGAGCAATAGGCTTTCCGATGATAGAACGCTCCTTTAAAGCGTCCAGCTCATGCGGTGTCATTAGCTTGCTCACTGTACCAATCGTTGTTTCTGTCGGACCGTAATGGTTCATCACTGCCACGCATGGATGCTGCTTCATAAATGTCGCAACATCTTCAGAGACAATCGGTTCTCCTCCCAATACCACAAGCCGTAAAGCGTCAAATGTATGACCCTTCGAATCTGCCATCATATGAAATAAGGATGGTGTCATTTTGATATAAGTCAGCTCTTGTTCATCAATAAAACGCATGAGACGTACAGGGTCTGTATACACGTCTTCACGAGGAATATAGAGTGTCCCGCCTGCTTTTAGAACCGGGAAAATGCTTGTGTAACCAAGGTCGTATGCATAAGAAGACAGGAGTGCCGTACGATCGCATTCTTGTAAAGTCACTTCATGTGTCAACCAATTGACGTAGTGTGATAGATTACGATGCGTGAGCTGTACACCCTTTGGCTTCCCTGTTGTTCCAGATGTGTAAATCACATAAGCCAGTTGATCAACCGATACGTCCGGCAGGTCTAGAGAATCGTTTCGTTGGACGGCTTTCTCCACATGTACGACCTGAATCGACTTGAGATGCTGATAGGAATCACCAAGAGACTCATTTGCCACGATGACTTTTGCCCCTGAATCTTTTAATGTGTAACGAATACGTTCCGCAGGAAAAGCTGGATCAATTGGGACAAATGCACCGCCTGCTTTCATTACACCTAGCATCGAGACAATGACATAGACAGAGCGATCAAGAATAAGTGCGACTGTGCTTTCTTTCTCTACGCCTTGCATCTTCAGCTCACTGCAAAGAGCATTGGACATGTGATCTAGTTCACGGTAGGTCAGCTTCCTTTCACCATCCATCACCGCAATGGCATCAGGCGTTTCCATGGCTTGACGTGAAAATTGCACATGGTACGGCTCATGTTGACCTGCTTGTTCTCCATCCCTTTTCTCCAGCCGCTCCATTTGCTCATGCTGATCCAAGAGGTTGAACAAGCCAATTTGTTCATTCGGATGCTGGACCGCCTCACGAATAATCGCAAGCAGATGTGTTCCGAACCGGCGGATGGTTTCCTCTTTAAATAATGCCGTTGCATAGTCTAGGCTTAGTTTTATTTCTCCCTCACGTTCAAATGCTTCTAGAGACAGATCAAATTTGACGGATCGGTGCTGCATTGCATAAGGCGAAATGTTCAGATCGCCGAGCTTTAGTGCAGGAACATCCATGTTCTGCATATTAAACGAAACACTAAAGAGCGGGCTTCGGGTTGTATCACGATCAAGCGGCAGACGTGCGATTAATTCTTCGAGCGGATAGCTTTGATGTGCAAAAGCATCTACACTCGTTTCTTTTATTTCTTCAAGCAGCTGTAAAAATGACTTTGTTTGTTCCGGTTTTCCGCGCATCGCAATGGTATTGATGAACATCCCTGGCATGTCCTGAATATCTGGATGTGTTCGCCCCGCAACAGGAGATCCGACAATGATATCTTCCTGTCCGCTGTAGGATGCGAGCAGCACTTGAAATGCAGATAACAAGAACATGTACAGTGTCGTATCTGTTTTCTTGAGCAGCTCATGAATACGCTGAGTTGTCTCTTGATCACAGCCAAACATCACCCGTTCTCCAGAAAAATCACGTTCCACTGGACGCGGGTAGTCTGTCGGCAAATCTAAAACCGGTACATCTCCTTCGTATTGCTTCAGCCAATACGCTTCATGCGCACGCTGTTTCTCTGTTTCTTCTTCACTTAACTGCCAGACAGCGTAATCTTTATAATGAATGGCTCTTTCTGCAAGTGCCTCTCCATCATAGGCTTTCGCCAAATCCTGAATGAACGTCTTCATGGAACTGCCATCTGTAATCAGGTGATGTGCTTCCAGAACTAAAAGATGACGGTCGTCACTCACTTTGAGCAGCTGTGCCCGCAGGAGGGGAGCGGCTGTCAAATCAAACGGCGCCTGACGTTCAGCAAGAAATGCCTCGGCCTCTTCTTCCTTTACATCATGGACAGGGAGGTCAAATGCCGCTCTTTCATGTACCCTTTGGACGATGTTCTCGCCTTTCATATGAAAACTCGTTCTTAAGATTTCATGCGTTTGAATCAATTCATCAAATGCTGAGGTGAGCCGCTGATGATCGAGCGTACCTTCAAGCGTTAAGACGATCGGAATATGATAGTTCGTACTCTTAGGTTCAAGTGTTTGTAAAATGTATAAGCGCCGCTGAGCTGGTGACACTGGATAGTCCTCCGCCTTCGCTGCGGGTAAGATCGGATGTCCTTGTTCTTCTTGACCGTCCTGGTCAATGTATGACGCAAGCGATCGAACCGTTGGCTTTTCGAATATCACTTGAATCGGAACTTCCTTTTGGAACACTTCTTGGATTTTGGCTGACATCATCATTGCTTTGAGTGAATGTCCGCCAGTCATGAAGAAATGCTCATCTATTCCCACCGCTTTCCCAAGCAGTTCCTCCCAAATTTGAGCAAGCGCCTTTTCCGTCTCAGTTTCAGGCGGAATGATCCTGACTTCTTCACGATGAGCTTCGTCAGGCGTTGGTAAAGCTTTTCGATCGACCTTTCCGTTTGCTGTAAGCGGGAAAGCATCTAGCTTCATGACGTGATGAGGTACCATATATGCTGGCAGTGCTTGATGAAATAAAGCCCGCACCTCTTCTTCTCTGATCGTTCCCGTATAGTAAGCGGTCATTTCTTTTTCTTCTGAAGGAGACGCATGGATGAGCACAACCGCCTCATCGATCCCCGCCTCTTGTTGAAGAACCGTTTCAATTTCACCGAGCTCAATACGGAAACCACGGATTTTCACTTGATCATCTGTCCGTCCGAGGAATTCGATTTGACCATTTGAACCGTACCTAGCCAAATCTCCTGTTCGATACAAACGCCCTTCTGCCTTGAAAGGATCAGCGATAAATGCTTGCTTTGTTAAATCTGGACGATGGAGATATCCTCTTGAGACACCGTCTCCGCCAACATACAGCTCTCCTGGCGCACCAATTGGCTGAAGTCTTTGATTGTCATCTAAAATGTAAGCGGACGAATGATTGATCGGCTGACCAATTGGAATCGTGCCCGTTTCATCCCCTCTCACCTCATAAATGGTCGAGATGGTGGTGTTTTCTGTTGGGCCATACGCATTCAGTAAAACAAGTGATGGATGATGTTTCTTCACAAGCTCTGCACTTTTCACATTGATCACATCACCGCCTGTGATCAATTTGGACAATCCTTTAAACATATGCGGTCGCTGCTGAGCGAGTTGATTAAACAAACCTGTCGTTAAAAAGAGCGCCGAGATTTGATTCGTTTGGATAAAGCGTTCAAACCGGTTGATGTCCAATAACGTGTCACGGTCAACAGGATAAAGCGTTGCACCGTTCAGCAGTGTGGTGAAAATTTCAAAAGTAATGGCATCAAAGCTGACTGCTCCTGTATGTGCCATACGATCCGACTTGTTCAAGCCCAGTGTCTCCTGTGAACATGCCAATCTGACAATATGCTGATGCTCAATTTGAACACCTTTTGGCTGGCCGGTTGACCCCGACGTGTACATGATATATGCCAATTGCGAAGGAGAGGTCTCGACTTCGAATGGTACGATTGACTGATTCGATATGTCTGACACATGAACGGCTTGGATGCTTTCATGAACTGGCGGCTGGCTGTCCGCATAGAGCAAAACGGATGCACCGCTGTCTTCAAGCATAAAGCGGATTCTATCCTCTGGCTGGGCTGGATCAATTGGTACATAAGCAGCCCCTGCTTGAAGAACCGCTAAAATGGCGATCACTGCTTCAGCAGATCGATTCATATACACTGCGACGGCATCTTCTTGTTTCACTCCGCTGTCAACCAAATGACCCGCCACACGATGGATTTCTTGGCCGAGTTCTTCATAGGTGAATGCCCGCTCTCCTTCGACTAACGCCAGCTGGTCTGGCTGCGTTTGAATGCGTTCTTTCAGAAGCTCAGGAATAGACAGATGCTTTGGATAATCTCGTTCTGTCTTGTTCCATGCTTCAATCTGCTGTTTTTCTTCTTCGGTGATACACGTCACGTCATGAAGGCGAACTTCCGGATTTTCGATGATCTGCTTCATGAGGTTGGTCAGGTGTTTCGATATTTTTTCAATGACCTCTTCTTCAAAAGCCACCGCATTGTATTTGATTTTCAATGTCCATGTTTCACCTGGATATACAAGGACATTTAGATCGAAATTCGTTTGTTCAAATCCGTCTTTTACATCAATGGAAAACCCTAGACGTTCCGACATGGTGTCACCAGATAGCTCTTGATCTAAAGGATAGTTCTCAAACCCGACCAAGTGATCGAAGAGTTGTCCTCCTGCAGCTGCCTGTTGCTGAATGTCATAAAGCGGCATAAAATCATAGTTTTCCGCTTCCAGCGCATGCTGCTGAACTTTTTGAAACAGCTGTTTGAAGGTGTCTTCCTGATTCATTTCTACCCTGACCGGTATTGTATTGATAAAAAGCCCTGCCATCTGTTCTATCCCAGCCACACTTGGCGGCCTTCCAGATACGACTGTTCCGAAAGTGACATCATGTGCCGCATGGTAAGTGCCTAAAAGAACCGACCAAACAGCCTGGAATAGATTTGGTGCTGTCACTTGGCAATTCCTTGCGATCTCTTGAATGCTGCTGACCATTTCAGCATCCCATGTGAACGTCCATTCCTGATGGTCATATTGTCCGTTCGCTTCTTTTTGCTGCAAAAGCCCTTGATGCTGAATCGCACCGTCTAAGCGATCCTTCCAATAGCCTTCCGCTGCTTGTTGATTTTGCTTGCCAAGCCACTGGATATAATCTGCATAAGGTTTTCCTTGTGAGCGATCCGGCGTTTTGCCGTTCCGATAAGATTCGTAGTAATGAAACAATTTTTTCATCAAAACTCCCATGGACCAACCATCCATGATGATGTGATGGTTGCTCCAAATGAGATGCCAGTTTGTTTCATTCAGTTGAAAAACAGCGACCTTCAATAACAAATCATTCGTTAAATGGAAGCCTTGCTTTCTCACTTGCTTTTTATATTGATCTAGTACCTTTTGCTGTTCCTGATGATTCAGGTGAGATAGATTCTCTCTATACACATCTAGATTGCGCTCTGCCAGTACAACCTGACGAGGCTTCTGTAATTGCTGATAGACAAAGGCTGTACGGAGAATGTCATATGTGCCGATGAGCTCATTGAGACTTTTTTCAAAAAGATCGAGATCAAACTCCCCTCTTATTCCAAGCTCCAGCTGTGTGAAATAAGAGGACGAATTAGGGTCTAGCATGGCATGATATAACATGCCTTCTTGCATTGGTGTTAAAGGATATACCTTTTGAATCTTCTGTTTGCTCATAGTCCACCTCTTCGTTTGCTTAAAATATATCCATTAGCTTTTCAAGTTCATCCATGGTCAGGTCATCGTCTCCTACATCACTAGGTGTAATTTGCGCTTCATCTTGTGATACACAATGTGAGATGAGTGCCTTCACGTTCTTTTCTAAAAGGTCCTTAAACTGTTCCATCGTTTGCTCTTCGAATTCAAGCTGGTGATAGGAAATCGTCATATGGAACAAGCCCTGTTCTACGAAACCAACAATATCTAATGCATGAGGTTTCTCTGATTCTGGACTTAATGATTGACCTGCCTGCCAAGTGGATCGACTTAGTTCACCCCCGCCAATCTGTTCATCAAACTGACCAAGATAGTTAAAGCTGATATCTGGCGTGACATCAAATGCGATACCGTCCTTCATTTTGTCAGGCGTTAAGTATTTTAAAACGCCATAGCCGATTCCCTTGTTCGGAATGTGTCTGAGCTCTTCTTTCAAAAGCTTGATTTGATACGAAAGATCCTCCGCATGCGACAAATCAAGTAGCACAGGATACATGCTCGTAAACCAGCCGATGGTCCGCGACACATTGACCGCCGGAAGGATGTCTTCCCTTCCATGTCCTTCAAGGTGAATTAAGTGTCTGTCTTCTCCTGTCCACTCTTTCAGGGTCAATCCTAAAACGGTTAGCAAAATGTCATTGATTTCCGTATGGTACGCCTCATGTACTTCTGTCAGTAGACTGCGTGTTTCTTCCTCAGACAGCGTAAAGCGAATGGTTTTTGTATGCAGCATTCTTTGATCCTCTGTAACATGATCCTTTTGCAGAGGTGCAGTTAAATGCCCAAGTACCTTTTTCCAATAGTCCCTTTCTGCCAGCAGCTCATCTGACACTGCATATTCCGTCAACTTCTGGGCATATGCTTGGAATGAATGTGTTTTTTCAGGAAGGGTCAGCTCTTCCCCACGCTTCGCCTGCTCATAAAGAGCCATGAAGTCTTCAAGGAAAATACGCCATGACACACCATCAATGACAAGATGATGTACAACGAGCAATAAGTGATCTCCATGATCCGTACGGAAAATCGCAGGTTTGACTAATGGTCCCTCTGTTAAAGAAATACTCGCCTGCACTTCATTTGCCAGCTTTTCTACGTGCTCGATTTGCTGTGATCGTTCTCCTTGTACTTCTATCACGTCCACCGCTACATCGTTTTCGTCTACTCCACGATGACGCTGGATGATGCGTCCTTCTTCTATCGGATAAACCAATCGCAAAGCATCATGATGGGTCATCATCTGCTCGAGCACTTGCTTGACAAGCGCTTCATCCAAACCATTTGCCGCATGGAGCATAACGGACTGATTCCAATGATGCTGGCTGCTGAAGTTCCGTTCAAAGAACCAGCGCTGTATCGGTGTTAAAATAACCTCTCCTTCGACAGCTGACTGATCGGCTGTGAGAAGGTCCGCTTCTTCGATATATGGGCGAAGCTCCGCAATCGTTGGGTATTGGAAAAGCAGCTTCATATCGAGCCTCCAGCCCTCTTGCGTGAGTCTGCTTGCCATTTGGATGCCTTTAATCGAATCTCCGCCAAGGAAGAAAAAGTGGTCGTGAATACCAACTTGGCTGACGCCAAGTACATCTTCCCAAATGCCGCAAAGCAGTGTTTCCACTTCATCTCTTGGCGCTTCGTATGCTGTTTGATTCGCATCCACATCAGGTGCTGGCAGTGCTTTGAGATCGACTTTGCCATTTGCCGTCATCGGCAGTTGGTCTAGCTTGATGATCCATGATGGCACCATATAGTCAGGCAAGATGCGCTTTAAGCTTTCTTTCAGTGCAGCCGTTTCTGCATCTGTAATGACGTAAGCGACAAGAGCGTCTTGATCACTTGCGTCTTTGACCGTTGTCACGACGGCTTCTTTCACTTCATTTAG
>NZ_JAGXJP010000106.1:0-277 GCF_019091365.1 Bacillus sp. GbtcB10
CAGTATCAAAGTTTGTTAAAGCTTCAACTGCGACGTGTAATGTTGAAATTGTTAACTCAAGCATTTCATTTAGTTCAGCTAATGCGTCGTCTGATAGGGAGACACGGTTTGAAATTTGGAAATCTACAAGTTCTACAAGGTTTTCTACATGATCCCCGACACGTTCAATATCTCCAACACCACCTGCTAGGACTGAATGCTTCTCAGAGCCTGTCGGTGAAAGTGGTTTTTCTGATAGTAAAACTAAATACTCGGTAATTTTTTTATCTAAATTGTT
>NZ_JAGXJP010000107.1:0-277 GCF_019091365.1 Bacillus sp. GbtcB10
CAAGAAACACTCTATAAGGTAAAATCTTCCATTCCCTTTCTTCTTGTTTTACCTACTCATTACAATTTCATATTTCTTTTATCATCTTGTCTAGACAATGGCTCCTAAGAGATCAAAAGGGAAAAGGATTGAAGGAGATTCATATGATCACGATATTTTTAGATCCAAAGAAGAAGCCCTTAGGTTTCCAAATTTTGAAACAAGATATATCCATAAGGGTAAACACGTTGATCTCGATGAACTAGGAGACTTAGAACCCATTAGGTGGTTTGCTCAT
>NZ_JAGXJP010000108.1:0-277 GCF_019091365.1 Bacillus sp. GbtcB10
CAAAAATGTAGTAGTTGACCCTGTTATGGTATGTAAAGGTGCTGATGAAGCATTACATCCTGAAACGAATGATTGCTTACGTGACGTTCTTGTTCCAAAGGCATTAGTTGTCACACCAAACTTATTTGAAGCTTACCAATTAAGTGGCGTAAAGATTAATTCTCTTGAAGACATGAAAGAAGCAGCGAAAAAAATCCATGCTTTAGGTGCGAAATATGTCCTAATTAAAGGCGGTAGCAAGCTTGGTACCGAAACTGCAATCGACGTCCTATATGAT
>NZ_JAGXJP010000109.1:0-277 GCF_019091365.1 Bacillus sp. GbtcB10
GGAATTATGGCGAAAGGCACACCGTTCTGCCACGGCACCATTATGATGCGGGCTGAAGCGTACAAAGCGCTTGGCGGCTACCGGTCAGTCAGGCGGACGCGGCGGATGGAGGATATCGATTTGTGGCTGCGCTTTTTTGAAGCGGGTTTCCGGGGGTACAATCTCCAAGAAACGCTGTATAAAGTCAGAGAGGACAGTGATGCGTTTAAAAGGAGATCGTTTACGTATTCCATTGATAATGCGATCCTCGTTTTTCAGGCATGCAGACGGCTGAAGC
>NZ_JAGXJP010000110.1:0-277 GCF_019091365.1 Bacillus sp. GbtcB10
GTAAGATGCCGGCAATCCAGAAGATACCGATCGTTACGTGCGTTCCGTGCGTTCCCAGAAGGACGAAGAATCCAGACCAGAAAGCACTTGTACCGAGAGATGCTCCTTCATGTACATAGTGGATGAACTCGTTAAGCTCACATCCGACGAAGCCCGCGCCGAGAAGAAGCGTAATGATCGTCCAAATGACGACGCCTTTTAAACTTCCGCGACGCATTTCATGAACAGCGATCCCGCAGGTGAAACTGCTGATCAGAAGCAGGAATGTCATGATCAT
>NZ_JAGXJP010000111.1:0-277 GCF_019091365.1 Bacillus sp. GbtcB10
GTTTGAAATATAATAGGGTCATTCATGACAAGAAAACTGAAAACAACACGAATTGCATCAGTCTGGAAAACGTGACACGTACCCAAGCCACTGTGCACTCCTCACTCAGCCGCAGTGGTCGTGCGATCAATGCCTGCAATGAGATTCCAGAACCAAGAACCATCAAAACCAGAATGAACAACCACATCAGAAACCCTAACCCTATATATAAACCTAAAGTAACACCAACACATGTGATCAAGATAGAGAAAATCAAGAAAACATAGAAGGGTAAAGG
>NZ_JAGXJP010000112.1:0-276 GCF_019091365.1 Bacillus sp. GbtcB10
TAACGGCAAAAATCCGATTAAATTACGATTAAATACATCTAATTCTTCCTTACTTCGCTTACTATGCCCCTTTACTACATCTACCTCTGGTAATTGGTATTGCTTCTTACCATTTAGATAATGGATATAACTTGGATTACTTGAATTTTTACCGTATACCCACTTACTTTCCACACGGGTACATGCTACTTTCTCTTGTGAAACATGCAGCATACAGTTTCCAATAGCATTACAGATTGGGCATGGAACACGATAAAATTCCCACCAACTTCCTCT
>NZ_JAGXJP010000113.1:0-276 GCF_019091365.1 Bacillus sp. GbtcB10
TTATACTCTATTAGCGAGTTAGTTTATTATAGTAACAGGGTTATTTACCTAGTATTTGATTCTAGTAATAGGAGCAGCTCTAGCATTTGCTTATAGTAATTGGAGCAAACCACAGCTCTACCTTTTACAGGGACATTAAACTCGGAGCTGGGAATGGATCAGTGCACTAAGGGACTTGCACTAAGAAAGAAGGCTACAACTACTATTGATAAGATCTTCAATCAGACTATTAGACTAAAGCGACTACTGATAGGGCCTGAACTGTGCCTTCTCATA
>NZ_JAGXJP010000012.1:0-3040 GCF_019091365.1 Bacillus sp. GbtcB10
TGTTCTTTGAAAACTAGATAACAATAAGTAATACATTCACATTGAATGCAATGCAAAGTTCATCACACATAGTGATTCTTTCTAAAGTAAGAAATGGTTAAGTTAGAAAGGGCGCACGGTGGATGCCTTGGCACTAGGAGCCGATGAAGGACGGGACGAACACCGATATGCTTCGGGGAGCTGTAAGCAAGCTTTGATCCGGAGATTTCCGAATGGGGAAACCCACTGCTCGTAATGGAGTAGTATCCATACTTGAATACATAGAGTATGAGAAGGCATACCCGGGGAACTGAAACATCTAAGTACCCGGAGGAAGAGAAAGCAAATGCGATTCCCTGAGTAGCGGCGAGCGAAACGGGAACAGCCCAAACCAAGAGGCTTGCCTCTTGGGGTTGTAGGACACTCTATACGGAGTTACAAAGGAACGATATAAGCGAAGAGGTCTGGAAAGGCCCGCCAAAGAAGGTAACAGCCCTGTAACTGAAATGTTGTTCTCTCCAGAGTGGATCCTGAGTACGGCGGAACACGTGAAATTCCGTCGGAATCCGGGAGGACCATCTCCCAAGGCTAAATACTCCCTAGTGACCGATAGTGAACCAGTACCGTGAGGGAAAGGTGAAAAGCACCCCGGAAGGGGAGTGAAATAGATCCTGAAACCGTGTGCCTACAAGTAGTCAGAGCCCGTTAACGGGTGATGGCGTGCCTTTTGTAGAATGAACCGGCGAGTTACGATCCCGTGCAAGGTTAAGCAGAAGATGCGGAGCCGCAGCGAAAGCGAGTCTGAATAGGGCGCATGAGTACGTGGTCGTAGACCCGAAACCAGGTGATCTACCCATGTCCAGGGTGAAGTTCAGGTAACACTGAATGGAGGCCCGAACCCACGCACGTTGAAAAGTGCGGGGATGAGGTGTGGGTAGGGGTGAAATGCCAATCGAACCTGGAGATAGCTGGTTCTCTCCGAAATAGCTTTAGGGCTAGCCTCAAGGTAAGAGTCTCGGAGGTAGAGCACTGATTGGACTAGGGGCCCCTACCGGGTTACCGAATTCAGTCAAACTCCGAATGCCGATGACTTATCCTTGGGAGTCAGACTGCGAGTGATAAGATCCGTAGTCGAAAGGGAAACAGCCCAGACCGCCAGCTAAGGTCCCAAAGTATACGTTAAGTGGAAAAGGATGTGGAGTTGCTTAGACAACCAGGATGTTGGCTTAGAAGCAGCCACCATTTAAAGAGTGCGTAATAGCTCACTGGTCGAGTGACTCTGCGCCGAAAATGTACCGGGGCTAAACGTATCACCGAAGCTGCGGACTGTTCTTACGAACAGTGGTAGGAGAGCGTTCTAAGTGCAGTGAAGTCAGACCGGAAGGACTGGTGGAGCGCTTAGAAGTGAGAATGCCGGTATGAGTAGCGAAAGACGGGTGAGAATCCCGTCCACCGAATGCCTAAGGTTTCCTGAGGAAGGCTCGTCCGCTCAGGGTTAGTCGGGACCTAAGCCGAGGCCGAAAGGCGTAGGCGATGGACAACAGGTTGATATTCCTGTACCACCTCCTCACCATTTGAGCAATGGGGGGACGCAGGAGGATAGGGTAAGCGCGGTATTGGATATCCGCGTCCAAGCAGTTAGGCTGGGAAATAGGCAAATCCGTTTCCCGTGAAGGCTGAGCTGTGATGGCGAGCGAAATTTAGTAGCGAAGTTCCTGATTCCACACTGCCAAGAAAAGCCTCTAGCGAGGTGAGAGGTGCCCGTACCGCAAACCGACACAGGTAGGCGAGGAGAGAATCCTAAGGTGATCGAGAGAACTCTCGTTAAGGAACTCGGCAAAATGACCCCGTAACTTCGGGAGAAGGGGTGCTTCTTAGGGTGTTAAAGCCCCGAGAAGCCGCAGTGAATAGGCCCAGGCGACTGTTTAGCAAAAACACAGGTCTCTGCGAAGCCGTAAGGCGAAGTATAGGGGCTGACGCCTGCCCGGTGCTGGAAGGTTAAGAGGAGCGCTTAGCGTAAGCGAAGGTGCGAATTGAAGCCCCAGTAAACGGCGGCCGTAACTATAACGGTCCTAAGGTAGCGAAATTCCTTGTCGGGTAAGTTCCGACCCGCACGAAAGGCGCAACGATCTGGGCACTGTCTCAACGAGAGACTCGGTGAAATTATAGTACCTGTGAAGATGCAGGTTACCCGCGACAGGACGGAAAGACCCCGTGGAGCTTTACTGCAGCCTGATATTGAATGTTGGTACAGCTTGTACAGGATAGGTAGGAGCCTTGGAAACCGGAGCGCTAGCTTCGGTGGAGGCATCGGTGGGATACTACCCTGGCTGTATTGACCTTCTAACCCGCTGCCCTTATCGGGCAGGGAGACAGTGTCAGGTGGGCAGTTTGACTGGGGCGGTCGCCTCCTAAAATGTAACGGAGGCGCCCAAAGGTTCCCTCAGAATGGTTGGAAATCATTCGCAGAGTGTAAAGGCACAAGGGAGCTTGACTGCGAGACCTACAAGTCGAGCAGGGACGAAAGTCGGGCTTAGTGATCCGGTGGTTCCGCATGGAAGGGCCATCGCTCAACGGATAAAAGCTACCCCGGGGATAACAGGCTTATCTCCCCCAAGAGTCCACATCGACGGGGAGGTTTGGCACCTCGATGTCGGCTCATCGCATCCTGGGGCTGTAGTCGGTCCCAAGGGTTGGGCTGTTCGCCCATTAAAGCGGTACGCGAGCTGGGTTCAGAACGTCGTGAGACAGTTCGGTCCCTATCCGTCGCGGGCGCAGGAAATTTGAGAGGAGCTGTCCTTAGTACGAGAGGACCGGGATGGACGCACCGCTGGTGTACCAGTTGTTCTGCCAAGGGCATCGCTGGGTAGCTATGTGCGGACGGGATAAGTGCTGAAAGCATCTAAGCATGAAGCCCCCCTCAAGATGAGATTTCCCATTCCGCAAGGAAGTAAGATCCCTGAAAGATGATCAGGTTGATAGGTCTGAGGTGGAAGCGTGGTGACACGTGGAGCTGACAGATACTAATAGATCGAGGACTTAACCTATATTCTAATGTGAA
>NZ_JAGXJP010000114.1:0-276 GCF_019091365.1 Bacillus sp. GbtcB10
GATCAGGTCGCATAATACGTCCAATTTCTTGCTCTACCGATGAACCACTATTACTTTCACGAGAATCACCACGTTTCGGCATTACCATGTGGCCAACTGCTAAATGTTGCATGTCCAATCCTTCACGCGCTAACTGTGTGGCAAATAAAATATCTACTTCTTTTCGGTCACACGCTTCTAAAATGTCTTTACGTTTTTGTTTTGTTACTTGCCATTCACGAATTTCCTTTTCTGAATACTGTACAACCTTTACCTGCCAACCGTACTTACCTTGCT
>NZ_JAGXJP010000115.1:0-276 GCF_019091365.1 Bacillus sp. GbtcB10
GGAAGCAACCTCATACTTGAACTATAGCTAATAAGAGACTTCACCTCATAACCCGTGCTTTCACTACTAACTCTCAGATCGAACACTGAAAATAGGGCTTTCCTTACTGACCTCACATCTGTACTAGTAGATTTTGTCCGCCCCGCCTTGATCCGAGCCTGACCTACTTTTATGAAAATCTTAGATCCCTTTCTTTTACTCCGAGAGTTGGTGATACATACGGACTTAAAAGCATTAGTTCGGTTCGTTAAAAGCATTAGTTCGATTCGTTAGTGC
>NZ_JAGXJP010000116.1:0-276 GCF_019091365.1 Bacillus sp. GbtcB10
TGCAAATATTATTTAACAATACGGTTCGGTCAATTGGGTTCGCTGACCCGACGCCAAGGCTTCCGGTTCGGTGTCGGACCGATCTGATGACCACCACTTATATCTCATCTTCCATCGCTCCACAGCATGCGGTGTCGCTACCTCACCGTCAAACTCGCCCTGTTCTCCTTTCCCAATGCACCCTCCTTCCTCCTCCTCCTCCTCCTTCTACCTCTCCTCTTTCTGCTCTCCCTCGCTTCCGGCGCAGGGTCCCCTGCCTCGTTGTCGAACGGCACT
>NZ_JAGXJP010000117.1:0-275 GCF_019091365.1 Bacillus sp. GbtcB10
TTATTTTTACCTTAGCCATCAAGCCGAAGAAAAAAACTTTGAGAAGGAGGCTTTAAAATGAGAAAAGTAATTTTTAGCTTAATCGGGATTACAGCTGCATTCACATTTATTTTGAATTCTAGCCATGCAACTGATACACAGAAAGCGCTTAGTGAGGAAAAAATTGTACAATATGCTCACGGCCATACTGGCGGATGATAAAAAACAAGGGTCTTCACTTCATTGTGAGGACTTTTATTTTTATATGGGGATCCCTATTATAAAATTACAAAATA
>NZ_JAGXJP010000118.1:0-275 GCF_019091365.1 Bacillus sp. GbtcB10
TTACATGTTATCCTTCTGTAGGTGGTTCTGGAGTTGTTGGAACAGAATTAGGAAAGCAATTAGCGGAACGCGGGCATGAAATTCATTTTATTACATCGGGTTTACCATTCCGGTTTAATAAAGTGTATCCAAACATTTATTTTCATGAAGTGACGGTAAATCAATACTCTGTATTACAATATCCACCATACGATTTAGCGTTAGCGAGTAAAATGGCAGAGGTTGCACAAAGAGAAAACCTAGACATTTTACATGTGCATTACGCAATACCACAT
>NZ_JAGXJP010000119.1:0-275 GCF_019091365.1 Bacillus sp. GbtcB10
CTTGTTGGTATAACGAATGTAATTGTATTTCAAGCTCTTCTTTTAATGTACAACAAATACATCCTTTAAGAAGTTCTCTTAAAACATTCTCTTTTCCAATAATATCTGTATCTACTGAGTATTCACCAATTTCATTCATTAATACTGCAACTTTTCTATTCTTCTTTTTCACTGCTAACAATAAATTTTGTAATAATGTTGATTTTCCACTACCTAAAAAACCACCTAATATATGAATCTCCACTTTATTCATTCAACCGACCATCCATTTCTTT
>NZ_JAGXJP010000120.1:0-275 GCF_019091365.1 Bacillus sp. GbtcB10
TTTATTTAAATCATTAAATAAAAAAATAGTAGAAATTCGAATAAATGTTCTGTATAATTTGTGTCATATAAAGGACACTTTGTCCCGAAGGAGACACAAAGATGAATGAAATTGGAATCAAACAAAAAAGAGAACGATTAGGAATTACCCAAAAAGAATTTGCAGATGCATTAGGGTTAGGAAAAAATGGAGATAGAACTTTAAGACGTTGGGAAAACGGTGAATCAGTGCCTTCTCCACTAGAATTAAAAGCAATTATGGATTTTCCAGAAGAC
>NZ_JAGXJP010000121.1:0-275 GCF_019091365.1 Bacillus sp. GbtcB10
ATAAAAAACATAACGAGCTTAGCAGACATTCTTTTTTACAGTAAATATATAGTAAAGATGAGATCGATCTCAGGACGTTCTTGTCGATCTAAACTAGCTTGTTGAACGGACATTTTCGAAGAAAACTTATGAAACAAGATTTTAAATTGTAATATCCGATAAATCATGCTACTAAACTAATGGTTTAGACCTAAACTGGAATTTTAGGTCTAAGCTATTGTCATCTCTAAACTTATTATGTCTTTCTCTTAGTCATGAGACCTCTTCGAGGACTT
>NZ_JAGXJP010000122.1:0-275 GCF_019091365.1 Bacillus sp. GbtcB10
GAGGCTTAGATATTGGGGTTGTCCTAGAGACAAAATCAATAGAAAATTCACCCTCTCTATCTGGAGGTTATCCGGATAAGTCATCCTAGGATACATTAGGCAAGGAGGTAAATCATGTCCAATACTCTCAAAATAAAAGATGGACTGATCTAATATGCAAAAAGTGATCATTTGTTATATAACAATCCATACTGGTATGATAAGAAGATAGCCAATCCATACCAAGTATAATATCATAACTCCTAATGTCTAGGAGAACTAAATCAGCAAAAGTT
>NZ_JAGXJP010000123.1:0-274 GCF_019091365.1 Bacillus sp. GbtcB10
AATATTAGGATCCATCTTGGTACTTCAACTTTCCGGAGTTAACTAAATTAACTTTAACTTTTAAATTCTTTATACTGTGTTCATTTAAGTAAAACGAGTCTGTTTTTACTTCTTCTTTCCATTTTCTTGGATTCTGACGGTATAATGATTCACCTAATTTGTAGATATCTGCATTTATTTCTATTCCTTTTTCAAAGGACTTTAGAATTTCTAATTTGATAATATCTTCAGTTTTTGTAATCAACTCTTTATCACTAATTTCCTTGATCTTCTC
>NZ_JAGXJP010000124.1:0-274 GCF_019091365.1 Bacillus sp. GbtcB10
TGGGGAGAACTATCAAAACAGGTACTCAATAAACTAATAGAGTGGCAGCGAAAAATCGCGTACTGTCTCGAAAATCAGTGCAATGAATATGAGTTTCATATTTTATTGGATTTGCTGAATACTAATGATGCGGAATTATTTGAGATTTGTATTGATACATTAAGAAGTAATCCTATTGAAGAGGGTAAAAAAATAGTACTGAAACATCCTCATATTACAGAACGTATAAATCAAATGTTGACTACTACTTCTAACCTACCAGCAAAGACAGTTC
>NZ_JAGXJP010000125.1:0-274 GCF_019091365.1 Bacillus sp. GbtcB10
TGCTTCTCTATTGTTGCTGCCCTGCAACAGAATTTATATCAGTATAAAGATCCACAGACAAGAAACTAGTAGCTATCCATAAGCCAGGATTTCCACTTGCTCACTCTTCAAAATTGAAAAAACAACACCTACTCACAAATTTCAGCAATGGCAGCCTACTATTCCTCAAATTTTAACTTATCTGATGTCCAGATCCTACAAAAGTTGCCGCACGACACTTTGTACAGTAAGGCTATTTTATTCTTTATGTTATCCAGGGGTTCAGTATTTTGCC
>NZ_JAGXJP010000126.1:0-274 GCF_019091365.1 Bacillus sp. GbtcB10
TCTTATTGTTCTTACCACCTAAAATTTCAACTGCATTTGTTAATGCTGAAGGTAAGGGAATTCCCATACGACCAGCGTTTTCTAAAAGTGAAAGTAACTCATTACCCATGAAGAAGAAGATTGTAGCTTCACGAATTGCATTGTTACTTCCAAGTACTGTATCGAGCTGGACGGCCGCGCCAACCAAAATAAAAAGCACCACCTTTTTGGCGATGCCTTTGAATCCCACTTTACTTTTCAACTCTCCGTTATATCCTGCTGCGAATACTCCTGT
>NZ_JAGXJP010000127.1:0-274 GCF_019091365.1 Bacillus sp. GbtcB10
GTTTGTTGTACCAGATTTCACAGTACCATTTGTAACATATACACCAGAGTTTTCATGGAAGATTGTACTCTTGATGGTACCAGTTGCACTAGTAACAATATCAGAACATATCGGACATCAAATTGTTCTTGGAAATGTTATTAAAAGAGATTTAATTGAAAAACCAGGTTTACACCGTTCAATCTTCGGTGACGGAGTAGCAACATTAATTGCGTCACTAATCGGTGGGCCACCGAATACAACGTATGGTGAAAACATCGGTGTGCTAGCAATT
>NZ_JAGXJP010000128.1:0-274 GCF_019091365.1 Bacillus sp. GbtcB10
CTAAGTGCAGATTTAGAAAGTTCTGAACTTAGAAACTTGTTCGTTAGATCGCAGAAGGCAGTAAGCAGTTATGATTGAAATCAAAACTTAAACGTAAACTGAAATATGATGATCGTACGAGAAAAGCTGATTTACGTCTAAACGCAGATTCTGAAAATTCTGAACTTAGAAACTTATTCGTAAGATCGCAGAAGGCAGTAAACAGTTATGATTGAAATCAAAACGTAAACGTAAACTGAAATATGATGATTGTACGAGGAAAGCCGATTTACGT
>NZ_JAGXJP010000129.1:0-274 GCF_019091365.1 Bacillus sp. GbtcB10
AGGTTTGGCTATCGTAAAAAAAGTACTCGACCTTCATCAAGGAGAAATAAAAGTCGAGAGTGAGGAAGGCAGTGGTACGGAATTTATTGTACGTATTCCGAATCATGAAGAGAAATAGTGTTAGAAGGGGGAACCTTCTAACACTATTTTTCTTTAAAAATACATTTCCCATTACTGCAACTATATTGATAAGCTTTTCCTTCATTATTCATACCGTATGAATAATCTGATTTTTTATCTTTCTTAAAGTCAACGCATGCTTCTGCACCGTTTT
>NZ_JAGXJP010000130.1:0-274 GCF_019091365.1 Bacillus sp. GbtcB10
GTGAGCTAGGCGGTTGCTGCCTTCCGTTGCCTCCTTACGGCAGGTGGCGTCGCAAAAGCTCCCGTCGCCCAGAACCTGGTAAGGTGCGTTTAAGCGACCAGCAATTCGCAGAGCGCCGCAAGCGAGGCGACTGCAAAACCTGCGGCAAACCAGAGCGACGCGGTTCGTGAGCGGCTGCGGGTCGAAACCACCGCGAAGACCACCGAAAAGGAAATGGCAGTGATGAAATTCACCACCAGGAAAAAGGCCGCCCCGTTCATCAATCCATCAGTGC
>NZ_JAGXJP010000131.1:0-273 GCF_019091365.1 Bacillus sp. GbtcB10
AAAATGCTACTTACTCCAGCGCCGATAATTGTAACATCATACATATTCTTTCACCTGCTAACGAATAGTTTGTTTTTTATTTTTCTAGTGTATAACAATTTTATGAAGGTAAGAAATAAATTTTATTAATAAAGGGGAGTTTTTGAACTTGACGCTTTTTTAATTTCTTAGAGTGATGAAGTAAATACAAGTGTCTTTATTTACAAGAAGAATTAGTTTTCAAAGCCCACTATATCACATGATAAATAAATTCTTACATACAAAAAAACAGAC
>NZ_JAGXJP010000014.1:0-889 GCF_019091365.1 Bacillus sp. GbtcB10
TGGTGGAGGATGACGGGCTCGAACCGCCGACCCTCTGCTTGTAAGGCAGATGCTCTCCCAGCTGAGCTAATCCTCCATATTATGTCGTTTCGAATGTCTCTCGATCTGACAAATAGTATTATATAACGATAAGATATTGTTTGTAAAGACTTTTTTAAAATAATTTTTGAATTTATTTTAAAGCTATTTTTTCACATCTTTTCGTTAAGGCACCTAAAGAAGTTTACCACTTGTCTCTTCATTTTAAAAGTCTTTTTTTCATTTTTTTATGTTTTTTTGTTAAAAAGGGCATTAATAGCGCTTTTTCAATGTAAAAACAGCTCTTTTAAAGCTGAAAAATGTTTGTTTTATTCCTTAAATCCTCAGATAACGTGCATATAGAAACGAATTTTTTTATTATTTTATTTTTCCGAGAAACCATTTTGTATATTTGCTTTATATTAAATTGATCCTGGTCATTTTCCAAAAATTCGTCTCAGTGTTCCCTTACCTCATCAAACATTGTGGTGCTTAACTCAAATCTTCCTCCCCTCTCTCATTAGCAAACCAAGATGCCCTTTGCTCTCTTATGTAGGTTTCAATGATCTAGCAGCAAGCGCAGTTCGCTACATATGGTTGCCAGAGGAGAAGATCCTTTTTAGACATGTTTACTCTTTCGATGTTGACTCTTAGCAAGATGAGCGAGCGACGAGATTGGATGATAAGAATTTTATAGAATGTCTAGAATTCCAGTGAAGGGGATGAAATGAATGAGTTATTGAGAATGTAGTGAAAGACCACTATTTTCAATATAGATAGATATATCATTTATTAAAACACAAAAAAGACCAGTTCCGATTGGAACTGATCCTTTGAAAAGCTTGGCGGCGTCCTACTCTCACAGGGGGAA
>NZ_JAGXJP010000132.1:0-273 GCF_019091365.1 Bacillus sp. GbtcB10
ATATAGGTTTATGTCGATAAAGAATCATAATCATAAGGCTATAAAGGATTAAGAAAAAGAATAAGATAAAGTGATGCAAGGATCATGTTGTACCCTTAGGAGTCGAGCTGAGACCCATATCGATCAGTCAGTTCTTATCCATCTTTCGGATGACTTCGGAGGATGAAAGTATTTTCTTAGTTGAAGTGCTTTGCTCGTCTCCTCATCCGATAAGAAAGGATGAGTGTTATCTATACAATACGTCGACCAAGCGAGATCAAACCTCTTGTGGTT
>NZ_JAGXJP010000133.1:0-273 GCF_019091365.1 Bacillus sp. GbtcB10
TATCGAGGGCACCGCGACCCGTTGCATAAAAACCGAGAATGCTGGCGATATTGTACCGGTCCATGCCGACGAGAAGCGGTTTGACGCCAGACCTGGCTGCCACGTCGTCCCCGATCTTTTCCGCTTCCCGACCGAACTCTTCCCAGGCAATGGGGAGACCACGCAGGCTGCCCGTATACCCGATGCCCGGAAGGCCGAGCGCCAGATAGTGCAGCAGGAGCGAAACCGATATGGCGCTGGCAACGACGCTGGCCTTCAGGAGCGAGTCAAGCC
>NZ_JAGXJP010000134.1:0-273 GCF_019091365.1 Bacillus sp. GbtcB10
GGATATATAGATGATTTGTTAAAATCTTAATTGAGGTCATTGTGGATCAATTTAAGTTGGTATTGGGGTAAAATAATGTCAACTTATTAAGAAAGTCATTTAGCTTAAATCCAAACTGAATTGAGCTTGTTAGAAGGCAAAACCAATGGCCTAAATTAGGCTTAGGTAATGATACTACCAAACTCAAGCATTAGTGCCACCTGACTCAATATACAAGCATTGCTTATGCTTTGTTAGCCTTTTCGATGATGGTATCGCTTTGTAGTGTGGTTG
>NZ_JAGXJP010000135.1:0-273 GCF_019091365.1 Bacillus sp. GbtcB10
ATCCTAACTAGCATCATTCTCCCTAAACAATACCATCATGATGAAGTAAGTCAAATGGACCTAGGTACCATATATTAGATTATAAAGGGACATAACAATTGTTTTGATTACCTAATCCAACAAAACCTGATTGAACTATCAAAATATGACATGATGCTTCCATATGATGGCTTAATCACAAGACTACTCCATGCCTATGATATTGCCATTCCACCCGACGAATAAGTTATAAAACTAGACAGATTTAGTATCATAAATCAAAATCTACTTCGA
>NZ_JAGXJP010000136.1:0-272 GCF_019091365.1 Bacillus sp. GbtcB10
CTGCCTTACCAAAAAGTTTCAGGAAAAACAAAAAATCACTTCATTCTCTTGAAGTGATGTTGTTTATTTATTATTTCCGCTTCCTTTTATGTAATCATGCAAGATTTTCTCACAGACGGATCGATTTCCGGCATCAATGCTATTTTTCTCTAGAAACGTTAAGCGTTCTCCGTGAATATTCGAGTAAACAGCGCCTACCTCATCAAGCACCACACATCCAGCCGCATAATCCCATGGCGCTAGCCTTAACGTGACATATGCGTCGCTTCTTC
>NZ_JAGXJP010000137.1:0-272 GCF_019091365.1 Bacillus sp. GbtcB10
ATTAATGAAAACGTTTGCGCCTTAAAAAAGAGAAAAATGAATGATGAATGAAATGGGGTAGCATAATGGAAAAACAATGGTGGAAAGAAAGTGTAGTATATCAAATTTATCCTCGTAGCTTTATGGATAGTAATGGTGATGGTATAGGAGATCTTCAAGGGATTATTTCAAAGCTAGATTACTTAAAAGAGTTAGGGATTGATGTGATTTGGTTATCACCAGTCTATGAATCTCCAAATGATGATAATGGTTATGATATAAGCGATTATTGT
>NZ_JAGXJP010000138.1:0-272 GCF_019091365.1 Bacillus sp. GbtcB10
TACTAATCCTAAAGAATTATTATCTCGCCTACTTATTTCAACAACAATCCCAGGAGAAGACACTGAACGATTCTTCTTAGTTGGCGACGAAGCTGGAAAACATGCATTAGCTAACAATCATGTCAATAAACTCCATGATAAAATTACAAGTCCTATCCCTTACGTAATGTTCTTATCAGCTGTTTCTTTCTATCATGCTATTAATGAAACTCGTGAATCAGATGACAACACAGTTGAAATTGAATATTTCCAAACAATGTTACCTATATGGT
>NZ_JAGXJP010000139.1:0-272 GCF_019091365.1 Bacillus sp. GbtcB10
ACTTTCAAACAGGAATTCCCTCTCTCATGGGGGGCAAAGACGGATTCTACTCTCACTGCTAAGCGGAAGAACCACCTCTATCCTCTCCACTTGTTCTTGTTAGGCAAAGCTCCCTTACTCAACTTAGTGTTTTTTGGCCTGGGCAGTCTTCCGTAAAGTAAACCAAGAATGCATTTCGAACTCGCGCTTCTGAAACAGCTCTAACAACTTCCTTTCCTTACTTAACTGGCACACAAAGAGATTCTACTTCAGGACATAAGCTAGGTTCCCTT
>NZ_JAGXJP010000140.1:0-272 GCF_019091365.1 Bacillus sp. GbtcB10
TTGATCGTAGCGGCAAAGCGCGCATGGGGAAAAGCGATTACGTTAATTGTTGGTGGCGGAATTGTTGTATTCTTCATTAACAAACCAGATGCATTAAAAACAATCGGAACGTGGTTAGGCGGATTGTTTGGCGTCTAAGTAAGGGATGGAAAGGGAGAGGGCTACATGAAAGAAAAAGAATCAAAATCTATCATTGTCTATTGTTTCGGAAGCTATATGAACTATATGCGAAGACAGTACGAAATTATGGGGTATCGTCTTCCGCGTGCGGT
>NZ_JAGXJP010000141.1:0-272 GCF_019091365.1 Bacillus sp. GbtcB10
GCGCTCAGGATACCGTCGGCCGCGAAGTCCTGCAAATGTCTGACACGATGGGCCATCTGTCAGAACGCCAGTCCGGCATCATCAGCTATACCGACAATATGCAGCAAAGCGTAAATGACGTCCAGCAAAAAGCGGACACCTTAAACAGCAACTGGGGCAAAAACGTCGATTCCACGAAATTGATCAGAAATGACGTGTACGGCATTTTAGGGAACGCGCTCGTTGATGGACAGGAAAACGGCTACGTTTACGATTATCTCGCCAACCCGCTT
>NZ_JAGXJP010000015.1:0-398 GCF_019091365.1 Bacillus sp. GbtcB10
AGGGTACCTTTTGACAACCACAAGAGGGTTGCATAGTGAGTGTGTCAACTCCTTATCCTCCCGCCCCCTTACGGGTTCGGTCCGGTACCGTTGACACACGCTATGCAGCTACCTCTACCTAATTAAAAACCTAATTTTCTACTCAAGTAGCACTACATAGGTTCCCCTCTCTTTTGATTTATAAAATCAACATTCTATGAACTTGTTATTAAGGAGTACCACCAGCATTTTGAAAAAAACCACGCTAAGAGTATGCAAGATTTTATGCAAAAAATCGGAAGACATAGGGAACTATGGGGAGGCCGAAAAGCCCGCCATAATAGGAATGTATAAAAAAATGCATAGAATCATAGAAAAAGACAAAGGCGGATTCCTTGTGGGAATAGGGATCCGCCTTT
>NZ_JAGXJP010000015.1:408-691 GCF_019091365.1 Bacillus sp. GbtcB10
ACTACCGATAATGAGACGTTATGTTAACTGATAGTGTATGGAGTATACAAAGAAAACAAGAGTATGGCTACCACATTCTTGTGATAAAATGGAATAGAAAGGGTGATTTAATTGAATATTTTATGGGACTTTGACGGAACACTTTTTAATACATATCCTGCCTATACCAAAATACTCTCACTAGTACTTGGAGAAGAGATAGATAAACAGGAGATTTATAAAAAATTAAAGATTTCATACTCACATGCACTAGACTACTATAATGTTTCTAGTGACCAGAAAG
>NZ_JAGXJP010000142.1:0-272 GCF_019091365.1 Bacillus sp. GbtcB10
GAGGAGGTAGAGAATGCAAAGGCAAACTCTAAGTACCGAGATAAGATTGAAGGGCAAAGGCTAGGGAACTTCATAAGACCAGTGTCAATGGGCTTCTTATCAAAATAGTTGAAAGTGGGGGACTTTGGATTGATGGAGAAGTGCTTAACTAAGGAATGAAGAAGATAGTATGCGATGTTGTACCTTTTCTATTCAAAGTAGGTGGCATAAATGATAGAGAAGATGGTATAATCCCAAAGGTGACCAAAACTATTGGAGACTTGTTTCAAGTC
>NZ_JAGXJP010000143.1:0-272 GCF_019091365.1 Bacillus sp. GbtcB10
TGAAACAAACCATTAGGAATTTGGAGATGTCGTATAGCTAACAGTTTTTTAACCTCCATCTCCATCGCATTTACACTTGGTTTACGAGGAGAAGATAATAGTTGACGAAAAGTTAAAATGTCGGTTTCCTCTCCATCAGAATCCTCATCAGCATGGGACTCAAGTAAAGCATCTAACCGAGTGCACGTCTTAGCAGATAATTGCTGATATGTCATTTTATATAAGCTCTTTTCAAAAGTATCAATGGCAGAGTCAATCATACGCTTTAAGCT
>NZ_JAGXJP010000144.1:0-272 GCF_019091365.1 Bacillus sp. GbtcB10
TTGGATAGCTCATCATTCATGAAAAAACAATATGCTAAACCTATTATGGAAAAAACAAAGGCAGTGATGTATTTCAAATTTCTATACCAGCCTGGAATGATTCGAAATATATGCTTTTTCTGTCTATCAATTTTTTTTTGTGCTGCTTCTCTTTCTTTATAGAAAATATCTAGCTTGTCATAAACTAATCCAATGATTGCCGTCCATACGCCTACATTAAGAACAATCCAAGCTTCATCTTTAATTGCTGGATTACTTTGAAAAGAAACGAA
>NZ_JAGXJP010000145.1:0-272 GCF_019091365.1 Bacillus sp. GbtcB10
TTCAACACCCTAACTTGACTTTTGAACTGGCTTTCAGCACCTTACTTTAGAACGGATTCTTATTCTATACTTTAGGAACCGCGGGCAGCTGACTGATTCGATACTGCGGTTTCCGGGCCTTCTCCTTTTTCTTTACCTGAACAAGTATATTTTCCTTGCCCAGCCTCTACTCCGGATCCTTATTATGCTACTGATCTAGCTGTTGACCTGACCTTTTGAACTGCTGATGATCTTGTAAAACGAGACTTGACATCTCCGTATTAAGATCCTAT
>NZ_JAGXJP010000146.1:0-271 GCF_019091365.1 Bacillus sp. GbtcB10
AGTATATTAATTACAAGTTTACTCAATAAAACGACTAAACTAGCTATCATGGATACAGTAAGTAAAAGATCGAATAAAGACATAGTGATTCCTACAACATTGAGAATAAAAGGTTATGATGGAAATTTTGTTGCACCTACTTATTATCAGATTGATAAATATATGATGTCTGGTGCTAAAAATGGTATGAAGGTTTTTTCAAAAGAAGAAAGTGAGAAATATTATTTCTTAGAGGGAATTGTAAAAGAGATAAATTTCCCAGTTTACTTCA
>NZ_JAGXJP010000147.1:0-271 GCF_019091365.1 Bacillus sp. GbtcB10
TCTATAATATTCAGCCATTCGGAAATGTGTTAGTGAAGCTGGACACCAAGGGGAAAGATTTAGTTGATATCATTGAAGCACAAATATCTCCTCAATTTGGACCGGATTATAGCATTTCAGGCTTTTCTTATTCGTACGATCCGTAAACATATAAAGTAGTCGACTTAAAACTGCCTGATGGTTCTTCCGTTGATTTCGATTAAACGTATACACTCACAGTGAACAACTTCATGGCGACTGCCACTGGAAGTAAGTATGCACCGATTGGGCG
>NZ_JAGXJP010000148.1:0-271 GCF_019091365.1 Bacillus sp. GbtcB10
GTTTGTCCCATTTCATGAAACTTCATTCTTCTCGTCCACTCCCCTGCCTCGCTTTAGAGATGTCACTCTGTAAACAAGCTTATTCTGACTCGTCCCTTTTCATGCTATAATTATCGAATGCAGGAAGAAGGAAAGGGTGTTTTATATGTCTTTTGATGGCATGTTTACATACGGAATGACACATGAATTAAACAGCCGGATCGCCGGAGGCCGGATCACGAGAGTCCATCAGCCTTTTAAGCACGATGTGATATTCCATATCCGCGCTAAC
>NZ_JAGXJP010000149.1:0-271 GCF_019091365.1 Bacillus sp. GbtcB10
GAGTTCGCCTAAGTGCTAAGGGTCGTGAAAGCCTTAAACCACCTTCCTTCCTTCCTCAGCGCGTTTTCCGTCTTTGAAGTAGAGAAAAAGCTAGTGCGTTAGCAAGTTCCAGACTATAACAGGGTTTTTCCGCAAAAGGAACAAGTCACTCCAGATCTGTTCGCTAACTTATTGTTCGAGTTTAAGGGGTTAGGTTCCCCGCTTCCATATGTTGTGCACCTAATTGGATCTTCTTAGTTGTCGTTCATTTCAATTGGATTCTTATTGAGAG
>NZ_JAGXJP010000150.1:0-271 GCF_019091365.1 Bacillus sp. GbtcB10
CTGATAAACCAATCATAGAAGTGTCTAAAATATCACCACACAAAAATACAACCTTCTTTGTTCCTCCCTCTCTTCTATTTCTCATGATTAGACCATAACATAGATCAAACTAAGAGCTGGCAAAAGTTTGGCCATTACCACTTGGATCTATATATGCAAACCAGATATGACAAGGTAGATCATTTCACTGAAATCCACTAGGTACTGTGGCTGCCGCATCGTTATCTAGATCGAGACCAGCGAGTACTTGGCCTTGACTCTATTCTCTCAG
>NZ_JAGXJP010000016.1:0-668 GCF_019091365.1 Bacillus sp. GbtcB10
GGTGGAGGATGACGGGCTCGAACCGCCGACCCTCTGCTTGTAAGGCAGATGCTCTCCCAGCTGAGCTAATCCTCCACTATGTAGGAATCTCTCGATCCGACAAAGATTATTATATACAGGTTTCACTCATTTGTAAAGGCTATATTAAAAAAATTTTATTTCATTTTTCATGACGTATTTCTTTTAACAGATGATGTTGATGTTACCAGTCAAAATAGCTTCAATTCAGCGATTAACAGCTGTATTTCTCTTCTCTATATTCTCTTTAAAAACGAGTAAATCCTTTAAAAATATCAGCAGCCTTTCAATTTTTATACTTTAATGATATAGATATTTCTTTATTTCAACTGTTAAACGCAATGAATGTTTTGATTTCAATAAAATAGACTTATACAACTCCATTTAAATGAATGAATTTGTATCAGGCATCTATACACCTGCTATTCTTTCTCTCTATTACTTTTCTCCATACTTAAACGTGAACATGCTTCACAGACTTTCACGTTGATTTAGAGCATCTCCACGCTTATAGTGAATTAAAACAACCTGATTTATACCACATATGTATCAAGGTGATCTTCTTTCAAACAGCACAAAAAAGACCAGTTCCGACTGGAACTGATCCTTTGAAAAGCTTGGCGGCGTCCTACTCTCACAGGGGGAAACCC
>NZ_JAGXJP010000151.1:0-271 GCF_019091365.1 Bacillus sp. GbtcB10
GCAATATAAAATAAAAAGACAGCGTCAAAAAACGCTGTCTTTTTATTTTATACATATACAGTTTTTAAGTTAATTTCATATCTTTTTCATTATAAAAACCATCTTCTTTTTCCATTT
Organism: Bacillus sp. GbtcB10; assembly: GCF_019091365.1. NCBI lineage: Bacteria > Bacillati > Bacillota > Bacilli > Caryophanales > Bacillaceae > Bacillus > Bacillus sp. GbtcB10. The sequence goes on from NZ_JAGXJP010000151.1 coordinate 118, forward strand.
CCTTCTGTAATTTTGTAAAGGAACGGTACATGGCAATTCTCCATGACACAATCATCGCAAATGCCAGCAAGAAGAACATCCCACTAAGTTGTCCTAAATCAAGCGATTGGCTTAAATATGTTTTAAATACAATACGCACGACAAGTAATCCGAT
>NZ_JAGXJP010000152.1:0-270 GCF_019091365.1 Bacillus sp. GbtcB10
TGGAATCTCCCAGAGGAAACGGACAAACGATTTGTCCCAGATCCGTTTTATCCAGGAGAGCGCATGTACCGTACAGGCGATTTGGTGAAATGGACAGAGGATGGCGAGCTGATCTACCTCGGCAGAAAAGACCATCAAGTGAGCATCCGCGGATTCCGTATTGAGCTGTCAGAAATTGAAGCACAGCTCCTTGCGCTAAATGAAGTGAAAGAAGCCGTCGTGACAACGGTCAAAGACGCAAGTGATCAAGACGCTCTTGTCGCTTACGTC
>NZ_JAGXJP010000153.1:0-270 GCF_019091365.1 Bacillus sp. GbtcB10
GAAATGCCTGATTGTATGACTTCGCAATCTGTTCTCTGCGTGTCTTCATCTCCTTCAACCGGCTTAGCTGAACGAGCCCTATCGATGCTTGCACGTCAAACATGTTCATTTTATAGCCCGGTTCCTCGTCCTCGTAATACCATGTTCCCTTTTCTCCATAACGATTCCACGCTCCCTTGCTCATCCCGTGTAGCGCCAGCCTTCTGATTCTAGCCGCAAGTGCATCATCATTTGTCGTCAGCATGCCGCCTTCACCAGTCCCTATGTTTT
>NZ_JAGXJP010000154.1:0-270 GCF_019091365.1 Bacillus sp. GbtcB10
GCTACGATCCGACTTTATATCTTCCATATGTAAAATCCCCCTTTATAAATATCCTTATATTTATCGGCAACCATAAGGAATCTTTAATCACAGAGGGGCTGAGTTTTTCGATGGGAACAAATGTTTGATTAACTGTTTTGTTTACGTTATAATAAGAATAAGATTGACCCTTCATGAACCTGGCTGACATTCAGTCAGGACTTTTTTATATCTACTTGTGAACTCGTTTTCTTTTATATAGGGACAGTCAATGCTGCGTAATCTTGCAGG
>NZ_JAGXJP010000155.1:0-270 GCF_019091365.1 Bacillus sp. GbtcB10
GATCACGAATAAGACGTTGAAATAAGGATAGGCGATGATCGTCTGTCCTTTTTCATCGTTTATGAAAGGACAGAACGCAGGTGCAAAACGGTGTTCTTTTATTACATAAAGAAAGTGGCATGACCTCTCACGACTGTGTGTTTAAAGTGAGAAAGATTTTACACACAAAAAAAGTGGGACATACAGGGACACACGAACCAGAGGTTTCAGGTGTTCTGCCTATTTGTATTGGACGAGCGACAAAAATTGTGGAGTACTTAACAGATAAAT
>NZ_JAGXJP010000156.1:0-270 GCF_019091365.1 Bacillus sp. GbtcB10
GTCACCCATGCCTGCCAGAGCAACAGGATCAACAGAACGCCCCAGTAGCGGTTGAATGCGCTCTTCAGGATGCCAAGCATCAGCGATACCTCGCATAAACGAAACGCTCGACGAGCGACATGAGACCGAATGAAATCAGCGAACCGGCGGAGGTGATCAGCACGGCGCTCCACAGAAGCGGAATCTGGAAATTGTGCATGGCGGAAACCATCAGAAGGCCGAGGCCGCGCGTTGCGCCGAACCATTCGCCGATGATCGCCCCGATGAAGG
>NZ_JAGXJP010000157.1:0-270 GCF_019091365.1 Bacillus sp. GbtcB10
TGAAGAAATGGCTGAAACACTAGGAGTATCCATTGGAACTGTAAAATCTAGATTAAGTAGAGCAAGAAGTAAGGTTTCAAAATTAATAGGGGAGGGTAGTAGTGATGAACAATAAACAAAATCCTGACTGGTATAGAAGATTAAAAAAAGGCCCAATGGAACACCGTAAAAACGAAGAAGAATATATTTATAAAATAAAGCAATCTATATATGAAAGTAATGAGGGAGGCTCTCTAAAACAAACAAGAAGATTTCGTAAAAAAGCATTGC
>NZ_JAGXJP010000158.1:0-269 GCF_019091365.1 Bacillus sp. GbtcB10
GTCGGATCAATGGACCAGCCCCAGACACTTGATTTAATATACGGATTTTCTACACCATGTGACAGTGCTCCTTTGACAATCTCTCCTTTGTGATCAGATACTGCAGCGCTTTTGACCGTTGTTGACATATAATAGCTAAAGCCAAGGTAATCTACTTTTCCTTTTCTTAATCTTTCTTCATCGCCTTCTTCAAATGGAATATGATAGCCTTCGCGCTCAAATTCTTTTATCGCGTAGCTTGGATAGTAGCCACGTACTTGGACATCTGG
>NZ_JAGXJP010000159.1:0-269 GCF_019091365.1 Bacillus sp. GbtcB10
CTTTTTCCTTTTTCGTATTGACCTCCATTTGCTTTAACAAAACTAACTTCTTCAGCATTTTGCTTTATCTTCTTATTTAATTCATCCTGAGATGTTAAATCTTTTTTAGTTTCTGGTTGGGATTTGACGTTTGCTTTTTCGCTTGATTCACTTTGTTTAGAAGAATCACAAGCTGTGAGACCTAACAATAAGGTACTTCCAATGCAAATACCTATAAGTTTTTTATACATTTTCATTATCCCCCTCTATATCCTCTACCCAAATTTCTT
>NZ_JAGXJP010000160.1:0-269 GCF_019091365.1 Bacillus sp. GbtcB10
ATTGCTTTCAATAAATTGCTGCTGGTCTTTTGCGACGTTTAAAGCAGATACCGAACGCCAATTTTTTTCTGTTACTTCACAAATGTGAAGAGTCATAATTCCAACTCACCTTCTAAATTAATATAGCTTAAAAGCTAATATGGATAATTTTACTTGTTATTTTGGTCAAGTCAAGCAGAAACACATAAAAAAGAAGCTGAATGTCGTATTCAGCTTCTTATCAAAAGTTGGTTAGTTAGTAGCTTCTTTCAATGTGTTTACGTTTTCTT
>NZ_JAGXJP010000017.1:0-597 GCF_019091365.1 Bacillus sp. GbtcB10
GCTTCATAATTAAATCATAAAACTGTTCGTGACTTTCGTATTTAATAAATTCAGATTGTGGAGCTTTAGCGCGTTCTCTGTATTTTTTACTGTTTTCTCTTAGTTCCTTATTGCTGATTCGTTTCATGGTATTTACTCCTCCTTATTTCCAAAATTGATACCATTTTTTTTGTTGGGATGTTTTTATTTCTTCTTGAGTAGAAGTAGCTGCAACTTTCAAACGGGCTTGTTTTTCTTCTTGTAGTTGTCTAATAGATTCCATTAGCATGCAATCTCTATTTTCTAGCCGGTCTTCAATGTATTTTTGTTGATGATCTAGCCGATCTAGAAGTAGTTGGTTAAATTCTTGTTGTTTATCAAGCTTTTCTTGCATTTCTATCAGTATGTTTTCTAATCGTTCATCATGTTCATGTTGTTCATGACTGTCATGAACGTGTGGTTCTACAGTTATAGTTAATGGTACTCCGGCATTGGATAAGGCTTGATCGACTTCATCAACATTTTTACCTTGAGCATATAAATTTCGAATTTGATCAATTACGGTCACACATTCATCATGTAGATGATATTTCTTGTGTAGCTTTCGAACCTTTAAAT
>NZ_JAGXJP010000161.1:0-269 GCF_019091365.1 Bacillus sp. GbtcB10
GGTATCAGGCATTTGGCCTCGTGTCGGGCGATATGGGGCTATACCGGATGGTAACGTTCGAAATTTCAATCATTACTAACCTATACCAATTGGTATCGATCGATTTCGATCATTATCGACTTGTATCAGCTGGTACTCATCGATTTCGACCGTTATCACCTTGGGCAAAGGAGCTAGAGGAACCAAAGATTGATCCCATCGACCTCCATTTCCACAAAAGATTCAGAGTCAATGTTAGAGTGGGTCGAAGCGGTAGAGAACCAAAAGGG
>NZ_JAGXJP010000162.1:0-269 GCF_019091365.1 Bacillus sp. GbtcB10
TTTTTAGCGAATTGTTCCATTCCCCATTCAAATGGCTTGCCTGCTTCATCAGCGGTTTGCTGTGCAATCCCCATCATCATAGGCGTTTTTACGATACCCGGACAAAAGGCGTTAACCGTAATGCCTAATTCAGCTAGATCTTTTGCCGCCGTTTGCGTAATCCCGCGAACAGCGAACTTTGTTCCGCCGTAAACTGCCAAGCCCGGGTTACCGACTTGACCGGCTTGAGAAGAAGCATTAATGATTTTCCCGCCGTGTCCAAGTTCTTT
>NZ_JAGXJP010000163.1:0-269 GCF_019091365.1 Bacillus sp. GbtcB10
GTCAGCAACAATAGGGACGATGCTGCAGCGCTGATCATAAACTTTTTCAGCTTGCTTCACTCCTTTCTGTCAAAAAATGCATAGTGGGAATTTTAAACAAACGTTTAATCAAATTCAACTGCCATATCGTCTTTAAAACCAAAGAGATATGTTAAGGCAAAGCCGGCAGCATAGGAAATAAACAAACCGAGAATATACAATAGAACTTGGTGGGTATGGACTAAAAATGACAAAGGAAGACCTGATACGCCTATCGATACGGCCGCGAT
>NZ_JAGXJP010000164.1:0-268 GCF_019091365.1 Bacillus sp. GbtcB10
CTTTAAACAAAAAGGGAAAAAGAATACGACAAACGAACCAAACACATTCCAAGCAGCAAGCATTATCTTCTTATTTATTTTCATCTTATCTTATGCCCTATCATTACTGTTCGTATGGCTAGGATTCGTGGATAATGCAATGTTTATGACTTTATTTATTTCAACTATTTCTTTAGGTGTTGTTGTACCAACATTAAAAGAGAATAACTTAGGAAAAACGGCAATCGGACAAATCATTTTATTAGTCGCTGTTATTGCAGATTTAGTT
>NZ_JAGXJP010000165.1:0-268 GCF_019091365.1 Bacillus sp. GbtcB10
ATCATTTCTATTATGCTTTTTCTTTATATTGCTTATTGACTTGGCTGCTTACTCCCCTTCACACTTTCTTTACGATTAACGTATTTATGATACGAGTTTAAATTGAAATGAAATTTTTTATTTAATATAATATTTTCATAAGCACTAATTCAACCCCCCACCCCCTCCTCTCTTAATGCCAACTTGATCTTAACAATCATAGATTTTGAGAAAGATCTCTTGCCTATAATTGTTAGGTAAATATTTTCTCTTTAGCTTCCTTTTCACT
>NZ_JAGXJP010000166.1:0-268 GCF_019091365.1 Bacillus sp. GbtcB10
TCAGCTGCAGTGCCAGGACTCCTACTTGTCAACTTCAGACTCACAGTTTTCGGCCCTCTCTTATCTTTCCTTCCAACCTAGCCGAGTTCTCTTTCCTTTAAGAATGGAATTGCCCATCTCTTCCTCTGATCTTGCTCCACTGATCTAACTGCTTCCCTTGCTGACCTCGACTCTCCTCTGTAAACTAACCACTCCTCTGTCCAACTAATCAAGTTATCTTCTTTCTTGCTCTTCTACCGGAGCTATGGCAACTTACAATAAGGGAAAC
>NZ_JAGXJP010000167.1:0-268 GCF_019091365.1 Bacillus sp. GbtcB10
AGGGAGAACCCCGTCCGCGGCGATCTGCGAATACATCGTCAGCCCTTCTGCTCCCGCTACTTCTGCGTCCAGATAGTAATCAGGCTTTTTCTTGCGGATTCGGTCAATGGTCAGGTTGGTCGCAATTCTGTAAAGCCACGTTGAGAACTTTCTGTTGATATCGAAACTGTCGATATTGACATACGCTCTGATAAAAGCTTCCTGCGCAATATCTTCCGCCTCGTGAACATTGCCGAGCATGCGGTAGCAAAGCTGGTAAATCTTATCT
>NZ_JAGXJP010000168.1:0-268 GCF_019091365.1 Bacillus sp. GbtcB10
GCGAGGAATCATTCAGAAATACTTCCTACCAACATATTTTACAAATAAAACATTTATAGAAAAAAATGAATCATATGTTTCTAAACCTTTATACGGCCGTGAAGGTGGAGGGGTATCTATATACGAAAATGATAAATTATTAGCTGAAGATAAAACAGAGTACTACTTTGAACAACGGAAAATATATCAGCAATATATAGAAATGCCTGACTATACAATTGACACGTGGGATGGTCCGTATACTGGTAAACTATTAATTGGCTCTCAT
>NZ_JAGXJP010000169.1:0-268 GCF_019091365.1 Bacillus sp. GbtcB10
CCTGCGCAACACGTTGGTCTTCCAGTAGAACTGATGGGCCAGCGCGCCGAGAACGTGGGCGACGATGACGATCCAGAGAAGAACCTTCAGAACGTCGGCATGGACCCCGCCCGCTTGTCCGTTCCCGAAATAATAGGCGCCAATTCCGGTAAACGGCATCGCGATCAACAAGATATAGAGAGCCGCATGGGCAAGCTTGGCACCGAGCCTGAAGAGCGCTGGCTCTTCAGGCGGCGCAGCCGGCACTCCGGAAGTGAAGCGAAGGATG
>NZ_JAGXJP010000018.1:0-542 GCF_019091365.1 Bacillus sp. GbtcB10
GAATGGAGTTGAAAATATAGACCTACATATAAAATATATTTCTAGAAAGAAATTAGGTAATATACATTTTTTTATAATTATATATTAATAAAAAGAGGTGTGCGTTTTGAAAATTTTTAAGGGAATTCTAGTTTCTTCAATTTTTTTGCGTTTCAATAAAAATTTTGAAACTAATTCTGATAATGCTTCTACTTTTTCTTTTATGTTGTTAGATTGACTTGATACTTCCTCAATTGATGTCGCTTGCGATTGGATTGACTGTACAGTTTGAGTGGTTTCTTTAGCTATTTGTGTTGCAGTTTCAGAAACACTTGATATAGAAGCATTAACTTCTTCTGTTGCTGCAGATACCTCTTGAATTTAGCTAGTGATTTTATAAATAGCCACCATAATAGATGAGAATGCTTGATCTGCTTGATAAGCAGCTTCTTTTCCTTCTGTAGCCTTTTGTTGACCTTTTTGCATGACATTCACCGTATCTTTTGTATCTGTTTGAATCAATTGTATTAAATGATTAATTTCATTTGCGGATTCTTTCGACT
>NZ_JAGXJP010000170.1:0-268 GCF_019091365.1 Bacillus sp. GbtcB10
GCCAAAGTTAAATAGCCATTATCTGAAGGGAAGGGAAGGAGGTCAATTAATTAAAGGTTATGTGAGATTGTTATATAAATTTTACATTACTAAGAGACTGACAAAAAAAAAAAAAGAAGATCAAACTAAACATATTGTGATTGGCCCATAAATCATTACATGTTTTAGACATGATTCAAATATAAACTCTTATAACAAAAAAATAAAAACAGGCACGCTATTATTTAAAAGGAATTCAGTTGATTTTATGGAAAATTGTCTTCATTAT
>NZ_JAGXJP010000171.1:0-268 GCF_019091365.1 Bacillus sp. GbtcB10
CTACAGCTAAACAAAGGACACCGAATAAATCTAAATCTTTTTTTAATCCAACTAATGTACCAGAAATGGCAGCGGGGATATTGCCAAGAAACGTAAATATATCGGTTAATAACATGGCCTTAATCCCTTCCTCTTAAAGATGTTCCAGAGAAAAAATATACACTAAAGTATTGGAAATAACAATTACTTTTCGCTACATGTAGAAAAACGGATAAAATACATAAAGAAAGCGTTTGAAAATGTTTGGAAAATAGCTATAAAGTAATTT
>NZ_JAGXJP010000172.1:0-267 GCF_019091365.1 Bacillus sp. GbtcB10
TTTATTTGATGTATTGTTACATACATAATTGTGGACCCTTAGCTCAGCAGGATAGAGCAGACGGCTCATAACCGTCCGGTCGTAGGTACGAGACCTACAGGGTCCATATCCATTTCACATGTTTATTATGTCAGTAAGAAGCTTCCTTGTAGAAGGGAGCTTTTTTTATGAAATATATGAGCATTTTAATTGAAAAGAAGTGGGAATTTTGCTACTTTAATGATAGCAAGACAATGTGATTTATTTGTTTGCACCCTATGGCAATTA
>NZ_JAGXJP010000173.1:0-267 GCF_019091365.1 Bacillus sp. GbtcB10
TAAACGAAAAAAGAAACTGGTTAACGCGAATGATTTCGCTAGAATTCCAAATCTTCCAGCTCCTTATGCAATCTGGACGCTGGTTACTATTCCAAACGGGCTCGCTGACAGGAACAAACATGCTTCTTCGTCGCTCCGCACTAGAAGAGCTTGGTGGCTATGACCCTTACGCAATTGCAGAAGATGCTGAATTAACATTACGAATTACACAAAAAGGTTATCTCTTACCAATCGTCCCAGAATCAGTTACTTGGGAACAAGAACCAG
>NZ_JAGXJP010000174.1:0-267 GCF_019091365.1 Bacillus sp. GbtcB10
GATTTGATTTGCAATATTTTGCTTATCACATGGGCATTCAACCTAAATCATTGGATTATATGCTATATGTAAATACGGCTATTGGGGATTGTTTGATAACAAACTCGATCTGGTTATCTTGTTTGATTTCTATTGGAGAACACAAACTTTTTGCTGATTTGGTTCTCCTAGATATTTAGAGTTTTGATATTATACTAAGTATGAATTGACTATCTTCCAATCATATCAGTATAGATTGTTATACAAAATGATCACTTTTTGCATACT
>NZ_JAGXJP010000175.1:0-267 GCF_019091365.1 Bacillus sp. GbtcB10
TGGGTGGTGAATAAATGACATGCACTGTCGATCCCTCCAGCTTCAGCTGTAGAATAAGCAATCATTTAATTGCTTCCTTTCTTCTGCTTATTTTGATTATAGAGCCGTTCTGCATGTATCAGGCCAGCTAAAGCAGCGGCTATTCCAGCAATGACTGAGAGTATGATGTACATGATACTTAAATTGTACTGCCCTACCTGTAAGTTAAGAACTGTCTCATTAGAAAACGTGTACATGGTCGTTATCCCGCTGCAAAACCCTGTTGCA
>NZ_JAGXJP010000176.1:0-267 GCF_019091365.1 Bacillus sp. GbtcB10
TTTCTATATTAACATCACAAATAAGGGACTATTTATTTTTTTCTTAAGAATAAAAATAAAGATAAAATTAAAATTCCTTATCTTTTTTTGTAACCCTCCTCATCTCCTTTATAATTTGGTGAACTCCTCCCCTTTATATTTCATTTGACTGTGAGGAAGGATCAGCATATTTCTTTGGCTCTGAGAAGGTTCTGCATATTTTTTTGTTATTTGGAGTTTTTATTTAATGTTTTAGTTGTTTATAATTTATAAGGATTTTGATGGTTT
>NZ_JAGXJP010000177.1:0-267 GCF_019091365.1 Bacillus sp. GbtcB10
TTACATAAGATGAATAAAATTGCTAGGGAGGTAAGTCTGCCTAAACTAACAATGATTAATTCATCTTTATACTGTTCAATAAGAGGAATAACTTCGAAAAAATTCTCCATTTCTCCGTTAGTCACATGTCCCTTTGGAATAATTGGCCCGAGCCCTTGTTTCCCGTGTACTTCCGTAAAGAAAGCAGGAGGGGCGCCAGTAAGTGGGCGTTCTGATCCACCAAATATCTTGATGTTTCTATCCTTTGCTTCGTTCTTAAGAAAATGA
>NZ_JAGXJP010000019.1:0-533 GCF_019091365.1 Bacillus sp. GbtcB10
TGCACATTTCAATAAGATACAAAAAATATGCTATCTCGCATATCACAAAAGAAGTAAAATTTTACTAACTTTCATATGTAAAAAATTTGCTGGCTTATATGTTCAAAACTTGCTATCTTACTAGCTTGCATATCAAAAAATTGCTAGATTGCCCAACTCAAAAGTGAAGCAAGAATTACTAGCTTGCTCATCTCAAAAGAGAAGCAAGAAGTGCTATCTTGCAAATCTCAAAAGAAGCAATGTTTGCTAAGTTACACATTTCAAGAAGATACAAAAATAGTCTATCTTGAACATCTCAAATATTACTAGCTTACATTTTTTTTTAATGATGTAAAAAATTTGCTAGCTTGCATGATGAAAAACTTGTTAGAATTGATAACTTAAACATTGCAAAGGAAGCAAAAATTGCACTTCTCAAAAGAGAAGAAAGAGCTTGTTATCTTGACCATCACAACCTTGCCAAACAAAAAATTGCAAAAGTGCTATCTTGCCAATCGCCAGATGCACAAACTTGATTGCTAGCTTGCCTATCT
>NZ_JAGXJP010000178.1:0-267 GCF_019091365.1 Bacillus sp. GbtcB10
GCATAAAGTTTTTCGAAATGATGAAAATGTTGTTTATTGGATGAGTGATCTAGGCATAAACAACTCATATCGGATTAGTTCATCATAGATACAACACCAATATTTGATCTCATTTATTTTTAAGAACAAGCAAGATGTCTTTTACTTAATAATAGATTGATGGATGAGAGTTTGACACCTACGTCAGTGCTTGGCATGTATATTAGGAACACACGAATATAGTCTATTGGCTCTATGCTTTCTGATAGCAGTCTAGATTCCTGTCCT
>NZ_JAGXJP010000179.1:0-267 GCF_019091365.1 Bacillus sp. GbtcB10
CTCTAATTGTGGTTCTCAAAATATAGGAGAAGGTGAGTTTGTCGGATATGCACAAATACGGAAAAAGGAAACGATGTTCACATCTTCGCCGGTGGATGCTTATATTTGTACAGATTGTGGGAATATCCTTTTATTAAAGGTAAGGAATTATGAAAGGTTTAAACAGAAACCGTTATGATTATTGAGAAGTGGTCATATCCAACTTTGTATACGAAACGACTTATGTTAAGGAAAATGAATATGAGTGATAGTTTACATATATATGAG
>NZ_JAGXJP010000180.1:0-267 GCF_019091365.1 Bacillus sp. GbtcB10
GTTTCTTGAAAAAGAGATGTCGTTTCGTGCGGTCATGATTTCGTCCGGCTTCCTTGCCGCTGTGTTTGCTATTCACGTATGTCTTCCTCAGTTTGCAGGAGAAGGAGAGGTCACAATGCTTGATATCGGCCAAGGTGACAGCATGTATGTCAGCGCTCCCGGTCAGAATGGCACCGTCTTCATTGATACGGGAGGAACCGTATCCTTCCGGAAAGAGCAGTGGAGAAAGCGGAAAAAGGATTTTTCCCTGGGAGAGAGCGTATTAAT
>NZ_JAGXJP010000181.1:0-267 GCF_019091365.1 Bacillus sp. GbtcB10
AGGAACTATTTTCACTAAAAAGTTGTTTGCGAATACTTGTTGCGCTTGCAATATGTTGGTCGTTAAATGTTTCATCATGATAATGAGATGCGAATCTTTTTATCGTTTGTGCTTGCATAGAACTATTTTGCATTAGAATTGCTTTTATGTATTGGAAGCCTAAAATGTTATTTGGTTGTGACATGTCTATATTTTTTTCAGAAGATAAAATGTGTAGGAAAGCTTCAGATGTAGCTTTTGCGTAACTATTACCTGCGTTCATAAATT
>NZ_JAGXJP010000182.1:0-266 GCF_019091365.1 Bacillus sp. GbtcB10
GGGTACCTTTGACAAACTAAACCTTAAAGTTTCACACCTTAGAAGTCAACTTCAGATGCCCTAAGACCATGGGGGATTGTTTGTCCAAAATAAAAGGACAGCCAAATATATACGGCTTTTACAAATGTGTGTGCCTTACCCCTATAAGCAGGAAAGTTATTTCCATGATTCAAGCTCTGTCACCTAGATCAGAAAAGTGCAACCTAACAGGACTATTTATCCAATTTAGCAAAATCAAATAGACCAATATAAGCCAGAAACCAATG
>NZ_JAGXJP010000183.1:0-266 GCF_019091365.1 Bacillus sp. GbtcB10
TTTTGGTAAAAGACTACCTCTTTGCTATCAAGAACCTTAACCAAGATTGAATAAATTACAAAAATTATGGTTTTTGGTAACTAAAGTTTTCCTTAACGCTGTTAAAAGTACTCGTTTTTATGTTGAAATTTGCTTAACGTGGTTTTTTTCCGTTTTGCGGTCTGTACCCCTTATACATATAAAATTAAAAAGCATTGGGTAACAGATTCATAAAATCGAACAGTTATTGCAGAAAAACGTGAGCCCACATTAACAGGAACAACTTG
>NZ_JAGXJP010000184.1:0-266 GCF_019091365.1 Bacillus sp. GbtcB10
TGTGAATATGTTTTCAAAAAGAGTAGCCATGCTGTAAATAAGGAAAGTATCACTATTAAGCTAATGTGTTTAAAGCTTCTTTTACTCGTAATAAAAAAGAAAAACATAATATTACGCCCCTTTGTCCAATCCTTTTCAGTTACATATATGCTGTAAATATAAAAAAGAGAACAAGGGATTAATATCGTAAGTAGTGGATATAATGGATGGTAGGATTTTGTTAAATGAAAATGGGCTTAATACTTATTGCTCTGTAAGAAATGATC
>NZ_JAGXJP010000185.1:0-266 GCF_019091365.1 Bacillus sp. GbtcB10
AGTCTATGCTTTCCGAACCTTAATGTTTCTTTTGATGGACGAATACTAAGTCTGACATAGAGCAAGTTTGTCAACGAAGACAGAAACTAGTTAGAAATCAAAGCCTTCATCACCATGGAGGAATGCTTACCACATGATTGCGACCGCAAGTTCTCCTACAGCTGCTCTTAGCAGCGAAATCATGAGCAGTAGTAGTCTTTCTAACGAGTGGGTTTTGAACAGAAACAAAACATTCATTGACTATAGTAAAGCACCGTCCCATCCGT
>NZ_JAGXJP010000186.1:0-266 GCF_019091365.1 Bacillus sp. GbtcB10
TCAATATACGCATTTGCATCTTGTAGTTGCTCTTCACTTACAATGCTCGGTGTAATTGCTTGACTTGCAGGTGTATACAGCGGCGTAATAAGCCCGATTATTATTTGTACGACATACACATGCCATACTTCTATACTGTTAGTAAGTAACATGACTAATGGCAGTAAGAAAACCGAAGCCCGCATCCATTGCGAAAAAATCATAATCCACTTCCGGCTCCATTTATCAATAAATGGGCCACTTATTAGTTGTAGTATAAGAGATGG